>CALJMI010000084.1 GCA_937981885.1 uncultured Caldilinea sp.
GTCGCATATTCCACCACGCTGTTGTTGAGCAGATCGGTGACGATGATGCCCAACGAATACTCGCCGGGGTAGCTCTCATACGCAGTCACCGTGAAGGGCTTGCCGCTGAAAGTCAGTGTCTCGCCAGGGTACTCGTTGACCGTCCACTCGCCATCCTCATCGAGTTCGTACCATTGCTGAAGGATCGTGAACGTATCGCCTGCGCGCGGGACAACTGCGCGCGGTGCGCCGGTTCGTCCCAAACCAGCAAACAGCAGCAGGTTTTTGTATTCCAGGAAGCCGTTGAACTTCATCACGGCGTAGCGTTCCTGCCCACTGTCGGCGAAGGTGTAGATGCCGCTGACTTCGTATTCGCCGTCTTTGTCGCTCGCGCCGTAGATCACCGGCTCGAGGAGCGCAAACGCCTCTGTTTCGCCATCGCTCAGGCTGTAGATCGTCGGCTCCCACTCGAAGATGAATTCGTCCAGATCCGCCTCGCTCCACACCGGATAGTAGACGCCGCCGACTTCGACCGTCTCTTCGGCGGCGACAAAATCCATATCCTCGATGATGTAGGCCTCGCTCTCCTCGTCGTAGCGCGAGACTTCGATGTAGATGTAGCCGATGTTGTCGCCCGTAATCTGCGTCGCAAGCAGCACAGTCTCATTGGCTGCGATCGCGTCGCTGCTCACCTCAAGCGGCGCCATGCTCAACTCCGTATCGATCCCCGGCGCGCCAAGCTCGGCGTCCTCTGCCAGCAGCAGCGGCGCAGCGAACTCTTCCAGGTCAAACGATGCGGCGAATTTCGGGTCGAGCAGACTCGGCTCGACGGCTTCCGGATCGATGTCTTGATTGGTGTAGTGGAAGACCAGGAAGTCATCCCACAGCGAAGCGCCGGCAAAGCGGCTGGCGTAACCGGTGTACGAATACTCGCTCAACTCCGTGCCAACCGCGATCAGCAGGTCTGGCGTGGGAAAGAAGATCGAGAAACCAGTTGCGCCGGGCCGAGACGATCCATGCATCTCGGCGAGAATGGCGGCTTTGTAGGCTCTGGAGAACTTGCGCAGCGTTGCATCGAGCGTCTTTGATCCGGCAAACTCGCTGACCAGACTTGCAAAGTGGCCGAGGTCGATATAGGGCGATGGCGCATTTTCACCAAAGACCGTCTCAAATGACTGCGCATAGGTGCGGGCGCGCGCAATCGCCGCCGGATCAACCTCGGTCAGCGCGAAGGCGAATTCGTTGAGCGCGTCGATCAGCGCAGGAAACCTCGCCAGATCGATTGCGGTCAGCGTCACACTTTTACGCTCCAGTTCCGCCAGCTCATCTGGATCGACTTCTTCTTCGACGCCGTAATTCTCCAGCACATAGGCGCGGCGTGCGTCATCGTCTTGGATGCGTGCGTCATCGACAATGTAGCTCTTGACGACCATGCGCGCCAGATCTCTGCCCGTCTGCTTTGGCTTTGCGACAAGAGCGTCAAGGATAGCGGCGTAAGCCCAGCCAATCGCAGGTTCGGTCTCCTGCGAGGCGACAGCGTAACGCGCATAGGGTGCAATGCCGGCAATCGCTTCGACCTGGCTCATCAGGCAGGCGTCAAAGCCGAGAAACTCAAACTGCTTGACGCCGGTCTCAGCCAGAATCGTCGCCAGCGCCTGGTCGATCTGGTTGATCGTAAGGCTGCTGCCTTCGTAGGGCGCGTCGTCGTTCCAGCCGCCGAGCCAGCCGGCGCCGTGGTCGGAGAGGATCAGCGCGTACTTTTTGGCAGGATAGGTGGTCATTGCCCACACTGCGAAGTCAACCAGCGTCTGCGGGTCGCCGCTGTCCAATTCGCCCAAATCGTCGATCTCTTCGGAGCCGAGCGCAGTCAAGTCATCATCTTGCGTGACAAAGAAACGCTTGACCGTCGTCCAGTCACCATCGCCATCGAAGCCGCCCTCGTAACGATCTAGCTGCGCTATGACGGTCACAGCGTTGGTCGAACCGACAAGCTCCGCCTCGTTGAGGTCGGTGAAGATGTCTTGTTCGAGCACTTCGTCGTCGGCGTTCTGGTACAGCATGACCAGCCATTCACGCTCGTTGTCGCTGTCCACGTGTGAGGTTGCATACACGGGCGCTCTCGATGGGAATAGGGTCAGAGCAACAGCAAAAATCATGGAAAACAAAAAGGTAGTGCGCACAGATAGTTGCCTCATGGTGTTATGGAAATACGGTCCCACTGTGATGATGGCGCGCAAAGAATGGTTTCTATGACGATTCCGTTGCTCGTCCGGTACAGAAGTATACTCGATGAATTCTCAATCTCTCAATCTCCCCACCGCATCCCTGGATACTCGCGCCGAAAGCCTGTTGCTTCCAGGATCACCTGACCAGGGCTGTGCAACACCGGCGCAGCGTTCCATTCCAACACCTGGATTCGTGGCTCGAAGCGGCCGGCGTGCGCCAGCCATGCATTCAGCGCGCGCTGTGTGAGTTCGTCATTGGCGTGCGCCATCGTCGTCAGGCACGCACCGCCATCCTCGACGAGCAACGCCGGCAGCCCGCGCTCCAGCACAACCCACGACGACGGGATTCGCGCAAATATGAGCGGCGCGCCGTCGGCAAGCTGCTGCAAACGCTTCAGGCTCAGCGCCAGGTGCACGCCACGCTTGGAACCGACCAACGTGTGAATCTCGTCGACGATCACCGTCTGCACCGTGCGGAACATCTTGCGTCCAGACGGGGTGGTGAGCAAAATGTAGAGCGACTCCGGCGTGATGATGAGGATGTGCGGCGGCGTGCGCACCATCGATCAATCCCCAACAAAAACGCCAACAGCGTCTTGCTGGAGCCGGTAGGCGCCAGGATCAGCGTGTGCTCACCGCTCTGGATGGCGGGCCAGCCTTGTTGCTGCGTATGTCCCCAACTTGAATTGTACCCAGTTTTGATCCGCTTTAGACCTATCTGTCCTTAACCAAATCTGGCGTACTCCACAAGGTCGCTCAAGCTGCACGTCGCCATGCCGATCACATGATCGCCGCCTCCATAATAGACGTAGACCGAGCCTTCAACGACGGGATTGGTGTTGCTAAAGACAACATTTGGCACGTCACCGCGCAGTTCCCAAAGCTCTTCCGGCCAGAAGATCGGTTCTTTTGGGCGATGAATCACCTTCGTCGGGTCGTCGAGATCGAGCAGAATGACGCCCAGGCGGTAGACCCGTAAGACCTGCTGCGCCCGGTTCAAGCTGCCGCCGCCTTGCTCTATCTCTACGGTGTATCCGTGGTTCAGGCAGAGCCAGCCGTGCGCTGTCTCGATCGGCGGGCCATTGTTGCCGACGCTGGTTGCATCCCACCAATTCTCTGGACGTGGACCGTAAATCGGCGCCATCTCATCTGGGCGCCATGTGCGCAGATCATCGGAGTAGGCAAGCCAGACCTGCGGCCAACGGCGATGCAGCGCGGCAAACCGACCATTGATTTTGCGAGGAAACAGAACATGATCTTTGTTGTCCTCGCCCACGGTCATCGGTCCAAGACGCTCCCATGTAATTAGGTTTTCGCTGCGTGCAATCATGGGCAGGATGCCGCCGCCAAGATGAGTCGCCTTTCCGCTGCCGAAAAATTCACGGCCATAGGCGGTGTACGTCATATAAAAGACGCCTTCGATCTCGACAACACGCGGATCCTCCACCCCACGCGAATCGCTGCCGTCGACCGGGCTAAGCACCGGCTCGCGCAGGCGGTTCCAGTGCAGGCCATCCGTGCTGACGGCGTAGCCAATGCGGCTGATCCAGTCCAACCCTTGCGCGCGATAGTGCATGTGGAAGAGACCGTTGTGATGAATCACGGACGGATTGAATACGTTGTAACATTCCCAAGGAGAGGCAGGGTCAGGAAGCAGCACCGGATTGTGCGCGTGACGTTGCAGCCGAAGTGTCATGGTTCACCCCTTGATGCCGGTCAGCGTGATGCCTTCGATGAATTGGCGTTGCGCCAAAAAGAAGACGAGCAAGATTGGGAGGGCGATCAATGTGGACATTGCCATCAGCCAGTTCCACTTCGGCGCTTCGCTGGCGCCGCCGACGAAAAAGAACATGCCCAATGTCATGGTGTAACGCGACATATCGTTCAAGTAGATTAACGGACCAAGAAAGTCATTCCAGTATCCCTGGAAACTGAAAATGCCAACCGCCAGCAGCGCCGGTCGCACCAGCGGCAGTACAATGCGCGAGAAAACTTGCCAGGTGTTGGCGCCGTCGATGCGCGCCGCCTCCTCCATCTCCACCGGAATGCCGAGCATAAACTGGCGCATGAGAAAAATGAAAAAGGGACCGCCGCCGAACAGTGCACCGATCACAAGCGGATCGTAGGTGTCGATCAGGCGCAGGTTGCGCCAGATGAGGAAACTGGGGATCAGCGTGACGACGTAGGGCAGCATCATCGTGGAAAGCAGAACGATGAAGAGCAGATCACGTCCCGGAAAGCGATAGCGCGCAAAGCCATATGCCACCAGCGCCGACGTTAAGATCGATGCAGCCATGCCAAAGAGAGTGACGAAGAGTGTGTTGAACAGAAAGCGTGTGAAGGGCAGCGCCGTCCACGCATCGATGTAGTTGCGCCATAAGATTGGGTCTGGTATCCACTGCGGCGGATCGATAAAAATTTGCTCAGGCGCTTTAAGCGAGCTGGACAGCATCCAGGCGAAGGGAATCATCAGGATGACAGCGCCCGCAGTTACGACGATGTACGCCAACACTTGAACCAGCGCCGAACGCACGCGCCGGCTCTGACGCCAGGAAACGTTGCGCGCCTGGCTTGCATTGATGGGTTGAACTGTCTGCGCCATAGATGCCCCTCCTACTTCTTGGAGCCTTCATAATAGACCCACGCCTCAGATGAGCGGAAGACGAGCAGCGCCAGCGCCAGGATAATGGCGAAGAGGATCCAGGCCAGCGCGCTGGCGTACCCCATGCGGAACTGTTGGAAGCCGGCCTGATAGATCAGTACATTCATGAACTTGCCCGCCGCCGGTGTGTAGCGAATGAATGCAGCCACGGTGAAAATCTGCAGTCCGCCGATGATGCCCATGATCACCTGCAAAAAGATCACCGGCGTGATGATGGGCAATGTCACGCGCCAGAAGCGATGCCAGGCGTTAGCGCCGTCGATCTCGGCTGCTTCCAGCAGATGGCGCGGCACATTTTTGAGAGCACCGAGAAAGATCACCATGTTTGCACCTGCAATTCCCCACAGGCTGATGAGGATGAAGGCAGGCAGCACAAAGGCGGGATCGCCAAACCAGTTAGGCGGCGACAAACCAAACGGTCTCAAGATCGGGCGTAGGGCGCTGTTGAGGAGACCGACGTCCGGGTTGAAGAGCCAGCGCCAGAGCAGCGCAGTCGCCACCGCCGGCAGGATAGACGGCAGGTAGTAGATCGTGCGATAGACGCCGAGCCCACGAATGTTTGCGCTCAGCAAGATCGCCACAAGCAGCGATCCTGCCACGCCCAACGGTACACTTAGCAGCGCGTAGAGCACAGTGATGCGCAGCGCGGGCCAGAAGTCGATGTCGCGTCCGAAAATACGCTCGAAGTTGGTCAATCCGATCCATCGGGGCGGCTGCAACACGTTGTACTCGGTGAAGCTGAGATAGAAGGATGCCACCATCGGATAGGCGGTCCAGATCAGGAAACCCAACAGCCACGGAGTGATCAAGGCATAGCCGGTCGCTGCCTCTCGGTTTACGCCAAGCCGCAGCAACACTGTGTAGAGCGCAACCATAATGCCGCCGATGCCGGCAGCGGCGATCAGATATCGGATCAACGTAGGGAGATAATCGTTGGTCAGCGCAGTAGGGTCCATATATGCTCCAGGCTGGGGAATCCATCCACAGATTGCACAGATTGTATGTTTACCCGCTTTCTGCACAATCTGCGGATGGAAAATGAACCGTTGCAAACCACTACACGTGCGTAAAAAACGCCGTTGGGTTGGCCGTCACCGATTTGCTTCGGCCAACACTTCCTCGAGCAACGGCCGCACCTGGCTGCTCAGCTCCGCTGCCGTGCCGGCGCCGCGCACCAGTGGATCGACGAAGCGTTCACCAAAGATCGTCGCCCATTGGGCGTAACCGGGGAAGATACGAGGCGCTCGCATGTGCGGCATGTTGGCGATGATATTGTCCGCCGAAATCTCCTTGTAAGGCGTGGCCCTGAGGATTCCGTCTTTAGTCGCCAGCGAGATGCGCGGCGCCGGCACCTTCCACTCATGGATGGCCTGCGATAGATCCATGAACGCAGCGTAGGCGACTTCTTTGTTCGGCGTGTTGGCGTTGATGCTCATGCCGCCGATCCATGCCCAGGTGTCGCGATTCACCGGACCCTGCGGCAGCAGGAACGCCTTGATGCGCTTGCCTTCGGTGCGCTCGAAGTCATCTGCAGCGCCGCCCATGAACATCGTCACCTGTCCGGCCTTCATCATCTCGCCAAAGCCGCGCTCGCTGATCACCGACTGCTCCGGCGTGCAGCCGGTCGCCACCAGATCGGCCACAAACTGGGCGCCCTGAATGGCCTCCGGCGTGTCGATCGGCGACTGCGTCAAGTCTTCGGTCAATTCCTCGCCGCCAGCTTGCCAGATCCACATCTGCACAGGCGGCCAACCGGGCACAATGCTGAAGCCATACTGCGCAACGGCGCCTCTGTCGAAATTGGGGCTGTCAGGCGTGTTGCCGTTGTTGTCCAGCGTCATAGCAATGCACGCCGCCTTGAAGTCATCCCAGGTCCAATCGTTGACTTCGTCCTCACCCAGCCCGGCTGCCTCCAGTGCGTCCAGATTGACATAGAGCATGACCGGCATTGCAATCCAGGGGAGCCCATACAATCTGCCGTCATACGTGTAGCGTTCCAGCGGCGCCGTAAAGTAGTCGTCCAGGTTCGCCGCCGAATGATTGTCGCCTTTCACCATGTCTGTGATGTCCAACAGCGCGCCCTTCTGGGCGAAATCAGGAAGATGATCCTGATCCATCCACATCAGGTCGGCAGCCGTACCCGCAGCGACGGTTGTCTGCAGCTTGGTCCAATACTCGGCCGGACTGGATTCCTGGACAATCGTGTAGACATCCGACGCAGCATTCAGCCGATCGAGGATCGCCTGCAGCTCGTTAGCTTCCTCTACGCCGGCCCACGTCGCCAGCTTGACCTGCACCTTGGCCCCATCCGCAGCGGTCCCCGCAGCCGGACCTGTCGGCATCACGCCAGCGCAGGCAGACAGAAGCAAGGCAATCACCAACAGCAGACTCAACGCTTTCATGGGTTGTAGAAATCTCATACCTCATCTCCTTTTGTTAGAAACACATCCCTACGGGCAGCAAAAACACATTCTGCAGTGGACAGAAACGTCGATTACTGCTGTGCAGATCGGGCATCGAAGTCCACCGCGACCTCACCGACGAAAAGCGTTCTTCCACGCAATGCGCAACGCACCTCGGATGGACAGAGCGCAATGACTCGCGCTTCTGTTGCAGGAATTGCCAGCTCGACCTCTCCCCGTGCATGTTTAGCCAGCCATGTATGCTGCGCCAGGTCGTAGAGATCGTGCGGGTTCTCGCCAATTTCAACCATGACTGTTCGTTCATCTGACCAGGGGTTGTAGTAGAGAAAGGTGGGGTAGGCGCGTTCCGCCAGAAAATCGCTGCGCGCCAAGTCAAGGCGCAGGATGTATGGATCTCCGGTGGCCTTGACCAACGCATCCCACCACAGAACGTAGGCGCCGCCGTAGACAGATTTGTGTCCCTCGAAATCCCCTGTGGCGTAAGGCGCAACGCCATCACCCTGAGCAAGCAAACGCTCATAAGGCACAGCAGACGATAAGTCGGGGCGGCTTTCCCGGCCGTGTATGAAGTCAGAGAAGAACCATCGGGCATTCGTCGCTGTGTGCAAGGCGTAGCGCCCAATATCGGCCGCCAGCCTGACGTCGTAGCGAGCAGCGGGCAGGATGTGCGGCAGCACCATCAACGACTCCATGCTGTATGCGGACTCAGGCGTGCTGTAACGCCAGCCGCGCATCAATCCGTTCACCTCACATCCACCCCATTCGCCCATCACGAGCGCCGCCGCAGGATCGAGCAGGCGCGCAAGTGCAAGCTGCGTATCTACGCTGTCGCCCATTGCACGCAGCCGTGCGGCAGCCACCACTGCCATCGCTCCGTCGGGCACTTCATACCAGGGATTCTCGACAAAATTCAGGTATTTCGCCAGCGCCTGCCGGCTCTCATCCAAAAACGCAGAATCCCCCGACATTGCATAGGTGAGCAGCATCAAATAAGCGTAGCCGCCGATTGCATCGGGTTGACGATAGACATCCTTGTCCGTCCACGACTCATGCGCCTCAAAGTCGTATCCTTGATAATTGAAATCATAGTTGATACGACGCGCCATTGCCTGCAACGTCGTTGCGCTCTGCCGCCATCGCTCCGCGAGTTCAGGGCGTTCTCCGGCCAGGCGTCGGATAAGGTGGGCTGCCAATGCGTTGGCGTACATCAGATACCACATCTCGATCCGCGTGCAGCCAGGCGAGTTCAAGAAAATTTCACAGTCGGGAGAGAAATAAGTTTCCAGCCCCTGCACCAATGTCGATACATCGTCGCCGCGCAACAGTTTGCCAAGGACGATCGGCCCATAGGTCACCAACTCGTGATCCTCTGCACCATACTTTGAGCTTTCAAGAAATGCACTGAAGGCTGGATGCCCTTCCTGTGTGCTGTACAAAACTCGATGAGCCGAATCCATGACAAATTCATCGAATGCTGTAGCAAGACAATTCCAGTTCAAGGGCGTCAAAGCCGGACGAACCGGCCATATGCACCTTGCTGAAGACGCTTCATCCATTTGCCTGGCTCCTCTGTCTGGTTAGAGGCTGTTCGGCAAGGGTAGCTCCGACGCTCGCTGCCAACAACCACAGGATTCACGGACGATCAGCCTAGTGCCTACACTGCTGCGCACCGGCGCCTGGTCACCGTTTTCGATCAACTGGAGCATCCGCTGCGCCGCCAGCGCACCGATCTGTCGCTTGTACACCTTCACGGTGGTGAGCGGCGGCTCTGTGTGACGGGCCCATTCGACATCGTCGAAACCGATGACCGCAACGTCTACAGGGATGCTGCGGCCTTGCTCGCGCAATGCACGCATCGCTCCGATCGCCATCGAGTCGTTGACAGCGAAGACTGCCGTCAACTGTGGATGCTGCGCCAGCGCCGTCTGCATAGCGCGAAAGCCACTGTCGATCGTCGTCTCGTTTTCATGGCATTCGAGCAGCTCCAGGCCATGCTCAAGAATCGCACGTCGATACCCGTCGTAACGCGACTGGTTGGAGGGCCAGGCCAACGGCCCAGTTAAGACAACGATCTGCTGGTGTCCATGTTCGACAAGATGATGAGCGGCCGTATATCCGCCTTGTTCGTCTTCGCTGACAACGCAGTCAACTGCTGTCTGCTTCAAACTGTTGTCGATCAAGACGACAGGTATTTTCAGGCTGCGAAGCGCAAGAATCTGGCGTGAAGGGATCTCTGGGCCGGCTAGAAGCACTCCATCCACCCTTCGCTCCTTGATCAGACGCAGTGACGTAAGGTCAGCCAACTCCTCAGGTCTCAGCGCATTGACCAGCAAGAAATACCCGCGTTCAGCCAGCGCTTGTTGCGCGCCGAGCATAATCCGCTGATAGAAGTAGTCACTGGAAAGCGGCAGGGCGCGGTCGACGGTCAAAATCGCAATCGTATGGGTCTGCGTGGTTGCCAAACCGCGCGCTACGCCGTGAGGAGCGTAATTGAGTTGCTCGCTCAGTTCCAGGACGCGCCGGCGCATATCGGTGCTTACTCCCGGTTGATCGTTGAGCGCCCTGGACACGGTTGCGATCGAAACGCCGAGCGCCTGAGCGATCTCCTCCATATTCGCTGCACGTTTTTTGGTGGAAGCGGCCATGTATCTTCAGACAAGCGACCATTAAGAGTAAATTTTACGAAAACGCTTACGTATACCATACGACAAATCTTGAGTGATGTCAAGAGCTTTTTTATCCCTCCAACTATCGGCGGTTGAGATATTTGGTTCGTTGCGGCGTCTGGATGGCGGAGGAACAGAGTGCAGGTTGTTTATGCGCCGTGCATCAGCGCCATAGCCGTCTCGGTGAGCAGGCTGATGCGTTCCCAGAAGGCGTTGGCGGCGGTGCGTTCGTTGGGGGCGACCTCCGCCAGTCGCGCCAGGGCATCGCGCAAGGCTGGCGGACAGATGGGCGAACGCTGCGGCGCGGGCTGGTCGGGATAGCATTGCGCAAAGAAACGCTTCCAGTCGAATTGCCAGCCCGGATCGGCTTTGCCACGGAAGCCGGCGATCTGTTCGTGACCGAGTACGGCGGCGGCGTGCGCCAGCGCAGGGTATTGGCGGCGGAGATGGTCGACGATGTGCGCCAGCGCCGTGTACTGGGCATCAGTGAAGGGCAGGATATTGCCGTTGTAGTTGACCAATTCGACGCCGATCGACCAGTCGTTGAGCGCCTGCCAGCATGTTGCGCCATCGTGCCAGCGGCTGACGCCAGCGTGCCAGGCGCGCTGCGCTGCGTCCGCCCAACACGGCACACACTCGTAGATGGCGCCGTCGGTGTCGACAACGAGATGCGCGGCTGCTTTGCGCGCCGGGTCGGTGAAGATTTCTAACGTGCGCGGTAGATCGACCGCCGTGTAGTGGATCACGAGAAAGCGCACGTCGATCGGGCGCGGGTCGAAGTTGGGGCTGTGGATTCGAGTCAGTGCCGGCGCACCATCACCCCTCATCGTGCACCAGTGCACTGCCGCCGCCATTTTGCTGCCAGATGAAGCGCACCCCAGCAAACAGCGCCAGACCAACCACTGCCATTCCAAGCGTGCGCGTCGTCAACTGTCTGGCAATCGGCGCCGGCAGCGCGCTGCGTATCCTGTCGGTTCGTTTCGCTGGTTGCTGGTGTGCATCCACAGGGTATCTCGACTCGACGAGGCTGCTGTTGAGCACAGATTCCGGCGCACGCACAAAATCAGCCACGATCTTGTTGAACCACTCAGGCTCCTCGACAAAGACCAGGTGCCCGCTCTTCGGTCGCACGAGCAACCCGGCGTTGGGGAAGTGCTCCAGCGCAGTCTGCGCCCCAGCGATCGGCAGAATCTGATCCTGTTCGCCCCAGATCACCAGGGTGGGCGCGTGGATCGCACGCATCCCAGCTTGCAGACGGCGCAGTTCGCTGCGATTCAGCCCGCGCACGCTGGCATAGGTGCGCAGCAGGCACAGAAACGCGTCCTGCGCGCCGGGCAACTGCGCCATTTCGAAGGCGCGGTCGATGTCTTCCTCAGTGACTGTCGTGGGATCGGCGACGCAGCCGCGAATAGCGTGACCGGTGCGCGTGCGGTCGGGCGACGTAAGCAATTCGCCCACACCGCGGATCGACATCAGCCGCAGCGGCCACGCCACCTGATGGGTCATACCGGCGGGACCAATCAACACGAGCGACGCGACCATTTCGGGCCAGCGCATGGCAAACTCGATGGCAACGGCGCCGCCGAGCGAGGAACCGACGATGGTGGCTTGCGACATACCGGCTGCCTGCATGACAGCGCGCACCGCCGCCGCCAGCATACGCAGCGTGTCGGGCGGGTATTCGGGCGGGATGGCGGAACGCCCGCAGCCAGGCAGATCGAGCGCTAGGACGCAGTGCGTGCGCGGCAGCCACTCGAACTGTTTGCGCCACACATCCACCGCGCCGCCGATGCCGTGGATCAGCACCAGATTGGGACCGCTATCTCCCTCCAGCCAGTAGCGCAGACGCAAGTGCTCGATCTCGACATACCGATCAACAGGTAGCCGCATACATCACCTCTGCGACGAACGTGTATTCAGCCTCAATCCATTGTACAAGGATAGATGAATGGAATTCAACTACGTTTGGTGGACGATTCCTCGTCAGTGGGGACAGGCGCAGCGGGAAGAGCGAAGAAACGGTAGCCGTAGCCGTGCTCATTGTGAATATAGCGGGGGTTGTCAGGGTCAACCTCGACCTTTTTGCGCAAATGCCAGATGTAGCGGCGCACATACCCGGCGTCGGTGGCATATTGATCGCCCCACACCTCGCGCACAAGTGTTTGGGGCGAGACGACTTCACCCGCATGGCGCACCAGGGTTGTGAGGAGCTTGAACTCAGTGGGCGTCAAATTGATGACGCTTTTGCCGCGCCAGACGCGCCGGGCGGCCAGATCGATTTCCAGATCGCCCTGATGCAGCGTCGGTGTATCGGCCTCAGAGGAGGCGGCGTTGACGCGGCTTTGCGTACGGTTGATGACGCTCTTGATACGCGCAGTCAGTTCTGCAAACGAGAATGGCTTGACGACGTAATCGTCGGCGCCCAATGCAAAACCGCGCAGGACGTTTGCCTCTTCGTTGCGCGCCGTCAGCATGATCACAGGCGTGTCGGCTAATTCGCGAATGCGCGACAGCGTCTCCCAACCGTCACGCTGTGGCATGGTGACATCCAGGATCACCAGGTCAGGCCGCACAGCAAAGAAGGTGCGCAGGCCAGCGTCGCCGTCGGCAGCATGATGAACAGTGTGACCGGCCCCCACCAGATATTCGCTGAGCAATTCTGACAGAGACGCGTCGTCGTCGATCAACAGTAAAGTCGCCATCGTTATACAAACATCTGGACAGGCATCCCCATTTCCGTAATCGCCATCTCATCCGCTTCGGAAGCTGGCTCTTCGGCAATGGGCAGCGTGATGACAAAGCGGCATCCCGGCGCCGCCGGGTCATCGTGGACGGGTGAGATTAAGGTTACGGCGCCACCCTGGGCGACTATCAACGACCGTACGAAGTACAGCCCCAGTCCATAACCGGACGGGCGGTCGCCATGATCATAGGGCAGCCGCACGAAGCGCTGAAAGACCGCCTCCTGCTGTTCAGGCGGAATGCCAGGGCCATGATCTGTGACGCAGATACAGAGCGTATTGTTGTTTGTCTGGACTTCTAGCTCGATGGGTGATGAAGGCGGCGAATATTTGTGGGCGTTGCGCAGCAAATTACGCACTGCCTGTTCGACATAAATTTCGTCGGCTAGAATCGGCGGTGTGTCCGACGGCACCTTCCAGACGATGTGACGATCATTGTTGCCCAAAACGACAGCAACTGCATGTTGCAAAAGCGGCCATACCGCTACAGGGCCACAATTCAATTGGAGACGCCCGGTTTCCAATTGCGACACATCCAGGATCATCTTCACAAAGCCGGTCAAACGGGCAGTCTCATCCAGCAGCAGATGGAGAATACGCTGTGCTTTCGGCGGCAACTGCGATTCATTTTGCAGCGCCAATTCCAGTCCGCCGTTCAAGGTTGCCAGCGGTGCGCGCAGTTCATGGCTGACCAGCGACACAAAGTCCGACTTCATCTGATCGCTTTCGCGCAGGCGCTGATTGGCTTGTTGTAGTTCCGCCGTACGGTCGGCGATTTTGCGCTCCAGGTCATGATTCAGCAGGGCAATATCGGCGTGGGCGCGATGTAGCGTCCGCATCAGGAACTCGACATAGCTCAGCGCACCAAAGACTGCTAGCGGCCCGACCACGCCAAAAATAAAGACCTCGAGTAGCCCAGTCGGGTCCATCGCTACTGAGCCATGTTTGACCCAATGCTCCCAAATCTCGAAACCGGAGGCCAGCACGAAAAGCACAATTGGCAAAGCAAACCGCAGCAGGCGCGTATGGCGGAGATTGGTCTCTTGATTGGCAGAAATTGGAACATACCACTGTGCAAGCGTCATCCAGTAAACCTCCAGGCGCAAGACAATTTCCGTTTCACACCATAGACTATAGCACCGAACTGTGTATAGAAAAAGGGTGATCGAAGATCATCGCGACACTTTTTGACAATCTGTCACGCCATTGTGACGACAGTATCGAGTACGCTATGTCATATCTTGACTACAACAAAAGGAGAGAGTGATGGCTTCAGGTTTACCAGAACTTCCCCCAGAAAAAGGCGCTTGGGACGAGCAGGCAATCAGTCGGCGTGGCTTGCTTGAAGGCGCCCTGGGCGCGTTGGCGGTTGTGGGGGCTGTAGCAGTGATCGTTCCGGCTGGGCGCTTTTTGGCAGGCAATTCACTGGAACCAGCAAACGCGCAGTGGGTTGAGCTGGGCGCAATTGAATCGTTCCCACCCGACCGAGTCACGCGTGTCAACTTCACGACAAACAGCAAAGACGCCTGGCGCACCGTCAGCCGCCGTGGGACCATCTACGTCTACAGCGATGATGGCGGCGCCACCTTTGTGGCGTTGAATGGCACCTGCACGCATCTCGGCTGCATGGTGCAATGGAAGGCAGAGGAGGAGAAGTTCGCTTGCCCCTGCCATGCAGCAGCATTCGCCCGTAATGGCGACGTGCTGAGCGGCCCCCCGCCTGAACCATTGCATCAGCTGGCGGTCAAGGTCGAAAACGGCAAGCTCTACGCTGAAATTTGAGGAAAGGACAGCGCCATGAATCGCGTCGTACAGTGGATCGACGAACGCACCGGGTTGAGCGGCCCCGTGCGCGATTTTCTGAACTATCCTATTCCCCAGTATGTTCACAAAAATTTTCTCTACACCCTGGGCGGATTGACGCTGATCGCCTTTTTGCTGCAGGTGCTCACCGGCATCCTGCTGGTCTTCTATTACGATCCAAGCGTGGAAGGCGCCTACAACAGCGTCGATTACATTACCTACGTGCTGCCGTTGGGTTGGCTGGTGCGCGGTGTGCATCATTATGGCGCCAGCGCCATGGTGATCCTGGTGTCGCTGCACATGTTGCGCACCTATTTCTTCACCGCCTACAAGCGCCCGCGTGAGATCAACTGGCTGACCGGGGTGTTGCTGCTCTTCCTGGTGCTGGCGTTCGGCTTCACCGGCTATCTGCTGCCCTGGGATCAGAAAGGCTACTGGGCGACCAAAGTCGGCACCGAGATTGCGGGGTCCGTGCCATTCTTCGGACCGCAGATTCGGGCGTTGATGCGCGGCGGTCAGGAGTTGGGACAGGTCACGCTGACCCGTTTCTATGCCACACATATCATGCTGTTGCCTGCCGCTGTGATGTTGCTGATTGTGGTGCATATCTTCCAACTGCGTTATCACGGCATGGCGCCGCCGATCACCGAGCGCGCCAAGAAGAATGCCAAAACGTTCGTGCCTTTCTTCCCAAACTGGGTCATCACCGACGCAATTGCCGGGCTGGGGTTGGTGGCGCTGCTTGTCTATATGAGCTGGGCCAATCGAGCGCCGCTTGAATTTCCTGCTGACCCGACCAGCAGCAGCTACATCCCACGCCCGGAATGGTATTTTGTCTTCTATTTCCAGTTGCTGAAATATTTCCCTGGTCAACTGGAGCCAATTGCCACGGTCGCCATCCCACTCTTCATCTTTGGCAGCATGATTTTGCTACCCTTCATCGACACCAGCCCGGAACGCCAACCCTGGAAGAAGCCGGTGACGACAGGCGTAGCGATCTTCTATATTGTCATCATTATTCTGTTCACCTATCTTGGCATGTCGGCGCCTGCCTGATGGGCGCCGCTACGTAAGCGGAACTGAAGTATGTATTCCATTCAAACTTACAAAGGAGTTCTCGTATGAAAAAGTTGTTTACTGTGCTTACACTGCTCGTGATGGCAGCGTTGTTGGTGGCCTGCGGTGGCAGTGCACCGGCAGTCAGCCAGCCGGCCCCCGCCGCCGACGCCAGCGCGGCGCCTGCTGCTGCACCCGCCAGCGCCCCTAATACGCTGACGGCCATCAAGGTCGATGCCACCTCGCTTGATCTCAACGCCGACTACTGGAGCAAGGCGCCGGTGCTCTCGATTGACACCAAGGCTGCCAAAGAGGGCAACCCCGACGGCCCGACCGTCATGTTGCAGGCTGTCTATGACGGCGACACGATCGCCATTCGCGGCGAGTGGGCCGACCCCACCGAAAGCCTGAAGAACGCCTGGCAGTGGGATGGCACGGCGTTCAGCAAAGTCAAAGGCGACGAAGATCGTCTGATGCTGGTCTTCCCCATCCAGAACAATGCTGAGTTTGCCAGCAAGGGCTGCGCCGCCGCCTGTCACAACACCAGCGACAACGAAGACGAATGGTGGATGGGTTCGGAAGACCCTGCTCTCACCTATGACGCCTGGCATGGCAAGTCCAACCGCAGCTATCCCGCTGGCTATGTCGATGACAAGTGGTGGTCGGTGCTCAAAGACCCGGCAGACCCAGGCAGCTCGCGACCGGGCGATGCCAAGGAGTCCGGCGGCGAAAAAGCCAATGCCACCGAAGATGGCACTGGCCCAATGTATATGAGCCCTGAGGGACCGAAGGCGAAATTTATCATGGCTGCTGATGCTGTGCCGGTTGACACCAGCCTGCTCTCTGCGGGTGACATTATCCCTGGCTACATCCTGGCAAAGCCGGTAGGCTCACGCGGCGACATCGAAGCCAATGCCGTGTGGGCTGATGGCAAATGGGTGGTCGTGATGCGCCGCGCCCTCGACACCGGCCATGAAGATGACGTCGCCCTGGTGCCGCCCAAGCCGGTGCCGTTTGGGATGTCGGTGGTCGATAATGGCGGCGGCTTGATGCATACCATTGCGCCTGATGTGCTGACGTTGGAATGGAAATAAACTTGCGCTACATTGCTCACTGATTTCTAGGTTGACATTTTATGAGCGCGCTGATCGGCGCCTGGACGATTGGGCAGCGCGTATCTACCCACCGTGCGGCGGTAACGCCAACGGTTGCCTTTCTTGCCGGACGAAGTGTTCGACCAGACAACTCCCATCTGGTCGAACGCTCTTTTTTCCGTCATGTCTGCTCCCCACAACTGATCATTGAAGAGATCGTAGTAGCTGCGATCACCCATCGAAGTTTGCCAGCTATCAAATTTTTGTATATTCAAATTTTGCAATATTTGAAATTTTGTAGTTTGATTGTTATCCGTCTTGTCCGAACGCAATGGCGCACATTCGCAAACTGAAACGACTATGCAGGAAACCTTGCGCCGCTTCAAAGCGGAGTTCTTCAAAGCACTGGCTCACCCGATGCGCATCCACATTCTGGAAATTTTGCGCGAAGGGGAACGCAATGTCACCGAACTGCAGGAGGCGTTAGCCGCTGAAGGCTCCAGCGTCTCGCAGCAGCTGGCTGTGCTGCGCAACAAGAATATTGTGGATACACGCAAGGTGGGCACAAGCGTCTACTACACGGTGCGCGATCCGGCGCTGTTCGAGTTGCTGGACGCCGCCCGCAAGATTTTCAACAATCATTTGATCGACACGCGGTCGATCCTGGAGCAACTGGAAGAAGAGGTGTAGGACACCTATGCCGGGGTTATTTCGCAAGATTTTCAAGACAGGCGTCGTTACCGAGACGCTGGAACCGACCGACGACGAGGTGTTCGAGCTGATCAAACAGGTGGATGCACGCGCACAAAAGCTCTTTGGTCGCGCGCTGGCTATCCGCGAGGTGGATGCCGGCTCCTGCAACGGCTGTGAAATCGAGATCACAGGGTTGACCAGCCCGGTCTACGACAGCGAACGCTTTGGCGTGCACTTTGTCGCGTCCCCGCGCCACGCCGACATGTTGTTGGTGACCGGCCCTGTGACGCGCAACATGGAGATTCCTCTCCGCAAGACCTACGAGGCCACGCCCGATCCCAAGCTGGTGGTGGCGGTCGGCGACTGCGCCCAAAGTTGCGGCGTCTTTCGCGGCAGCTACGCCGTCGCCGGCAGCGTCGATCAGATCATCCCGGTCGATGTCTTCGTGCCGGGCTGCCCGCCAGAGCCAGCCGCCATCCTGCGCGGCATTCTGGCCGCGCTGGATCGGCTGCCGAAGCGGAAATAGGGGTGAGGTGTCCGAGCGGTGCACGCCGAACGATAAGCTCACGCCGCTGCAAGCGGCGTCTACGAGTGAGGATGGCGGCGCTGCGTAGCTGCAGTTCCCAGCCGCAGGTTCTCGGTGTTCGAGCAATGCACGTCGGACGATAAGCTCACGCCGCTGCGAGCGGCATCTACGAGTGAGGATGGCGGCACTGCGCAGCTGCGGCTCGCAGCCGCAGGTTCTGATGGATAGCCGTGTCACTACGATTGTTGATGGGCAGGTCAGCCGCCGATCGGAAAAATGATCAGGAATGATGCTATGCAGACGTTGTTTTTGTTGATGGTGCTTGCCTACTTGCTCGGCGCAGTCAGTGCGTTGGTGAGCGGCGGCGCGTGGCGCCGCTGGCTGCCGGCGGCGGGCGCAATCGTCGGCGCGCTGGCGGGGATTGCGCTGAGTGTGGCGGTGCTGGCAGGATCGACGCCCTTTACAAGCGTGTGGCCCAACGTGCTGCCCATTGCTGGCGGCATGGCATTTCGCCTGGATCGGCTGGGGGCGTTCTTTTTGTTGCTGATCGGCGTCGGCGCGGCGCCGGCTGCGTTGTATGGCGTCGGCTACACCGCCGCTTACGCCGACGGACGCGCCTCGCTGCGGCGACTCGGTTTTCTCTTCAACTTGTTCTTGCTCTCGATGAGCATCGTCACGCTGGCCGACAATGTGCTGACCTTTCTGCTGGTGTGGGAAGGCATGTCGCTCACTTCCTATCTGCTCGTTCTCACCGAAGCCAACGTGGGTGAGGAGCGAGACGCGATCGTCCACGCCGGGCTGTGGTACGCAGCGATGACGCACATCGGGCTGGCGCTGTTGATGGCGGCTTTCTTCCTGCTGGCGGGCAGCGGGGCGGCGGACTTCACCGCCATGCGCGCCAACGCCGCCACCTTGCCCGCCGGGCTGCGCAACCTGATCTTCGTCCTGGCGCTGCTCGGTTTTGGCTCGAAAGCCGGGCTGATGCCGCTGCACGTCTGGCTACCGCGCGCCCATCCGGCGGCGCCCAGCCACATCTCCGCGCTGATGTCCGGCGTGATGATCAAGCTCGGCGTCTACGGCCTCTTGCGCGTGGCGCTCGATCTGCTCGGCGACGGGGCGACATGGTGGGGCGCGCTGGTGCTGGCGATTGGCGCCCTCTCGGCGCTGCTGGGCATCCTCTACGCGCTGATGGAGAATGACCTCAAGCGGCTGCTGGCGTATTCCAGCGTCGAGAATATCGGCATCATCTTTCTGGGCGTCGGCGCTGGCATGCTCTTTACCGCGCGCGCGTTGCCTGAGGCGGCGCTGCTGGCCTTCACGGCTGCGCTCTTGCACGCGCTCAACCACACGGCGTTCAAGGGGCTGCTCTTCATGGGCGCCGGCGCCATCCTGCATTCCACCCATACGCGCGACATGAACCTGCTCGGCGGGCTGATCAAGCGGATGCCGCAGACGGCGCTGCTCTTTCTGATCGGCGCTGTAGCCATCGCCGGCTTGCCGCCGCTCAATGGCTTTGTCAGCGAGTGGCTGCTGTTTCAGTCGCTGTTGCCCGGCGTCATGAGCGCACAGCCGCTGATCGCGGCGCTGATGACATTGGTGATCGGCATGTTGGCGTTGACAGGAGGGTTAGCGGCAGCGGCGTTTGTCAAGGCATTCGGCATCTCCTTCCTGGCAATTCCGCGTTCCGAGGGCGCTGAACACGCGCACGAGGTCGACCGCACCATGATTGCGGGAATGGGGCTGCTGGCGGCGACCTGCATCGTGCTGGCGCTGACGGCGACATGGGGCGCGCCGCTGGCGGGCAGCGTCGTGACCGGGCTGGCAGATCTGCCGACCGCCATGCCGCCGATCGCCTTTGGTTTGAGCTTGCAGACGCCGGACGATTTCGCCACGATGTCGCCGGCGCTGATGGCGCTGCTGCTGCTCATCGTGTTGGGGCTGACGCCGCTGGCGATGCGCTGGCTGCGCGTGGAGTGGCGGTTGCGCCTGGGCGACACCTGGGGTTGTGGCCGCATCGGTCAGACGCCGCGCATGGAGTACACTTCCACCGCCTTCGCCGAACCGCTGCGCCGCGTCTTCGCCGAACTCTATCGCCCGACGAAAGAGCTGACCATCGACTTTCATCCAGAATCGAAATACTTCGTGCAATCGATCGGGTACCGCACGGAGATTCGCTCCTGGTTCGAAGAATATCTCTACGCGCCGGTCGTGGCGCTGGTGCGCTGGCTGAGCCTGCAGGTGCGCCGGCTGCAATCCGGTTCGCTGCACGGGTACATGACCTACCTCTTTGTCGTCCTGGTGGTCTTTCTGGGAATCCTGTTATGGCCGTATTGAGCGCGCTGCTTGTCACGACGCTGGTTGGTGGCTACAGTCTGGGTGCGTTGGGCGCACTGCTTTTCGGGGGACGCCCGGCAGGACGCTTTCTCACTGCGCTGGGCGCTGGGGTCGGCGCGCTGGCGGCGCTGATCCTGGGCGTCGGCGCGTTGGTCGCCGCCGAAACCATGCCGTTCGCCTGGAACGCATCTTACGCCGACGGTTTTCTCAGTCTGATGCTCACGTTGGATCGGCTGGGCGGAGTGTTCCTGGTCGTGATCGGGCTGGTGGGGCTGGCGGTGGCGATCTACGGCTATAGCTACACGGCGGCGTACACCGGGCGCTACTCGCTGCGGTTGCTAGGCGTGCTCATCAACGTGCTGCCGCTCTCACTCGCCCTCCAGGTGATGGCAGACAACGCCTTCACCTTTCTGTTGATGTGGGAGATCATGTCGCTGTCGGCGTACTGGCTGGTGCTCACGGAGTCGGATCAGCCGGGCACGGTGCGGTCGGGCATCTGGTACATTGCCATGACGCACCTGGGCTTTGCAGCGCTGGTGGCGATGTTCCTGCTGCTGGCGGGCAACGACCTGAACGCCTCCTTTGCCGCCATGCGCACCCATGCCGCCGCCGAGACCGCGCTGCTGCGCAATGGCATCTTCTGGCTGGCGCTGGTCGGCTTTGGCTCGAAGGCAGGCATCATCCCGCTGCATGTCTGGCTGCCGATGGCGCACCCGGTGGCGCCCAGCCATGTGTCGGCGCTGATGTCAGGCGTCGTGATCAAGATGGGCATCTACGGTCTGGTGCGCGTGTTGTTCGACCTGATGGGCGGCGGACCGACGTGGTGGGGCGGCGTGGTGCTCGGCGTCGGCGCGGTGTCGGCGTTGTTGGGCGTGCTCTACGCGCTGATGGAGCACGATCTCAAGCGGCTGCTGGCGTATCACTCGGTGGAAAACATTGGCATCATTCTGATCGGCATCGGCGCCGGGCTGGTCTTCCAAAGCTACGGCATGTTCACGCTGGCGGCGTTGGGCGTGGTCGGCGGTCTCTACCACACGATCAACCACGCCAGCTTCAAGGGATTGTTGTTCCTGGCCGCCGGTTCGGTGCTGCACGCTACACACACGCGCAACATGGAGGAGATGGGCGGGTTGATCCGGCGGATGCCGTGGACGGGCGCGTTCTTCCTCATCGGCGCGGCCGCGATTTCGGCGTTGCCGCCGCTCAACGGTTTCGTGTCGGAGTGGCTGGTCTTTCAGGCATTGCTGGGCGGCTTCAGCCTGCCTGTGCCCGAAGCGGCGGCCACGATGCCGCTGGCAGTCGGCGCACTGGCGCTGACGAGTGGGCTGGCAGCCGCCTGTTTTGTCAAGGCGTTTGGCATCTCCTTTCTCGCCATCCCGCGCTCGCACGAAGCTGAACACGCGCATGAAGCGGCGTTGTCGATGCGCGTGGGGATGGGCGTGTTGGCGGGGGCGTGCGTTGGGCTGGGATTGGCGCCCTTCGTCGTCGTTCCCTGGCTGGCGCAAAGCGTGGCCGGGATGGCAGGCTTGCCCACCACGCCGCCTACCTTCACGGCGGGCGCGCTGATTCAGACGCCGCTGAACTTCGGCAGCATGTCCACCACCTGGCTGGCGGTGCTCCTGCTGGCCCTGTTGGGGCTGACGCCGCTGCTGATGCGTTGGCTGCGCGTGGAGTGGCGACTGCGTGTGGGCGATACGTGGGGCTGCGGCCGCATCGGCCAGACCCCGCGCATGGAGTACACGGCGACTGC
>CALJMI010000085.1 GCA_937981885.1 uncultured Caldilinea sp.
GGGTGGGTCATCGAACCTGGGGATGAAGCCGCGTTGGAACGCACAATCATTGAAGCAGCCAGTCAACCCGAGCTTCTTTGTGCTATGGGACAACGTGCTCGTCTGGCAGTAGAGACCAAATACTCTTTGGAACGCGCCAATCAAGCCTACCGAGATCTTGTCGAAACACTCTGTTCTTCTTTGTCATAGGTTCCTTCCGACATGCATAAAACGGTTCTGGTCACAGGGGCGAACGGCTTTCTCGGTTCGGAAATTGTCAATCGATTGCTCACTGCCAGACATTCTGTGCGCACCACTGGTCAGGAGCCATCCTGCTCCCACTCCGATGTCGAGTATATCCAGGCAGACATCACCCAGGCAGCTCAGTTGTCCGCCGTTGCTTCAGGGGTAGCTGCTGTGATTCACACAGCCGGACTGGCCCATGTCTTTTACCGCTCTGAAGCGCCTGCCGACCGATTTTTCCAGATCAATGAACTTGGCGCCGAAAACGTGGCGCGTGTCGCCGCTGCGGCTGGGGTAGGGCATTTCATCCTGATCAGTTCGGTGTCGGTCTATGGCCCTTCCACGCAAGGGTTATGCACAGAAGAGAATCCCTGCCGTCCGGAAGGCGCCTATGCCCTATCAAAACTGAATGCCGAAAAACGGGTGGCGGGGCTTTCCCAAGAAACCGGTATGGCTGTAACGATCCTACGTCTTGCAACCCTCTACGGTGAAGGCGATCCTGGCAACGTTGGGCGGCTGATGCGCAGCCTGGATCGGGGGCGTTTTCTCTGGATCGGCGATGGCCGCAACCGCAAGAGCCTGCTTTATCGGGGGGATGCGGCACGCGCTTGCTTGGCTGTGCTGAACAAACCGCCTGCCAGCGGTGTGACTACCTACAACGTTTCGGCCCCACCTTGCACCATGCACGAGATTGTCGAGACCTTATCGACCGCGTTGGACAAGAAACCGCTGCCCGTACGCGTGCCGGCGGCTCTTGCCGTACAAACAGCGCGACTGGCGTCGGTTCTGCCTGTGCCGGCATTCGCACGGCTCCCTGCCACCATTGACAAGTGGCTTGCCGAAGATATTTATGACACCCGTCGCATCGAGCAGGAGATAGGTTTCCACCCTGAAGTCACGCTCAACGAGGGGATACGGCGCGAGGTGCATTGGTATCGTGAACAACAGGCAAAAGAGCGCAAGTAGGCGAGCATGGTTGGAGACATGATGGCTGTGGCTTATATTGTCGTCTTGGCTATTGCGGTTGTCGTTGCCTATGGCGGCGTCGCCTATATGCGCCGTTGGGCTGCACAACGCATGCTGGACATCCCCAACGAACGCAGCTCGCACACACAACCGACCCCGCGCGGCGGCGGGCTGTTGATCGTGCTGGTAACGCTGGTTGGGCTGTGGCTGGCTACACCGTTGCTGGGCATCGGCGGGCTGACGCCCGCCCTGGCTGCGTTCAGCCTCGGCGCTGCCTTGATTGCCTGGGTCAGTTGGCGCGATGATCTGCGTCCGGTCTCGAATCGTGTCCGTTTTGGCGCCCACGCCGCCGGCGCACTGATGGTGCTCCTGTTTGTCGGCTACTGGCGCAGCGTCGAACTGCCGCTGCTCCCTCTCCTTCCCATCGGCTGGCTGGGCATTCCGCTCACCTTTTTGTGGCTTGCCGGTCTCACCAACGCCTACAACTTCATGGATGGCATCGACGGTCTTGCCGGCGGGCAGGCGGTCGTCGCCGGGCTGGGCTGGCTGGCGTTGGGGCAGCTTGTCGAGCTGCCGCTGGTCAGCCTGTTGGGCGTGCTCGTGGCGGGCAGCAGCCTGGGTTTTCTGGGGCACAACTGGCCGCCGGCGCGCATCTTCATGGGGGATGTCGGCAGCGCCTTCCTGGGCTTCACGCTGGCGACGCTGGCAGTGCTCGGCGGGCTGGCGGACGCCCGGCTGCCGGTTGCGGGCGTCCTGTTGCTGTGGCCCTTTGTCTTCGACACGACCTTCACCCTCCTGCGCCGCTGGCGTCGCGGCGAGAACATCTTTGCCGCGCATCGCTCGCACCTCTACCAGCGTCTCGTCATCGCCGGCTGGCGTCACCGCACCGTCACGCTGCTCTACCTGGGGCTGGCGCTGCTCGGCGTCGGGCTGGCGCTGGCATGGGTGGGCGGGTTGCCGGGCAGTGCGGTGGTCACTGCGCTCCTGCCGCCGCTGTGCGCCTTGCTGTTGTGGTGGGGCGTCGGGCGCGTCGAGGCGGCGCGACGATCCTCTGCGTGCTCTGCGGATGCAACTGCTCAGGCCGATTCCAAATGAGGCTCAGAATAGAACGCGGATGATGCGGATTGGGCGGATTTTCGCTGACCTCATCCGCGGGAATCTGCCAAATCTGCGTTATCCGCGTTCTATTGCATCTGGCTGAACGGTTACCTGCGGATCAATCCTGAATGGTTCGATCCGCAGATGTCGCAGATGCCGCAGAGAAAAGCCAGACAAGCTCTGCGCTGGCATTCTTCGTGCGCCCTTACATCGGATTTCGGCGTAATCTGCGTGCTCTGCGGATCAATCTTGAGTTTTTCGATCCGCAGATGGCGCAGATTGCGCAGAGAGAAGCACATGTGTTGACCACTCATCGTGAGGTCGCGCTGCGTGCGTAGGGCGCCGCTGGAGATTGACTTGCCGGACAGGGGACAATATAATCCCATGCAAGGGGAGAGCAAGGAGGCACAGGCGATGAAGTTTCAGATCGAAGTTGAACAAGAGGTTGACGGCCGGTGGATTGCCGAAATCATGGACATTCCCGGCGTGATGGTCTATGGAGAGAACAAAGCCCGCGCAATAGCCAAAGCAAAAGCGCTGGCTTTGCGTGTTCTGGCAGACTGGGTGGAAGATGAAGATTACCCTGAGCGGATCGACAGCGTGACATTTGCCTACGCATGAGTAACTGGTCGTCGGTCAAGGCAAAAGACCTGCTGCGCGCTTTGCACCAGATTGGATGGGAGACAAAACGGCAGCGCGGTTCACACCGAATTCTATCGCGGCCGGGATGGCCTGACTATGTATTTGCGTTTCACGATCAGGAAGAAATCGGGCCACGCATGTTGGCGCGCGTTGCCAAACGAACAGGGCTGCACCCCGAAGACCTGTAAGCATCTGGTTGTAACGTCACCCACCTTGACGCAAAGGCGCGGAGACGCAAAGAGAACGCAGAGAATCGCCTTGCAAGCCGTTCTTGTTTTTCCTCTGCGCACCTCTGCGTCGCCGCGCCTCTGCGTCGAGAGATCCCTTGCAGACAAACCCTGGCGCTGGCGTGGGTCGGCGGGCTGCCCGGCAGTGCGCCGACCGCTGCGCTCCTGCCGCCGCTGTGCGCCTTGCTGCTGTGGTGGGGCGTCGGGCGCGTCGAGACGGCGGCGCGTCCATCCTCTGCGCAATCTGCGGATCAATCCTGAGGGTACGGTATGAATACGTCACGCACATCGTGCGTAGGAGCATGTTGGAACAGAGGTGAGAACAGGGTACAATGCAGCCAGATTTGTCGTACATCATGCCCATTCATTGCGGTGCATAGACGCAATCCGGGACAGTATCAACGGCGCAAGACTCGAAAGGAGCAGCGCAATGGCGGCGCCCGACTCTTTACACACATTGGCACGATCGGTGCAGACCCTCTTCATCCAGGCGCGCGGCGGGTTCTATGCGCCTGACTTCGTTGCAGTGGCGGAGTTGCTCGGTTTTACCGCGTACCTGCGTCCAAATCCAGAGCAGTCACCCTTGCCCATTGCTGGCAACCACATTCCCGACCTGATTGGCGTCAACCTTGAGTACGCGCTGACGACCTTTCGGTGGGACAATCTTCGTCCGGTGAGCGATGACGGGGTCACGATTTGTAGCGTCTGGCAAGGTGACCGCCCGAACGAAGGGCCATTGGGATATGTTCTGTCCGAAGATGGCCGGTACTGGCGCCGTGCGTGACGGTCCCTCCATCATTGCGCCGGACATCGTGACCGGCTTACCCCAGGGCGACGTGCGCCTTGCCTGCGTTTATCTTACTCAGCCCGCTGCTGGCGCTGCTTGTGCGCGTCAACCTTGGCGCGCCGGTTCTCTTCCGCCAGCGTCGCCCCGGTCTGCACGGCAAACCCTTCGAGATGGTCAAATCCCGCTGGATTGCCTGCCTGTAAGAAACTTGGTTTCGCAAAGTAACACGGCTCCAGACCCGTCAGCCGGTTCGCATTGGTGACAGGGCGCCTTTGTGGTAATATAAAAATAGCGTTGCGCAAAAATCTACTGTTCCCGACTTACCGGGGCAATGAGCAGTGTATGATGATTGACCATTTCTACCGTCTGGCGACGGACGACGAAATTGTATTCTACCGTGATCGTCTGTATCCGCTACAAGATGTGGTTTTTGCCGAGGCGAGCGTCTTTGCGGATGAGATATATCTCACAGGTGGCACTGCACTGGCGCGCTTCCACTTCCAGCACCGCCTGTCGGAAGATCTGGATTTTTTCACACAGAATGCGCAGTTGCCTTACATCGCCAATGACCTGATCGCGCGTCTGCAGCACCGTGGGTTGACTGTTGCAGTGGAGCAGGTCTCATCCTGGTTTGTTCGTTTCTTTGTTGTCGATCAGGAGGTGCATCTGAAGATCGACATGGTGCGCGACATGCTGCTGACGGGCGAGCTGGTGCGCCTGCCCCAAGGCATTTTCACCAATTCATTGGTCGATATCGGCGCCAACAAGATCGCCGCTTTCGAAGATCGCGCTGAAGTCAAGGATATCATCGATCTTTACTACATTTGCCAGATGGTTGATTTGCCCACGCTGTTCGCCATGGCCGATCGCAAGCGTGTGCCGGTGGCTTATGAAAAGTTTCTCACCATCAACCAGCAAGGCGTATCTGGCAGCGCTTTGTTGACGAAGCCCATCGCGGTCGAAGCGTTGAATACCTTCTTGACACAGTTGCAATTGGCGACAGAAGCAGAAGTCAAAAAAAAAGAGCAGCAGGCACAACAGGAGACTGAGCAGATCATTGCTGACCTCCTGTGGGATTTCCCGCCGGAGGCGCGGCGGCTTTCAGCGCAATCGCGACCAGTTCTTCAACGGCGTTTGCAACAATTATCTTTGCCGCGGCGACGTGCACTTGCGGCGTCACTGCGGACATAACAGAGAGCCAGTGCACCAGCCGATGATCTGGTGGAAACGTCCCTTCGATCTCGTCATTGCCCTGCCTGCGCTTGTGCTGCTTACGCCGGTCATCGCTGTGCTGGCCCTGCTCGTGCGCGTCAAACTCGGCGCGCCAGTCTTCTTCCGCCAGCGTCGCCCCGGTCTGCACGGCAAACCCTTCGAGATGGTCAAATTCCGCACCATGACCGACGCCCGCGACGCGCAGGGCGCGCTGCTGCCCGACGCCGAGCGTCTGACCGCTTTCGGCAGGTTCTTGCGCTCCACCAGCCTGGACGAGCTGCCTGAACTGTGGAATGTGGTCAAGGGCGACATGAGCCTGGTGGGGCCGCGACCGCTGCTCATGCACTATCTGCCGCTGTACACGCCGGAGCAGGCGCGGCGCCACGACGTTCGTCCCGGCGTCACCGGCTGGGCGCAGGTCAACGGGCGCAACGCCATTTCATGGGAGCAGAAATTCGCCTACGATGTCTGGTATGTGGACAACCTCTCCTTCTGGCTCGACCTCAAGATTCTGTGGCTGACCGTGCGCAAGATCGTTGCGCGCGAGGGGATCAGCCAGGCCGGACAGGCGACAATGGAGGAGTTTCGCGGACGCCCCGATCAGGGGTATAATCCTGATCAGTGAGTAGATAGTTGAGGTTTCGGGAGACAAGCATCAAAATGGGCACAGTGATCCAGCCAACAGCAAGCGAAGTCGAGGGCGTCACGGTGCGCTTTCCACAGGCGCTGCTGGTAGCTTCCAGAGAAGATGCGCCACAGTTCCAACAGAGAGTCATGATCCAAACCCTGGGATCGCTCTACGAACAGGGCAAGATATCGTCAGGACTGGGAGCGCAGGTGCTGGGCTGCAATCGCTGGGAGTTCTACCGCCTGCTCTCCGAACATGGCTTCTCCGTTCTGGACTATGGGGAAGATGAACAAGCTGACGAAGCCGAGAGCAGCCGTGAATTGGCAGCATTGGTTTCGAACTGAAGTCGGCAAAGCTGCGCGTTGACGGTTTGCCTGTACAATGGAGAAGTTCAAAGGATCCTCCGATGCCTGATGTCCAGCAGATCGTCTACACGCACCATGCCCGTGAGAAGTTCGATCTGCTGGCGCGCTACGGCTTCCCCATTGCCGAGCAGCAGGTGGAAGAGACGATTCGCACACCCGCTTTGGTGACAGAGCAGTCCGGTGATAGACTAATCGCACAGAAAGCGATCAGCGAACAATATCTTTTGCGCGTGGTGTATCGAATCGAGGGCGAAGCGGCTATCGTGATCACGCTCTATCCGGCGCACAGGAGACGGTATGAAAGTGAGTTATGATCGAACTGAGGACATTCTGACCATTGAAACTGGTGAGGACGGTATCCTTGATCACGCCGAACAGGTCGGAGATTTCATTGTCCATTTTAGCCAGGACGGTCGTCTGCTGCTTTTGGAAATCCTGGATGCCAGCGAGTTCCTTGCCGAGTTGTTCAAGAGCACATTGCGCACGCCCGGAGAAAAGCTGTTGATGGCGGCCTGAGCCGTTTCCACGCGCAACGCCAGATCGTGGTGCGCAAGTGCATCACCCTGCTCGCTGCCTACATCACCAGACCACAGGCATTTGCGTCAGCCGGCGCTGGCAGCACTGATTTTTCGACGAAGTTCAAAAGAACGTGTGACAAAACCAGGAGTATCGTTGATGGCGACGACGGTTGCAATCACACCCCAGATCATGGGGGCGCTACCGCGTCACTGCGCACCAACGTGCAACCAAACGACGACAGATGCTGGAAACGCGTCGTCAGGTTGCCTGGGAGACAGCCCAATGCACGGCCGCGCTGCTCAAGCATGACTATGACGTCAGCCGCGTCGTGTTGTTCGGTTCGTTAGCGCGCCCGGCGCCGTTTTCTGCACATTCTGACATCGACCTGGCGGTTTGGGGGCTGGATGAGCGCGCCTACTATCAGGTTGTGTCCCGGCTGTTGGACCTGAACCCGACGATATCCATCGACTTGCTATGTGACTTGCTACGTGTTGAAACGCTGCGCGACGACTTCGTCGCCGCCATCGAAGCTACAGGGATTTTGCGATGACCATCTACTCCGTGCTGGCTGGTCGTATCCACGAAGCGCTGAGCGATCTTGAGCGTGTTGTGGGTCGTGCAGAAGAACTGCTGGGCAAAGCGCAACGGCATGGCGACGACGGCTATCTGGATGGCGTCGCCTTGAACCTGCACGGATTCTACGTTAGCGTAGAACGCATCTTCGAGGATATTGCGCGCAATCTGGATGAAGTTGTGCCTATCGGGTCAGATTGGCATCGAGACCTGTTATTGCAGATGTCGGCGGCGATTGGCGGCGTGCGCCCATCCATAATTAGCCAGGAGACCCGATTTTGTCTGGACGAATACCGTGGGTTTCGTCACGCAGTGCGCAATGTGTACACCTTCAATCTTCGACCGCTACGGTTGCAGGAAT
>CALJMI010000086.1 GCA_937981885.1 uncultured Caldilinea sp.
CGCCGGCCGCCGCAAGCAGGGTCAGATTGAACAGGGGCCAGAAGGGGAAACGTCGCGCGCACATCGGTTGCATGTTACGGCCGCACTCCCATCTCATCCAGGATCACCACGCCAGCCGGCGTGCGATCGAAGACCAGGCGCGCCTCGGCCAGGCTGGCCGGGTCGAAGGCGGGGTTGGCCGAGGCGAAGTCGGCCAGGGCGAACTCGAAGGTCTGGAACACCGGCTCCGAGAGCGGCAGTGCGCTGAACGCGTCCGTCTTGGCGATCCGCCCGCGCAGTTGCGGCTGCAGCAGCGCGAAATGGCTCAGGGGCAACCGGGCCGCATGCCCCGCACGATCCACGACCTCCACGGTCAGGTCCAGCGGCGCATGTTCATTGTCTGCCGCCTGTGGCGCATCCGGCCGCGGCGCCTCCCCGGCGTCGGCCAGGGAGAAGACCAGCGCGCTCTCCGGCCGAGTCGTCACTGCTCCTTTGGCCAGCGCCAGGATGTAGCGGGCGGTCCCGGCCTGTGTTGCGCTGTCCCAGCCCAGGTAGGCAGCGCTGTTGGCCAGGTTCTCCCACTTCAACGGCACGATCTGTTCACGCCAGACGGTCAGGTTTTCCCCATGTAACGTTGCGCCGGGCAAGGCGGCGGTGGTCAGGTCAACGTCCTCTTCGTAAGTCGCCACGCGCCGGGTCTCCGCATCGGCATATTGGCTCAGGTAGATCGTGTCGGGCAGCCAGGCGGCCGCAGTGCGCGGGTCGCGGAACAGGGCGCGGTAGCCGGCTTGATCGCGCAGCGCCGCCTCCATGAACGCGCTGATGGCGACTTTGGCAATCTGCTCCTGCTCGGCCGGGGGCATCAGGGTGCGCAGGTTGAAGAGCTGCCGCGCCGGGCCGAGCATGTCGAAACGGCCCCAGCCGCGGTTGAACTGCCCGTGGTTGGCGCCGTAGATGTAGAGCGCGGCCTTGAACCAGGGCTTGCCGTCCGTGAACACGAGGCGGGCGTATTGCCGCGCGCCGCTGAAGCTGACCACGTCCATGTCGTGCGCGCCGTGCAAGACCAGGTAGTTGACATCGGCCAACGGCAGGCGGCGGCCGCCGGGCTGGAACTGGCCGTCCACCGGCGCAATGGCAGCGACAGCGCGGATGTTGAAGTCGTAGTCGAAGCGGACGGCGGCGTCCTCCGGGTGGCAGGGCAGGCGGTTGAACGCGGCGGCGATTGCCACTGCCTCGCCCCCGCGCGAGTGACCGATCAGCCCGATGCCGTCCAGGTTCACCTTGTTGAAGAACGGGTTGCCCGGCGTCGCGGCCCAAGCCTGCCACTGCCGCAGGTGCTCCAGGATCAGCCAGGCGCGGGCGTCATTCTCGCCCTTGAGCGGCGTCAGGAAGATCAGGTCGGCGGTCAGCGACAGGTTGAGGAAGTTCTGGTCCAACGCGGCGACGATGAAGCCGCGGCTGGCGAGCAGCTCGGCCAGGTAGGCGTAGCCTCCTTCGGAGGGGTCCTCCATCGGGTGGTTGCCGTGGATAATGAGGATCAGCGGGAACGCGCCCTCCCCGTCTGGATACCAGACGCGGCCGTTGAGCGGCATCGCCTCCGGCCCGAAGCCCCAGTAGGCCCGGCGCAGACCCGACCAGCCCTTCAGCAGGGCCGAGCCGTCCACCGCTGCGGTGCGCAGCGCGGTCTCTACGCCGTACTCCGGCCGCCGGGCGTCCGTCCCGCTGCCATAAGTAAGGGTGCGCACCGGATACAGGCCAGGCTCCGACGGGTCGGGCAGATCCAGCGGCATGACGTTGACGGCCGACAGCGCCGCCGCGTTGACGGGCGGGCTGACCGGGTAGCCGTCGGCTAGCAGGAACGCAGCGCCGGCCAGCAGGCCCAACAGCGCCAGCGCCGAGATGGCCAGGGCCACGCCGCGTTGCGGCTGGCCGAGACGCCGCCAGTTGGCCAATGCGGCAACGCCTGCGCCCAACCCGGCGCTGACTGTGAGGATGCCGACCGCCACGGCCAGCATCCCGACCGCCAGCGGCAGCGCCATGTAGGTCAGCAGGGTCAGCGGCAGCGCGGCCACGACCGCCCAACCGAAGCGCGGTGGCACGCGGTGCAGCAGCGCGCCGGCCAGGATCACGAGCCCGCCGACGAGCGCGGCCGCCAGCAGGCCGCCGAGCAGCCCCAGGACGAACGGCGCCGGCCCGGCCGGCGCGAAGCCATAGGCCGAGATCGTGGCCCAGAGCAGCGTCGCCGCTATGACGACGCCCCACGTCGCGCCGCGCCAGGCGCCGGCAGGCAGGCGCAGGGCGGCGGAAAAGGCGCGGAGACGAGAAACGAACGCGCGCATGGTCACTCTCCTCTCACGGCCTCGGCCAGCAGGGCGTCGAGCCAGACCCCATCGGCGAAGGCGCGTTCCTTCCAGCCGGGCAGCAGGCGGTCGAGCAGGTAGGCTTGCGCCATGCCGGAGTAGTAGAAGCGGCCATCGCCTTCGTCGTTGTACATGCGCGGCATCTGATCGATCTCCTGCTGCCAGCGGGCTGCGAAGCCCCGATAGCGGTCGAAGTCGGGCAGGCCGGCCGTCGCGGGGAGCGGCTCATAGCTGGCCAGGCCGCCATGCCGCCAGATCTCCAGCTCGGCGTAGCGCGCCAGGCCCTCCAGCCATTCGCGCTGCTGTTCGTAGGCGATCAGTTCGGGGCTGAGATTGGCGGCCGCGCGGCGGGCAGCGCGCAGATCCAAAAATCGTCGCGCTTGCGCGGGGAGCGCGGCGGGATTTTCACCGCGCAGCATATCGGCAAGGCGCTGCAATTCTGCCTTCCAATCTTGGGATAGGGATTCGTCCTCCCAGGGATAGCGCTCGTCTAAGCGGGCAGCGGCTTCGGCGGCGGCGAATTTGTCCGGCGCGGCCAGGCCTTGCCAGGCGTGGAACGCTTCGTGCGCCGCAGCGGAGATGTACTTGTCGTCGCCGCCCAACATCAGCCCGATGAAGAGGCGGTAGGGGAAGACCGGTCGCAGGAAGCCCGGCAGGTCGCCGCGCACGGTTTGGGCGAGCTGAATGCGCATCCACTCGCGGGTTTGCAGGCTGGAGGCCCAGCGCTCGCCCACCCGCACGGCAAAGTTTTCGGGGTAGACGCCAGCGGAGAGCGGCGAGCGGTAGATGGCCTGCCCCGCGAAGGTCTCGCCTGCGACCGCCTCCCACGCAGCCCCCAGACGCGTTCCCGCAGGTACCTTGAACCAACCCTCAGGCGGCCAGCCGGGGTACCCCAGCAGGAAGGCGTAGCCCTCGTTGTAGGCGATGGCGGGCAGTTCCGCCGCGCCCCAGCCCGACCAGACCGCGTCGCCAGTCGCCCGGCGCAGGTGGAAGAGCTCGGCCTGGCGGGTCGTTTCGGCCTCGCCCAGCATTTCAGGCTGAGCGGACGCGTGCGACAAGCCGAAGTTGCTCAGCGCAGATGCAATGATGAGCAAGAAGCATAAGCCAATAAAGCCGAACAAAATGAAGCGGAGCGCTTTCATGCGTGTTCCTCCAAACCGGCGTGGAACAGGTCAGCCACCTGATAAAAAGCGGTGGAATTCGACCACAGGAAGGGACGCTCGATGTGCGGATGACCATTCCGGGGAGCGGTTGAGCAAAAGGGCGTAGATGAGCGACATATCCTGCATGGAAAACTCCTTTCTTTGCTTCACGCTCATCTTACGTCAACTGCCCGCGCAGGACATCTGGCGGGCGGCTAGAAAGGAAATTATCCAACTGACGAGAGTTTCACCTGGTCAGTTGGGGAGGTTGGTTATTTCATCCGTTTCTTCATGCGTTGAGCGGGATATTCGCGCCCATTGATGAGGGCGATGCGCTCCATGAATTTTACAAATCCCGCGCGTTCATAAACCTTGATGGCGCGCTGATTGAACTGGTACACGCCCAGGCCGATGTACTCGCCCCGATAACCGTATCGCTCGCGGGCCAGTTGAGCGGCGAAGTCGGCGCAGGCGGTGACGAAGGCAAGCCCCAGCCCCTGGCCGGTCAGGTCGGGGCGCAAGCCGAAGCCGATCTACAGGATACAACCATCCAGCCGACCGGCCTGCATGTCGTCCAGCGAAACCCACTCATCGGTTGGGTCGAGGAATCCGAGGGTCAGTTCGCCTGCCAGCGCGCCAGTCTCATCCAACGCGGCAAAAAGGGTTTTGCCCCAGCCTACAGAATCGAGAATGTGTTCGGCGGCTTTGTCGTAATCGTACAGGTCATAGGGCGGCGGGTATTTCCAGTTCAGGATGCAGGTAGCGTGTTCGGCGGTCATGGCCAGAAAGTGAAAGCGCATATCTGATTCACCATTTCTATACAAGTTGCGCTAAATTTTTCTGAGAGAGGTGAGTTCTTTACGAAAATACAGAATGACAATGACGACAATCATTGTCAAAGTCAGGCCAAGATTAGTCAACATCTGGTTTTGCACGGTGACGAAGTAGGAAAACGAAGCGGCAGCATTGTTGAGAACGATATGCGCCAGCGCGGTGACGAAAATGCTTCGGCTTTTGACATACACATAGGCAAGATAGGTAAAGGTGCAAACCGAGCCAATTGCTAGGATGAGATGGTTGAGCAATTGTTCACCGAGTGGAATTTGCGCCGCGGTAGGGTCTGCCCGCTCAAATCCCAGGAAATGCTTCCCAGGAGGGTAAAGAACAGATAGGAAAGCGTGGTAATGCCAATGCCCGCCAGCCAAAACTTGAGATAATCCTGCCAGCGCCCAAAGCGCAGGGCGGCGTCGCTGAATTTGGGCGCATAGAAAAAAGCGCGGGTCAGCAGGGCGGCAATCGCCGGGGTGAGCATGTAAGCCTGAATGAGCAGCATTCCCTGCGGCCCGAGCGAGAGCATTCCAACGACCATGCCAGCGCAGAGCAGAAAGAGCAAAACAAAATACGCAAGCAGAGGATGTTTTTTCATGGGGTTTCTCCGTGTTGCGATAACTCTTCCAGATACGTCACAGCAATGCCTTGTAATCTCGCACGCGCAGCGAAGGCAGGCTGGAGGCTTGCGCCGCGCCAAACAAACAGGTCGCCACGCCCGCCGCCTGCCGGGCTTGAATGTCGGTCTCCTGGCGGCAAATCAGCAGGGTTTCGGCGGGGTTCAGGGCATGTTTTTCGAGCGCGGCAAGCAGGATGGCTGGATTTGGCTTGCAGGGATAGCCCTGCTCTAGGGTGAAAATATCGCTGAAGAGGCCGGTCATTCCGTGCGCAGCAAGCAAGGCGCAGGTGGATTCCGCTTTTCGGGCGGTGACAATCAGGTTCAAGCCGCCGCGCGCCGCAATCCAGGCGCAGACTTCGCGCGCGCCGGAAATGGGCGGCTGACGCTCCGGCGGAATCTGGCGGTAATGTTCGGCGGAGCGCTGGCGCAGTAGGTCAGGGTCAAGTTTGAAGCGCGCCGCAAGTGTATCCACGCAATACTCCAGCGATTGCCTGGCAAGGTCATCCATCACGCTCAGTGTGATAGCGCAGCCCATCTCGTTGAGCGTCTGCTTGATGGCGTAGGTGACGGCAGGGCGCGTGTCGAACAGGACGCCGTCTATATCCCACAGCAGGTGGCGAATCATGGCGGCTTCCATCAGGCGAACCAGGTCAGAACAGCCAGCAAAATGGCAATGGGCAGGCGGGCGAGAGCGACCTTACGCCAGTTTTGGTCTCCGGCAATGGACGAGACGGCGGCGCGTCCCTGCGGGTTGAAGACGACCAGCGCGGCTTTCAAGCCCCAGCCAAGCGGCAGGATGACCATCAACAGCCAGCCCGCCCAGGTCTTTGGCGCGGCGTTGATGAAGTGATAGAGCGCAAAGAGATAAAAACCAATCAGCAAAACGCTGGCAGCCACGAACCACCAGGGGCGGCGCTCCCCGGCATAAGCGGATTGTTCCACCGCCTGCCAGCGCGCGCCCATTAGCGACATGGCAAGGCTAGTGAGCAGGGCGGCAGAAGCGAGAAGATAACCGAACAGTTTGACGTATAGCATGGGGAATTCCTTTTGGTAAAGTTTGGCGTTGTTCATCTGTACCTTGAAGGCAACCACGCACAGGCAGGGCGGAGGAGGCGACCCTGCCTGCGCGTTTCGGAAAGGGGCGCACTTCGCTTTTATCATAAAGTCAAATCTCCCCAGTCACATCAGCGGACTGGGGACTTTGCGCTTGGTTAGTTAGGCAGGTTTACAATAGTTAGAATTCCATCTGCTCCAACCTGACCAGCGCCACGCCGACCAAGAGCAGGCTCCAAAGCAGGGCGGCAGCAAGCGGCGCCCATAGCATGGAGGCTGGCACAGCCTGGCTGTTGGCAACCAGCGCGGAGACTTTTGGTAACATCCAGGGTGTGACGTACAGCAGCGGCTGGAAGAGAGAACCCAGCAAAGCGCCGCCCAAAGCAGAGCCTAATGCGACTCCCAAAATAGGCGCGCGGCTGTTGAAGAATATCCCAAGCGACAGGGTGAGCGTGAGATAAAAAAGCGTGTGCAAGGTCAGCGCGCCCACGCCCATCAGGAACGGGGGGATGGGAAATGCTGCTCCCAGACGGATGGACAGCAGCCCATATCCGATAGCCGCCGGCAGCCCCACCAGCAAAACCAATACCGCCAGGCTATTGGCAACGAGTTTGGCGAGAAGGTATGCCTGGCGCGTGACCGGCTGGGAGAGCAGCCATTCTGTCAAGCCGTTTTGCCTTTCTCCTAAAATGGCGTCCTGGGTCAGGATGACGACGCCAATCGCCAGCGCCACTGCGCCGAACTCAAAGAGAACGCCTGCCCCCATCTGAACAATATAGGCTGTCAGCCCGCCTGCCTGCTCAATCTCGGCTTCGCTTGCCAGAGCAGCAATCGTCGGAACAAAGAGCATATTTGCCATCAAGCCGCAAATCAGCCCGGTCCAGACCAGTGCATTAAGCCACCAGCGGCGGGTTCCCCACCAGGCGCGATTTTCTTTGCGCAACAGGTTGGCAAACCCGCGCGGATGGCGCCATTCTTTTACAGATTGAACATTTCGTTCAGATGTCATTGGAATCACCTCGCACAATCTCCATGAAAACTTCTTCCAGTTCGTATTTTTTGCGGCTGAACTCGACGATTTTGAGCGCCGGGTCGCTCAGCGCGTGCCGCAGCAAATGAGCTTCGGCAGCGGCTTCATCGCTGACGCTGACCAGCCAGGAGGTTAGCCCGTTTTTCTCGCTTGAGCGGACTTGCGTTACCCAGGGCAGGCTTTCCAAGCGTGTTGCAAAATCTGGCGGAGCGTTCCTGATTTTGAGAGCGTAAATCACGCCGTCTTTGCCGCTCAAAAGTTGCTCGATGGGCCCGCTGGCAACCAACTGCCCATGATTCAGGATGGCAACCGTATCACTGATGCGTTGAACATCGTCAAGGATGTGGGTCGAATAGAAAATAGTCGTGTGGCGGCGCAGGCGTTCCATAATTTCCAGCACAGACTGACGCCCCAGCGGGTCAAGCGCGGCGGCTGGCTCGTCCAGAATGAGCAGTTCAGGCGAGTGGATTTGCGCCAGGGCGATTCCCAGCCGCTGTTTCTCGCCGCCCGAAAAGCCGCGAATGGGGCGCTCCGCTTTGTCGGTCAGCCCGACCAGTTCAAGCATTTCGTCGCAACGCACCCGGATTTGGGCGCGGGATGCGCGAAAAAAGAATTTGGCGGCAAATTCCAGATTTTCGCGCGCGGTCATATAGTCAATGAAGCGCGGCTGCTGCGGCAGGTAGCCTATCCGTTCCCGAATGGCAACGCTTTCGCGGACAATATCCAGCCCGAAAATTGCGCCGCTGCCGCCAGTGGGACGCGCCAGCCCAAGCAGAATTTTCATGGTGGTGGTTTTGCCAGCGCCATTCGGACCAAGAAAACCAAAGATGGAATTGCGCGGCACTTGCAAATCAATGCCATTGAGCGCCTGCACACTGCCAAAAGATTTACTCAAGCCGCGCGTTTCAATGACATTTTCATTCAACAAGATGATGGGCGTTTTGAGTTGCATGAGAAGGGTTCCTGTTTGTAAAACAGCAGGGGCGGAAGATGCGCCCCTGGCGATGCGGAAATTATCTCAGGCTGGCAAGCCAAAGCACGAAAGTCAGCGTGGCAAAGGCAGCCGCAACCAGGATGATGAGAAATCCAATAGGTTCTTGTTGTTCATCGTTCTCTCCTTTTTTTGAACTGTTCCAATGATAAACAAAATCTCCTCAGGCGGTATTGGCAGGTTGGGTAGATTTGGATTAGCCAGTTGAAGAGACGATAACCTGGTAACCTGACCAGTTTATTTTGCTGGGCAATCGCCACCGCTTCGGTGCAGGTGGCTGCGGTGTGCTCGCGCATAATTTTTAGCCCCAAGTTTTTTGGGGGGATAGAGCGGCCATGTCGAAGCCGGCGCCGTCGTTGCGGACGACCAACTCGGCTCGCTCCGGCTGCAGCGCCAGGTAGAGCTGTACCTGGCCGGCGTCGGCGTGCTTGGCGACGTTGTTCAGCGCCTCTTGGTCCACCCGATAGAAGGCCTCCTTCCCCGACGGCGGCAGCGCGGCCTGGCCATCCTGGGTGAGGGTCACCGGGACGCGCGTCCGGCCGCTAAAGGCGTTGGTCAGATGGCGGCACAGGTCCCCCAGCTCGACGTCGGCCAGGGTGTCGGGCCGCAGTTCCAGCAGCAGCATGCGCATCTCGGACAGCGCGCCGCGAGTCAGCAGGCGCAGCCCCTCCAGCTTCTGCCGGCCCATCTCCGAGTTGCGCTCCCATAGCTTGGGCAGAGCCTCCGCGATCAGGCTGGCCGAGAAGAGGGTCTGGGTGACCGCGTCGTGCAAGCCGCAGGCCAGCCGGCTGCGCTCGGCCAGGATCGCTGCCTGGGCCGACTGCTCTCGCAACAGCGCATTCTCGATGGCCAGCGCAGCCTGGTTGGCAAAAGGGATGATCATGATGCGCCGTTCGGCTACCGCCCGGCCCACCGCGCCCTCTCCTGGGCGCAACCTGACCTGACGCATGATCTCCGGGAACTGGCCGCGCAGGGCCCGCACCATCAATATCCCTGCCGCGTCCGTCGCGTAGAGTGCCACGAACTGACTGGCGCCCATTTGATCGACCTGAGCCACGATGAAGTCGAGCACCTCGTCCAGCGAGCCACCGGCGTTGACCCGGCTGAGGGTGCTGCGGAGGCTCTCAGCCACCTGGCGGCGGCGCTCGACCTCTCGCGCGTGCGCTCCTCCACCCGCTGTTCCAACGTCTGCCGGGCCAGCACCCGCTCGGTGGCGTCCACCGAAACGTTCAGCAGAGCGACGACCTCCCCGTTCTCGATCAGCGGCGCCAACGTCACGTCCCAGTAGGAGACGCCGCTGCTCAAGGCCAGGGACACGCCCCCCTGCCGGATCGTCTCACCGGCCAGCACGCGTTGATAGAGCGGCAGCACTGTGGCCTCGGAGCCGGGCAGAAAGGCGAAATAGTTCACGCTCGGCCGCAGCGCCGCGCCCTCGGCCGGCGCTTAGCGGTCCGCGAAGTCCTCCCAGGTGGGGTTGTAGCGCAGGATGCGGTAGTCGCGATCCCCATAGGCATGCGATCGAAGAGCAAGTCCGCCAAGCTGCGCCGACCGGCAGTCCCGCGCAGCGCCGTGCCGCGACCGGTCCTGATCGCGCGGCTGAACGACGGCCTGGCGGCCGGCCCTTGACTCTGATCGCCGCGCCGGCCGGCTACGGCAAGACGACGCTGGCCGCCGCGTGGCTGCACGCGCTCGTGGGCCGGATGCTCGTGACCTGGCTGACGCTGGATGAGGCCGACGACGACCCGGCCCGCTTCTTTGCCTGTTTCATCGCTGCGCTGCAAACCGTCGAGCCAGACCTAAAGTGGTGTCACATAGAAATCAGGGGTTTCTGCATGAAGCCTAGCATGTGCCTGCGAAAAAAATTCCTCGTCTCAAAGTGACACTACTTTAGATGTAACATCTACCGTTGGTGAAGCGGTAGCGCGTCCAGCAACGCCGAGAAGCTGATGGCGGCGATGCCCGTATCCGTCGCCGCCATCAATTGCTCACCAGCCGTAGCCAGGGCATAGACGCTGCGCTCAGCCAAGCCGCCGAAGCGCCAGGTTGCGCCAAGATCGCGGCTCAACCACAGCCCGGCATCCTCGCTGCCTGCCCAGTAGAGGGGGCCGTCGGGCAGCTCGATGCGACCGAGGCGAATGACGGTGGTCGCCGCCAACGCGTTGATACGCTGCCAGGTGACGCCGTAATCGTTGCTGCGCCACAGCCCATCCGCTGCGCCGGCCCACAACACGCCGTCGTCGCCCTGCAGCAGCGCATAGACCGTTTGCCGGGTCAGCGCGCCGGGCAGCTTGAACCAGCTTGCGCCGTTGTCGTCGCTGCGGAACAAGCCTTCGATTGTGCCCACAGTGAACTGTCCAGGGGTCGGGTGACGCAGGATCGACAGGATGCTCAGCGTCTCCAGACCAGCGCCAAGCCGTGCGATCGTCTCACCGCCGTCTTTGCTCACGCCGATGTCGTTGCCCCATGTGCCCGCCCAGAACCGATCGGCGTCGGTTGCGTCGGGGCTGACGGTGAAGAAGGTCACCCCCTCCAGCCCGGCCGTTGTGCGCCAGACAACCGGATCGCGCTGCACCTCGGCAGTCGAGCGCACGCCGCCTGTGGTGGCGACATACAGCCGCCCCTCGACGTCCAGTGTCATATCCCACACGACCCACGGCGGGCTGATCGCCTGCCAGCTTGCGCCAGCGTCGCGGCTGCGATAGACGCCGGTTGGCGTGCCTGCCAGCCACAAGATCGGATCGGCGGGATCGACAAGCAGTGCGGTGACGGTGACTGGCAATCCTTGCACTGCGCGCCAGCTCGTCAATCTGTCGAGCGAAGCGCCGTTTTCTGCGGCAAACACGCCATTGGTGGTCGCCCAGATCATCTGATCGCCCAAACGGATTGCGTTACTGAATTCAAGGTAATCGAACAGTGCGCCATCGACGCGCTGCCATTCCTCGTCCGGCTGCAACTGCCAGAGACCGGTGCGGCTGCCGCCGACCAGTGCGCCAGGATCGCAGCAATCGAAAACTGTGTACAGGCGTCCTTGCAGCTCCAGCGGACCGAACAACAGCCAACTTTCTGTATCTTCGTCCCAACGCAGCAGCCGCGCCTCGCTGCGCACGACGATCTCGCCCGCCTTGCCGATGAAGACGCGAGGGGCAAAATTGGCATCGGCGATGCTGCGGCGGTCGGCTGGCAAGGATGGCAGGCGCCGCCAGCGTCCCAATTCACGGACATAGACGCCAGCGTCAGTGGCAGCGATCAATCTGCTGTCGTCGCTGGCAAGGTCGAGCACCGTGCGCCCGAAGAGCGCAGCGCGTCGCCATACGCCCGCCGCTGCATCTGCGCGCCAGAGACCATCCCCCTCCGCACCTGCATACCATCCATCGGCGTTGCGCAGCACGACGTGTATGTAGGTCGGCGGCGCACCGTCCACAGGCATCCATCCGCTTTCATTCTGACGCCAAAAAAGACCGGCGTTCGTCGCCGCCACCTGTGCGTCGCCGTCATCCGCAACATCGGTAAAAACGAGATGGTGCGCGTCGGCGTTCATCGTCTGCAAACTCAGTTGGTCTGTTGCCGTCAATTCACCGCGCCACACCTGTCCGGCGCGGTTGCCAGTTAGCCAGATCACTGGCGCACCGTCAGCCGTGATTGCGCCAGCGTGTAGGCGGGTTGCCTCAACCCAGCCAGACGCTGGCGCGAGCGCACTCCAGCGTCTGGCTTCGGTTGCGGTGGTGTTGAGATTGGCGACGAATGCGTTGTTGTCAGCGACCTGTATGTGAATGTTGCGGATTTGGAAATTATCCCACCGCCACCAGCGAAATGCGCGCGCCGGGTTGCGCTGGCCGCTTTCAATGCGCAGTGTGTTGCGCCCACTCGTCAGTATGCCCGCCGGCAGGTCGATGCGCTGCGTCGCCCAGGTGCTGGTCGGGTCAGGGCGCGTACGCGGGCGAAGAAGCCCAACCAGTTCATCGTTGACCCAGACCGTGTTGGTCGGCTGATCGATCTGCATTGTCTCCAGCACCAGCGTGTGCTGCAGCGACGCCTGCGCTGCGTCGACAAAGAATTCGCCTTCCCATTCTGGGCTAAAACGCTCACCGTCGCGATGAAGATGCACCCAGTGCGGATGCAGCTCGCCGCGATCGCCCAGCCGTATGATGACGTCGGCGGCAAGGATTTCGACGCGTGCGCAGGTCGAAGTCGTGAGGCAGTCGCCATCGGCGGAGTGGGCTGCAGCGGAAGGCGGTGAATTTGCCCGGTTGCGCGCCGCCAGCGCGTCGTAGGCAGGCGTGGTGCGGTCGTTGCCCCGCCAGAGTGCATAGCCATAGCCATCTTCAGCGGCGGTCAATTCCCAAAGCGCCATGCGTTGCAGCCAGGGATATGTTGCCCCCAGGTCGAGCGCTGCCAGCGTGTACTCGCGCTGCTGCGCCGGCGTGACCACCTGCCAACGGTCGGCGGGGTCGGGCGCCGAGGTGCGCCATCCCATCTCGGTGATCCAGATCGGTTTGTCGTTGTCGCCGTTTTGTTCCATGATCGCGCGGTGCAGCTCCAAACGGCGGAAATTGAGGCGATCCGGTGCAGGGTCTTCCGCTGGTGGTCGCCCAAAGCCGTAGGGATGCGCTGCCAGCACATCGAAATAAGCGCTGGCGCCCGCATCGTACAGTGCGGACAGATATGCCAGGTCGTTGACGGCGGTGACGTCGTCGCCGACGGTGAAAGCCAGGCCAGCCGCCAGCACCGGCAGTTCGGGCGCAACAGCCTTGATTGCGGGGTAGACGCGCTGCAACATGGCGGCATAGTCGGCGGCGGAAGGCGTCTGTTCGTGCCATTCGAGCGCCAGATTTGGCTCGTTCCAGACAATCACACCCGCCAATCGGTCGCCATACCGGGCAACGACTTTTTGTGCAAACGCAGCGTAGGCGTCCAAATCCCACGGCGTGGGCGACTCTGCATCCAGCGTCCACTGCGGAGGACGATCCAGCCGCGCAACGACCTGAACTCCGGCAAAATCGGCGGCGCGTAAGGTCGCGTCCGGCGTCTCCCAATAAAGATAGTTAGGGACAGGCTCGATGTCGCGCCACGAGAAGACGACCACGACAAACTTGGCGCCAGCCGCGCGCGCCGCTTGCATGTGCGCAGCATCGCCGCGCGCAACGTGCATGCCGACTTCAGGTGCAGGCGTTTGCGCCAGAATTGGCTGGGATGAATCGGAAAACTGGTGAAGCGCAAGCCATGCCACCAACATTGCCACCGCCACGCTCAGAAACCTGCTCATTGCTGCAGCGTAGCGGACAATGCCGATCAAGTCAGTAGGGCATATCCAGGTTCCTATGCCGCCAGCGCCGGGCGTCCAGTCTGGTTCGACGGCGTTGCGCGCCAGATGCCGTTGTACGCGATCACGGCGATGGCGATATACGCCATTGTCTTGGGGATCATCAACATGCCGATCAGCGGATTTTGCTGCACAAAGAAGATCACCGGCGCATAACAGGCATAGGAGACCAGGATCATCACGCCGATCCAGAGAAAGGTGCGATCCTGTGCAGCGCGGGCGTCGCGCAGGATCAACGCCGCCGCGCCCAGGCCGAGCAGCATCAGCGGCAGGTTGCGGATCGTCGACCACGGCTGCGGCGGGACGACGCTCTCCCACGCATTCTGTGGCAACACCATCACCACCAGCCGCACCACCGCCGCCGCCAACAACAGCACCTCGAACCAGCCGTACCGTTTGTGAAAACGCACCCGCCAGGCGTCCAGCACCAGCACGTAGAAGAAGGTCACGGTGATAGCGGTCGCCAGCGCGCCCAGCCCGACCAGGCTCACCGGCGCGCCCAGGATAACCGGCGTGGCTTCCAGACCGCCCAGCGCATACGCCAGCACGCGGAAGCCGACGTGCCCGGTGTCGCCGAGCGCCAGCAACGCAAACGCCCACAGCATACGCCGTGCCGTGGGCTGGTCCTCGGGCGCCACCGCATCCATGCGCAGCCTCATCGACGCCACCAGCCACCACACGACAATCAAATAAATCACATTGAACGAAATCTCCACCCACATGCGCATTGTTTCAGACATAGTCGATCCTTTCTGTGGCAATGGGAGCTTTCATGATTCAGCATATACTCGCCGGGCGTCGCTTCGCAAGATTGGGGGGTGTATTTCAAGTTTGGGGCGCGTGTCGCAGGTCATCGCCTCCGGCGTGACATGGCGCCCGTCATGCCGGAGGCGATGACCTACAAAACAAACTCTGCCCCCAATGTGAAATAGACCCAAGATTGAGCGCTGCATCGTGACAAGGCGCTGCTTGTGGTAGAATTTGAGTTGTAAGCGTACTACAAGGAGAGACGCATGGATGCCATAAGTCAGCCAGAAGAAACCGTGACATTGCATATACCCAACAATGTGCAGAGGCGACTCAACCGCACATCAGACGAGCTTGGCCGAGACCTGCGCCTTTACGGTGCATTGATGCTGTTCCAGTTGGGGAAGTTATCGGCTGGTGCGGCTGCTGAGTTGGCAGGCGTGCCCAAGGTAGTCTTGCTTGACCTTTGCGGGCAATACAATATTGCTGTGTCACAGATCACGCCAGAAGAGCTCCAAGCTGAGATTGGGTGATGGCGGAGAGTCTGGTCTGTGATACATCCATCTTGCTCTACTTGGGCAGAATTCGGCATCTGCATTTACTGCCCCAATTATTTCCTACGATCCTTGTTCCTGGTCAGGCTGCCTTTGAGTTGAATGCTTGATCCACGACTTTTCGAGACGGCGCTTTTGCTTGCCGGTGAATTGTAGCCCCCGATAACTTTTTACCACTATCACACCCACCCACACAATCAGCCGCTTTCCTGCAACCGTGCTACAATACCCCAATGTTTTTGCGCAAGACCTGGGTCGGACTTCTCCTGCTGACGGCGGCAGCAGCAATACTGCGCCTCTGGCAAATCGACAGCATCCCGCCTGGTTTCCATTTCGATGAATCCTTCGAGGGGCTGGAGGCGTGGCGCATCCTCACTGACCCGACCTACCGTCCGATCTTCCTGACCGGCAACTTTGGCGTTACGCCTGCCAACGCCTATGCCAACGCCGTGATGTTTGGCATGTTCACTCTCTTTGGCGGCGAACCTGGTCCCACCGCCATGCGCGTCATCGCTGCGCTCTTTGGCGTGCTCGGCGTCGTGGCGACCTGGCTGGCGGCGGACGAGCTGCGCCGGCTCGGCGCACCACGCCTGACCGCCGTTTTTCCCTGGCTGGCGGCGGCGCTGCTGGCGACGCTGCGCTGGCACGTTCACTTCAGCCGTATGGGCATCGAGCCGATCCTGGCGCCGCTGGCGACGGCGACGGCGCTGTGGTTGCTGTTGCGCGCCCGGCGCACATGCAGCAAGCTCGCCTACGGCGGCCTCGGCGTCGTGACCGCATTCAGCATGTACACTTATCAAGGCGCGTGGATTTTGCCCGTTCTGCTCGCTGGCGCCTGGGCGATTCTCTGGTGGCATGAACGGCGACAAGGCAACCAGCGCACGCTGCTGACCGGTGGTCTGATCGCCGCCGCCGTTGCCGTGATCGGTGTGCTGCCGCTCCTCCTCTTTGCACTTGCACAGCCCGATCTCTTCCTCATGCGCCCCGAACAGATCGCGGTTGGCGGTGAGGCGGCGACGCAGCAAAGCCTCGGCGAGAGCGCGCTTGCCTATGTGCTGATGTTTGTCCCGCTCGTGCAGGCGGGCGACCTTGACCCGCGACGCAACATCCCTGGGCTGGCGGCGCTCAATCTCTGGCAGGCGATCCCCTTCTGGCTTGGCGTGCTGCTGGCGTTCTGGCGCATCCGCCAGCCGGCGTACAGCATCCTGCTCCTGCTGGTTGCGGGTTTGCTGCTCCCCGGCGTCTTGAGCGAATACGCGCCCCACTATCACCGCGTGCTCGGCGCAGCCGCGCCTGTGGCGCTGCTTGGCGGCGTCGGGCTGGATTGGATTTGGGCGCTCAGGGGCGAGGGGCAAGAGGCGAGGGGCGAAAACCCTGCCTGGAGCGTGCGCTGGGTGGGGTGGGTGAGTGTGGCGCTGTTGATGATCGGCGCCGTGGTGGCGGCGCGTGATTATTTCGTGCGTTGGGCGGCGCTGCCTGACCTCTTCTATGCCTTCGACGTCGGCTTGTGGGAGATCGGTCAAGAGATTGCGGCGCAGCCCACCCATGCACCGATCTACCTGACGCCGCGCAGCGCCGACCATCCGACATTGGCGTTTGCCTGGGAGACGCGCCCGAACAGTCACGGCGCACCGGTTGCGTTCGACGGTCGCCACATCTTCCCGCTCACCGCCGGGCGCAGCGCTCAGCCGGAGCAGTACATCGTGATCGAGGACGAGGATTTCCGCACGCGTCTGCTGCTGCCTGAACTTTTTCCCGACGCTGCCGTGGCGCGCACGCTTTACGACTGGCAGGGACGCGCCTACGCCAACACCTATGTCCGTCCCGTCGCCAGTGAACCGCAGCGCAGCCCGATGGTCGCGACGGCCTTCGAGATCGGCGACGGGATCGCGCTGGCGGGTTACGACGCGCAGACGGCGACGCTCGAAGTTGGACGGATACTCTACGTGCAACTGTACTGGGATGTGGCGACTGCGCCGGCGCAAGATTGGACGGTCTTCGTACATCTGCTCGACACGCGCGCTGGCGATCACCTTGTTGTCGGGGTGGACAGCCGACCGGGCGCCGGTTCGCTGCCGACAATGCGCTGGCAGGCGGGCTGGCGCATTCTCGACGAATATCAAATGTTGTTGCCCGCCGATCTGCCTGCCGGCAAGTACTCGCTTTCCATTGGATTGTATACAGCAGAGGGCGCACGGCTGCCAGCCGACGGCGCCGGGCTGCGCATCGGTGAGGTGATGCTTGAGTGACGCGGGAGCGCTGCTGCCCACGCTCTACGAAGCGGATGCAGGGGGCGGCTGGAATGTAGGAATGCGCGCCGCCAGCCACGCGCTGCTCGACGGCGTGACGCTGCCGCCAGGGCCTCTGTTGGAGCTGGGCTGCGGCGGCGGCGCTTTTGCGCTGGAACTGGGCGCAGCGCGACCGGGTGCAACCGTCGTCGGGCTTGATCTGCGGGCGCCAGCGCTGGTATTTGCCCAAAGCCTCTCCACTACCGGCGCCTGGGTGCAGGGCGACCTGCTGCACCTGCCCTTCTCCGGCTCCACCTTTGCCTTGATAGTGGCGCTGGATGTGGTCGATCAGGTCGGCATCGACGCCGCGGCGGCGCTGGCGATGATCCGTGCGTTGCTGCTGCCTGGCGGCGCGGCGCTGCTGCGCGTCAGCGCACATGCCTGGCTCTACGGGCCGCACGATGTCGCCTTTGGCACGGGACGGCGTTACGGGCGCGACGAGTTTGTGACGCTGGTGCGCGATGCCGGGCTTACACCGACGCGTGTCACTTACGCCAACAGCCTGCTTTCGCCTGCGGTCGTGGCAGTGCGGCTGCTGCAGCGGTGGGGCGTGCTCGCTTTTACGCACGAACTCTACGACGAAGGCGGCGTCAACCTGCTGCTGGGAATGGCGCTGCACGTCGAAACAGCCTGGCTGCGACATCGCAACCTGCCGTGGGGGACAAGTTTATTCGTGTTGGCGAAGCGGGAGATAGAACGCTGATAACGCGGATTGAGCGGATGAACGCGGATTTTTTCTTGTTTGATCCGCGCAAATCTGCGTTCTGTGGAGCTGATGGAGATGGTACGCGGATGACGCGGATTGAGCGGATGAACGCGGATTTTTTATGATTCGATCCGCGCAAATCTGCCCAATCCGCGCAATCCGCGGTCTATCAACGATAAAGGATACGCAATGACGCTGGTCTGTACAGTGCTGCCGACCTATAACGAACGTGACAACATCGCTGCGCTGATCGAAGGCGTCCTGACAAACGCGGTGACGCCGCACATGGTATTGGTAGTCGACGACAACTCGCCCGACGGCACGGCGGACGTGGTGCGGACGGTCGCGAATCGCTACAACACGCCGAATGTGCAGCGCGTGGCGCTCTATGTGCGCACCGGGCAAAAGGGGTTGACCTCGGCGATCCAGTGCGGCATCGACTTTGCGCTGGAGAGCTTCGGCGCCGACATCGTAACCTGGATGGACTGCGATCTGTCGATGCCGCCTGCCGATGTCGCTCGTCTGGTGCGCACGATTGTCGAGGAAGGGGCCGATGTCGCCGTCGGTTCGCGGTGGGTCGAGGGCGGCGACGACGTGGCGCACGGCGTCATGGCGCGCACGCTCAGCTACGTGATCAACCGCTGCGCTGTGGCGCTGCTCGGCGACCAGGTGCACGACTACACCAGCGGCTTCATCGCCGCCCGCGCCAAAGTGCTGCGGGCGTTGCGTCTGCGCGGCGACTACGGTGAATATTGCATCGACCTGCTGGCGCGCGCGGCGCGCAGTGGGTTCACGCTGGTCGAAGTTTCCTACACCTGCGTGCCGCGCAATGCCGGCGAAAGCAAAACCGGCGTCAATCTGTGGGATTATCTGGTCAAAGGGCGCAAATATGTCGCTACAATCTGGCGATTGCGCAAAGGAAATTGACAACACCAAAGGAAATGTTGAACTATGTTGCAGCCCGTTGAACTTTCACTTGAAGAAATGGGCGAGTTAGCGGAGATCATCCCGGCCGCCGACCCGGAAGTCAAACTCACCTATCGGGCGATCCCTGAATTCGGCGCCACACCGCGTCGCACGATCATCCCTGTCTGCGAGCCGACGTTGGGCGGCAATGAAATGAAATATGTGCAGCAGGCGATCGAGACGAACTGGATTTCATCGGCGGGGCGCTTCATCCGTGACTTCGAGGCGCGCTTTGCTGAGGTCTGCGGCGTCAAGTACGGCATCGCCTGCGCCAACGGCACGGTCGCCATGCACCTGGCGATGGCGACGCTGGGGCTGGAGCCGGGCGACGAGGTGATCATCCCCACCTTCACCATGATCGCCACCGCCAACGCCGTCACCTACTGCGGCGCCAAGCCGGTGTTGGTCGACATGGAGCCGGAGTACTGGCAGATGGATCTCAACCAGGTCGAGGACAAGATCACGCCGCGCACCAAAGCGATCGTGCCCGTGCACATCTACGGTCACCCGACCGACATGGATCCGCTGATGGCGCTGGCGGAAAAGCACGGCCTCACTGTGATCGAGGACGCCGCCGAAGCGCATGGCGCCGAGTACAAAGGACGGCGCACCGGCGGGTTGGGGCACGCCGCCGGCTTCAGCTTCTACGGCAACAAGATCATCACGACCGGTGAGGGCGGCATGGTCACGACCAACGACCGCGAGCTGGCGCGGCTGGCGTGGAATCTGCGCGATCATGCCTTCAGTCACGAACGCCACTTCTGGCACAAATTCGTCGGCTTCAACTACCGGATGACCAATCTGCAGGCCGCAGTCGGGTTGGCGCAGGTCGAGCAGCTCGACAGTTTCGTGGCGGCGCGGCGACGCAACGCGTTGGAATACAACTGCCGGCTGCACGGCATCCCTGGCATCCGCACGCCCGCCGAGGCGCCGTGGGCGAAGAATGTCTACTGGATGTACGGCATTCTGGTCGATGAGAAAGAGTACGGCATGAACCGCGATACGCTGCGCCGCGTGCTGGCGGATCATGGCGTCGAGACGCGCACTTTCTTTATCCCGATGCACACACAGCCGATCTACTGGAAGCAGTTCTACGGAGAGCGCTACCCGGTCGCCGAGGATCTGTGCAAGCGCGGTTTTTACCTGCCCTCTGCATCGTCGCTGACGATCGAGGAGATCGAGTATGTGACCGATGTGATTCGGCGTGCGGCGCGTTGATAAAGTGTTGCGTGTTGCGTGTCACGCACCACGCAACACGCAACACGCACCACGCACCACGCACCACGTAACACGCAACATTCATGCGTTGGAGGCAGTCTGCTCGATCGCCTTTCGCAATGTCGTTAGCGTGGCGATGCCCGATTCCAGGTGAATCGACTGCACATAGTCCAGCGCCGAATCGATCAACATGTCGAGCGGCGCGCCGGTTGGTCGCATCTGCGCCACTTCAACCAGGATGAGCATGTACTCTTCCAGCAAGCTTCGCTGCCCCGCAAAGTGCAGAGCGTGTCGCAATAGCTCATCACGGCGGGGGATGTCGTCAGTTGCATCGGCAATGCGCGCCAGCCCGAGCAGCGCCTGGATGTAGGTGTAAGGATAGAAGTTTGTGTTGTCCGCCTGCGCCGATTCGAGCAACCGGCGCGCAGCGTCGATATCGCCACGCGCCAGCGCTACCAATCCCAGCCCGATGTCGGCGCTGTTGCGATAGGCGCGAAAGAACGCATCGTTGCCAGGCATCTCAGCGACGCGACGGAAGCGACGTTCGGCTTCATCGAGCCTGCCGGCTTGCAAGGAAAGAAAGCCGCTGGAGATACGAGGCCACATGCTGCCCAACTCACCCGCTGCGCCAGCCACGGCGCGGTTGATGGCGATGCTCTCTTCGTTGAGCGCCTGGCTCTGTTCGGCGTCGCCCAGAATACGCGCCGTCATTGCCAGTTGGTGGTAGGCGGCGCTGGCAATCGACGGCTGGTTGGTCTCCGTCGCCAGGTCAACCACTGCTTCGAGCACGCGCGTCGCTTCGCCTAACTGTCCCTGCACGAGCAGCACCCATCCATACTCGAAGAGGGGCACGACGGCATGCACCGGTTCCAGGAAATGTAGAATGTCGCTTTCCGGGTTGGCGACAGGCGCAGGTGCAGGTTGGTAAGGCGTCCATTCACCGTTGTCGTCGTTGATCGCCGGTGCGTAGATGCGTCGTCGGCGCTCGAGTAGATCGCGTAAGGTGGGCATGTCGCCCTCAACAGGCATGATGGCGTGTAGGAATTCGTCGAGCGCCTGGTTGCTTTCCGCCTGCTGTCCAAGCAATCCGAGCATGGTGGTGAGACGACTGTACGTGGCGAGAATCAGGGCGCGGTCGCCGTGTTCACGCGCCCAGCTTTGCAGGCGACGATAGGTCTCCGTTACGCCCTCCGGATCGAACAGCCCCTCATACGCTATGCCCCGCCCTTGCAATGCACGTCGCATCCAATCAGATGGCGCTTCGGGCAAGGAGTCGAGCAGGCTAAGCGCACGATCAAACGCCTCGATTGCCTGGCGAAAGCCATAAGTGCGCAGCAGTTTTTCGCCTTCCTGCACACTGTACTGGACGGCGAGTAGACGGTGACTGCTGCCGGCGTGACCGTAATGAAAGGCTATTTCGCCGGGATTGAGCGCTCCCTGGCCCAAATCGACCAGCGCCTCCGCCACCGCCAGATGCAGGCGCCGCCGCTGGAGTAGGCTCAACTGTTCGTAGACAGTCTGGCGCACAAGATGATGGGCGAAGTCGATGCGCTCGTCGGGGCGTTCGAGCAGGAACTTGCGCTCCAGCAATGTCTCCAACCCACCCAACGGATCAAGCGTGGCTGCGCTTTCGAGCAATTCCAGGCTGAAATCGCGCCCGATGACGGCGCACAAATTGAGCACGGCGCGTGCATCGGTTGGGAGGCGCTCGATGCGTTCGTTGATAATCTCCTGAATGCGATGGCTGCGCAGCGTCAGCAGCGGTGTGAAGCCGCCTTCGGCTGATTCAATCGTCGCTCGGTCTAGCCGATAGCCGGTTTCACCCAATGATAGTCGTTCATCTAAGTCGTGCAGCGCCTCGGTTACAAAGAGCGCGTTGCCTTGCGTCGTCTCATAGAGCAGCTTACCCAACTGGGTGGTCTCGGCGATGGCTGGCGGGGCTTTCTCGCCAAGTTCGGTCAGATGCAGCTCGACAAGCTGCTGTACATGCTGTTGCGCAAACCGTGGCACGGGCAGTTGTGCGTCGCGTTGGATGCGGTTGACGGCATGAACAAAGGTCATCAACGCTTCGTTCTCCGACAAATCTTCGTTGCGATACGCCATCAGCAGGAAGAGCGGTAGATCGGAAAGACGGTGCACCAGTCGGTTCAACGTCGCCAACGTGTCGGGGTCCGCCCACTGCAGGTCATCGACGAAGAGCACCATCGGGCGCATCGTCGCCAGCACGGTGATTGTCGTCACGATGCTGTCGATCAGCCGTTGACGGTTCTCCTCGGCGTTGGATGTCATGTCGATTGACAGCAGTGGCGCGTGCTGAATCCGATCTTGCAGGCTGGGGATGATCTGAGCGAGTGAGCTGAGTGTGGCAACCGGCAGCGACTGCACATTTTCATCGGGCAAACCGTAGAAGTAACGACCCAGTGCATCCGCCAGCGGTGCAAAGGAAAGGTTTCGTTCGAGCACCTGACAGCTTGCACTGATCACTGTCATCGACAGGTCGGCGGCCTCGCGTAGGAGTTGATACGCCAGCCGCGTCTTGCCGACGCCCGCCTCGCCATAGAGCAACAGCCATTCGCCGCGACCGCTTTGCGCACTGCGAAGTCGTTCCTGCAAAACAGCCATCTCGCGTTCGCGTCCAATGAAGGCGGATGGAAACCCCGCATCAAGCACGGTCAGCAGCGTGCGCTGTGGCAAACCTGCCAGTTCACGTTCGCGCAGAGCGGGCGATGGCGCAGAAAAAGCCGGTGCAGGCATGATGACGAGCGGTGTGTTGATGACCGGGCGCGTCTCGATCTCACCGTTGAGGATACGTTGGTGCAACAACTGAGTAAGCGGGCTGGGGTCGGCGCCCAACTCCTCGGAGAGAATCGTGCGGCAGCGCTCGTAGGTGAGCAACGCGCCGGCGCTGTCGCCTGACTCAGCCTGAAAACGCATGAGTGACTGATAGGCGTTCTCGCGCACTTCATCGCGCGCCAGCATGCGTCGGCACATCGTAATGGCTTCGGTGTAATGACCCGATTCGGCGTAGATGTCGGCAGCCACCAGCAGTGCGTTGAAGAATCGCTCGCGCAGCCGCTCGCGTTCGGCTTGCAGCCAGTCTGCATACGGGTCGCTGATCAGATAATCGTCGCTGTAGAGCTCGATCGCGCGTTCAAGCAATTGCAGACGCAGCGTTGAATCCGACAGACTGTTGGCGCGATTGAGCAGATGCTCGAATTCATCTACATCGAGCCAGATTTCAGGCGAAAGGTGAAAGGCGTAGCCGGGCGTCTGCGTCACGATGTAGCGCGACGGCGCACGGTTGGGGCGATCCGGTTCGAGCACGTTGCGCAGGGCATTGATGGCGCTGCGCAACGTCGTTGCCGCAGCGTGTGGCGTGCTGTTCGGCCACAAAATCTCGATCAACGCATCGGTTGAGACCGGTCGCGGTCGTTCGGTGATCAAAATTTTGAGCAACTGGCGCGCCTGGCGTGTATGCCAGTCGCTCTCGGTCACCGCAATCCCTTCGCGCACGACCTGGAGCGTGCCAAAGGTGTAAATGCGAATCTTTGCCTGAGCCGAGCCAGTTTTTTGATCGTCGAAGTGTCCTGCCTGCGTCATGGGCGTGTATGACTATTCTCCATTTCGCCAGAATCGACTGCTCTCGAAAGCGGAAGTCACTTCGATTGTACATCAAGCTTATACAGACAGGCAAGCAAATTATGACGCGGCGCGTAATACGGCGATCTGCACCTGCCCGTCGCCCGTCTGCACATTGCCTGGCGCCGTCACCGGCAGTCGCAGCGCTCCTGCGCTGGCGGATTCATACAAGCCGACCCACACTTCATAGTCTCCTGACGGCAGCGGTTCGCCAAATTCAATGTCGAATTGACTCCCCACACGGTCGCGGGCGCGCCATAAGGACGTGGGGAAGCGGTGGCCTGCTGGCGGTCGATCGAAGCCGCCCACGCGGTTGCCAGCGCCGTCAATCACATGAACAAACATGGTGTAATCGGCGGCGGGCGCCCCGATCGCTTCCCACAACAGGTTGACGTGCAAAAAACGCCTGTCCTCGGACAGCGCAAGCTCTGCGCTGTCCACCCGAATCACGCCGCCAAACTCACTGCCGATAGGAGTCGCCAGTGCGCTGCGCGCCGGAGCGTTCAACGGCTCGACCACGATGCCGCCCACAAAGGGCGTGATCTCCACACCGTCAGCGGAATAAGCCGGCAACGGCAGATATGAACCGCTTGCTTCAGTCGTCGGATCGATAAAGCCGACATAGAGCCGCGCCGCCACCGGCGACTGTTCGTCGATACGTTTCGTCGCCTGCAGCAGATAGCGGTCGGCGTAGATCGCGCCAGGCGCCCAAAAGGTCGTCGGGTTGCGTCCCCAGCCTGGATGTGTGGTCAGGTTGGCAATTTCCAGACCATTCTCGTCGAGTAACTGCAAGAAAAGCTGATAGTCCTGCGCAAGCGGCATGGGCGCCTGCCAGTAGAGCGTCACTGAAACCGCCTCGCCCACGCGCATACGCTCTTGTTCAATCGAAACGGCAAGCAGATGCAGTGCGCCATCTTCGCCGTAACGCACATCGACGGGCGTCGCCTGCGCATCGACGGCGTGCACAGGCGGCGGCGCATAGTAAGCCGTCGGCAGCAGCCACCCCAACGCGTAGACAGACATAGTCAACAGCAGCGCCAACAGCCCGCTCCAGAAGGCGCGCTGCCAAAACCGCGGCAGCCAGCGCAGCCAGAAGTCGAAGCCTGCTGTCAGCAAAATCGTCACAGATGCCAGCGCTGGGAAGAGCAGCCGCCCTTGGCTGCCCGTCGCCTGCATCGTCCAGTAAAGCAGCAGCACCGCCATCATGCTCAGCCACAGCCAGAGAAGGAGTAGGGGGCGAGATGTGAGGTGCGAAGGGCGAAGGACATTGGCTGGGCGTAGCGCAGCGACGGTCGCTAACAACGCGCCGAACAGCCCGACAACCGTGAGCGCGTCCATCAGCTTGTAAAACCAGTCGGGCAATAGGATGTTGAACCAGCCGAAGACGCCCCACGCCGAGTAGCGCAGCCCGTCGAATTCGGGCCAGAAGTTCTTCCAGGTGAGTGGCTCCTGGCGGCGGCCGTTGATATCCATCAGATGCGACAGCCCGCTCCAGTCGCCGTAGAGGACAATGTTGCGCCAGTACCACCAGCCCGCAATCAACAGTGCGGGAAAACCGACGAAAATCAACGCAACTGGCAAAATGCGCCAATCACTGCGTCGCCATGCCAGGAAGAGCACGACCAGCCCGCTCAGCGGGATCAGCCCTAGCCCCTGCAATTTGCTGAGCGCCGCCAGACCGAGCGTCACACCGAGCACGCCCCACTCCCAGCGTTGAATCGCGGCGGCGTCGGCTTTGGCAAGCAGCCGCGCCAGCCAAAATAGGGTGAAAGTGCTGGCGGCGATCACGGCGTTGTCGTTGGAGAATGAAGCGCTGAGAAAGAGAAATTGCGGGATCGCTGCCGCCAGCGCCATTGCTGCCAATGGCAGCGCCTGGCTGTGCGGGAAGATGAACTGCGCCAGCCGGTGGATGCACCAGAGCGTGAACGCGCCCATCAACAGCGACAGCCAGCGTCCAACATGTAGCGCCAGGTTGGCGCCCTGTAATGTGCGCCATTGCCCGGAGTGGAGCATGAAGTTCTTGTTGCCCGGATAGAGCGGGTCGCCGATGTTGGCGCGCGGATTGTGCACCGAAATTTGCGCGAAATCACTTTGGTCGATCCAGGCTGTGGCGGCGCCGGTGATCAGGTAGTAAAGAGGCGCCTGGCTGCCTTCCTGTTCCCAGGGACCAGGCGCCCGCGGGTCTTGCACCGGCAGACCGTTCCCCTGCGCAATATGTCGGGCAAAGGCGTAGTGGAACGGCTCGTCGGGCGTCTCGAAGGCGGGAACGACCAGGCTGTAGGCAAACCCAACCAGCAGAAAGGCGGCAAGAATCAGCCACGAAGTGTTTTTCATTGCGCCCCCGCTGCAAAGCGTGCAGTGACGCCGTCGTCGCCGATCTCGCCGCCTTCGATATGGGTGACCGCCAGCTTTTCCCATGTCTCGGCGTCGTAGACCTGCAACGTGTAGAAGCGGCGCGCGTTCGGCTCTCCCGGCGCGGCTGGTGGAAACTCGACGAACTCCATGATCGTCTTGCCCGGATCCCAGTAGAGCGTCGGAATATCGCCTTCGTAGGGTTCGCGCTCGACGGTCGCCAGCGTGCGCTGCTCCCCAGCGACGTTCTCCTCGACCAGGCTCCAGATATAGCGATAGCGACGGTCGGGCTTTTCGAGCACCTGCCAGTAGAGCCGCACCTGCGCAGGCAGTTCGCCCGCCGCTGGATCGATATGCACATCGTAGCCAGCCAGCCGGATCAGCTCGCCGAACTCAGCGATGACGGGGTGCTGCAGCTGCGCTGGCGCAGCCTCGAAAACCGGGATTTCCGGCAGATAGAGCTGGATGCGCAGTGACGATTGGCTAAACAACTCGACATCGCGCACGCGCAAGAAATTCTCGCGCAGCCAGCGTTCGGCGTCGTCCTTCAGATCGAAGTAGGGATGCGTACGCGACTTGATGACCCAAATGCGGTCGAAGCGTTCGCCAAGTTCGGCAAACCAGGCGTAGGTGTCATCGAGCGGGCGATTGAGCAGCGGCATGCCGTAGACGCCGAGGCGTGCACCGTTCTCAATGGCGGCGTACACTGGCGCCATCGGCAAATAGTAGTCAAAAATGCGCCATGAGGAAGGCGGATAGTAGAGCACCACGTCGCCCGGCATTATACGCCCGTCCATGATTTCGCCAAGGCGCGTGTAGTCGTCTTTGTCGTACTGTTCCAGCGTGTGATAGTTGAACGTGCTCCACGCAATGCCGATGAAAAGCAGCAACGCCAGCGGCCACGGCGCCCACCGCCGCCACTGCCCGATGCCCGCCAATCCTGCGCCGACCAGCAGCGTATACGGGCCGACCAACATGCCGAGATGACGCGAGTTCATGTAGAGCGGCTGAATGCGGCCCAAAACGAGGATGAACAGCACCGGCAAAGTCAGCGCCACGGGCAGCACCCAACCGCCGCAACGCAGCGCCTGGCGTGAACGCATCCCCCATCCTGCGCCAAGCAACGCCAACGCAGCAAAGAGCAGGTCGAGCGACCAGGCAAGCGCCAGGTCGGCGCTGGGTCCGAGGCTGAAGGCGTTGACAAGATCGGGGAGCAGGATGTGCGCTGTGATCGAAGGGAAGTTCTGACCCGCCTGCTGGCTGATGGCGTACCAGAGCGCGTAGCCAGCGACCGCGGCGCCTGCAATCACTACGACGCCAGCCGCAATCATCCCGGCGCGCACGCGCCAGCGCAACGACCACAAGGCGAGAATCAGCAGATGCAGCGCAACCAGAAAGACGGCGTAGTAGTGCGTCAACACGAACAGCACCTCGACGCCAACGAAGCCGGCCAGCCACCGGCGATTCAGTCGCTCACTTTCCGTCGTACGCAGCAGCAGATAGGTGGCGAGCAACGCCAGCGCCGCCCACAGCGCGTAGGGGCGCGCCTCTTGACCGTACCAGAGCATGAAGGGGTTGACCGCAGCCAGCGCCGTCGCCCACCATGCCGTCGTTGCTGGCGCCAAATCGCGCCGCTCCAGCCAGCGCGCCCAGAGATAGACGCTCGCCGTGAAGAGCGCCGCCGCCAGCGCTGAAACATAGCGCAGCACAAAGACGCTGTCGCCAGCCGTGCTAATCAACAGCCTTTGTAAGAGAAAGGAGAAGAACGGATGCTGGTCGATCGTCGGCAGCTCGCTGAAGCCATCTTTGATCACAAGCACACCGCGCAGCAGGTTGGGCAGGCTCTCCTCGGCGCGCTGCAGGCTCAGGCTTTCATCCCACCACAGGTCTTTGGCGTCGAGCAAGATCACAGCATGGGCAAACGCCAGCAAGAGCAGCGCCATTAGCAGCAGTCGTTGCTGCGTTGTCAACGCCTGGCGGCTTGGCGTTGCTGTTTGGTCAGGTGCAGTTCGGTTCGGTGAAGCGGGACTGCCCGCTAATGCGTCGATACTCACAATTGGTTGAGCTTACACGTAAGTGGGGTTAGCGCCAAACCCGTGAGCCGGAAATAGCTTTAACTTGCGCGCGCGGTCGCCACCTCCACGGCGTCGGGCAGCAGCGCCGGTTCGACAACCTCAAGCCGCACTCCCTGGGCGTCGTACAGTCCGACGATGATGCGCGCCCACGCCCGTGTGTCTTCGTCCCAAGCGAATGCATCGCGAATCCTGTCGCCAGCGCGCCAGGTCGATGTGGGCGCTTCGTCTTGCTGCGGTTGGCGATCGACCTGGGCTAGAATGCGATTTTCGGCGTCCAGCACCTGTACGAAAACAGTGTAGTCTACATGGAGCGTTGCGTCTGACGCCCAATCAAGCACGATTCCTTGCGGTGAGCCATCGACAGTATATTCGACAAGAGCATCGCGCAGTTTGATGCCGTTGCGCCATGTCGCCACCGGCTGAGCAGCGTCGATGGACGATGCAGTTGTTGATAGGGCTGTCGGTTCGATGATGCGCACCTGCGCCAACACCAGGCGATCGCCCAGGGTATTGCCAGAAGGGTCGTACACCTGTTGGCGGTCACTTACGTCGTCGATGGGGTAAAAACCAATCGAGAGTGTCGCCAACCCCGGCGTGCTTGATGCCGGTGCAGTGAGTTCGTAGCTGTCGGCAAACACTTCGCCCGGTCTCCACTGGCGCGTCGGGTGGCCGCCGCGCACTGGAACACCGTCGAATTGATAGAGCAGCGCATCGTTTTCGTCGGAGAGATGGACAAAGAGCGTGTAATCTTCCAGGATCGGGGCGCCGGTTGTGAAGTAAAGCGTGATTGGCATCGATGCGCCTGGCTCAACTGCAGCGCCGTGCGGAAAGTCGACGCCGATGACGCGCATTCCCCCGGCAAACTGCGCAGCGATAGGTCGTTGTGCATCGACAGGTTCTACCACTGTTGGCGGCAGCGCAAACGCGCTGCGCAGCACTACGAAGCCCATCACCGCCAGCGCCAGCATAAAGCCAGCCAATAGACCCTGGCTTGACGCCCACCACCGTTTGGGAACCAGGCCAGACCAGCCGACTGCCATCGTCACGCCGAACGCCGATGCGCCGATGTGCGCCAATCGGCCTTGCTCGCCGTAATCGACGGTGCTCGTCCAGTAGAGCACGCTCAGCGCAACAATCACCAGCCAGGGCAGCAGGACGAGATAGACAAGCGGCAGCCCTGGCTCAGTGCGAGCGCGCAGTAGACGCAGCGTTGGAATCAATCCGGCGAAGCCGATCGACATGAACCAGCGCGTTATGTCCAGATACCAGCCCGGCGCAATCACGGCGACGAAAACGCCCCAGAACGAGGCTACCAGCCACGGTGCGTAAGTCATTGTGGTGGACAGATCGTAGGGAACAGGACGACGCATCGTCGGCAGAACCTCCGCCATGCGCGCAAACGGCGCAATCTCGCCATACAGCAGCACGTTGCGCGCAAACCACCAGCCAGCCAGCGCCAGGAAGCTGCCGCCTGCCCAAAATGCAGCGATCACTGCGGCGCGCCATCCAACCCGTCGCCAATAGAGCAACCAGAGCAAGCCAACCGGCGCCGCCACGAGCAATGCGCTGTATTTAGTCAATCCCGCCAGACCAAGCGCAAGACCGACCCGCAGCCATGCACGCGGCGAGTGTTCAGCGACAGTTGCCCGGACAGCCAGCGCCAGCGTCAGCGCCGCTGTACCGGCCGCCCACCCATCGTTGGTGATGCTGACCGAGATGTAGAGAAACTGTGGGTTGAAGACAGCAACGGCGACGGCGGCTATCGCCAGCCACACCTGCTGCGGAAAGAGGGTGCGCGCCAACCACCATGCGCCGAGCAAAGTCAGCAAACCGCCCACTATCGACACGAACCGTGCGATCCACGCCGGCGCCAGCGCCTGCAATGTTGTTTCGGGAAGAAGAACGCTCTGCCGATAACTCAGCGACTTGTTGAAGTAGTGATTTGTGCTCTTCTCGACCAGCGCCAGCGACGCATCGACGGGCCAACCCGACGCCGCCAGACCCGCCAACACAAAGTATAGCGGCGGCTGTGTGATCAGTTCGTAGGAGTACTCAACAGTCTCCGGTGAGAGCGCCGGCAGCTCCAGCCTGTCCCGATAGAATGTGGCCGCCGTGTAGTGCGCCTGCGCGTCAAACCCTTCGAAGACCGGCAGTGCAATCGCATAAGCAGTCGTGAGCACGAGAAATAGCGCAATGAGAACGCCAAGCACGCTGCGTGTAGAGCGGGAGGTGTACTTCACATTTGGGGCAGAGTTTGTTTTGTAGGTCATCGCCTCCGGCGTGACATGGCGCCCGTCACGCCGGAGGCGATGACCTACAAAACGCGCCCCCAACTTGAAGTACATGCTAGAGCGGGCGAATTGCAGCGCACGGCAGAACTGTCCCGGATCAGACTGCGGCATATAGCTCCAGGTGGCGGCGGGCGATCTCCTCCCACCCGAACTGTCGGCTGGCATGGCGGGCATTCATCTGGAGCGTTGTACGTAATTTGTCATCGCTCGCCAGACGCAGAACTGCCGCCGCCATTGCCGGCGCATCGCCGACTTTGACGTAGAGCAGGTCGCGTTCGTGTTGCAGTTCGGGCAAGGGCGCCTGTGGTGTGGTCGTGACGATGGCACAGCCGTTGGCAAGCGCAGCCATCAGCGTCCCGCGTCGCAGGCTGGCGCCGTCAGTGAAGGGCAGCAGCACCACGTCGCACGCATTCAGGTCGGCGGCGACTTCGTTGTCCGGCTCGGCGCCGGTCCACTGCACCTTGTCTTGTAAATGGTGTTTGCGAATCGTTTTCTCGACTTTGCGCAGATAGGCCTGGGTGGTCTGGTCGCTGGCGCCGACTTTGTCGCCGATCATGAGCAGATGCACATCGCTGCGCGTCTTGTGCAACAGCCGCAGCGTTTCGATCAGGTCGTCGCCGCCTTTGCTCTGGTTGAGAAAGCCAAAGAAGCCAACAACCAGATCGTGCTCCCTGTAACCGCGCTGCAAACGTCGCGCCCGTCGTTGTTCTTCCGACAGGTGCAGGCTCACGATGTTGCTGCCGATCGGGATCGTCACGGCATCTATATGGTGTTTGGCAAGTTTGAGCCGGTCAGCCTCGTTCGTCGTAATCACGCAGGCGGCGGCATGCGCTGGGCGCTCCGTCACCCATGTGCGCAGCAGTCTGCCCGCTTTGGGGAAGAGATACATCGGCAGCAGGTCGTGGTAGGTCCAGGCTGTGCAAACCCTTTTGCGTGTCCATCGAGAGGGCGCAAAGTTGATTGCGGGATGCATGGCGTAGGCGGCGGTCTGGTATTGAACGTGCACCCAGTCAGCGCCGAGTTCGTACGCCAGCTCCGGCACGATGTGAAAAATGCGCCAGTCCCAGCGGTCGATGGCTGGCAGCACACGGATGCAGCCGTCGAACTCGGCGCAGTTTGGTTGGGCGGCGCGCTGCGATGTGAGCACGCTGATACGCACCCCCTGATCGTACAAGGCGCGCGCCAGCTCACGCGTGTAGGCGCCCACACCGCCCTGCATCGGCGGGTATTCACCGGTCACAAAAAGTATATGCATCGATTATGTCCGCAGTGTTTTTTCCATCACATAGCCGCGATAGGGATGTTCCACAAAGCCGTGCTGCGCCAGCAAGTTGATGGCAGCCGCCTGTTGCATCCGCACAAAGACGATCATCTGGTCAAGCGACTGCTGGGCGGCGTCGTTGATCATACGGCGCAACATCCAGCGCCCCAGATGTTGGTTGCGCCAACGCAGGTCGACTTCCCAGTGCACGATATGCGATATCTGCAGCGTGCGGCCCTCCATTTCGACCGTGCGCTGCACGACGCGCGCCTCGCCGATCAATTCAGTGCGACGGAAGAAGACCTGATAGCGGCGATCCTGATTTGCACCCCGAAAGACCAGGGTCAGCCCAGTCTGCGGCGCGCTCTCTTCGAAGAGTTCGCCGCGCACCACACGCACAAAACAATAGTAGCGGTCGGTGTAGCGAAAGCCATTGCTGGTCAGCAGTCGAATGTGCTCTGTCCAGTCGGTGGGCAGCAGCCCAAGTCCACCTTGCCACTGTGGATAGCCGGTGCTGGGATGATACGCCTTCACCAGACCGACGCCGCTGCGCCGCCAGAACGCTTCAGCGGCGTTGAGCAATACGTTTGCACACTCATCGACCAACGTCTGATCTTCTGGCAGCGTCCAGAAACGCAGCAGGCCGTGGGGCTGATAGTCGGGCGTCTCCTGGCTTTCACTGTCCAGACCGACTGCTGCGTCGAGCAAGCCGACCATCTCCCCGGCGCGCAGGGCAACAAAGACGACATGTTTCTGCCAACGCACCGGCAGGATCGTGGCTGGCGCGTCGGCAAGAAGCTGTTCCGTCGTCTCTGCGCCGGTCATCGTGCGGCTGAAGATCGAGTTTGCCAGGTATGCGTTGACCAGAGCGCCAGCAGCCTCGATGTCGTTGGCGGTCACTGGCCGCACTGCCAGCATCGGTGTGATCGGAAGGGTCATTGTGCATCCGTCATCCGCGCGGCGGGCGTTTCGATTCAAGCAGCGCCAGCAGTTCGACCTGTCGATCCACTGCTGGCAGCGTCACGCTACGCAGCTCGTCGAGGTTGACCAGCCCGTTGTTGTGCAGCGGATGGTAGGTGAGGACGATGCGACGCACCAGGCGGCCAGCTTCGCCGGCATCGTCCAGTTGGCGATATTCGACCCGCTGCGATTGAAAGGGCGCGTATACAGTGATGCCTTTCGCGTCCAGTGCCACTGTCGAACGCAATTGCAAGCCAAACGACCACGCCGCATAGAGACAGCCGAACAAAAAGATAAGCGTGATCCAGTCGAACTGCACCCATAGCGACCACGCGCAGAGCAACGCAGCCAGCGCGCTGGCGCCCACTATCAAGAGATAGATTGAGGTCGGGCGATAGTGTACATCTCCTGACTGCATTTCCGTCATGCATCCATTTTACCGCAAAATGACTTCCAGCGCCTGCCAGAAGAGACGAAATGCAAAAAGCGCCAGCAAGAACGCGCTTGCCAGCAGCAGCCGCCGATACCATCGATCGTTGAGAAAGCGTCGTCCGCCAGCGATGGCGACGGCGACCAGCATTTTACTGCCGACCAGCGCCGCGTAGAAACCGGCCAGAAAACCGATTCCGGGCCACGGTGTGCTTTGCCAGGCGCGCGTCAGCAGCGGTGCAGCCACACTGATCCAGAACAGCCACGGATGCGGGCTGAGGAAATTGACGACCATGCCCTGCCAGATGTCGGCGGAAATGCGCTGTCCCTTCACTTGCGCCAGATCGACGAGGTGAGCGTGGCGCGCCTGACGTGCAATCTCCCACGCCAGATAGAGCACAAAGCACGCGCCGCCGAGCGTCAGCACAATCTCCAATACGGGCGGCAGCGCAGCGAACACCAGCAGCGACAGCGCAATGATCGGCAGATCGGTGAGCAGCGGCGCCACCGCCACGCGCAAGCCAGCGCCCAGGCCACGCTCCAACGTGCGCGTGATGACCAGCGTCATCAGGGGGCCGGGGCTGACGCCAGCGGCGAAACCAAGCGTGAGACCGGAGAGGAGATAGGTCATACGTGCAATTGCAGGTCAAGATTGCTTGTGCGCTACAAATTGGTAGCGCCGTAATAGTTTGTCTGGCAGTTCGACGGGTTGCAGGCGCGCCATCATCTGCCGGTCGGTGATGCGGCGCAGCGTCTGTCTGCGCTTGTTCAGCATTTTCGGGATGTGGCGAACCGCTTCGAGGCGACCGCGCAAACTGCTGCGAAGACGTCCGCGGCGCGCGAGGTAAATGAGAGCGCCCGCTTCGCTCAATATCAGCAACAGCAGATAGGCGGCCAGGAAGCGCGCCGGGTAGTTCTTGGCGATCATCCAGATGCGGTTGCGCGCCAGAAGCCAGCCTTTCAGATGTGGGATTCGTGCAGTCGTCGCCGAATGGACGTGAAAGACGATGGCATTGGCGACAAATCGACATTGCCAGCCTGCCCATTGTCCCCGCCATGCGAGGTCTACATCTTCCAGATAGGCAAAGAAGTCCTCGTCGAATAAGCCGATGTCATCGAGCATTCGGCGGCGGTACAGCCCGGCGCCGCCGCTCGGCCCAAACACTTGATGGGGCGCGGGATAGTTCTCCGGTCGATCCTGCAGGCCGCCGCCGATGCCCCATGCATAGCCCAAACGGTCGACGGCAATGCCGGCAGAATCGATCACATCGGCGTCGTGCATCGAGAGCATCCGACAGGCGCACATGCCGACGACAGGATCGGCCATCATCGCAACCATTGCCGCCAGCCATTGTGGGTGTGCAACAGCGTCGTTGTTCAGCAAGGCGATGAACTCGGTGGACGTTGCCTGGATACCCTGGTTGCAGGCGGCGGCAAAGCCAACATTGCGCGTGTTGCGAATGATCTGGACGTGCGGATGATGCTGCTCCAGGTAGGCGACGGATCCATCGGTGGATGCATTGTCGACAACAACGATTTCAACATTTGGATATGTCTGGCGGGAGAGGGAGAGTAGACACGCTGGCAAGAACATCAAACCGTTCCAGTTGACGATCACGACAGTGACTCCTCGAAAAGAGGAAGTCGTCTCTGATTGAGTCATTTGCGCATCCGTATTCATGAAGATTCAACCAGATCGCTGTAGAGTTGGGAAAGTATCGCGTATTTACGCTCCCATGTGTGCTGCGCGTAAACCTTTGTTTCGCCCGCTGCGCCGAGGCGCGTGGCGAAATCGCGGTCGTGCAGCAAGCGTTTTATCGCCGCCGCCAACGCCTCTGCATCCCCGAAAGGGACGAGCAAACCATCCTTGCCGTCGCTGACCACATCCGCCATGCCCCAAGCCGTGGCGCCGATCACCGGCTTTCGATACAACCAGGCTTCGAGAAAGACGATGCCAAATGAATCAATGCGCGAAGGATTGACGAGCAACGAGCTGGCCGCCAGCAAGTTGCGCTTGGTCGGTTCGTCGATCGGGCCGAGCACAGTCACCCGCTCTCTTACTGCCTGGGGCAGGTCGGCAAGGTAGCGGCGCACATCCGCCATCAGGCTGCCTGCCATCACCAGGCTGACGTCGTGGCCTTGATCCCACAGCCTGCGCAGCGCTTCGATAGTTGTCATTGCGCCTTTGTCGTAGGCAAGCGCATTGAGGTACGCCACGATCGGCGTCTCGATGCCAAATTGGCGGCGAAACGCCTGTTCATCGCCGCCGAGCAAACGCGAAGGCGTCACCCCAGAGCCGACGACATGGATGTGTTCGCTGTCGACGCCATGCGCAGCGTAGTAACTTCGCTCCGTCGGCGTCATGGCAACCAACGCAGCGCTTCGTTGCGCAATATCGAGTTGATGGCGCATCGTGTAGACGCGGCTGGGACGATCGCTTCCCGGCGATGGTCCAGCGCCAAGATGTGTGAAGGGCGTCAAGACAAAGGGTAGACGGTGTTGCCCGGCATAGCGTAGTGCGTCGTGACACAGCCCCTCAAAGACAATGCTGAATGCGCCGACCAGATCGAATTCCTCACCGGTGTTTGTCAGCCACGCTCGCAACTGTGGCGTCCACGGTGCAAATTTTGCCAACCGGTGCAACCAGCTTACTGGGACATGGATGCGAGAGAAAAACCAGATCAACAGTCGTCCCGCCGGAAAAACAATGCCTGGCATCGGAAAATGACGAACTGGGAAGCGCAAAATTCGCACGCCTTCGTGCTTTGCTGCGGCGGATGAAACGGTCTGACCGCGGCGACTCCAGAATGCATCCAGGCTTTGCGCCGCCGTTGTGACCACCGTGACCGTGTGCCCTTCCGCCGCAAGACGTTGCGACAACTCGGCGATGTGTGATTCTGCGCCTCCTAAAGCGGGCCAATAGCGTGGCGCGACGTGAAGGATGCGCATTATTGTGCGTGAACCGACGTTATGGCGTAAACATCCATCGAGATGTCCACCTGTTGGATGTACGATGGAGGGTGGTCGTAGCTTGCCTCCAGAAACGGATAGGTGATGTGAATCGGTGCAAACGCAGTCAACCGTTGTGCACTGAATGGGAATTCTGCACCGGCTGCAACCAACAGATAGGGCGCATAGCCCTGCGCCTGCCAGGCATCGATCTGTGCGAGCAGCATCTCCTCAGACAAGTGCTCTTCCTGAAGATCGTAGGAGGGCAGATCGTGCAAGAAGTGCAGCGGCGTGCCGACGACGACGCCCTGCCCAACCGGCGCCGGATCGACAAATAACAGGATTGCATTCTGTGGAAATCGCGCGGCCGCCGCTTCGATCTGCTGCGTGACGCCGGCATATTCAGCATGGGGCCAGATCAGACGACCACTGACGAGCATTCCAGCCATCCATGCAACGAAGCCTACTACGGCGATCGAACGCATTATGTGTGGATAGCTCTGACGATTCCAGAGCCAGGCCAGAAAAACGCCGCCCGCAAACACAAAGGTCGGCAGCACGACCGGTACATAGCGTCGCATGGCGTAAATGTGAAAGGGATTGTTCAGAATGTTGTAAATGTACAAAAACGAGAACGCTCCGCCAACCAACGCCCAGGGCCAGAGAAATCGCCACGGCCCGAACAAGATCAAAATACAGAAACCAGCCGTCGCCAACCCAATTCCAAGCGGCGTGAGATACCAGCCCAGCCTGACCAGGTTTTCATGATTGGTGATCGGAATCTGCGTTTGCGCGTACCAGTAATTCGCCATCGTGGCAGTTCCTAGATGGGGGCGGACAAAATAGGCGTAGAGCATCAACAGTACGACAGCGATTGCGCCGCCGATCCGGATGGTTTTCCACAGTGCGTCAAGTTGTTGTGGCGTCAATTTTCGGCGGCGCCCCCACAACCAAAACAACACTGCAACGCCAGCCAACGCACCAGCGAGCACCAACAGCGGCGCCGCCAGCCGCAAAAACAGGGGCAGCACACCGGCATAGGTGTTGTAGGTGTAGGGATATGCATACCAGAAGGCGTGGAAGACGGCGTATGCAAAAACGCCAAGAAGGGGAATCCAGAACCACGCTTCATCCTGTCGCCATTTTCGAGCAACGGTCAGGTAAATCGCCCAGGCGGTCGGCAGCAGAAGAACGGGCAGTGCGTCGATTCGCGCCAGAAACACCATGCCGATCGCCAGCCCCGCTACCCCCCCCCACAACGGACGCAACTGTGCGCTGGTCGTGTAGCGCGTGAACCCCCACAACCCGCTCCAGATCAGATATTGGGTGAGCAGTTCGGCGGTTGGATAGCGGGCAAAATAAAGCTGCAGTGGGGTTACGAGCAGAAGAAGACTCGTCAAGAGCGCCAGCGGCCAGCGCAGAAACAGACGAGCAAAGAGGTAGAACGCCCACACGCCAAGCACACCCCACAACGGCGTCATGAACAGGGCGCCCCACACGCCGGCAATGCTATAGGCGACCGCCAGCGAGATCGCCTGCAGCGGATAGAATTGCGGGATCAACTGTCCCGGCTCTGTCTCGGACAAATAGAATCCGGGAAAGCGCAGATAGTCGGTTTCGGTGGTTGGGGGCTGAGCGCGCAGAAAGCCATCGTAGTGTTCGATGGGCAACTGCGCGGTCAGTGGATCGCTGGGAAGGAGCGCGCCGTTGCGGGCAATATCGGCCGCCCAATTGACATAGACGCCGGCGTCGCCGCCGCCGACCACATATTCGGCGGGACGGGCGAAGGAAAGCGCCGCAACAAGCAACAAGAGTATGACGCCGATCAGTTCGTTGCGGCTGGGTGCAATCGGTCTAGGTAGCAATTTATGACGAAGGCGCCATGACAAGACAGTCGCTCCAACTATCATAAGCCCGCCGCTGAGAAATAACGCCCCAGCACTGAACATCCCAACCTGCGCCAATACGAGACTCAAAATACCAATTGTGCCAAGCAGCAGAAACAAGATTATAGAAATCAGGTCGATTGTATTGACGTTGTTTGAGGAGAGAGTCATTCTTGCCAATTTGTCACTGCGCAGACTGCCACCTCCGCTGAGTTACGGTTGATGAGATTGATTGCTCGTCATTCTTATCAATTTGCTACTGCGCAGACTGCCGCTGCTTGTATAGCAAGTGTATTCGTGTCAAGCTGTCATTCGTTTGCGCATACAAATAAGTGCTGTATTGACTGTGTGCAAACGGCTTTCGCCTTCAGTACGTGAGACGCGCGGGTTGAACAAAACAGCCAAATGGGGTTGCACCCAGGCCCATTTCCAACGCTCTTCGGGCTTCAGAGCCATCCAGAAATTGAAAAAATGAAGATTGTCGAAGCGTACATCGGGAGTAGTCTGGGCTAGATAGCTCCAGTCAACCACTTCGAGATTGGGGTTGGAAAGAATACGTTCTTCGAGTGCTTGCGGTGTATATAGACGGTACGGCAAATGATATCGGGCATCACCGGTGGATGATTCGTGAAATGGTCCGCCATTGCTGGTTGGTAGGGTTACAATTGTGACGCCGCCCGGTTTGAGCACTCGGGCGATGGCATCAATTGCCATCTGATCGCCGCGTCCTTCAGACGAAAACATGTGCTCTATTGCGCTGATCGCAGTAACGACATCCACTGAGTCGTTTGCGAATGAGGCAAGCTTTGTCGCATCTTCAACTTTGAAGCTGAGCGCAAGATTTTTCTTTATGATGTTCTCGACTTGTTGTTGACGAGAACGAATCTTCTTTTCAAGTTGTTTATTGAGATCCACGCCGATTACGTTTGCTCCCCGCGCTGTTAAATAGAACAGCAAGAGATTGGCATCACTGCCAATGTCGACGATGGTCTGCCCAGCACCTGGTGTGAGGTGATCTAGTACATAATTGTATTCTCCATAGCGAATCAGAAACGAATCGTATGCAGGAACCGGGTATTGCTCACCAAAAACATCAAATTCAAAGCGCAAGAAATCACTTAACGTTGAAGGAAGAGTCATAATAGTTTGTCCTTATAGCTAAAACAAAGTGTCAAGGAATCGGTGTGCACCTACTCCCAGGTGGGTGGTTCTGATAAGAAATAATCGTCTTGGATGGCAGTTCTATATGCTTCCAAACTAGCCAGTGATGAGTCAATCTTAAAGTACAAAGTCGGTGGTGAGTATTCGGGTGGGTTCAGATGAAAATACACAGCAGCCTTCAAATTGGGGTATCGTTTCATTTCGGTAAATGCGTCTGTGATCCAGGCTGCTTTGTCACCGCCATCATTCTCGGCTGTCGCGTAATCTGCCAACATAACCGGTTTGTCCGGATGAAGTTGTTGGGCATCTTCCAGAAAGATTCGAAATAGATCATCAAATGTATCCCAATGATAGCCGCTCCAGACGCGACTTTGTCCGAAATTATAACCGACCACGCCTATCCAGTCTACATAGTCATCGCCAGGGTAGTAATTTTCGATAGCGTTCCATGGTTCTGCGGGCCATGAATCGAAACTCGGAGACCAAATCCATCTGACATTTGTCGCTCCTGCGTTCCGAAAGATATCAACGATGCGTCGATAAGCAGCAATGAACTTCTGTGTTGCTTCGATGTTTCCGCCATTGCAATAGCCAGACCAGGAGTAATCGCCCAGGTTCATCTCATGACCCCACCGCAGCAGAAACTTCGCAGGATACTGCGCAATCTGAGATGCAAATATACGCAGAAATGCATCGTGATCGCCGCGATTGATAGAATCAAGGTTCCACTCATTGCTTGAACACCCAGCATCACCTGGGCCAGGAATCGACATAAAACTAATCATGGGTAGAGCGCCATATCGGACAATCTGGTTTAGCAGGAACCGATGCTGAGTAAAATCGCCAAATCCCCAATACGTATAGAAGTGATAGATGCCGTGCTTTCGACCGACTAGGGCCTCGAATGCTTGCATTTCACCAACCATGTCGAACTGGGGATCAAAGTATGCGCCAAGATGAACACCGGTTCCTGTTGGCGCTGGCGGAGGTAGGGGTAAAGTGTGGTATGGGCGCTCACTGACAAAAATGCTATCCTGCACTGCTGTTCGATACGCATTCAGTGAAGATTGCGTTGAGTCAATTCGAAAATGTGCAATTGGTGAGTAATCGCGGCGGTCCTTGTGAAACCACACAGACGCCTTTAAGTTGGAATAGTTTCTCATTGCATGGAATGCATTTGATATCCATTGTGATTTACTTTGACTGTTGGATTCTGTAGATGCAAATTCTACAAGCATAACTGGGATTGTGGGATGGCGCTCGCTCATATTGCGCAGGAACTCATCAAACAAGTCCTCAAATGAGAACCATCCGGGATAGTTATAGCCTGTCACGCCAATCCAATCGACATAATCGTCGCCTGGATAGTAGTTTTCGATGTTGTTCCAGGACTGCGATGGAAAGGAGCGGTAATACGGAGACCATACCCAATGGATGTTGTTGGCGTTGTTCTCTCGGAAAATATTTACGATATGCTGGTATGCCTGCACATATTTTTCTGCGGCGGTTGTATTCGCTCCGTTGCAATAGCCCGACCAACTGTATTCGGAAAGGTTCATTTCGTGCCCCCACCGCATCAGGATGTCGTGACGGTAGCGAGATGCCTGTCTGGCAAAATTGTTAAGATATTGATCGTGGTTGCCGCTAATAATGCTGTCAAGATTCCAGTTTGGATTGTCGCATCCGGCGTCGCCTGGTTGGGGGATAGACATGAAGGTAATCATTGGCGTTGCGCCATAGCCGGTGATCTGATCTAAAAGAAGCTTGTGTCCATTGAAGTCGCTGTATCCCCAATAGGTAAAATAGTGGTAGATGCCATGCTTTCTGCCAACTAACTGCTCAAACTGAGATAGCTTTGCAGTAAAGTTCTCGGTGGGATCGAAATGGATGCCAAGAAAGATTCGATGGGGTTCGGCACTCGTGATCAAGGGCAGATAAACAGCATCTTCAGAATCTGGCTGGGGTTGCCAGCCACCGGTTGTGCTAACGGCGATGGAAGGTGACTGCCCTATAAGACTAGTGCTGATTGCAAACACAATCAATAGCAGCCAGCGACTTTGTAGCTGCCTAAGCATATTTCATCCCCTGTGGTAGAAACTAGCCCGGCGACTCAGAGACGAAGTAAGGATCTCTGATTGCATTCTGGTATGCAGCGAGACTGTCTGGCGTAGAATCGATTTTGAAGTATACTGGCGGCGAATACTCTGGGGCGTTGTAATGAAAATAGACAACCGCTCTTAAGTTGGGGTGTTGTTTCATCTGTGCAAATGCATCAGTAATCCACTGTCCCTTGTCCCCACCGTCATCTTCGGTTGATGCGTAGTCGGCAAGCATTACAGGCACTGAGGGATGCCTTGCTTGCGCATCGGCTAGAAATGCTTGAAACAAGTCGCTGAACGTATTCCATCGATAGCCACTATAAATACTGCTCGCGCCAAAGTTATATCCGACAACTCCAATCCAATCGACATAGTTATCGCCAGGGTAGTAGTTTTCTGCTTCGTTCCATGCCTCTGCGGGCCAATGCGTGTAGCTTGGCGACCATATCCACTGAACGTTGCTGGCGCCAGCGCCGCGGAAGATGTCCACAATTCTTCGATACGCTGCGATGAATTTTTGCGTTGCGGCGAGATTTGCGCCATTGCAGTACCCAGACCAGGAATATTCGTCGAGATTCATCTCATGTCCCCATCTAAACAGGAATTTCGATGGGTATTGTGCGATTTGCCCTGCGAATCTACGTAGAAACTCATCGTGATCACCGCGGTTGATACTGTCCAGATTCCATTCTCTACTGTTACAGCCAGTCTGTCCAGGCCCAGGGATTGACATAAATGATAGCATCGGCGTCGCTCCATAACGCACGATTTGGTCTACCAGGAATCTGTGTTGGGTGAAGTCCCCGAATCCCCAATATGTGTAATAGTGATAAATGCCGTGTCGCTTGCCGACCAGCGATTCAAACTTTTGTAACTCACCGATCATGTCTGCTTTTGGCTCCAGATACACGCCGAGGTGCACTACTGGGGCGGCAGGGACTGTAACAATCGGAAGGTAGATAAATTCAGAGTTATTTGGGGTGAAATTGTGATCCTGAGCACTCGCCCGACCGCCTGCATGAAGCAAACCGACAACGACAATACAGAGGAGCATCGTTGTTATCACTCTAAAAAAGAGTTGCTGTGGATTTCTCATTGTAGGTCAGTCCTCATCAACGAAACATCACATCTCGCTCGATGCATCAAAATAACGGCAACTCAGCCCCGATGCATGTTTAGGGACCCAATTTCCAACGTAGATATTGTCTGAACTCGAACCAGATATTGCGAACATCCCCAGATTTTAGGGCAGTCCATATTTTACGAATGCGTCTCTGCCATCGCGTTAACAGCGGCGCTGATTCCTGAAACGTTTTTGGCGCCATTACAGTTTCATTGCGGTTCTTTGCAGTCAGTTCTTGACGGATCAAGTGCGCACGCGGCGGGGCGTCAATCGTACGTTGCAAGAATTGCCAGACAGTGTCAGCGACAGACGACCATCGATACTGTTCCCCGCGAAGCAGAATCTTCTGAATTTGGCGCAGCTTCATCTCAGAGTTTGTTAGCATCTGGTTTATTAGAACGGCGTTTTTCCCCGGATCAAATGTATCAAAATAGAAAATATCTTCTCCGAGCAACTCTTGCAGAGAAGTTGAGCGCGCTGGGATCGTAGCCGTGCCGTAAGCCGCAGCCTCAAACGGAATCAATCCAAAGCCTTCGCAAACAGAAGGGTAGAGCACAAGCGCTGCATTCTTGAGCAACCAGGCTTTCTCTCCTTCGTTGACTTCGCCGAGATCAAGGATACGATCAGCGATTGCGGTCAGGCGTTCCTTTACCAATTGTTCTTCGCTTATAGAACCGCCATGAGAAACTTGTGGGCCGGCGAACACGAGAGACCCAGGCCAATCCGTAAGCTTGAGCAATTGTTCGAAGACAAGCAGTGCATGAACTCGATTTTTGTGGCGGAAATTTGTGCCTAGAACAAGCAGAAATGGAGTGGATTTCAATCTGCTAAATGAAGGGGGGGTTTGATCGCCTGACAGATGAAAGAAATGATCGACGCCGCTGTGAAATACACATGTGCGGCTTTCGGGCACAGTCAGACCATGTCTGATGCCATCTACTACAACATCTCTGCTCAGATAGCCAACTCCATCGGCAATCGAGAGCGTTTCTTTTGTCAAGCGCCGATACTCCATCCATGCTTCGTAACTTGAAGCGTATGCTGGATTGGCATAAGCAATAAAATCCAGTTGAAATACGACGAACTTTTCAGCAATTGTCTGCAGCCGCATCAGCTCTTCAGATCTCTGTACTTGCGCTGGACGAAACACGAGGTCGAAGGTCGGTGCATCCATTTGCTCTAGTTCGTCAAGTGCGCATACGCCATCGACAACATCGCCAACTCGAGCTTTGAACGCCGATGTAGCGCCATTGCGGACAATCACAAACATCTCGCCAAGGCGCTGTGGCGCAGACGCAAGTGCGCGGATCATCTCAATCGCGACAACGCTGGTGCCAGTTGTTGTCGGCGCAAGATAGGTAGCGTCAATTGCAACGCGCACCGGCAGCAAAGAGCGCCGCGCACGGCTGATCGCATCAGCAAGCGGGCTATAGCGTGCATTTGATTCGGCGCGCATCCAGGCGGTGTACCAGGGGTAGCGCTCATGGATCAATTTTTCATGTTCGATCTGGATTTTTTCGCGCCTGAGACGCCCCGCAGCATCAAATGAGCGCGAGCCTTTATGATGCACAAAGAGATCATCAGCGACGATATTGATGAAACCATGTGCGACTGCACGTTGAGAAAAGTCCACTTCCTCTCCGTAGCCTGGGGCGAAAGCTTCATCAAAATATCCAATAACGTCCAGGACAGTGCGTCGAAAATAAGTGCAGTGACCAATTGCCGTAGGAATTGGCGGGTATTGACGCAAGGATGCTCTCTCGACGCGTGCATCCACTTCAGACAGACTCAAGCCGTCTGGCAAATCACCACTCGGGCGGTTGCGATAGGGAATGGACACCATCGTGCCGTGATTGGTGAAGGGTGTCACAGTCGCTACATTCGTGCGAACATAGGCTGCTGAGTGCAGGCGTTCCAACCAGCGCGAGGGCAGAATGACATCGCTGTTGACAACAACAACGTCGCGAGGATGCGTAGCTTCAAAGGCAAGATTCACCGAACCAACAAACCCTGAGTTATTGTCCTTTCGTACATACGTCAGCCGAGAGGGATATGCTGAGGCGAGGAATTCACCGAGCTGCTGAATCCGAGCATCGGTGCTGCAATCGTCGATTAACAAGATGGGGGCGTTTGATTCTGTGTTCGCCAGGAGAGAGTCTACACACTCTGTTACATCGTCGAAAGCATTGAAGATGGGCACAACCACAGCCGGCGTGTGCTCATCAAATCTTGTTAGCCATGCACGTACATGCTGAATTTTATCTGCTGAGATTTGGGGATTCATATGTGTTTCAGTTTATAGCGATAATCGCCGCGACTCGTCACGAAAACTCAGAAGTGTTGATTCTGCGACAAAACTGGCATACGTTGCTGCCACTTTTGCGGGATCGGCTTTGGACAAGAGATAACGATGCGTGTTTTCTGATAACATCTTCTGCCATTCTGGTTTACGGATCAGAGATGTCAACGTCTGGATCAGATTTTTCTCGATTTCGGCGTCAGGCTTTAGCTTTACAACCGCATCATCAGGAAGTTCAGAAAATGCATCTGTGTCGGTGACAATGCAGGGAATTCCAGCCGACATCATATCCAGCAGCGCAGCAGATGTTTCACCTGTTGTCGGGAATCGCAGACTGATTCCGATATCGGTTGCGAGTAGGTAGTTCGCATAAAGCGTTTTGTCAACATAACCAGTCAGATGCACGAACTGCCCGAGACCGCGATCCTGGATCCATTTTGCCAGGTCATAGCCAGCGATCGGTTGACCAACAATTGCATAGTGCACCTCTGGAAAAGCGTCTCTCAGCTTTGGCAGAATCTCAAGCACGGAATGGATGTGCTTGTTTGGTGACGCATAACCAAATGATGAGAGCAGAACTGCATCTGCTGGCAACCCGAGTTGCTCCTTGGCGAGAGATTTGCTGATTGTTCGCTTTCGTATCGACACAGGTTGCTGGGTGACGGCGACTCGGGCGTCTGGATAGTCATGAAGCACTACCTGCCGTGCGTGCTCGCTGTGGACAATTACACCGATGCTGGTCTGAGCAATTCGAGCTGCGAGAGGATACCGCGTATCTTGTCGTAGTCCAGTAGCCAGGGATAGCTGCCTTGCATAATCAACCCCTGCATCACTGTAGCCGAAGCCGAAATCTCGCACCAGCTGACTGCGTGGGCATCTCTGCTGGATTGCATAATCGAGATGAAACCCATAAAGATTTGGGTCGTGTAATACAACAACACCTGGGTGGCGAAGCAAGGTCTCAAAGATTCCTTTATGGAAATGTATGTTATTGCCCATTTGGTAAACACACATGTTGCACCGCTCGTCGATTGCCCCTGCAAAACGATTAAGTGAGCGAACAGGCAATGACAGAAGGTCTTGTCGTAGGTCGATGTCAGTCTGTTCTATAAATAAAGTGATATCCCAGTACTTTAGAAGCGCCGGTATCAAATTGGTGCTATAATCTGAAATTCCAGAGGGCTGTGGGGGCAACGGTGAAAAATACGCGATTCGCATGAGCATTATTACAACCGATCAACCGTAGGGAGTGCCATCAAGCCGCTTCAGGTCTTCATCAAGTCGAATAACGGCGTAAGTGACTTTACCCAGATCATGGGTCAGCGCAACCACGTCACGGTCGTTGGCGATCAGTCGATCGCTGATTTCGTCGATCAGTTGGTTTAGTTCTTGCTGTGCAATAGCGAGGGTGTGCAATTCATCTTTGATCGCGCGCAATTCATCGACGACGCCCTGATTGAACTCATTTTGCTGTTGAACCAGCGGCGCAATATACCATCGCGTCGACACCGAGTTCCACGTGTTGCGAAACCATGCGATGAGGCCCCCAATCACGGGCATGTTGGATGTCAGCGGACGCGGCGTCAGACAGGCTCGTTGCTGCAATTCCACAATCGAGCACTTTCGGTGCTCTGTCATGTGATAATCCTGACTTCTGTCAGTCTCAGTGGTTTGAACAGTCTGCAATTCAGTCAAGCTCCTTTCTCAATCAACGCCTGATAAACTTCCCCAAAGAGTAGAGCGCAGATGTGCAAGTGCAGTATTCACCTGATCAAACGTCTTTGCCTGATCGCTCTCATTATATTCAGTTCGGCGGCGCCAGAGAAAGGGAAGCTGACGTTGTGCATTGCGATAGGCAAATTGGAGGCCGAGCCGTTCCTGGTGTCCGCGCTGCTCCAGCCATTTCATCTCGGCTGGAACCGTTCCCTCCACCAATTCATCTGCCGTGTAGTACTTGAGCATATATCGCCATCGACTGGCGTGCATGTGACCGAAGTAAAAGGCGCTGCCGCGTTGAGTCGTGGACGATTCGTTGTGAATGAGATGCGCGCCTGGAATGTAAGCAACGCGATAGCCAGCTCTACGCACTCGCTCGCAGTAATCGACATCTTCGTAATATAAAAAAAAGCCTTCGTCCAGCAGCCCTACTGCCTGGATAACTTCGCGCCGAATCGCCATCGCTGCGCCCATCACGTATTCGACGTCTCGAATCTCATCATATTGACCAACGTCGCGCTCACCCAGTCCATAATGCCCAGATAACGCCTGTGGTCGCGTGATGTAACCGCCTGCATGTTGCAGCGTGAGCCCGTCTGGTTCGTAAATTTTGCACCCAGCAACGCCGATGTTTGGATCGGTCAGCATTGGTGCGATCAGTTCCGAAAGCCAGTTTTGTGCAAGTTCAACATCAGGATTCAACAATACAACGAGCGGCGATTCGACCTGGCGCAATGCTACGTTGTTGCCGCCAGCAAAGCCGAGATTGGCTCGATTCTCGATGATCTGAACAGTAGGAAAAGCGGTTGAAAGCTCCAGCGAACGCGCCAACGCCACAGTGTCGTCGGTCGAATTGTTGTCAACAATAACAATCGAAAATGCCGGATAATCCTGCGCCAGGAGAGTCTTGAGACACGCAGGAAAAAAACGGCTTGCGTTCCAGGTCAGAATGATAATTGTAACTTGAGGCAAGGCGCTCATCTAGAGTTGGAGTTTGCCTGACGCAACAAGGTTGCGTTGCCAACGTATGGCACGCCACCAGAAATAGTTAGTTGCGCAATCATCATTGCCATGCATGATTAGTGTACAACTATTTTTTCTTCCTCGACCGATATATGACGCCAGGTGGCAGGAATATGGATGACGCCTTCCTCACGGCGACCATGGCGCGCACCAACGTCAAAGCTATGCATCCTGTGCTGATGATCAAAGGCTACAGTGGCGTTGTGATTGTAGACGGCCACTGTCAACTCATAGCGTCCCGGATTTAGCGGCAACTGCTCAATGCAGTACTCCATGATGCCTTTTCCTTCGATCTCTTCGAGTTGGCAACCTTCATCGGCTGAATTCGGCCCGTTAACATGCATTCCGTCTCTGCGATAGATTGCCAACCCGAACGTTGGTCGTACAATCCTTTCTTTCGCCACATAATGAATGCGCATCCGCAACATTTCGCCTGGAAAAAACTGTTCAGCTTTCTGTCCCATTGCGTTGCAAAATTCAACGTCTACGATTTCAACTTGATAGGTTCCCCACCGTTGCGCGTTGGGCGCCGAGATCAAGTTGACTGGCGCCTCCTCGCCCTCGGCCCGCTGTTGTGCATAAAAGAGTTCGTTTGTATATGCTAGATACTCATCAACAACGTCCAACGCTCGCCCTTCCGCGCGCATCTTCCCATTCTGCAACCAAACAGCTCGTTGGCAGAGTCGCCGAATATCTTCCACATTATGGGACACAAGAATTAACGCCACCCCGTCATCAAGCATCTCTTCGATGCGGTGCATACACTTTTGTTGAAAGACTTGATCGCCCACGGTCAAAACCTCATCCACAATCAGCAATTCAGGTTGTGTATGCACTGCAACTGCAAAACCAAGTCGCACATACATGCCGGATGAGTAGTGCTTGACAGGCGTGTCGATGAACTCGCCGATCTCTGCAAATTCAATGATGCTATCCAGATAACGTCGGATAAAACGGCCGCTCAAGCCATAGATCGAGGCGTTGAGGAAAATATTCTCTCTACCTGTCAAATCTGGATGAAACCCTGCACCGAGCTCCAGGAGAGAGGCAATTCGGGCGTTGGTGTGAATCTCGCCTGTTGTTGGCTGTAACACTCCCGTCAAAAGCTTTAGGAGAGTGCTCTTCCCGGAGCCGTTTTGTCCAAGGATGCCGATGGCGTCGCCGGTGCGAACAGTCAGCGATAAGTCGCGTAGCGGCCAGAAGTACTCAGCGCCAGACCGTCTGCGTCGCAGCAAATGGATGAAGGTCTCCTGGAGGGATCGTTGCCGATCGCGTTGCAAACGGAATCGTTTGGAAAGGTTGGTTGCCTGAAGCAACAGACGTTTTTCGTTATCGGGCTGTTGAGTCGCTCTCATGCTGGCACTGCCGCCAATTCGGACGATGCAATGATGCTGTGCTTGCCAGGCATCTCTGGCTATCGCACCTGGTAAACTATGGATGGAAGAAATACTTGTTCGTCTGCGAACAATACAACTTGGTGGATTCGATCATTAGCTGGTTCGTTGTCGCCACCGTCTGCGGTCACCTCTGCGTATAGAGTATACAGATCAGATGGAACATCGCGCCAGATGTAACTGAGCCATATGCTCTGTCCGCAACCAGCCAACGAACCTGTGAATTCGGCGTTATCGAGCAGCACTCCGCCGTTATCTGGTGCACCATTGTAGATGCGCAACGTAAAGTTCTGCTCGCTCATCGTGTTGCCAGCGTTTGCCACTTGCACATTGACTGTCAACGTTACAGGCTCCGTCGTGCGCAGAAGTGAAGCTGGCTCAACCATGATGCGCACCGGCAGCATGTCAATTTGAGGTTGAAGATGCGCTGTGTAAGCGGCGTACGCGTCCCCCATCTCAGAGCGTTGATTGCCTCGGTCTGGTTCAAACAAATATCCATTATAACCGCCAACCCATTGCCCATTCGCATAGGTGAGTTTGTCGTTGACGCTATACCAGGAAAAATTCTGGACGAGCCGATAGTTGTCGGCAGGATATCCTGTTGTCACATCTCGTGTATTCAACATGTAGTCGAAACTGGCTGTCATAAAGTTGATTACGTCCTGAACCGCGATCCAGGGCGGACCGATCAAGACGCCATATTCGGTCACATAAAGCGGGTTGTCTTGATAGCCATTTTTGTGCATCCAACGACGAAAATCGACAATCTGTTGTTGGAATATCCCGACATCTGCATTCTGGTTTGGCTCAAGAAGCCAACCTTCAGTCGCGTCGACGCCAGGCGGAATCTCGGCCCCCCAGTCGCCCCGCTTTTCACGCAAGATGAAGGTATGGATGCCCCAGATGTCGATTGGCATCGGTTGACCATACATCGAGCGATATGCCTCAAGCACCAGATCGAGATAACGAAGTCGTAGAGGGCTGACCTGAACAATATTTCCCGCCACAATTCTTGCGCTGGGGTCGGCGTCGCGCAACAGGTGATAGAGTTCATGATAGGCTCTTGCGTATGCCGCTGGCATCATGTCATCCTGCCAGCGAATGCGGTCGATTTCATTGCCGATCAGCCAGACTGAACCTGGGTTGGCTTGAGCGAGCGCCTGGATGGTGTTCGCAGACGGCGAAACAGTGTAATCGGTTGAATTGCGGTCGGGCTGATTCAGCCGAACCATACGATAGTGCTCCATGTGCGCCGGCTTTGAGGGGGGCGTTGCCTGGTAATCCATGAAAAAGCTGGCTCGTAACGGTTCAGTGGGGATCAAAGCCAGCTCGCCAGTCAAAACGTTGTGATTTAACCCAAAACGGCAGAAAGGCGTCGGCGTTTCGTCTGCCGATGCCTGGACAGTGCCCAATGGTAGATTGCCGCCCAAAACAAAAAAGATTCCTATCAACACAATGATATGAATAAAGGTGTGATTTTTGTTTAGCCTGGACAACACGATATATCGCCTTTGTATCTATTGTTAATGACAACTTCTGTATGGGAAGTTGACGTAGTAATGGATAATTCAACTTAGCGATTATACTGTGCACAATTTACGCAGCCAAATCTATTTCAGATAACGGTTATATCAAGCCGTGATTTTCGACAAGAAGACAAGAAAAGGAGCAGGTTGCACAGCACTGTGCAACCTGTTGTCAGGGTGATCTGGCTTGTGAAACAGATTTTATTCCTTGCCTACATCCCTCGTCATTCCGTCAAGTCAGTAATTTTGACGGATGACGAGTGGTGCAAGCTCCTTACTGACCTCTAGGTTGGCGGCTCATCTTCCCGGAAGCTCCAGAGCTTCCGGGAAGATTGTGAACGATATGACGTGACAATCTAGAAATCAATAGTCTCTAGCGTGTGACTAACGGAAGTCGAAGCTGGTTGTTGCTGGCAATCACTATTCCTTGACCGGTGTTATCACTCGGATCGTCGCCAGCGATGGCGTTCGCTCGGTCGACACTCACCCAGAACCGGTGAACGCCAGCCGGACGACTGGGCCATGTTGTTTCCACAACGATGCTCTGCATGGCGCATCCTTCCAATCCTGCTGGCACGACTGCTTCGCCTATCTTTTGCGTGCGCGCTTCATCGCTAAAGAACTCGACCACGAAAGGTTGCGTCGTCGGTTTTACACCGTTGTTGCGAATGATGACGCCTAGCTTGCCATCTTCACCTGGCAGAACAGCGCCGCCAAAAACTTGCTCGACCATCAAGTTTGGATTGCCGGCAGCCTGTGCGATTCGCTGTTTGTATTTTTGTCCCATCTGGGTAAGCGCAGTCCCTTCCCAGTTGACCAACAGACTGGGATTCCCTTCGGTGTTGACATCTCTGCTCAATGGATCCATCGAGTACCACGCCCACTGTTGCACCATGCGATATCGGTCGGCTGGATAACCAAGCTCCTGACTTGTGGCGTTGTCAAGATAGTCCAGCGTTCTCTCCATGAATCTGGTGACGCGTTGCGGCGTAAAGCAGTTGCCATCTTCGTCCTTGATGTTGCAATCCCCGTTTGCACCAACGATGTACCAGAACAGTTGCGACCACTCTGTCAGGATAAGCGGTGTATTCTGATAGCCATTGATCTTCATCCAACGGCGCATATCTACAACCTGCTTCTCAAACAATGCAGGATCATCGTGCTCCTTGATGCAATAGTAATCTTCACGTGCGCACAATGCCAACCGTTCTGCATGTGGACGCTCCTCATGTGGCTCCTTGATGGCCAATTCGGGATCGGTGCCATTGGCAATCCATGCCCAGACTGGGTTTCCGCCTTTACCGTTATACACTTCCTTGCGTTCGGCGAAGATGTATGCATGGAATGTCCACACATCCACCGGCATGCCCGTGCCATATTTGAGCCGATATGCGCTCAACACCCTATCCAGGTATTGGAGGCGTCCTGGCGTCACCTGAACCAGGCCGGAGACGGCGACGCGCGCGGATGGGTCGCGACCCTTGATGTAGTGATAGACATCGTGGTATGCGGTTGCATACATGTCGGGCATCAGATCATCCTGCCGGGCAACGCGATCCACCTCATTGCCTACGATCCAGAGTGCGCCTGGATTGGCGTCGATTAGTCGTCCCAATCCGTTGTTGGACAAAGAAGGTCGGACAGTGTAACTTGGAAGGTACGTTCCCCCATCTTTGTCCTGTTTTAGCCGAATCATGTGCGCGAAATGAACACCTTCGGGCACCCAATCTGGTTTGACTGCACCAAATGTATAAACCCAACCAATGCCCACGTTTGTTAAAAAGGGCGCGCCGATCTCCGACGCGCTCACGCCATAGCGACAGCTTGGCGCCACATCATTGAGGCTCGCAGGAAGCTCTGTTTCGCCATCGACGCTTATATCCAGAGGTTGCCATTGCTCTGGAATGGCTGTCTGAGCGAACGCCACATCACTTAATGCTCCAATTGCTGCTGTCACAACGGCCAGGCTAACAATTAGCCGGAGTAACATTCTCACATGAAGCTGCTGCGTTGTTTTCATCGATTAACCTTCTTTCTCCAAGGCAAACTGTTACGCAATCTTTCTTCTATCCACATACTGTTTTGTCTCTCCCGACAACACTGTAATGAAAGATGACTGTTGTCAATGAGACCAGACTTGTCGGACCGCGTTTTTTCTACATTGATAGGCCGTAGACAGGCGCTACAACATAAACAACGATCCACAAATTTATCAGGAGCAGACCAACGGCAAGTGTGAAGATTAATAGACGTTGCCCGAAGATGGTGATTGTAGTGAGACCTCCTGCTGCAAAAGCGGCGATTAACGGCAGGGTGCTTTGCAAGAAGCGGAACTGTGGCTGCATGACGGTCAGGTTAATTCGTAGATAGGAGGCAAGATTTCCAGCGAGCCAAGCAATGATTATAACTGTGAGGAGCCAGCGAAACGGCTCCTTGCGACGCCACCACTGCATGCCCCCTATAGCGATGAGGAACGTTATCAAAATCCACCATAGATAAACCAACCAATCCTCAACTGCAATGCTCATCCACCCAAACCGTGCAAATCCTGAGCTTAAGGTTAACCTGTTCACCTCCAACCAGTACTCTATCGTAAGAATACGTTCGGACATAGAGGAAAATGTCCGACCACTTAGCCACAGATTGGTCTGTATCGTCGGATTGAGCGCTACAACGGTTGCTCCAAAGACCAATATAATTGACGCAAACAACGCACTGTGCAGAAGCTCACGACGCTGATCACGAAAGTGGACAATCTCGACAAGCCAGACAAATAGCACTACGCCAACGACAAAAATCATGTTGATCTTCGTGAAAACAGCGAGTGTAGCCCATAGAGTCGCCGATACAAATCGCTTTGGTTGTCCCACATGAAGCAATGTCAGCAGCGCCAATACAGAAAACGCATTCGCCAAGACATCGTTGCTGATTGCCCGGCTCAGGAAAAGAAACTGGGGCCAACCCCCAACCAGAATGCCAGCAGCAAGCCCTGTTGTCGGAGAAGTTGGAAACAGAATCTGCGCAACTGAAATGGCTACCCACACCGTAACTGCGCCTAGAAAGATGGAGATAACGCGCAGCACGGTTACTGTCAACGGCTCATGTAAAGTCCCAAAAGTTGTTTTTTCTGGATGGATGAACATAACGCCGGTCTCGCCGAATGCCTCATTGGTGGCTGGGTAGTTAATCTCCACCGATGTTCCGCTGACTGCACCAATCAGTTTCTGGGCAGAGCCTGCAAGAAGATAATACGCCGGCATGTGATAGCACATGCGTCCTGACAGGATCGCTCCAGGTTTCCACCACTCCCCCGTCGGTTTTGGCTCGACGATTGGAATACGATTTAGCACCGCTACTTGCTGAATGCACTGTAGATGCCCTGGTTCGTCAGGGCTTTCGCCGAATGGAATTGCCAGTAAATATAGAAATGATAGCGTCAAATAAAACGCTACACTCATTATCCTCACCGTCAGCCATGGGCGAGCATCGTCTGACAGGTGTGTTGGCGTCATCGTAAGCAATGGTTATTCATCAGATAAAATGTATAAACCACGGGTTTCTTGTCAGGAGACAGACTTTGCAAAGGCAATGGCGCTGTCTAGACCTCTTCGCTAAAGTCATTGCTATGGCGGGCAAAGAACCAGTAGCCAAACGCAAAAATGACAACGGCCGTCACAGACGTGCGGAGAAAAAAGTCCAGGTCGGTTCGATAGCCCCAATAGAGGAGGTCTCGATACATGTTGACCAGCGAAGCCATTGGATTCAGAATGTAAACAAGGCGCTGGATATTGACAGTCACGCCAGCAATCTCAAATGCCTGAGGAAAAACGCTCGCTGGGTAAAAAACTGGTGTAAGAAAAAACCAGGCAAGGATCACCACATCCAAAATCAGCAACGTATCTCGATAGTAGACCTGCAGCGTGCTTAAAAAGAGAACGATTCCCACCGTAAAGATGGTTTGGATCAAAATTACGACGGGCAACAGCCATATCCACGGACTGAACGGCATGCCGAAGAAAATGATGACAGCGAAGAGAACAAGCAGCGCCAGCAGAAAGTTGACAAGGTTGGCGATGACGGTGGCGATCGGTAGAACTTCTCTTGGGAAGTACACTTTATTGATCAAATAACCGTTGGCGACAATGCTGTTGGCGCCTCCCATGATGCTGACCGAAAAGAAATTCCACGGCAGCAACCCGGCCAGCAAAAAGATCGGATAATTGGGCACATTGTTGTCGCGAAACAAAAAGGTGGAAATGACAGTGAAAATCACCATCATCGCAAGTGGATTCAGCAGGCTCCAGAGAAAACCAAGGGCGCTGTTTTTGTAACGCGCCTTCAGATCGCGCAACACCAGGTTGTAAAGCAAAGTTCGATAGCGCCAAAGCGTTGCAAGACGCGTTCTCGGTCTATCAACAAACATCGGCAATCGCACTGTATTTGTCTGAGCTTGAGTCTGATGCATAGATTCAGGTTGATCCTGGCGGCTACACTCGATCCGCCCATGGAACGTCAGACTGCTTGACTGCTTCTCGAACGCCTGGCATTACGATTTGTGTGTAAGCCTGCACAATTGTATGCGCAGCATAGCGCCACTCAAATCGCTCGATCGCTCGTTGGCGTAGAGAATGTCCCAGGACCTGTCGCTTCTCCTGATCGTCAAGCAACAAGAGCAGTTTTTCCGCCAGGCTGTCGACGTTGCCGCGCTCGGCAAAGATGCCCGACGCTCCCAAATATTCATGGGCGACTGGCGTATCAAACGCCACAGTGGGCAATGCCACTGCCATGTAGTTGAGCAATTTACCTGCGCCTTCTGTTAAGCTCAGCTTTGGCGCCACCGCAATATCGCCAAGCGCAAGGAATTGAGGTGCATCCTCATACGGAACGCGTCCGGTGAAGATGACGCGGTCGGCTACACCCAGCGTGTCTGCGATCCGCCGGTAATGGTCAATCCCAGGAAATCCCATCAACAGCAAATAGACGTCGTCATGCAGCGCACGAATCTTCGCCATCGCTCCAAGCAAGTGACCTGTCCCTTGATATTCAGCCAGTAAGCCAAGATAGACGATGACGCGCGCCTCTTCTGGAACCCCAAGCTGGCGTCGCAGTGATGTTAGTTGGCCAGGATCGAACTCGGTCGCCGGTCGAAAGATTTGCGTGTTGACACAATCCGGCAACGGGCAGATTTGTTCCGGTTTGCATTGAAAATCTTCAACCAGAACCCGTTCTGCATTCGAGGAGCTGGTGAAGATCAGAGAAGAAGTTTGATCGATCCAACTTTCCAGACGACGCAGCGGCCCATAGGCAAATCCATCCCTGCGCAAAAATTTGTGATCGATCATTTCTTCCGTCAGGCTGCCTTGAAAATCAAACAGAACAGGGATGCCAAATAACTTGCCAAAAACAAGGCCGATCAGCGCGCCTTCGTGCAAGTGTGCATGAATCACATCAAATCGGCGTTGCATCAATAAACCGATGGTTTTTAGTCCCAGCAGACCATCGAATGCGATCTTGTGACGGCTTGAGCCGACTTCATAGTGTTGACGCCAGGGTATCGGCAAGGTGCGCTGAATGTCGAGGTCTGCCAGATCGCGGCCATTGTGGTAGGTGACAATCGTGACCTTATGCCCCAGCCGTTGCAGTGCACGCGCTTCTTCAAGAATTCGCACGTGACAGCCATAATCTGCAAAGAAACTGGTTGGCGCAATCATGAGGACGCGGAATTTCCTCTCCGCAGGCTCTCCGATCTGTGTTTTTTCTACAACGCGCTGTTGAGAACTTTTCATCTGCTTCTTCCCGAATTGAATTCAATCAGCTATGATTCTAGCCGAGTCAGCGTGAACTCTCAAATCATTCAGGCGTTGTCTTCAGGAGTGATTGCAGCAACGTCGAAAAAACGGCGCTTACAAACAGGGTGATCACCTGATAGCGCGTCGTACAAGCGCCGGTGACAAGTAGGACGTTCGGCGCTAAGTGGGATTTTGACGATGCACCGAACTGCCCCACAGACTTTGTCGAAGCGAACGGAAATCATGGAGTGACACCGCCCCAGTCGCCCACATCGCAGCCGCATAGAGGACAAAACTCAATCCCCCTTGTATCAACCACGGAACTGGCGCCAACATTGCGACCAAGCTCGCAACCAGACTGCCGCTTAGAATGAGCCACCATTTGTCCTGACGTAGCGATAGGTGTAAGCCATGCACCAACCAGGCCCCTACTCCGGCGCCAACAATGCCAGCCGCCAGCACAGAAACCGCTGCGCCAACCGCCCCAAAACTGCTGCCTAAAGCTAGAATGCCCACTGCTAGTGCTAAGAGATGCATCAATACAACATAAAGACTGCGCAAGGAGGCGCGTTCAACCATGAGCAGGGTGATACTGACAACTTCATAGGAATAGAAAATTGTTGCTCCGATCATGATGCGGAGTACAGGGACGATCGACGCAAAATCGTCGCCGTAGATCAGGTGAAGGATATCGGGAGCAAACACTGCGATCAATGTCGCCAGCGGTATAAGCGTCAGGTTGCTCATGCGCAGCACCTGTCCGAGCAATCTACGGTATGTCTTCTCCTCCACGTGGCGCAAACGACTGAATGTTGGGTAGAGTGACCCCCACACACTTTGGATTATCTTGTTCAGCACGCGCAGCAGGTTATTCGCTGCAGCAAAGATGCCCACAACAGCATCCGAAACGACCATGCCAAGCAAAATCACATCGAGACGTTGCAACATCACTTCAGCCAGCGCAACGCCATAAAATGGGAGCGCTCGACGCAGCAACGAACCAAGCGCCAACGGCGCCGGTTCTTGGGGTTCGCGCAGTAGACTTGCAAATGGCACAATGACCAGCACAAGGAGCGCCGCAATAACTTGTAGCAACACCTGTAAAATGAATAGATCGACGATTGCATACCCCTGCTGGATCATCCAGATCGTGCCAAACAACATCAAAGTGGCGCCGATTGCCTCGACCAGAAAGACCAAATCCATGCGTTCGCTGGCGCGACAGAGCGTCAGCCCAGCTGAAGTGATGGCGTAAAAGGGCAAAAACGGAGCGCCGACTAGTATTGCCTCGCGGACAGCCGACGAAAGCGAGAACAGTTCCGTTATCAGCGCCAGCAACACCCATACGCCCACGGCGAACAACGTCTGAATGACTAGAAGTTGTCGGAAGCGGCTACGTTTGTGTTGCGGCTCTTGCGCTAGGTCACGAACGAGAAGATTGGGAAGCCCAGCCTCGCTGGCAATGGCTGCCACATGTAGATAAGCCATACCCAATGTGTATTGTCCGAGCGATTCAACGCCGAGCGATCGGACAATGAACCAGAATTGAACGAAGGTCAGCAATGTTCGCCAGAGGTTGGCGCCGACCAACGCTCCGGCGTTGAAGATCACGCGTTGGCGACGAAGGGGTGTCATCGAAGCGGTTTGCGCAGCGAAATCACGCCATACCACGCCAGTCGGCGCAGAAATGGGAGGAAGTCCAACAATTTTTGGTCTACATGTCTGAGAACATGCCAGAACAGATTGAATGTGCGCGCCAGCCCAGGGACAAGGCGCAAGAAATACGCCAATGGCGCCAGGATATAGAAATATTTGACAGGCAAGGCGTCAAATTGCGCGGCAAATGCTGTCAGTTCGCTCCATTTGAGTGGGTGTTCATCGCGCGTTCGCAGGTGGGGCGTCAACCTTCTTCCCAGCCAGATCAGCGGATGTCCAGCCAACGGTTCGGCAAAACTGGCGCGCCCTGCATCTTGCAGAACGCGTTTCACTTCCTCAGCGGCAAGACCCAAATCGAGGTGATGGAGAATTGCTTTGCCGTACACGGCGCTAAAGACGCCATCGGCGAACGGCAGTTCCTCTGCATTTGCCTGCACCCATACTACGTTTGCAGAGGCGTGCTTGTTGAGCACTTGCGCTTTTGCCGCAGCAATTTGCACATACGAAAGGTCGATGGTGTAGACAGTGTGTCCCCTGCGGCTTAAAATCAACGTTTCCTTGCCCGTACCCGAACCAATTTCCAACAGAAGATGGCTACGAGCTGGATCGAGAAACGCCAATTGGTCTTCAACGATATCATCAAACGCTGGCGCTTTGTAAAGCAGTTCGTCGAGGCGCTGGCGTCGATGCGCCTCCTCTTCATGCCAGCGAAGTTCATTTTGAATGACGTCGCGACGTTCATGCTGCCGTTCTAGCTGGACAGTTTCCATAATTTTTGTATGATCTCTGAATGCGATTTCAACGTACAACCTGACCAGTATATAAGAACCTGCGCAAATTCTCCCAACGGTGTAGCCGCCGACGCCACACAAACAGGATCAATGCCAGCAGGCCGCCAAGCTCCCATCCCCATAATTCGGGGCGCCGCGTGAATGCGATCCAATACGCCATGCCGATCTTTTCCTGCTCCGACCCGCGCTTGCCCCATACGTGAAAGCGCCAGCCGCGCAAGGGCCAATAGAAGGTGTCGGGAAACATCCACAACCGGTCGAGCAGGGCATGACCGAGAAACGCCGCTGCATAAACGCCAATCGAGCGGAAACGGCCGAGCGTCGCCCACAGCACCAACAGGTTCACCAACAGCGTGTGCGCAAACAACACCGCTGACTTGTAGCGACGATAGAAATAGGCGGCCGCCAACGGTTTGTCGATCAGGTCAGGGCCTGCAGCGGCGATAGCAATCAGACGATAGTCCGCTTCTGGCTCGACGCCAAGCCATTCTTGCGCCAGGTCAAGCGCAAGCCAGGTGTAAGCAATGTGTGAATTGGGCAACATGAGAATAGTCGATCTTGATGAGTTGGGGTAAATCTACAAATTATGGATCACAGTGTAGCCATGCAGACAGGTTCATGTTGATTTGCGTCTGTTGCGAACTGCTCCTGACGGTTCAAACGCCGCGTTCTTCGCGGACGTAGGGCTGACCGAGTGCGGCTGGCGCGCCGATGCGACGCCGTAACTCGCTGCGTGCGCTGATCAACATGAGCAGGATCACAAACAGATAGGGTAGCATATTCATGAAATAGCCCAGCTGCGGATTGGCGAGAAAGAAAGGCAGGTTCTGTGAATCCAACGGCAGCCGACGGATGGCGCCAAACAAATACGAGCCGAGCGCCGCACGCAGTGGATCCCAGCTGGCGAAGATCACCAGGCCGACGGCAATCCAGCCCTGACCCGCAGTCATGTCCTCGATCCACAGCGGCGTGATCGCCAGGCTCAACGACGCGCCGCCTAAACCCGCCATCATGCCGCCGAACACCACGTAGCCATACCGCTGCAAGTTAACGTTGATGCCAAGTGCGTCGGCGGCAGCCGGGTGCTCGCCGATGGCGCGCAGTTCCATGCCAGGCCGCGTGCGATGGATATACCACCACGCCAGCGGGGCCGCCAATAATCCGGCGTAGACGATTACATTATGGTTGAAGAGAATCGGTCCCAGGATCGGCAGGTCGGCGAGCAGCGGGAGCGGGAAGTTGGGCAACCGCGGCGCCGTGCGCACTTCGACTAGCGGCGCGCCAAGCACTGCGCTCAGCCCGGAGCCTAGAAAGGTCAGCGCCAACCCGCTCACCACCTGGTCAGCGCGCAGGCTGATCGTCACCACAGCGTGCAGCAGCGCCATCACGCCGCCAACCATAATAGCGACGCCCAACCCGATCCAGGGGTTGCCCGTTGCAAATGCAATCCCGTAAGCGGTGACCGCTCCCATCAACATCATTCCTTCAATGCCGAGATTTAATACACCGGATCGCTCGGCGAAAATCTCACCAATTGTTGAGAAGAGGATGGCTGTTCCTGAGCGGATGCCCGCCGCCAGCAGCGTAACAAGAAATGCAAATTCCATGACTTAACTCAACGCGCCTCGTTCAAGTTTGATGCGATACTGAAGCAGCAGCTCGCCGCCGACGACGACAAAGAGCACAACGCCTTGCAGCATTTTTGCTATGCCTGCCGGTTGAATTGCATCGCTGCCGACAAGCAGACCACCAAAGAGATAGGCGACCGGCACGATCGCCAGCGGGTTGAGCTTTGCCAGCCATGCAATGATGATGGCTGTAAAGCCGTATCCCGGCGAGAAACGTTCCTGCAGGCGATGGACAACCCCCGAAACCTCCGCCATGCCCGCCAGCCCGGCTAGCCCGCCGCTCAGCAGCATGACGCCGATGATCTTGCGTGAGAGGTTCATGCCAGCATAGCGCCCGGCGCGTGGGTTGTCGCCGATCACCTTGACTTCATAGCCCCATTTGGTGCGTTGCCACACAAACCAGAGAATCAGCGCCAGCGCAATCGCCAGGAAGATGCCGGCGTGCGCCGTCATGCCGCGCAAGGCGGGAAAATCGCTGGAAAAGTCGGTGAAGCGCGGTAGCCAGGCGCTGCGTGGAAATTGCGGCGTGAGGCCAAAGCCGCGCTCGCTCCACGGCCCATAAATCCAGTAGTTGTTCCAAAAGATCGCAACGTAGGTCAGCATCAGCGAGGTGATGATTTCGTTGATATTGAGCTTTGCCTTGAGCACGCCAGGGATAAACGCCCACAGCGCACCGCCGACAAAACCGCCAATTGCCATCACCAGCAGCAGGATCGCCTGTGGCGTGTCGCGCGGCAGCCAGAAGAGTGCAAAACCGGTCGCAAACCATGCGCCGATGAAGAGCTGTCCTTCGGCGCCGATGTTCCACAGCCGCATCCGAAACGCAATCGACACACCCAATCCTGCCAGGATCAACGGCGTTGCTTTGATCGTTGTATCGGACCAGCCATGTGCGCTGCCGAAAGCGATCTGCGCCATCTTGGTGTAGACAAGCCAGGGGTCTGCCCCAACCAGCCGCAATAAAACTGCCCCAATCAGTAGCGCTGCGCCGATCAAGATAAATGGCGTCAAGATGCGTAGCCAGCGCGGTTGCTCCAAACGACGCTCAACGCGCAGTCGCGTTCGAGATTGGCTGGATAGCGACGAACTGCGTGCACTCATGGTTTGTCTACACCTGTGCTTGAACAGAATGTGTTACATTCCGACCGCCAGCCATCAGCAGGCCAATCTGCGTCAAGTCTACTTCCTGAGCCTCAAACTCACCCATGATTCTGCCTTCATACAGCACAACGATTCGGTCAGAAATTGCAAAAATTTCATCCAGGTCTTCGGAAATCAGGAGAATTGCAGCGCCCTGGCTGCGTTCCTCTAGCAAAATCTTGCGCACAGTTTCCGTAGCGCCGATGTCCAACCCGCGCGTGGGCGATGCGGCGACCAACACCTGCGGTTGACCGGAAATCTCGCGCGCTAGAATCACCTTCTGTAGATTGCCGCCGCTGAGTTTGCGCGCCGGTGTGTCGATGCTTGGCGTAACGATGTTGAAAGTGCTGACTAGCGAGGCGGCGCTGCGACGCATCTCAGCGACATCTAGCAAGATACCGGCGCCCATCTCTGGCGTGCGATAGCTTTTGAGAACGAGATTCTCCGCTACACTGAGGTTGGGCGCGCTGCCAGTTGCGTTGCGATCCTCCGGCACATAGGCAACGCCAGCGTCGATCATTTGTCGCGCTGACGGGCGTTCCATGGGCTCACCAGCAACTTTGATCACGCCGTCGGTGAGTGGGCGCAGCCCGCAGACAACCTCCGCCAATTCACGCTGTCCATTGCCTGCTACGCCCGCAACCCCGACAATCTCTCCGCTGTGTACAGTCAACGAGACTGAATGCAGCGCAGGCAGCAGCTTATCGTCGAGTGCACTCACGTTTTCAAGCTGGAGGCGCGCTTCGCCACGTTGTGCCAGCGGCTTTTCCAGTTGAAAGAGCACCTGCCTGCCTACCATCATGCTGGCGAGATCGGTCTTGGTCACGCCCTCGGTCGGTTGGGTTGCGACCACTTTGCCGTTGCGCAGCACGGTGACTCGACTCGCAATCGAAAGCACTTCTTCCAGCTTGTGGCTAATAAAAATGATCGTCTTGCCATCCGCCGCCATCGAGCGTAGCGTGACAAAAAGGTTCTCCGCTTCTTGCGGCGTCAACACTGCCGTCGGTTCGTCCAGAATTAGAATCTCGGCGCCGCGGAACAACACCTTGATGATCTCCACGCGCTGTTGTTCGCCAACCGAGAGCTGCCAGATTTTGGCATTTGGGTCAACAGGCAATCGGTACAGCTCGGAAATCCGTTGCACTTCCACCGCCATGCGCTGTCGGTCGAGCATAAAGCCCACCTCGCGCAAGCCAAGAAAGACGTTCTCGGTCACACTCTGCGATTGCGTCAACAGAAAATGCTGGTGAACCATGCCAATGCCGTGACGAATCGCATCGCGCGGCGAGGTCAGCTCCACTTTGCGACCGTTGATCAGAATGACGCCTTCATCTTGTCGGTAAAGTCCCGATAGGATGTTCATCAGGGTGGATTTTCCTGCACCATTCTCGCCAAGCAGCGCATGAATCTCCCCTGCCATCACCACAAAATCAATTTGATCGTTTGCCAACACGCCAGGGAAACGTTTGGTGATTCCGCGCATCTCAACGGCGTTTGTTGCTGTTGTCATGGTTTGTGTATGGCTGCGTTCAAGTTGAGTGAAGAATGAAGAATTGGGCGGTTAGGGTAGTGAAGGCATGGGGTGATGGGGGTGTGGGGGCGTAGGGCAGTAGGGAAGAATTGTTCCCGGCCACCCCATTACCCCATCACCCTACAACCCTACCATCTCATCACTTTGCTACCCCAAACTACTGCGGTATTTCGGCATCCGGCACAATTCCCTCGACCAGCCAGTTCATGCAGATCGTGCAATCTTCACGGCCAGGGATGCCCTGCAAGCCTTCGAGGTCAGACTGCGTCAGTGAGACGCCGGCAGGCACGATTTCGTTGCCCTTGTTGTCATTGATCGGACCGGTGAAGATCGAGAAGCGATCCATTTCGCCGCTGAGCATCTTTGCCAACAGCTCCTCGACCATCGGGATTACATCTGCGGTGACGCCAGGCATCGGCGTCTGACCTTCCATAAAGCCGAGCAGACCGAGGCTGCCACTGTCGACGTCGAAGTAGACATCTTCGCCGACGAATGAACCATCGATCATTGACTCGACCAGACGGACATACTCCGGCCCCCACTCCCAGTACGGCACGGTCAGACAGTGTTCGGTGTCAACTTCACAGGCGTTGCGACTATCGTAGCCGATGCCCCACTTGCCTTGTTCGCCAGCGACCTGCACTGGCCCGGTTGTGTCGGCGCCGGTGATGACGACGTCGGCGCCAGCTTCCAACAGCGATTCGGCGGCCTGACGCTCCTTGTCCGGGTCAAACCAAGTGAAGATCCAGCGCACGTCCATCGTACAGTTCGGGCAGGTCTGGCGCATACCCATTGTTGCAGCGTTGAGGTGGCGGATTACTTCAGGAATCGGGAACGGAGCGATGTAGCCGACGCGTTCGCCGCCATCTGCTTGCGCACGGGCGCCAGCGATCATGCCTGCCAGATACTTCATGTTTTCCATTGCGCCAAACAGATTGGAGAAGTTGGTGTCGTTGCGTTTGAAGCCAGAGATATGTACAAAGTAGACGTCCGGGAATTCTTCCGCAACAGCTTCTGTTGGGTCCATGAAACCAAAGGATGTTGTGAAGATGGCGTTGAACCCAGCGCGCGCCAGGTTGCGGATCACGCGCTCTGCATCGGCGCCTTCGGGCACGCTTTCGAGGTAAGCGGTATGCACTGTATCGCCGAGCGCTTCCTCAAGATAGAGGCGGCCTTCGTTATGGGCATAGGTCCAACCGCCGTCTCCGATTGGCCCAACATAGACAAACGCAACGTTGAATTTGTCGGCGACCGGCTCAGGAATCTGTACGCCCCCGGTTGCTGGGGCGGGCGCCTCGGCTTGTGGCGCCGCTGGCTGCACCCCTGGCTGCGGCGCCACACAGGCTGCAAATAGGAGCGCAACGATCAACAAGAGACCAGCCGCTGACCACCTTTGTATTCGCATAGCAAAATTCTCCTTTCCAAGATAGTTTTATATAAAGCAGTTCCGCATTCTTCGTATCGTCTAGGACAACTCGTGGATGCTCATTACAAGGTCAACTTGTAATAAGAGATTTGAACCAGGATTTTCAATTTTGCGCTTTAACTTGAACGCCATTGAATATCCTGGTTTCTCAAATGCACTTATTCAGGACGTCGGCGGGTGATAAATCCACCGACTGCCAGGAACGCCAGCACAATCGCCACGACCGGCAGTGTTGTCGTGCCTGAAGACAGATCAAGTCCAGTTCCAGGCAGATCACCCGGCGTTTCCATCTTGATCTCTTCCTCGGTTGGCTCCTCGGTCGCAGCAGGCGTAGCTTCCTCGATGGGCTCCTCTGTAGCTACGGGCGTGGTTTCTTCGACCAGATCTTCTGTTGCAATCGGTGTGACTTCCTCGACTGGCTCTTCTGTGCCGGTAGGCGTTGCTTCCTCGATCAGCTCCTCTGTAGCGACGGGCGTGGCTTCTTCGATCTCCTCTTCAGTGACAGCTGACGTGGGCTCCTCAATCAATTCCTCCGTAGCGGCTGCCGTCACAATTTCTTCGGGCGTCGGCGTGCTGGTTGGAACCGGCGTGTCGGTCGGTGTGCTCGTCGCAGTGTTGGTTGCCGTCGGCGTGCTGGTCGGAACCGGCGTATCGGTCGGTGTGCTCGTCGCAGTGTTGGTTGCCGTCGGC
>CALJMI010000087.1 GCA_937981885.1 uncultured Caldilinea sp.
TGTTCCCTCCTCGAAGGCGTTGTATTTGTAGTTGATGGCGACGCCCTTGCCCCACGCTTCGCCGCGGTTGTAGTAGTGCGCGGCGAAGCGTTTGAGGTATTCCGAAAATGCAGCGTGGCCGATCCACCAGTCGAACCAGACGAGTTGCGGCTGGTATTTGTCGACCAGCTCGACGGTGCGCGCAAGCCACTCTTCCAGATATTCGACGCTGGGATAGGGCTGCGAATCAAGCGAAGGTGTATTCTGTTGTGTGCCGTCGCAGTCTTCGTGCTGCACGGCCGGCCCATAGAAGTCGGCGTAGGCAGGGTCTTGCACGTCGGACGGGAAATTGCGACCGCCGTTCATGAACCACCAATGCTCAGCGCGGTGCGTGGAGACGCCAAAGACCATGCCCCGCGCACGCACGGCCTGCGCCAGCTCGCCGACGATGTCGCGGCGCGGTCCCATGTGTACGGACGTCCAGCGCGAGGTCGAGCAGTCGTACATGGCGAAGCCGTCGTGATGCTCCGCCACCGGCACGACGAAGCGAGCGCCGGCTTCCTCGAACAATGCCGCCCATGCATTCGGGTCGAACTTTTCGGCGCGGAACATGGGGATGAAATCTTTGTAGCCAAATTCGGTGTGGGGGCCGTAGGTCTTGATGTGATGTTCGTACTCTGGCGACCCCTGGATGTACATGTTGCGCGGGTACCATTCGTTGGAGAACGCCGGCACGGCATAGACGCCCCAATGAATGAAGATGCCGAACTTGCCGTCGATGTACCAGTCTGGAATTTCATATTGTTTGAGCGATTCCCAGGTCGGCGAGAATTTCGTGCTTGTGATCATGATGAGCTTCTTCGATACGATTCCTATGATGGAAAATCCGGTGCGGGTTTGTACGGGCATGAACCTTCATGCCCTCGGCGGCGATATATCGCCCGAAGGGTTTGGCCTGCCAAACCTGTACGATATTGGCGACCCCCAATGATTCCTATGGTTGGAAATCCGGCGCGGGCGAGATGCGCAGCGAATGCGCCGGCGCGGCGGGCAGCGTTCCGGGCAGCGTCACTGCGACGCCGCCATCAGTGGCACGCCAGGCAAGCGGCGTTGAACCAGCCAGCAGTTCGATGGACGCGTCATCGGCGCAGCGCAATCCTTTGATCTCGAACATCTGGTCAGCCGGCGTGGCGAGCAGCGTAGCGTAGAGGTCGCCGCTTTTCTGCGTGAAGCGCACATCCACGCCGGCGTCGGTCTTGCCGTCGGCCACGACCCAGGGATGTGTGTCGAAGATGGCGCCGCCGTTGACATCCAGCCACTGGCCCAGCCCCAGCAGCCGCTCGCGCTGCAGCTCGGGGATCGTCCCGTCCGCCATCGGGCCGACGTTGAGCAACAGGTTGCCGTTCTTGCTGACGATGTCCACAAACGAACGCACCAGATTTTCGACCGTCAGGTGTTGTTCCGGCCCCTCGTTGCGGTTATAGCCAAAGGATGCGCCGATGCCGCGGCACGATTCCCACTTCTTCGCCCGGATTTCGGAGAAGGAGGCGTATTCTGGCGTCTCGAAGTCATGGAAGTTGTCGGTGACGATGTTGCCGTCGGGACCGAGCTGGAAGCGCTGGGTAAAGCGGTTGTTGATCACGCCTTCGGGCAGTTTATTATAGTACTCGGCGAAGAGCGCGTTGAGGTCGGTTGCGGCCGGATAGGCGATGTCGTTCCAGAGGATCATCGTCTGGTAGCGCTCGATCAGTTCGCGCCAGTGTGCATTCGCATAGTCAACATAAGCAGGCATCTGCGGCACAGCTTTAGGGATGTCGGCGATGTGCTGGATCACGATGTCGTTAAAGGTCCAATCCAGCCCGCCGGAATAATAGAGCGCCGCGGTCAGTCCATGTTTACGGATGGCGTTCATAAATTCACCGACCAGGTCGCGGCGCGCATGGTAGTTGGCAATGAACGGGTTGAGCGTGTGGCTTGGCCAGAGTGTGAAGCCGTCGTGGTGCTTGGTGGTGAGCACGGCATAACGGGCATGGACGCGTTGGAAGAGGCTCGCCCAATCATCAGGATTCCACTGTTCGCTCGCAGCGTTGAAGTGTGGTGCAAAGTCAAAGTAGCTGAAGTCTGCGCCGTAGGTTTCGTTGTGATATCGCTGTGTCGGGCTGCCCTCGATGCGCCACGAATTCATGTACCACTCGGCGTAGGGATTGTTGGCAAACCATTTCGCCCAGTCGCCGGTCGCCAGGATTTCGCTCAGTTCGCCGGCCAGCGGCGCCCAGCCCGGCACGGAGTACAAGCCCCAATGGACGAAGATGCCGAGTTTGGCATTGTCGAACCATGCCGGCAACGGATGGGTCTCTACGGATTCACGCGTCGGTTGATAGTGCATGACGGTTCCACCTCATGTTGGAATGCAAGGTTTCAGATTGGGAGAAATCAATCAATTTTGGGTTGGGTTGTGCGCCACCACCACCCGCCCACGCTGCTGACCGTGAAGGATGGCGTCAATCTCACCGCTAAGTTCTGCCAGCGTCACGTTGCGGGCAATACGATCCAGCACATCGAGCCGCCACTCGTCCGCCAACAATGTCCAGATTCTACGCCGCTCTGCAATGGGAGGATTCACCGAGTCGATGCCGAGCAGCTTCACTCCGCGCAGGATGAAGGGAAAGACGGTCAACTCCAGCGCTGGCGAAGCGACCATCCCACACGCCGTCACTGCGCCGCCGTAGCGCGTCGCCTTGATCGCTGTCGCCAGGATCGCGCCGCCGACAGTGTCGATCACGCCGGCCCAGCGCTCGCGCAGCAGCGGTTTGCCCGAAGCGTCGACAACTTCGCTGCGGTCGATCACGCTGACGGCGCCGAGCGTGCGCAGGTAATCGGCTTCATCCATCTTGCCGGTGGCGGCGACGACCGTTAGCCCGAGCTTGCTCGCCAGCGCCACGGCAATGCTGCCAACGCCGCCGGTTGCGCCTGTCACCAACACCTCTCCGCTGTGGACGCCGTGGCTGAGCAACGCATCGACGCACTGTGCAGCGGTGAAACCGGCCGTGCCCAGCGCCATACTCTCGTGCAGCGTCAGGCCGGCCGGGCGTTTAACCGCCCACGCCGCCGGCACGCGGATACAACCGCCAAAACCGCCAGGCGTGTTCATGCCCAAGTCATAGCCGATTACAATTACTTCATCGCCGGGTTGGAACGCCTCGACCGCGCTTTCTAGCACTACGCCCGCTGCATCGATGCCGGGCGTGTGCGGATAGCTGCGCGTCACCCCACGGTTGCCCGTCGCCGACAGCGCATCCTTGTAATTGAGCGACGAATAGTGCACTTCGATCAGCAGCTCGCCTGTCGGTAGATCATCGACGCTGCGCCGCACAATCGACCGGCGAAACGCACCATCCGGCTGTTCCTCGACCCACAACGCATCAAAGTGCGTACTCATTTGTGCTCCTCCCGAATCGAAAGAGACTGGAGATTGGAGATTGACATCGCCCATCGTGGGATATCCTAATCTCCAATCTCCAATCTCCAATCTCCTACTCTCCTCTCAACGCCCGAATCACCGCATCATGCAACGCGCCATTCGTGGCGACGCTGCTTAAGCCGGTGACCGGGTCGCCGCCATGCCAATCGGTGATGCGTCCGCCTGCGCCTTCAATGATCGGGATCAGCGCCATTAAGTCCCACTCGTTCATGATCGGATCCATCATAATGTGCGCGCCGCCTGTCGCCACCAGGCTATAGCCGTAGCAGTCGCCCCAGTTGTTGTAGCGTTTGACGCGGCGGGTGAGCGCCTCATACGCCGGCCCGTTCTGGTGGGTGAAAACATTCCAGTGGTCGGTGCTGAGCAGGATCGCATCTTCTAGCCGGTCGCACGCCGCGATATGCACCGGGCGGCCGTTGAGCCACGTCTGTTCAGCTACGCCGACCAGATAGTCACCGACGATCGGCTGGTTGATTACGCCGATTGCAGGGCGGCCATCCTTGACAAGCGCAATCAACGTGCCAAACAGATATGCTCCTGAAACAAACGCTTTGGTGCCGTCGATTGGGTCGAGCACCCATCGATAGCGAGCGTCGGGCAGATGGCTGCCGAACTCTTCACCCAGGACGCCGTGGTCGGGATAGGTGCGCTCGATCAGCTCGCGCATCGCCAGCTCAGCGTTGCGGTCGGCGGCGGTGACGGGTGACTCGTCGGCTTTCAGTTCAACGTCGAAGCCGTTGCGGAAGTAGGGGCGGATCACCGCCGCGCTGACTTCAGCCAGACGGCGGGCAAAGACGAGCAGTTCTTCCTGCTCATCACGTTCAAGAATGCCACTATATCGGGTAAATTCTGTCATAGGTAGGGTAAGCGCCAATGTGCACATTCCGTATCAGGCGTGTTGCGTGTTGCGTGTTGCGTGTTGCGTGTTGCGTGAAGCGGGTCAACACAAAATACGCAACACGCAACACGGTTGGTCAACAAAAACGGGCGGTCAGAATTCGTCCGGTTGAGGCAAATCAAAGTATTTCGCATATTGGGGCAAATCGTCCTTATCAATCAAGTCGGCGCACAGGCGCCACCAGAATGAGATGAGCTTGTGACCCACCGCCAACGCTTGCATCTGCATCTGCGCCTGATGAAAGTTGGCATGTGCGGACGCCTCATTTCTACGCATCGCCCATCCTAGTCCTGCCAGGAAAAGGAGAAGGGACGAAATTCTGTCGCTGCTTTCCATGAGGTTGAGCGTAATGCCCAATCCGAGTCCCTCGCGGTCGCCAAGGAAGTAATGCGCCAGGACGTATTCCAGCAGGTCGATATTCTCTTGCTCGACAATGTCCATCTTGACGACTTGCCGCCACAGGCGTTCAGCTTCTTCGCGCCTGCCGAGATGATATAGTATGTAAGCACGCCAGGATTTGCTGCGTATCGGATGCAACTGGTCGCGTTGAACCCATTTCAATGCTTCGTCAAATTGCTCACGTTCAACCAGGCGCAGGTAAAAAGCTGCCAGATTTTCGAGAAATGTTTCATGTTGAGCCAGTGAATATTCCATCCAGGCTGATGCTTCGTCGGGATTGTTTTTGACAGCGGCAAGTTGTGCTTTCGCATAAGCAAGCGCGGCGCGCAGTTGGCGGACGCCTTCTGTGTCGTTTGTGGCGGCGCTGAGACGGTTCAGAGTGTGTTCAGCTTCTTTGACGCCCTCTTCTGCAATATCGATTCGTTGTCGCTGGATTGCTTCAAGCACATATCCGAGCCATTGCTCTGGTTCGCCGTTGCGCACGACTTCTCGCAGCAGCGCAAATCCATCGTCGATCGCCCCGCTCTGAATCAGCGCCATGGCCTGGTAGGTGCGCCATGAAATTGGTGTTTGCTGCTGGTCGAACTGTTCGGCAACCTTAAGGCAGACGATGGCTTCATCGTAGCGCTGATTGTAGAGCAGATAAGGCGTCAAGCTATTGACCGCCTCGATCAAGATGGTGCGAAGGCGATGGTTGCCCGCGCTGAGTGAAGCGTCGGACATCTTTGCAAGGCGGTCAATCAAGCCTTGCAAGATCGCAGTGCCTTCCTGGTTGTGCGTCGCCGCCAATTGCTGCCCGCGGTAGAGCAGGTCCTCCCAGCTGCCTTTGACGGGCGTGAGCGGGGTGATGGGTTTTGCGGAGCGTGTCGGATTATCCATCAATTTCTCGCTTGACCGTAGAAAGCAGTGTGTCGGCGCGCAGGTCGGGCACATTGTAGCAAGGGCCGCCAAGCGCGTCAGCCAGTTTTTGCGCCAGCCCGCGGTCGAACGATGCGTGCTCCATGTTGATGACGATTGACTTGATGTGCGCCTGTTCGAACAGCTCGGCGATGCGTCCTGATTCCTCCTGCGCGGGCATTCCGGTCATGCTGACGTTGCCAGCGCCGTCGGTGAGCAAGATCATCAATGGGCGGATTTCGCTGTCGCGGCGGCGGGCGCTGTCGAGCACCTGCCACGCCAGAAACAGCCCGCTGCTGAGCGGCGTCTTGCCGCCGACGGGCAGGTCTTGCAGCGCGCGCTGCGCCAGTTCGACGCTGCTGGTTGGCGGCAGAACGAGCCTGGCTTTATCGCGCTGAAAGACGATCAACCCCACCTGATCGCGGCGCTGATAGGCGTCCACGAGCAGGCTGAAAATGGCGCCTTTGGTCGCCTCCATACGTTCGCTGGCGGCCATGCTCCAGCTGGCGTCGACTACAAAGAGGATCAGGTTGCCGGTGCGACGCACGCGCACTTTGCGCTGCAGGTCGCCCTTGCGCAGTTGCAGCGCCAGGTCGTTTTCCGCCTGAGCGTGGCGTTCGCTTTGATAGGGCGCAGCTGCGCGCAAGGTGGCGTCGAATGCAATGTCCTCCGGGCGATCGCCGGCGGGGCGCGCCTTGATGTAGCGGCCGCGTTTGCGGTCTGTGCGCGTGTACGAACGTTTGCCGGCGCGCTCGCGAGTCATCTTGTCGAGCGGTGTGTCGAGTCGCTTGGCTTCGAAGGTGTCGCCGACTTTGACTGGTTTGCGTGCGCCTTTGTTATCACCGGGCGATGAGCTTTGCTGCGGAGACGCATCCGGCTGGGCTTCGCCGCCCTCGCCAGCCTCCGGGCTTTCGTTCAGCTCCGACTCATCGCCCTCGATGCTTTTTTTTCGTCTGCCGTCGCCTTTCCTTCGCCTTCCTGCTGCATCTCCTCATCGCTGACGGCATGTTCGGCCTCGGCGCGCGCCTGGCGCATGTTGGCCTGCAGTTGATCCGGGTTGAGCACTGTATCCTGGAAAGGCTGTTTCTTCATACGGTGCGGCAGCGCCAACTCAGCGGCAAGCAGGATATCTTTGTCGTTGATCTGCAGGCGTCCGTCGTAGGCGGCCTGGGCGCGAGCGGTCTTGAGGATCACGATGTCGGCGCGGTGTCCGTCGACCTTGAAGCTGGCGGTGAGCGCCGCAATCGTGTACATATCCTTTTCGGTGTATTTCACCAGCGGATACCGTTGCCGCGCTTCGAGGATGCGGCTGCACATCTCCTGTTCAGCCTCATCGTAGGCGGCGGCGAAGGCTTCCGGGTCTTGCTCGAAGAAGACGCGGCGACGCAACACCTCGACGCGCTGCCCGGCTTCGCTGATGCCGACGACATCCACGGCATGGGCGAAACGGTCGAGCAATTGCGGGCGCAGGTCGCCTTCCTCTGGGTTCATCGAACCGACGAGCACAAAGCGCGCCGGATGCTGAAAGCTGATTCCCTCGCGTTCGACGACGTTGACGCCCATCGCTGCGCTATCGAGCAGCAGGTCGACGACGTGGTCGTCGAGCAGATTCACCTCATCGACATAGAGCACGCCGCGGTTGGCCGCAGCCAGAATGCCCGGCTCGAAGTGGCGTTCGCCGCGCTGAATCGCCTTCTCGATGTCGAGTGTGCCCACAACACGATCTTCGGTGGCGCTCACAGGCAGATCGACAAAGGGCGTCGGCACATGCGTGACCGGTATTTCACCGCTGTGTTCGAGTCGTTCCCGGCACTCATCGCAGAACAGGTCGGGACGTTGCGGGTCGCAGTTGAAACGGCAGCCTTGCACGACCTCCAGCATTGGCAGCAAGGCGGCAAGCGCACGCGCTGCGGTTGATTTGGCAGTGCCGCGCTCGCCGCGGATCAGTACGCCGCCGATCTGCGGATTGATCGCATTCAGGATCAGAGCGCGTTTCATACGCTCCTGTCCGACGATGGCGGTAAACGGGTATGTCTGTCGCATGGCGTATTCCTTCGCCTGGTGCGCCGGTTCACAAGAATTACCCGGCGAGCATGAAGACCAACGATTTTACAGTCCCTAATTCGGTGGGCCTCTGCCTGGCCGAACCAGTTCTTTCAGGGTGGATTCGATCACGACAGGGGCAAAGCCAGCTTCGCCCCTGTCGTCATTCTCTCTCCTGACCTGATTCATATTATACTGCACCTCGAAAATGAGCAACAAAACGCCGCCGCTTTTCCAGCAACCTTTCCGGCGATGAAACTTTTTGCTTGTCACTGCGTATTGTCACTCGACAGCGCATGAGGCCGGCGACGACCAGCCTCCAGGAGAGAAGTAGGACTTGTAGTATGAATGAGCAGGAGCGGACCTGGGTGCAGCAAGCCCGACGCGGCGACCAGCGCGCGTTTAGCCGACTTGTCGAGGTGTATCAACGTCCAGTTTTCAACTTGACCTATCGTATGCTGGGCAATGTGGAAGAGGCAGAGGACGCTGCACAAGAAGCGTTTTTGCGCGCATACAGCCGTCTTGGTCAATATGACCCGGAGATGAAGTTTTCGACCTGGCTTTTCTCGATCGCCAACCATCACTGCATCGACCGGCTGCGCAAGCGGCGCACGACGCAGATATCGATCGACGACAACCCGGTGCTGCAAAACCTCGAAGGCGATGAACTGCGTCCGGAGCCGCATACGCTGCAACAGGAGGAGCGCATCGAGGTGCAGGCGATGCTTGACCGGCTGGCGCCAGAATATCGTACGCCGTTGGTGCTGCGTTACTGGGAAGAGATGAGCTATGAAGAGATCGCCGAAACGATGAATGTGACGGTGGCGACGGTCAAAAGTCGGCTGTTTCGAGCGCGCCAACAATTGGCGGCGATCTATCAGCAACAGGAGACCACAGCGCCGCCCTCGACCCGTCAAGATGCTCTGCCAGCGCAGCGAACGCGTAGCGGCGACCGCGCTGATCGCAACGTTGCTCGCCTGTCAATGGTAAGGTTGGCGTTCGCCAGCGCATGAGCGAAGATGAGGTGAAATCATGAGCAATCGCATGATGGATGAAATGGTGGAGAACAACGCTCAGCATGTTGAAGCCGAGTTCGACTGGCTGATGTCGCTGGCGCTCGATGATCAACTCGATAATGACGATCTGGCGCGGCTGAAGATGCTGACCGCCGAGAGCGAAGACCTGGCGCTGACGTGGAAAGCGTGGCAATGGATCGACAGCGAGTTCAGCGCCACACCGTCATTAACGCCGCCTTCGGGCTTTGTACAACGTTTTGAGGCGCGGCTGGCTGAACAGGAACAGCAGCGTCAACAGCGCGTCCTGTTGCTTTCGACGGCGCTGGCGCTTATGGCGTTGTTTCTTGTCTTCTTATCGACGGCTGGCGTCGGCGCGTTTGTGCTGTTCACGCAGGGACACTGGATCGGCGAGCAGATTCGCCAGATGACGCTGGCTTACACTTCGGCCAATGTGTGGTTCACATCCAGCGTCGAAACGGCGGCGGCGGTTGCGCAGACGCCGCAGGCGCAGATTGTCGGCGCACTTTATGCGTTGGTGATGGCGTCGATGGTGGCGGCTTGGGTGTATCTCCTACGCCGCAGCGCCCGCCTTGGTGAAAACACCGCACGCTTGACCGCTGAGTGAGAATTACAGCAATTTTGGAAGAACAGGCGACATTCTGCTCTTCACGACAATTTGGATGGGACGTCTATGCGCTACATAACGGGTATCAGACAGAGTCGTTTCTGGATCGCTCCACTTATGTTGATTTTGTTGCTGGCGTTTGCTGCAATGCCGCTGCAGGCTGCTGCGCCCCGGGCGGGCGATCCGCCGCAGCTGGCGCAGCGCCAGGTCTTCAACGATGATCTACGGGTGCGCAGCGGCCAGACCATCGAAGGCGATGTCACCGTCTACCAGGGCGATGTCGTTGTGGAGCGCGCTGGCGCCATCCGCGGCAATGTCGTCGTCTACAACGGCGATGTCGAGGTCAAGGAGGGCGGCGCAGTCAACGGCAACATCACCGCTTTCAGTGGTAAGGTCGAGATCGATGGGACGGTCAGTGGCTCGATCACCTCGTTGAGCGGCGATGTCAAACTTGGCGGCAGCGCGGTCGTTTCCGGCGACATCAGCGTCGTCAGCGGCGACATCAAGCAGGATCGCGGTGCGGTCGTGCGGGGCAGCGTGTTGCGCGGCCCCGCGATCAACCTGAACCTGCCGCCAATGCCTGGTCTGCCCGGCATGATGAATGTGCCGGCGCCGCCGCGCCCGCCGAGCGCAACCGAGATATTCTTCAACCTGGTTGGGCGTGTGCTGCAAGCGTTGTTGCTGCTGGGTTTGGCAGTCGGCGTCAGTGTGGGGTTGATTTCGCTGCGTCCGGCGTGGGTGGAGGAAACGCGCTCGATTCTGGTCGAACGCACGGCGCTGTCGTTCGCTGCAGGGCTGATCTTCAATCTCTTTGGGCTGGCGTTGATCGGGCTTCTCTGGATTACGATCTGTTTTCGACCGCCAGCGATCCTGCTTGGCTTGCTCTTTGCCACCATCAATTTTGCCGGACTTGCCGCAGTCGGCGACGAAATCGGTCGCAAGATCGAGCATCGCCTGAACGTGCATTGGGGACAACCCTGGCGCGCCGCCGTCGGTGTAGTGCTGCCAGGATCGGTGATCGCCTTCTTGTGGATCCTGAGCGGCTGCTTCGGTTTCTTCGCCTACCTGGGCGCGCTGGTGTTTGGCTCGCTGGGCGTGGGCGCCATTCTGGTCAAGATGTTGAAGCTTGGCGAACCGCAGCCGACAATTGCGCCGCCTGTCCGAACCGTGGATGATTCTACCAAAGCGCCAATTGAGCCGACGCCGGAAGCGAGCGAATCAGCCGAGCCTGCCGAAGCGGTCGCGCCAGTCACCGCCGCTGCATCGGATGAGACACCTGTTGGCGCCACTGCAGCCGAGCCAGTTGTGGCTGAATCGGTCACGATCGAGCCCGTAGTGGAAACTCGCAGCGCCGAGATCTTAGTGACTGCCCCAGTCATCGACGATTTCACCAAGATCAACGGCGTCGGCCCTGTCTTCGACCAGCGCCTGAAAGAGGCTGGCATCCTGACCTTCGCCGACCTCGCTGTACGCACGCCAGCCGAGATCGCCGAGATTATCAAGTGGTCACAAGCGCGTGTTGAACGCTCCGAGATTATCGAGCAGGCGCGTCGCCTGGCGATGGGCGATATCTGACGGACAGAATCTGATGAAGAATCAGAAATTATCGCGAGTTGCCTCCTTACATCTCACGCCCTATCGCCAGCCCTGACAGCGCCGCGCCTTCGACGCGCGGCGCGCCAAACGCATCGCCGCCGATCAGCAGCGGTGCGTGCGCTGCAATGCGAAGGAAGCGTTCCGGGTGCAGCACCGTCGGCGCAGCGTAGCGCCAGCGCTTGATCTGCTCCTCGACAATCCAGGCGTCCGCTGCCAACCAAGGACGCAAGGCGCGCTCGAACGCTTCGCTCAGTTCGGCGTCGGGCGCTCCGTAATGCGCAGCGCTCCATTCGCCGCTGGCGTGTACGGTAATCACCGTCGCGTCGGGTGAGATGCCTTTGCGCCGGTTGTCGGCAATCCAGACAAAGTCGGCGTCGGGGCGCTGCACTGCGCCGGGCGCAGGCAAATGCACCTCGCCCTCCACAACGTACAATCCGCAGAGGGATGGCGCGTAGCGGATGCGTTCCAGGCTGGCGCGGCCATCTGCCGTGAGCGGCGTGGCGCCTGCGTCGAGCAACGCCAGCGTCTGCGGCGCGGGCGCGGTCAGGATCACGGCGCCGGCGGTGAAGCTGCGCCCGTCCTCACTGGTGAGCAGCCAGCCATCATCCTGCGGCGCCACTGCGGTCACGCGCACGTCGGTGAGAATGTCGGCGCCCTGCGCTGCAACCTGCGCCGCCAAATGTTTGGCTAGCCGGTTCATGCCGTCCCTCACGGCGTAGCGCGGATGGCCGTCGGGCGGCGCATCCGCCAGGCTGCCGTCGCTCCAGCCGTGCGACCAGACATAAACCAATCCCTCAGCGCGCCAGCGTTCCACCCACGCGCCGAACTCCGGATCGCGCACAGTGAAGAACTGCGCGCCGTGATCCGCTCGTCCTGCGCCGAGTCGCCGCGTTGCCAGCCGCCCGCCCACGCTGCGTCCCTTGTCGAGCAACATGACGCGCCGTCCGGCGGCAACAAGCACGCTGGCCGCCATCAGTCCGCTCATGCCTGCGCCGATGATGAGAACGTCTGTATGTTGGGATTCACTCATGCGCTTTCTTCTCCATGTTTGGGATCGACAAGCAAATGCGGTTACGAACCGCATCTACGATTGACTTGCGTTCGGTGCAGGTGCGGTTCGCAATCGCACGGTTGGGCTTTGGCTTTCAGCCTCGATTTGAATCGAAGGCTTTGCCTGACGCATTCTCTTTCGCAAGCAGCGCGTGGATCAAGTCGAACTTGAAGAGAAAGAGACCCTGAAAAGCGATGCCAGCGCCATGCCCGCGCTGCGCCTCGTTATCGCGCCGCATCAGCGCCAGCCCACCCGCCATATACAACACATCCAGCCCGGTGTTGAACCAGAGGACGCGGCGCAGGTTGCGCAGGTCTCTGGCAGCCTCCGCCAGTGGATAGCCGCGCTGCACTTTCTGCTCCAGCCCACGGCGACCAAAGAGCGCCAGTGTAGCGTCGATGGCGCCCCAGCCAATCGCCTGCTGTCCGAACGCGCGCCAGAAGGGCGAGCGCGCCGCCTGCAACAGCGCGCCGCCAGCAATGCTGAGCATGCTCCACAGCAACAGACGGTTGCTGACCGTGCGCTGAAACACCTCGGAATTCGTCATAGAATTTCCTCCAAATTGCCGCCAAGCTCCAGCCCGGCGTGACGACCGCGTCCGGTGAAGAGTTCGACCATGCGCCCATCGATCTCGATGCTCAGTGTGACATCGACCGCAGCGGTCAGGCTTTCGAGCACGCGCTGGAGCATGGCCGTGCGCATCGGCGCGTGCAGCAGGTCGACGCCTTCCTCGTCGCGGTGGGCAACCAGGCTGAGACGCGCCAGGCGGCGCACACCGTCATGCATGACCGGACCGAGCATCTCCCAAAATACCTGGTGCTCAGTCACCTCCAATCGCTCAATGACGGCGCCCGTGTAAGAAGCAAAGCGATAGAGTGTATTTTCGTATAGCAGGCCGACGATAAAGCCGCGAAATGTCGTACCCAACCACGGAATGCGCGCCACCGACGCCGTGAGACTCACGCCGGTGCGCTCGAAGTGGTTGGTCTGCATCCAGACCCAGGCGCGCGGGAAGGCTTCGCCCCAATCCTTCTCGATGTAACCGCGCCCGCTGTGGAAATCGACCGCAGCGCCATCGATGGCAAGCTGCCCGCGCACTGTATGATCCAGGCTCAACACGCCGTGATAGCACTCCATGAAGGGCACGAAGCTGTACCAATCCATGATGCCGGGCGAGCGCCATGTCACAGGCCAGGGTGTGACGCCGTCGAAAGCCAGTCGCCCGATCATTTGCTGTTCGGGCCGGTCGATGTTCAGTTCGATGCCTTGCGCCGTGAAGCGGTTTCGTTCCACGCAGATGTCGAAGGCGGCAGGCGCAGCGCTGAACGCTTCCAGCGGATAGCGATGATAGCAGGTCGCACCGCTGGCGCCGTCGAGCGTCTGCACAAAGCTGTGCGAGTCGATGCCATTTTTGCCGAGAAAGATGCCGGGGATGATGGCGTAGCGGCGCTGTTCGGTCGGATCAACGATTTTGAAGTACCAGCCCTCGAAGTAGCCGGCGCTGTGACCAAAGCCGTGATAGGCGGCTGGCTGCCAGATCGTTTTCAAGCGCGTGAGCACAGTCTGCGCAGGGTTCATGTTTATCGTCCGCATGTACGTAGCGTTGGTTCAGGCGGCGCTGGCGCTGGCGTCCAGAAGGCGCGCAGTTTGAAGGGGAAGCCGATGTCGCCGCCGGGAATCTCACGGTCGCCGACGACGAGGGTGTAGCGCCCAACCTGACCGGCGTCGCTCCACACGGCGACCCAGTATTCGCCATCCGCAGGCAGCACGAAGCGATCTTCCTGGCGCTCCCAATAGCGGGTGCGGCTGAATGGCTCGAAAAAGCTGGTCGGCTCGCCCGGTGCGGCGCGCAGGATGCTGGCGCCGGTGCCAGGCGGCGCCTGGACGCGCGCAGGAAGGCGCGTTGTGGGGAGTCCCGGCCCGATCAGTGCAAAGGCGGGCGTGAAGCTCTCCTGCCCCTCGATCTGCGGAATGGTCAGCCCGATCAAGATCGACTGGCCCGCACGCCCGGTGAAGCGCACGTAATCGACATCGTCGCGGCGATCCAGCGTGGCGTAGAGCGCGGTGGAGACGGTCGGGTCTTTGACGAGATAGGCATTGGCGGGCGTCCAATCCTCATCCTCAAAGAAGGGTTGGTGTGCCCACGCCGGGCGCGGCGTCAGGAACACAAACATCACTGCCATCAGCAAGACCATGACCCACTGTGAACGTTTCATCGTCGTTGTGCTCCTGACAATCGTTACCCGTGAACCGAGCGAACATGCAAACATGTGTGCAATCGACGTAGCTGCGGTTTGCAAACCGCAGATTCCCGTGAACCAAGTGAACGCTCCAAAATGCGTGCAATCAACGTAGCTGCGGCTCTCAGCCGCAGTTTCTGTCAGACAAACACGTCATGCCTACGTGAGCATGTTTCACGATACCAGCTGCGGTTCGCAACCGCAGGTTCCCTAAACGTCGAGCGAGCCTGTTGTGCCAGCATGATACGCAGCAAGGATTTGTTCGGCAAGTGCGTCCGGCGTCATCGCGTTCTTGGGCAGGCGCGCCGGCATCTTGCTCCACAACGGCGTGTCGACTGCACCAGGACGGACGATGGTGACGCGCAGTTTGCGCTGCTCTTTGGCGAGCGCAGCAGCGAAGGCTTCCAGCCCGGACTTGGCGGCAGCGTAGGCGGTGAGGCCAGGCAACCGCAGCTTTTCGCTGTACGCGCCGATGTACATCAGGTGCGCCCGCTCCGCCAGCAGCGGCAGGCTGTAGTGCGTGGCAAGGTAGGCGCCGCTCAGGTTGGCGGTGAGGATGCGCTGCCAGGCGTCCGGCGTCATCTCCGCCACCGGGCTGGAGATGATGTCGCCAACGGCGTAGACCCACAGTTCGACCGGCGGCAGCTCCTGCGCGGCGGCATAGACAGCCTGTTGCACAGCGAAGGCGTCGGCGACATCGGCTTCATAGCGAAATTCGGTCAGGTCAGCCAGATCGTGGGGATGGCGGCTGACTGCGCCGACCGTCCAGCCGTCGCCCGTCAGTTTCTGCACTAGCGCCCGGCCAATGCCGCCGCTGGCGCCGAAGATGAGTGAAGTTGGCATAGTGCTCCTTTGGAGATTGGAGATTGGGGATTGGAGGTTGGAGATTGGAGGTTGTGCGATTCGGCGACTCTTGAACTGACGCACGGTTTGTCGCAACCAATCTCCAATCTCCAATCTCCAATCTCTTAATCTCCTACCGATGAATCAACGTCGCAAACACGCTCGGATCGACCTCAGGCGTGAAGCCGCCGCGCACACCTTTGACGAGCACACTGATAGCATCGTGGCTGTGCAGCGACTCCTGGTGCGAAGCGATCACTTTGAAGTCCTTGATGCGCGGCTCCGGGTCGAGCTGTTCGTGAAGGAGACGCACGGCGTCCTCGACGAACTTGAGATAGGCGGCGTTAAGTTCGGCAAATGCCTGTTCGTCTTCGCGCTTGACCATCACCTGCGTTTCGGTGTGTAGCGCCTCCAGACAGAGATCGCGCAGTTCCTCGATCCACAGGAAGCCGTTGAGTTCGACGCTGACGCGCGCCACCGAGCGCTGGCTGTGCGGCACGGCGGCGATGTTGCGCTCCATAATGGCGTGCTGTGACAACTCATAGCTGCACGGGCAGGTCGAGGAATAGACAAAGTCGAAGTGGATGAACTTGCGCACGGCGCCGAAGCGATCCATGCGCGCCTCCAGCGCCACCTGATAGTATTGGTAGCCGAAGAGTCCCGAACGCAGCGATTCGTTCAGCATCGGGTAGTTGAAGCGCAGGATCAGGTGCGCGTCCAGGCTGCCAAGCGAGGTGCGGTAGTCGTGCAGAATCTCTTCGAGCAGATCGAGGTCGAAGGTTTCGCCCTTGTGCTCGTAGAAAGTGCGCATCACGCGCGACATGTTGATGCCCTTCTTGTGCGCCTCTAGCGAGACCGTGCCTGTGACCGCAGTCTCCAGCAGCAGCGGTTCGCCGTTGCGGCTGGCGTAGCGCAGGGGCAGGCGGAAGTTGTGAATGCCGACCTGCTGGATCGCCACCGGGCTGCCCTGGATCAGCGAAGCAGGCCCATTTTGCAGATCGGGCAACGACTCGCGGTACGCATCCGTGACCACAAAATTGGGGTCGTAGACGCGCTGCGGCGACTGCCGCACCGGAGCGATATCGGGCGTTAGCATTGGCGGCGCCATCGTCAGCGTCGCCAAGCCGTTGTGACCGTTATAACCATTGCTGCCATTGTGGCCGTTTGTATGATTACCATTGGCGTAGGCGACGCCAGCGCCGTTGATCAGGTGCATATTCGTCTTCATTGTACAATCTCCATTTCCTTATGTGAGTAGCGTGATGCAATTTCAGCCAGCGTCTGTCCGGTCTGCGGGTGAATCCAGCTCCCTGCGACGTCGGCCAGCGGCACAGCGACATGGGCGAAGCGTAGGACATCGGGATCGGGGATTGCCTTGCCCGCCACTTCGATCACGCGGTCGCCGTAAAAAGCAATGTCCAGATCGATGGGGCGTGGCGCGAACTTGTCTGTTGTGCGCACACGTCCCATCGTCGCCTCCAGCGTGCGCAACCTCTCGCGCAACGTGAGGGGATCCAGCTCGGTCTCGATGCAGATGGCGGCGTTGGAAAAAGCTGGTTGCGCCGCCGCCTCGCCATCAGCGCCGATGGCTTGCGTCACGTAGACCGGGCTCACGGCGAGAATCTTCAGGTCAGGTTGCTGTTCCAGTCGCCGCAGCGCCTCGACGACATTTTGTTCGCGGTTGATGTTGCTGCCCAGCGTAATCAGCACCTGCATTTGCCTCACTCCTTTTCAGCCTGTCCCATTACTTCGGCACGCGTGCGGTAAATCGTCAGCCCGACCGAGCGTGAGAAGCGCACTGCACCCGGCTTCTCCACCGAAAGCTCCACCGCTTCGATGCGCGGGTCGGACTCGAAGCACAGGTAGACCAGGTCGGCAGCAAGTTTCTCGACCAGGTTGGGCTTTGCCGTCTCGATGTGAGCGATCATCGCTTTTGCCGCCGAGCGATAGTTCACGGTGTCCTCAATGGCATCGCTGACGCCCGGTGCGCGCGTGTCCGCCCAGAAGGTGGCGTTAACCAGGATGTCCTGGCGGTTGGCGCGCTCGTCGGGCTTGATGCCGACGATGCCGCGCACCATCAGGTCTTTGATAAAGATGCGATCCAGATGATTCATTGTCTTGTCCATTTTTGTTTGGTTTTGCACTTTGCCGCGCGTCATCTTGAACGACATTTCTGTGTCGCTGTCGATTGCTCAATACGTAATGTCACTTATTTATGGGAATCAGTTATCTAGTGAAGCCAGAAACTGATTGATTGCCTCTAGTGTTGGCGCTGGACATTCTTCATGTGCGATATGCCCACACGCCGGAATCACTGTCAGGCGTGCATTCGGCAACTCCTGCGCCAGCCGCTCACTCTGCGCCGTCGGCACGATGCGGTCATCGTCGCCCGTGATCACCAGGATGGGCAGCGTCAACTCTGCAAGCCGTTCATCGAGACGATTGGCTCGGCTGGCGACGGTCAATTCCCACAACGCCCGATCCCAGTTTTTAATTTGCAACGGCGCGGTGTAGCCCTGCCAGATGTCGTCGGTAATCAACGCCGGGTTGTGCCAAGCGGAGCGGGCAAAGTCGTTGCCCCATTCTTGAATGCGCTGTGCAATCAGCGGTCCGATATGTTGCATTTGCGGCGTTTGCAGCAGCCAGCTTACCGCTGGATTTGGACCGCCGCTATAAACTGCAGGGCTGATCAGAATCAATGCTCTGACGCGTTCGGGATATTTGAGCGTCGTAATAATTGAAACTGCACCGCCTGCTGAATTGCCAACCAGTACGGCTTGCTCAATGTCGAGCTTATTCATCAGCGCAATTGTCAAATCAGCCTGCGCTTCGGCGCCGTAGGGCTTACCCTGACGCCACTCTGCTGGCGTACCCCATTTCCCGCGTAAGGGACGCTCGGTCAAGCCAAATGCCGGACGATCGAAGGCAATGACACGGTGATTCTCCGCCAACGGCCCCATCACCTCACGCCAGGAGAATACGCTGGCTCCAAAGCCGTGTAGAAGCATCAATGTCGGTTCGCCTACGCCTGCGTCTTTGTAATGAATCTCGATGCTGTCGCTGCCGAGCTGAACATCGATGAAGCGGCTGTCGGCATCCGCCAACATGTGAGCATCGACTTCGCCCATCACGGGAACAGGCACGAGGAACGGCCCTATCAGCAACACGGCAAGCAGGATAGCAATGATGGACAGCACAATTCTTTGCCAGCGTTTCATAACTGCAAATGATTGCATCTAGTAACATTTTGCGCAGTACTAATGATTACAAAGTTGGATTTTAGTTGGACGAAGATTGGACAAGTTATGATTGTTGTATGTATCACTCTTTAATTGTCTGCTGGAGCTGTCGCTCATTGAATTACTGATTGCTAGGCAGAGTTTTCATATTTTCAGTGTTGCGTGTTGCGTGCTACATGTCGGAACCCCCTCACGCAACACGTAACACGCAACACTACGCTCATAAAATGTCAACCTAGAAATCATTAGATACACCGTACGGCGTCTACGTCGCAGTCACCGGCGCCGACCTGATCAGGTTGACCGATGGGCGTTTCTCTGTGCTTGAAGACAACCTGCGCGTGCCGTCGGGCGCGTCCTATATGCTTGCCAACCGCCAGGTGATGAAGCGCATTTTTCCAGGGCTGTTCAGCCTCTATGGTGTGCGCCCGCTGGAGTTTTATGGGCAGGCATTGCAGAACACACTGGCTGCGCTGTCGCCCGTTGCGGCTGAAGAAACTACGATCGTACTGCTTTCGCCAGGCGTTTACAACTCAGCCTATTTCGAGCACACCTTTCTGGCGCGACAGATGGGCATTCCGCCGACGCGCGGCATCTACAAGGGCAACGCCGGTAGCGAGCTGGCTGTCCACGTTCGTGTGCGGATGCTGCAAGGCGCCGCCAGTGAGGATGATGCTGACGGTGATCAGTCTCCGGTTTATCACAGCATCGCACAGCAGCTCCATGCACAGACGCCGCGGCAGTTTTTGCGATTCTGCGTTCGAAGGGCGTTGGATTACGCAGCAACCTAAAGTTGCTGATCGAGCTAGAATCGGGAAGCAATGACCCGATGGCGATTTTCCTCACCATAGGGTTGATCGGTCTGCTCTCAAATCCGGAACTGACGTTTGCCTCCATGATTCCTGCCTTCTTTCTTCAGATGCTTTTGGGCGCATTTCTTGGCTGGTTCTGTGGGTGGTTGATGACGGTGATCATCAATCGGCTGCACCTTGAAGCCGAAGACACGCTTTTCTTCCTATCGGATACCGAAACACTGCATGAAATCAAACAGATTTTGAAACTGGTATAAACAATGCCAACGCTCGAGTGCGGTGAGAAGGCGCTCGCTGGCGCTTTTGTTTTGTCTGTTACAGCGGCTCCTGCGCCTTTAGTTGCTTGACGCGTTGAGCAAAACCGACCACGATCAACCAGTCTCCGTTGAAGATTTTCTCAGTCGGGCTCACTGCCAGTATCTGCTCTGCGCCACGCCGAATTCCGACGACTGTGACTCCGTGAACCTGGCGAAAGTGTAGTTCTGCCAGCGTATGCCCCGAAAGCGACGAATCGTTCCCGACGTGCACCTCGGCCAGTACGAAGTGGTCAACAGGCTCATCGTCATCGACAATTTCTGGCTCGTTCAGCATCAGCTCCGCCTCGCGCAGCGCCTGCGCGGGACCCATCAAGATCAGACGATCTCCAGGAAAAATCTGAAATGTCGGACCAGGGTCGTAGAAGACGCGACCGGCTCGGTTCACGGCCAGGATCGAGACGCCCGTCTCTGTGCGCAGCGGCAGCTCGCGAATGGTGCGCCCAACCGCCAGCGACCCCGGGCGAATTCGAGTTTCCAGAAAGTTGATCGGCCAGTGAACGTGGTCGGGTAGAAAATCCATCGCCTGGGTCAGTGCATCGGCTGCCTGCTCCGCCGCATCGACAAACGGACGGAAAACAATATCGGCGCCCGCAGCCACAAATGCGTCAGCCTCCTCCTCATTCAGCGCCGTCAACGCTACACCACCCTCGAATCCATCATGCCGGAGGTGGCGGACAAGCGCAAGGTTTAGCTCCCTGGAGCGCACTGTGCTGACGACCCAGCGCGTCTTGCTCAGCGGTAAATGCCCAAGCAGCTCTGGATCGGCTATATCGCCATATAGCACCTTCACGCCGCGATTGTTCCACTTCGTCAACACATCCGGCGCAAAGTCGACGCCAAGAATGGTTTTTCGTTGACGCAGCAGATGTTCGGCGAGCGCGCTGCCATTGTTGCCCAGCCCCACCAAAATGACGTCGACTGCAAATGTATGGTCGAGTGTGTCGATAGCCGCCTCGCGGTAGGGGTTGCGTCGCTCGAAGATTTTCAATGGCCTGGAGAAAAGGTTATAGAGTTGACCGGAATAGAGGATCATATAGGTTGATAGAAAAATCGTCACCACACCAACCAACGTAATCAACCCCATCGTTTCTTGCGTGATATGGCCGATGCTGACGCCTAACGCTGCCACAATCAAGGAAAATTCGCTGATCTGCGCGACGGTTAACCCGGCCAGAAAGCTCGTGCGCCGTCGATAGCCCATGACGCCCATGATCACCAGCACGACCAGAGGATTGCCGACCAGAACAAAGACTGAGAAGATCAATGCATCGGCTACTTGGGCGCCGACGGTCGACCAATCCAGCCGCGCGCCAAGATCGATGAAGAAGAAGAGCAGCAGAAAGTCGCGCAGTGTTGTCAGCCGCGCCCCAATCGCATCGCGATAGGCGGTGGATGCAAGTGAAACCCCGCCGAGAAAAGCGCCGACCTCTTTGGTGAAGCCAAGCCATTCGCTCGCAGCGCCCAGAAAAACCGCCCATGTAATGGCAAAAAGAATCAACAGCTCCTGTGAACCTGCCAGACGTCGCGTCAGCGACGGCAGGACATAGCGCATCAACAGCGCAACTGCCGCCAAAAAACCAAGACCCTTGACAACAATCAGCAGCGCTTCGCCGATCACTGCATTTCCTTCAGATACGGTGGAGCCGAAGGTGGTCAGCGCCACCAGCGCCAGGATCGCAGCAATATCCTGTACAATCAAGAAACCGATGGCGATCTGCCCATGCAGTGAATCAACTTCTTTCTTATCCGATAATAGCTTGACAATAATGATTGTACTTGAAAAGGTGAGTGCAACGGCGACGTAGGCTGCGCTGATGCCAGACATCCCAAGCGCAATGGCAATCACAAAACCGATGATCGATGTAAAGAGGATCTGTCCAATGCCTGTCACAAGCGCAACAGGACCGATCGTGCGGATGAGGCCAAGGTCGAGTTTGAGACCGACGATGAAGAGCAGCAGCGCAATGCCGATGTTCGCCAATAGCTCGATTTGTTCGTAGCTGCTGATGATCCCCAGAAATGCAGGCCCAGCCAGCACTCCTGTGACCAGGAACATAATCAAGAGCGGCTGGCGTAGCCATTGTCCGATCACGCCAAGCACTGTCGCCAGACCAAGTATCGCAGCTATTTCAACAAACGCATTTCCATGTTCCATGCAAGCGTCCTTTGCTTCGTTAATCTATAGGAAAGGGTTGAAGTTTACCATGAAGGGTGGTCGCCGCCAGAGATGGGGACGCCCGTTGCAGCATCCCGTCACGCCGGAGGCGATGACCTACTGTGCACCAGCATCCCGTCACGCCGGAGGCGATGACCTACTGTGCGCCAGCATCCCGTCACGCCGGAGGCGATGACCTACTGTGCGCCAGACGTAACCATTTGTTCAAAGTGATCAATATATCGCCGCGCCAGATGAGGCCAGCCCAGCTCGGTTTCGATGCGTGTGCGTGCAGCCGCCCCCAGTATCCGGCGTAAAACAGGGTTGCCCGCCAGCAATGCAATCGCCGCCGCCAGCGCCGCCGGGTTCTGCTCTGGTACGATCAGCCCTGTGCGACCGTCGACGATCGCCAGCGGGTTGCCGGCCACCGGCGTGCCGATCACGGGTTTGGCGCAGCTCATGGCGTCGAGCACGCAGACGTTCAGTCCATCGGCCGGTTTGCTCACCGAGGGCATCGCCAGAAAGTCCGCCATGTTGTAATAGCGTCCAATCTCTGTTTTGGGCACGCTGCCAACCCAGCGCAGCCGCTCAGCCACGCCCAGTTCGACGGCCAGCGCCTGCCACGCCTCCTTGTCGTCACCCTCGCCCACCATCACGGCGACGAGGGGCAGGTCGTGGAGCAGCGGCTCCGCCAGTGCACGGATCAGCACATCGAAGCCCTTCTTCGGCACCATGCGCCCTACGCACAATGCCACCACATTGTCCTCTGTGATCTTTAACTTCTGGCGTAGTTCAGTGACGCCGCTATCATCAGGGCGCAGCGCTGCCGGATCCGTGCCGTAAATGATCATATCAAAGCGGCTCAAGTCAGCGCCAAGCGGCAGAACTGCATCGCGCAGGTCGGCGCTGTTGGCGGTCAACAACCTAGCCTGGTTCAGCGCAAAGCGCGCCATTGCCCGAAAGAGCGGGTTGCTGCGCGCCACCTGCGCATCGGAGCCGGGAATCGAGATCGCCAACGGAATGCCAAGCCGTCGACTCACAACCGCGCCGATGAAGCCATTGGGCAGCAGCCAGTGTGCATGCAGCACATCGGGGCGGAATCGCTGCGCGTCAGCCATCACTGCCCGAATCCCGCACATAAAGAGCATTGGGCTTAATGCATACGCTTCCAGCCGCAGCGCCAGGTCGGATTGCATCGTGCGCATATAGCCGAGTCGGTGCAGCGAATCGGGCCAGGCGTAGCGATAAAGCCGCAGCCGCACTGCGTCGTCGAGCGGACGACGATACGCCGGATCATAGGGCGCCCACACTGTCACCTGCTGCCTCTGCACCGTCAACTCTTCGCACAGCGCCTCGACAAACGTCCCGCTGAAATCGCCTGCAAAGCGCGGGTAGTTGTGCGTCAACACACCGATATGCATGATCTGAGTCTATCATCGCTCCGGCGAATCGAGAAAGGGAGATTGCGAGATCAGAGATTAGGAGAGGGGAGACACAAAGAACCAGGCATCTCCAATCTCTTAATCTCCAATCTCCAATCTCGCAATCTCTTAATTAAAAAGCCGGGTTCCCCTCTGGAAACCCGGCTCGAGCGCTGCTATTCAGTTGTCAGGCGCCTGCGACAGGCGCCAACGCCGGCCCCCCACCAACGAATCTGACAACGGACTCAGGCGCCGTCCTGGTGGATGATGACGCAGCGAATACTGCGCCATCATCGCCAGAGCAGCCTGATGCGCCATGAAACGTCACTTCATGGCACACAGACTGTGTCACCTGGATAAACGTAGTAGTGCGGTCGGTTGTAGACCCACGGGTTGGCCGCCAACATGGCGCTGGCAGAGGCGCCGTAGGATGCGCCGATGCCGTACAGGCTGTCGCCAGGTTGCACCGTCACTGTGTAGCGGCAGCCGGCGCCGCCCGATGAGCTGCCGTAGCGCTTGCTCTCGGTGTGGCCCACCTGCTGGTTCACAAAGTCCCAGACCTTAACCGGTGAACCGGGCTTATTGGGCAGGCGAACGTTGTAGCAGAGCGCGGTGTGTGGCAGCCAGCCAGCTTTTTGCTCTTCGCAGATGCGATAGCGGGCGCCCGGCACACGGTAATCATTGGTCGGGAAGTCAAAGCGATAGTTGCCCAGACCATCGGTCAGGACATAGGCGCCATCGCCTTCGGGCATGCCGTTGAGCGGCAGCGCGCCGCCCTTATCCAACGGAGTGATCGTGATCTTCCAACCGGGCAGACCGATGTGGCCGTTGGCGTCGAGCTTGCGACCGACGAAGCCAAAGCCGAAGTCCTGCTCGTTGACGAAGAGAACCTCTGCACAAGGCGATGCAGCCGTGACGTTGACCGTGAAGCCGGTCGGGCTGGCGGGCGCCCAGCCGCTGCGCAGCTCTTCGTAGACGGTGTACGGACCAAAGGGCAAATTGCCGAAGGTGACCTTGCCGGAAGCGTCAGTGTAGCCGGTCGCCACGGTCGTGCCGTTGGCGCGCTTGACCGTCATCTTCCAACCGGGCAACGGCATAGATTCTTCATCCTCATCCTCACGGACAGGCACATCGAACTTGTAGACGTCGATGCAACCATACTCGGTGACGCGATTCTTGAAGCGCAATATCTGTGGGATCGGATTGCCTTGTCCATCCAACCCTTGCCATGCTACGTGCAGCGATTGTTGGCCGCTGGACGGCAAAATCGGTGTGTAGCTGACGCCGCGCGGCGCGCGCTCCTTAAAATTCCACTGCCCCTCGGTCAGGCGGAAGACCACTTCGCCCTGATCAAAGCCTTTGCTCGCATCGCCAGTGACCAGCTCAGCCGGAGAGGCAAACCAGTTGCCGCGCGCTGGCTCGGCGCGGATCGTCCAGCCATCCAACCGGTTGTGCTGGTCATCGATCTTGATGACAATCACCGGCACGTAGCGCACCATCTTCCAGCGAATCTGGACGCAACTGTTGTTGCCGTAGGTTAGCGGCACATCAAAAGTTAGAGCTGTGATGCCCTCCCACACCCCATCGGCGCCAGGCGAAGGCAGTAGATCGATGGAAAAGGTCCAAACGCCGACAGAAAGCAGCTTGCCTTCCAGCCTGAATTTACCATTCGCGTCGGTTGTCACCGTGGCAGTTTCTGTTAAGTCCTTTGGGCCATAGGTGATCGTCCAGGTGTAGGGGTCACCGAGCGGTGTTTCATCGAAGTTGATGACAGACCCCTCGACGCAAATTTTGTCGATGGGTGTGTCTTCTGATTGTGCAAAAGCGCTGACCACGGGGATCAGCATTCCCAGCGCCAGGATTATTGCCAGGAGCGTCCGCACACGCCAAGGCATCCACTGTCGCCGGCTGGTGTTGCCAGTCATACGACTCTCCTTTCAAAAGAGCTACACTGTTGTTGTTCGGGTGTGTATTGTTCTGCAAAACTTTCTGATCTAAGCGATGCGTTTTGGGTTGCTCACATGGCGTGCTCCTTTCGCAACAGAATCTTGCAAACATGGATGCGATTGGCGGCCCTCCGTGAAACAAGATTCGTTGACAAGCTTACCACGTTTTTTGCAGGAATGCAAGAGGTTTTCATAACGTAATGACACGAAAGATGGAAAAATACGCCAATTGTCTATATTTCGGTGTCTATTTCAAGAGGAAATTCAGGGCGTTTGGTCAAATTCTGGTGGCTATTTTTGTGGGGAAGGAGCGGTTTTCCTAATCGCAAAATAAATTGTGAAGGAGGTGGCGAGGTGGTTGGGTAGTGGGGTGATCAGCATCCGATGTGCAACCGCAAAGATGGCCCGTTTGGCGCCACGCCGGCCGGCAAGCCGATGATAGAACGACGACAGGTAGGATTTCTTGACCTTGACCGCGGCCCAGGCAGCTTGGACGATGGCTGTGCGCAGCCAACGGTTGCCATGCCCGGTGGCGCCGGAATAGCGCTTGCCAGCGCTCTCATTATTGCCGGGCGAAACCTTGGCCCAACTGGCCAAGTGAGCCGCCGAAGGGAAACG
>CALJMI010000088.1 GCA_937981885.1 uncultured Caldilinea sp.
TATCGGGGAACTGCCTACCTCTGCCTTGCTCTTGCCAGAGCCGGGGAGAATTACTGGGAGCAATCCCAAAGCCATCTCGAACGCGTCGTCACTGAGTTTGAGATGGCTGGGGACACTCGGCTGCAGTATCTTGCAGGGCAGGCGTACGCGCGCATTGGGGTGCTCCATCTGGCGCTGGCGCAGCGCGATCAACCTGAAGGCACATTCGACAGCGTGGGGCTGCAAGCAGCGGAGCAATCGTTCACGCGGGCGGCGTCATTAAGCCGCATTGCGGCGGAACTGGCGTTCTCTCATCTATACCTGGCGAAGATCAACGCGCTGCAACAACAATGCGCGTCCGCGCAGGGACACTTGACTGAAGCCAATCAGTTCTACGCTGCCCAGGCTGCCAACGATAACACGTCGTCAGGATTCCTTCGTTTCACCGAGGAGTTCAACCGGTTGCGCGCTCAGGTCATTTCCGATGTGTTCGAGAAGCGCTGTCCCGCATCCGATGCTGCTTGAGGCAGGTAAGAATGCGTCCGTTCGCACCTACACTGCTCGCTAGAAATCCAGCGCACATTCTCCCGAAAAACACGTTTGTTGATGTATATCGAATCAAGTATGATGATGTTTCGCTCCCGTGTCACTTGAGATAAAGATGAAAGCCAAAGTAGAGGCGAGGCATGATAAACCAACGCCCGGCGATCTTGAACTTGCTGTTGGTCTATCTGATGGTCATCGTGGTCGGCTGCGCTCAACCAACGCCTGAGCCAACCGAGACGCCGGTCGCAACCCAGCCGACGACGACCATTGTGGCAGCCCCAGCAGCCGCCCCGACTGCCACGCCAACGATGACGGTTACGCCGGATTTGACCGCCACAGCAACTGTCACGCCGACGCTTGAGCCAGCAGCGATCACCCTGCTCGAGACGTTGAATGTACGCAGCGGGCCTGGACTTGCCTATCCGATCCTTGGCGCAGCCGCGCCTGGCGATGTTCTCGTCGTGATCGGCCGTTCACCAGACGGTATATGGTGGCAGGCCGAGTGCCCGCCGTCGATCAACGCCATGCAGTGTTGGGTGGTCAGCGACCCTGAGTTCTCGATCGCAGCAGGTTCATTTGACGTCGTTGCTGTGGCAACAGCGCCGCCAGCGCCTTCGCCAACACCGACGCCAACCATCGCCCCTTGCATGATCAGCGCGCCTCCAGGCTGGAGCGCATACCGCGTGCGGGCAGGCGACACACTGTTCGGGCTGTCGCAGCAGGCTGGAACCAGTGTGACGCAGCTCCAAACGGTGAATTGTCTTGACACAGACATCATCGTGGAGGGAAGCATTCTGTATTTACCAGCTGGCGCGCGCACATCATCCTCAGCCGAGATGGCAACTGCCGCCTCGACTCAGCCAGCTGCACCGTCCCGACCAAACTTCACAGTCAGAACAACCCAGGTATCTGTCAACGAAAGCGCAGTGTTCGATGTCGAGGCGTTGACTCCGCTGCTCGGCATTGTCGTCAATCCAAACACATCGCTGTGCACCCCGCAAAGCAGCGGACAACGCCAGGTCTTTATTGGTCAGATCGATCGATCCGAACAACGCGCGTGGGAAGTGGGTGAGTTGGTCGGCATCTGCCTGGATGGATTTTCGAGCCAACATCCGATTCGCGTTACAGTGCGGTCTGCATTCGCGCCTGGCTGGAGCCGAACGCGCACGATTCAGCCAGGCGAGCTTCACCGATGGGCCTGGCTGATCACGCCGGAACAGCCGGAGGGCGACTTTCATGTGGAAGCCAGACAGAACAGCAGCACAGTCAGCAACCAATTCGCAACCGGTAAAGCGCGCCAGAAACGCATGTTTCTCATGGATTATGCCGTGCCGCCAGGTGAACTGCCGACCGTGGAATCAGAGACTGTAAGGATTGGGCTTGCAGGGTTTTCACCGGGAGCGCATCACCTTTACTTATGTTACGATGACGGCGGCGCAATGTGCTACCAACTGTCGCCAGCGCCCATCAATGCAAGGGGCGAGGCAATCCTTCAGCTCAGCGCCGATGCTGACGTCCCCAGCAATATCTACACACTCTTCGATGACCGCGCCGATCCCTCTGTCACGCTCGTCTTTGAATGGGTCTTGCAGTGATTTCTGACTGCGAGGAGCAACACATTGACCGCATACACGCATTCATAGGAGGTGACAACATGTCAGATCAATTTCGTCCGTCAGATCGAGTGATCTTTCGTTTCTTGCAGACGTCCTCATTCAAGGATCAAAATGGCGAACAAATCATTGGGCGCCCTAGCAACGCCGAGTTGCACCTGACTGTCCAGGAGGTGTCGCAACATGGCTGTGACCTCGTCGTTGACCACCTGGTCTTTACCAGTGAAACGCCCTACGACCATGAGGATGCATTTCAACCAACCTATACATTCCTGACATCATCTGGGAGAGGGAGCCTTATCGAAGAAGGTGAATATTGGATGTTGGAGTTGGCCTTGTTCGCCAACATCATTTCCAAACAATCGATCGCCGATGTCGTTGCCATCCGTTCAGATTGCGTGGAGGAGCTTGCGGCTGTTGCGATCGGCGCTGAAGCTGACCTCGGCCTGAGCGCGTTTGAGTCGACCGATTTCAGGGTCATGTTCAAAGCGCCCGAGACAGCGCGGGCGCCGACTGAATTGAGCATTGTTGGTGAACTGAGCATTGTTGAATCATCTGTTCATTTTCAGGCGCTATCTACAGAAAACAACATTGCAACGGTCTCGACACAGATCGAAAAAGCCGCTCTACTGCTCGGACCTGGCGCGGTGCATCAGCCATTTCAAGCAACTTTTCTGGCACACAACGTTGCGCCAGTCGAAGTTGTGTTTGCCCGCTTCATGCACATTACACCTTATTTTGTGATAACAACGCCGCAAGATGCACAGGATTTTCCGCCAGCGCTTCAGGCATGGCTGGAGGAAGCAAACCGACTCTGGGGCGATAAAGGCTGCATCCGTATCGCACAACAACCACATCAGCAGATCAGTGAAAGCGATCTTCTACAACAAACGAGCACAGCCAACCTGCTCAATGCAATTCGCAAGTGGTCTCAACCACCAGGCGGACAATTATCGCTATTTATCGTTAACCCATCCAGTCTCTCTTCGGCTTCAGATGACGGCGGGATAACCGATGTTCGATTTCAGTATCAACAGGGCGCCAAAATCATGATCATTGAACGAATTATCCTCGCCAGCAACGCAGCGCCCAATACTCGCATCCTGGCGCACGAACTCGGTCACGCATTGGGCGGCGTCCACCACAATGACAATCCACAGTCAGTGCAATGGCGCGGCGATGACAATTCCATCCTGACGCCATCGGGGGCGGTGCATCTTCTCAACCCAGATCGCAACACACGCCACAACTGTGTATCAGCCAGACACCCGGCTCTTATCACGCCGGGGCACTTTTGCGAGGCGCACTACGACATCTGATCGCCTGATCCCGCCGCTGCACCAGTTCTGGAGATCATGGACAATACGATGAAGAATCAATCCATCCACGACAGTATCGAAGTCGCACCCTTCGGCCCCTACAGCGACCCACGTCTGGTCGTCGAAGTGGCGCAGGCCGCCGAAGCTGCTGGCTGGGAGGCGATCACACTCTAGGACCACGTGCTCTTTACTGATCTCTAGGTTGGCGGCTCATCTTCCCGGAAGCTTCGGAGCTTCCGGGAAGATTGTGAACGATATGACGTGACAATCTAGAAATCAATAATTGCGCTCGACATCCTCAGCCAGGGCCGCGTGATCCTGGCCGCTGGCGCCAACGTCGATTTCGACTTCACGCCGGTCGATCCATAGTTAACCCGACAAAGCTCACGCACGCTGCGGCTTCCAGCCTGCCCGCGCCTGTTGCGACGCCGTGAGCATTGTCCGTAACTCGGCTTCGTCGTTGTTCGCCAGCCGGTCGTGCAGCGCGTCCAGGTGCGCCTGGAAGCGCTCGACCTGCGCCAGCACCGCCGCCCGGTTGGTCATCAGGATGTCGAGAAACATCTGCGTGTCGCTGGCGGCGACGCGGCTGGTGTCGCGGAAACCGCCGGCAGCGACATCCCACACGGTCGGGTCGTCGGCGCCTACCTCGGCGACGGCGGCGGTGAGTGCACTGGCGACCAGGAAGGGCAGGTGACTGATGCTGGCGACCAGGCGGTCGTGTCGTTCCGGCTCCAGCACGAGCGGGCGCGCCCCGACGGCCAGCGCCAGTTCGGTCGCCAGCGCCAACGCGCCGGGGCTGGTGCGCGGCAGTGGCGAGAGCACCCACGTGGCGTTGCGATAGAGGCCGCACTCCGCCGCTTCGAAGCCCGCAGTCTCTTTGCCGCACATTGGGTGGCCGCCGACGGGCTGCACCCCGGCGGGCAGGTGCGCCATCGCTGCGCAGATGTCGCCTTTGGTGCTGCCCATGTCCATCACCAGCGCACCGGGCCACAGCCGCGGCCCGATTTCCTCCAGCGTGGCGATGATCGTGCGCACCGGCGTCGCCAGGATGACAATGTCGGCGCCGAGCACGCCGGTCTGCAGGTCGTTGGTGGCGAGATCGACGGCGCCGGCAAAGAAGGCGTCGAGCACCGTGCGCGTGCGCCGCGCCACCCCGCGCACCTCGCGGCACAGCGCGCCTTCCTTCAAGTCCATGCACAGGCTGGCGCCCATCAGCCCCAGCCCGACGACGGCGACAGAACAGTCTTTGAGTGGTTTGGTCATAGTAAACAATGAGGCGAGGTTGAGTGATTGAGTGATTGGAGATTGGAGATTGGAGATTCACGCGGCGAAGCGCCAGTGTTCGAATCTCACAATCTCCCAATCGTTCAATCTCCCAATCTCCAATCTCTATATTTCTCTCCCCACCGCCTGCGCCACCAGCCGCAGTTCTTCCATTAGCCTGCCGAAGCGCTCGAAGGTGAGGCTTTGCGCGCCGTCGCTCCAGGCGCGGGCGGGGTCGGGATGCACTTCGAGCATCAGGCCGTCGGCGCCGGCGGCGACCGCAGCTTTGGCGACCGCGCCGACATATTGCCACATGCCGGTGCCGTGCGCCGGGTCGGCGATGACGGGCAGATGGCAGGTCTCTTTGAGCACAGGGATAGCGTTGATGTCGAAGGTGTTGCGCGTGGCGGTCTCGTAGGTGCGGATGCCGCGCTCGCAGACCATCACCTGCATATTGCCGCCGGAAAGGATGTACTCGGCGCTCATCAGCAGCTCCTGGATCGTGCCGCTGATGCCGCGCTTGAGAAAGACGGGTTTCTGCTGCTTGCCCAGCGCTTTGAGCAGCGAGTAGTTTTGCGTGTTGCGCGCGCCAACCTGGAAAATGTCGGTGTAGTCGCCGACTAGCGCGATGTCTTCGGGGCTCATCACTTCGGTGATGATAGGCAGCCCGGTTTGCTCGCGCGCCTCCGCCAGGTGTTTCAGCCCTTCCTCGCCCAGTCCTTGAAAGCTGTACGGGCTGGAGCGCGGTTTGAATGCGCCGCCACGCAACACCGTAGCGCCGGCTGCCTTGACCGCGCGCGCCGTTTCCAGGATCATCTCGCGACTCTCGACGCTGCACGGGCCTGCCATGACCACGATCTTGCGACCGCCGATTTGCACGCCGTTAACGTTGATCACCGTGTCGGCGGCGCTGAAGTCGCGACTCGCTAGCTTGTAGGGTTGCATGACGCGCATCGTGCGCTCCACCCCATCCATCACCTCGAAGGTGCTGTTCTGAATCAGGTATTCGTCGGCGCCGATCACGCCAATGATCGTACGCGCCTCGCCGCGGCTGAGGTGCACCTTATAGCCAAGTTCTTCTACGCGCTGTACAACGGCTTCAATGTCCTTCGGCCCGGCGTGGGATTTCATGACGATGATCATAATTAGGTTTCTGCCTTTCAAAGAGGAGATGAAAAGCTGGAGATTGGAGATTGGAGATTATGGGACGAAACGCCGATCTCCAGCTTTTCATCTCCAATCTCCAATCTCCAATCTCCAATCTCTCAATCTCCAATCTCCAATCTCTTCTCACGCCAACTCCAACATCTCCACCGGCTCTAAAATGCGGCGGTCGATTGCCTCGGCGACGCGGCGCAGGCTCTTCATGAGCGCAGCGAAATCTTCCAATGTCAGGCTTTGGCGACCGTCGCTCACAGCGGCGTCGGGATCAGGGTGCACCTCCAGAATCACGGCGTCGGCGCCGGCAGCGACGGCGGCGCGGCTCATCGCCGGAACCAGTTCGCGTAGCCCGGTGCCATGTGAGGGGTCAGCGACGACGGGCAGATGCGTCTGTTCTTTGAGCACCGGCACCGCGTTGAGATCGAAGGTGTTGCGCGTGGCGGTTTCATAGGTGCGGATGCCGCGCTCGCAGAGCATGACGTTGTAGTTGCCATTGCTGACGATGTACTCGGCGCACATCAACAGTTCCCGGATCGTGCCGCTGATGCCGCGCTTGAGCATGACCGGTTTGCTCTGCTTGCCGACTGCCTGCAGCAGGCCGTAGTTCTGCATATTGCGCGCGCCGATCTGCAGGATGTCGGCGTATTCCGCCACCATCGGCACCTGCTCCTCGCGCATCACTTCCGTGATCACTGGCAGCCCGGTCGCAGCGCGGGCATCCGCCAGGTACTCTAGCCCTTTCAATCCCAGCCCCTGGAAGTCGTAGGGACTAGTGCGCGGCTTGAACGCGCCGCCGCGCAACACGGTGGCGCCAGCTTCTTTGACAGCGTGCGCGATCTCGATGATCTGGCTGCGGCTTTCGACGCTGCACGGGCCAGCCATCACCACGACTTCAGACCCGCCGATGCGCACGCGACCTTCAGCGACCTCGATCACGCTGTTTTCCGGTCGCGTGGTGCGGCTCGACAATTTGTACGGTTCTTGAATACGCAAGGTGTGCATAACACCCTCCATTTGATCAAAAACTTCTCGATTGACTCGCGTCAAATCCCCAACTAACGCCACGACAGTGCGGTTTTCACCGTAGATCGGATGGGTCTTGACGCCGAACGATTCTGCCTTGCGGATAACGGCGCCGATCTCGGCAGCAGTGGCGCCCGGCTTCATAACGACAATCATCTGGTTTTCTCCCTCAAAATTCCTCGATACATCACGGATTGTACAATGTTTGTAGAATAAAGACTGTCAGATTTGCAGCAGTTAAATCTGCAACAGCGCCGCCTGACTGCCCGATTGCTCGGCTTCCAGCGGCTGTGCAGCTGGATAACTGCCTAACAGCTTGACAAACGCTGCCCGGTTGAGCAGCCCCACCACCGCCGCGCTGATGTGGGCGTCCTGCCAGTGACCGTCAAGATCAACATAAAAGACGTATTGCCACGGTCGATTGCGGCGTGGGCGGCTTTCGAGCTTGGTCAGATTGACCTGGCGCGTGGCAAACTCGCCCAAAGCGTGATAGAGCGAGCCGGGCGTGTTAGGCACGGCAAAGACCAGCGAGGTCTTGCTGCGTTCACTGCGCGGCGGGTCACCCTTGCCGACGACAAAAAAGCGCGTGTAGTTATTGGGCATATCCTCGATGCCCTCGTCGATAATCTCCAGCCCGTAGACTTCGGCGGCAAGTTTGCTGGCGATGACGGCGACGCCCTCCACCGGAGCGGCGGCCAGGTCTTTGGCGCTGCCAGCGGTGTCGTACCAGGGCACGGCGGCCAGTCTACGCCGGTTGAGATAGCTTTCGCACTGCGCCAGCGCCTGCGGATGACTGCGCACCTGTGTGATCGTGGCGCCGTTGCCTGGCACAGTGAGCAGGTTGTGGCGCACGCGCAGCAAAATCTCGCCGTGCACCTTGAGATCGTGGTCGAGCAGTAGATCGTAGGATTTGTTGATGCTACCCGCCGTGGAGTTCTCGACGGGCACGGCGCCAAAGTCTGCCTGGCCGCCCTCGACCGCCGCGAAAATTTCTTCAAAGGTGCGGCACGGCAGCGTCGTCACCGCGTCGCCGAAGTGACGGCGGCAGGCTTCTTCCGAATAGGCGCCGTGTTCGCCCTGAAACGCAACAGTTGTCATCATCCCCTCCACGTTTTCAGATGTTCTTCGATCCAGCGATTCAGTTCTTCCATATCCACGTTTGAAAGCACGATGGTCTTGTCGGGACGCAGGGACTGCGCTTCTTTCAGATAGACATGTTGGATGTCGTTTTGCGGCTTGGCTGTATTCCAGTGAATCAGTACTCGGATGCACATGCCGAGTGCACCGGGCACGTCGATCTCGTGGCTGCACATTAGCGGCACGTCGAGCCAGCCCAACTGCCGCGCAGCCGTTGCGGGAAAGGCGGCGCTCAGATCTGGTGTTGTGGTAAAGATGGCGCTTGCCACATCTTCCGGTTGAATGTTGTTCACATGAATCATCAAAGCCAACAGCTCACGCGTTGCTTTCAGAATCTCCTCACGTTCGTTGCACATCACGGTCGTTGCCCCGCGCACACCTCTACATACGACGCTCATCACTTCTGGCTCCTGCACGATTGCGTTATCCGCCCTGATAGAAAGAATCACAGCAACAAAAAAGCGAGGTTGCTTTCGCCAACCTCGCTTACCTGACATTTTGCGCTCGCTTACCTACTCAGGCATCATCGGCGCTCCGGCGCGGGTTGGCGTCTGGCGATAGCCAAAAAAGCCAAAATAAAAAGGATAGCCAACAAAAAACCCGCGCCAATCAGGACGCGGGTCGGAGAATAGGATGCAGTCAGGCAGCGCAGCAACGCCTGCGTGCGCGGTCGTCAATTCAGTCTGATGGCGCTTGTCCTGATGCAATATCATTCTCAAAACCTAATAGATGCTACTATCTCTAATAGCTTTACAGCAGATCGTTGTTTGAAGCTGTCAGAAATGTAGCACGGCTTGATCACATTGTCAATCAGCGATCTTCCCAAAATCACTTGAAACAATTCTGGGGATGAAGAAAGGAGGTCGACGCCGGTCTCCGGAGGAGATCGATCTCGTTGCCCGGCCAACAGTGTGATAGTAGCAACCTTGAACATACTTTGCCTCCTGGTCTGTCACTACTCTACAATCAGTTTACTCTAGGGCATTCTGGCATAATCTTGTCAGAACTCTATCAAACGATCTGGTAAAGTTTGCTGTGATTTACGAGGACGCTATGCCAAAGTTCGACGTGACCACCTTTGGAGAAACAATGCTACGCCTCAGTGTTCCACCAGGACGACGGTTGGAGACAGCCAGCGCGCTCGACTTGCATCCTGGCGGCGCCGAGTCGAACGTCGTGTCTTTGCTGGCGCGCTTGGGCGCCAGGACGGCGTGGTGTGGCGCGCTGCCCAATTCGGCGTTGGGCAGGCTGGCCGCCAACCATCTGCGCATGGCGGGCGTAAACCTGGACGGCGTCGCCTGGCGCACTGATGGGCGCATGGGGCTTTACTTTGTCGAGTTCGCCGTCCCACCGCGCGCAACACAGGTCATCTACGACCGCGCCAATTCTTGTGCTGCGCAGATGACGCGGGAACAGATGGACTGGGAGCACTTGCTTGACGCGCGGCTGCTGCACCTGACCGGAATCACACCAGCGCTCTCCAACGAATGCGCGCGCCTTACGGAAGAGGCAATTCAGCGGGCGCAAGCAGCTGGCGTTGCTGTTAGCTTTGATGTCAACTATCGCGCCAGGCTGTGGAGCGCGTCGGACGCCGCCCGCGCCATCGAACGCCTGATCCACGGCGTCGACCTGCTCTTTTGCAGTCAGGCGGACGCAGGGCGCCTGTTTGCCATTGACGGCGCACCAGAAGACGCCGTACGCCGCCTGGCCGATCGCGCTAAGACCTCAATCACCGTGATGTCGATTGGGGCCAAAGGCGTCGTCGCCTGGGATGGCGTTTCTTTGCACCGGCAGGAAGCGGTGGAAACCTCTGTTATCGACCGTCCTGGCGCCGGAGACGCGTTGGCTGCAGGCATGCTGTTTGGCTGGCTGCAGGGTGACCTCGGTTTGGGATTGCGCTATGGGGCGACGTTGGCTGCGTTGGCGCTCAGCCAGATGGGTGACATTGTGATCACCAATCGTGAAGAGGTGGAGAGTCTGCTTGCTATGAATGGAGGCATTCTGCGCTGATCCGTTATGCCGATTGTCCAGATATGACAACATCATTTATCCGATGTATTGCGCAGCATTGGCATGTAACATTGGCATGCAAAATGACTATCAACGATCGATCATTTTCCACACACTGCGAAAAGAGGAAAATGCAATGACTGCCAATGCTTTGACCACCAAATTTGCTCCAAGTGAGCGCGCCGCCGCCGCCGCTATCGTCGAAGATTACACACGATTCCACCAAAATAAGCTGTTGGCAGAATTGCTCGCCGCCAGCCCAGGCATCTATCTAGTTCTGAACGAATGCCGCCAGATCGTCTTCGCAAGTGACGGTGTGTTGGCGCTGCCGGGCATCCGCTCCGTCGATGACGTGCTCGGATTGCGTCCTGGCGAGGCGCTAAATTGTGTTCATGTCACGGATGAGCCGGGCGGCTGCGGCACAACTGAATTTTGCCGCGAATGTGGCGCCGTGCGCGCAATTCTCTCTAGCTTTGCCGGCAAGCGCGACGTGCAGGAATGTCGGTTGACGCTGCGCAATGGCGAAGCGCTTGACCTGCGCGTGGAGGCGCGACCGCTCTATCTTGACGAACGCACGTTCTCCATCTTCACGGTTGTGGATATCGCCCACGAAAAACGCCGCCGCGTGCTCGAACGACTTTTCTTTCATGACATCCTTAACACTGCAGGCGGCATGGTAGGAGTCGCCGAACTGTTGCACGAAGGAACGGCGGAGGAATTCGAGGAGTACAAAGACATCATTTACATGCTTTCTCACAGCCTGGTTGATGAGATCAAGGCGCAACAGGTGCTGGCGGCAGCCGAAGCTGGCGAGCTGACGGTGGAGCCGGCGCGCGTTAACTCACTGCATCTACTCTACGAGCTGTTGAACACTTACAGCAAGCATGAGGTCGCTCAATCGCGTCATCTCGAAATCGATGCGCTGGCGGAGCCGGTTGTTTTCATTAGCGACAAGACGCTGGTGCGTCGCGTTGTCGGCAACATGATCAAGAATGCGCTGGAGGCGACCAAGATCGGCCAGACTGTTACGATTGGCTGTCGCCACTTTGAAGATGGCGTCGAGTTCTGGGTTCACAACCCGAATGAAATGTCGCGCACTGTGCAACTGCAAGTTTTCCAGCGGTCATTCTCGACCAAAGGCGCTGGCCGTGGGCTGGGCACATATAGCATGAAGTTGCTCGGCGAGCAGTACCTACATGGGCATGTTGGCTTTGTGTCTTCGGCTGAGGAAGGCACGACCTTTTTCGTACGTTTTCCACATGAACTGACCACGTCAGCCAACGAGTGACGCAAGGCGCACTCTGTCAGCGTTACATGTCTTGCCGGACATAACGAAACGAACAGTACAAGCAACGGCGTTTCTCCCCTCGCAACTCGTCGCTGTTTCCGCTTCAGATTTTGACCGCAACAACGCCGAATGCTTGTGGTCGCTCCTGAATACGCCGGAAGCCCGCCTCGTCCAGACGTCTGATTACTCCGCGTGTCACTGTAGCGCCGGATCGACTGTTGGGGTTGCCGATGTAGTGAAACAGCCGCCCACCGCGACGCAGTACGCGCCATAACTGTCGGTAGAAGACGAGCGAATAAAGTTCGCCAGCCAGGCTGAACATCGGCGGGTCATGCAAGATACAGTCGAACGCAGCATCGTCGAAAGTCTCGATCACCTCGCCGATATCGCCGACCAGCGGTGTGATGTTGGGGGCGCTAAACAATGACCACGACCAGGGATTCTGGCGTATGATCGTGTGGACAGCTGGGTCTAGTTCGACTGTCGTCACCTGCGCTGCGTGCGTCGCCAACGCTAGCGCGGTGTAACCCAGTCCGGTGCAGGTGTCGAGCACTTGTCCTTCGATGTGACCGAGCGCACGCAGCTTGCTTTGCGTGTCTTTGTGCGGATCCGTACCTTTGATGCGGTGCATGGGAATGCCTGAAATCAGCATCGTCGGCGCGCCGCTTGTCGGGTAAAGCGTGTAGATGCGCCGCATTTCCTCGGAAAAGATCTGAATCTTATGGACGTTCTCCCCAGTGCAGGCGTAGCAACCGGCCTCGTCGTCGGCAATCATAACAATCGATGCCCACGGAATCGACCAACCCTCAGCCGTTTGGACGCCTGCATCGTCCAATACGACTTCAGTTATCGAGCGATTTAGGTCGAGCGATACACGCGCCCTGCTTGTTCCCTGGGCGCGCGCCGTCAGCAGTGCACGCGCTGCGTGATAGGCAAGCGTGACTTGAGGCGACCGATTACTGGTGAAATTTAGTTGATCACTCATTTTTTCTTCATATTTTTCTAAGCTTGTCGGCATAAATTTGTGTACGAATTCACAAAAATGCTTGCCATCTGTGGTGAGCATTTTTTTGTGGGAACGGTGCACCATCTATCAACAATCAAATGTCAATACCTTCAATTCAATCACAAGATCGAAATGGGGGAAAGGTTATGCGAACTAGTCATGTATTTGTTGTGTTTCTCATGATTGCTGCATTGCTTTTGACGCCGACGGCAGTGCTTGCCCAAGACGAGCCTGCACCCACCGAAAACAGCGCGCCGCCGCAACCGCTGACCATTTTTACAACATTTCCGGCTCAGGTCATCGGGTTGGATGCAACAGTTTCGATTCCGCTTAAGGTGCGCGCTGGGACGTCTCAGACCGTGCAACTCGCTGTTGAAGATGTTCCGGCGGATTGGCAGGTTTCGTTCCGCGGCAGCAACCGCACGGTCAGCGCCGTTTTTGTGGACGGCGCAACCGATGTCTCCGTCGATTTGCGCATAGATCCGCCCGCAACAACGACAGGCGGCGTCTATCGCATGACTGTCGTCGCCACAGGCGAGACAGAGAGCGCCCGCCTGCCTTTGACCCTGACGGTGGAAGAGAAAGCGCCGCCGAGCATCACGCTGGACACGGATCTGCCAACGGTGCGCGGCAAACCAAATACAACTTTCCGGTTTAATGTCACCCTCAAGAATGAGGGCGCCGACGATCTCAATGTCAACCTGACAGCCGATGCGCCCCCAGTGTTTCTGGTCAGCTTTACGTTGAACAGCCAAGAAGTCACTTCCGTGCCTCTAGCAGGCGGTGAATCAAAGCGTTTGACTGTGGAAGCGCGTGCGTTCAACACAATACCTGCTGGCGCCTATCCGATTAGAATCGATGCACAGTCGAGCGACGCTGCAGCTTCGCTCGCCTTGACGGCGGAAGTCGTTGGTCAGCCGGAGCTGACGTTCAGCACGCCAGACGGACGTCTCTCAGGTGAAGCAAACGCTGGGGCAAGCACTAGCTATACTCTGGTTGTTGGCAACCGCGGTACAGCGCCAGCCCGCAATGTGGTTGTGAGCGCCAGCGCGCCGACGGGCTGGAACGTCACGCTGGAACCGAGCGAAATTCCCGAAGTGGCGGCCGGACAGAGCGTGAACGTGACCGCCAATCTTCAGCCCAATGAGAAGGCAATTAACGGAGACTATGTCGTGAGCTTCACAGCGCGCGCTGACGATGCCAGCGCCAAAACCATCGACATGCGCATCACTGTGACTACATCGACGCTGTGGGGCATCGTTGGCGTTGGATTGATCGCAGTGGCGGTGGGCGCTGTGGCATTGGCGGTCGGTCGTTTCGGGCGTCGATAAAAATTGTACAAACCGAAAGGACAGTCAGCCATGGTTGATGTAAGCACAAAGCCAGCTTCAATTCAGCCCCAGGCTACGTCCGGCGCGGTGCTCGAGGCAGTGCATCTCAGCAAGCGCTATGGCTCGGCGGTCGCCGTGGATGATCTCAACCTGACTATCGAGCGTGGCGAAGTTTTTGGGCTGCTTGGCCCCAACGGCGCCGGGAAGACGACCACCATTCTTATGCTGCTTGGGTTGACCGAGCCAACGTCGGGCGCAGTGCGCGTGCTGGGGCTTGATCCGGCGCGCGACCCGCTGGCGGTCAAAGCGCGCGTCGGCTATCTGCCTGACTCGGTCGGCTTCTACGATGAATTGAGTGCGCGTGACAATCTCAGTTACATTGCGCGGCTCAACGGTCTGCCACGCTCGCTAGCGCAGCAGCGCATCGTCGCCGCTGTCGAACGTATGGGTCTGGGCGAAGTGATCGACCGCCCGGTGAGTACGTTTTCGCGCGGCATGCGCCAACGCCTCGGCGTGGCTGAGCTTCTGATCAAAGAACCTGAGATCATCATCATGGATGAGCCGACATTGGGGCTTGACCCAGAAGCAGCGCAAAGTTTTCTGAAAATGATTCGTGCGCTCAAACACGATGGCATTACGATTCTGCTTTCGTCGCACCTGCTGCACCAGGTGCAGGCAGTCTGTGATCGCGTCGGCCTCTTCTCACACGGGCGGATGGTTATCAGCGGCGCCGTGGCTGACCTGGCGCAACGCATTCTCGGCGGCGGTTATCGAATCGTCGTTGAAGCCAGCGGCAATCCCGATGCGATTAAGGCTGCTCTGAGGGCGCTGCCGGGCGTCCAGAAACTCGACGTTGTAGAGCGCGACCGATTCGTGATCGTCGGCGACCATGACTTGCGCGCCGATGCGGCGACAGCTGTGGTCGCGGCTGGCGGTCGCCTGGTCGGGCTGGATATCGAAGCGCCAAGCCTGGACGAAATCTATTCCGCATATTTCAAGGAGGCAAGCAATGGCGCAAACGATTGAGTTTTCCGCAGATCAGACACACGCCCCTGCCCAAGCGCGTGGGCGACATGGCTCCCCATGGACAGGGTTGTGGGCGGTGGTCGGGAAAGAAATGGCGGATCATCTCTCCAGCGTCCGCATGCAGATTCTTGAGGCGCTGATCTTGCTGACTGCCATCGGCGTCGTGTACGCAGTGATGCAAAGTGTTCGACAGACAGTGAGCCAGGATCAGTTTGTTTTCCTGCGGCTTTTCACCACGGCGCGCGATCCCTTCCCTGCGTTTGTTGGCTTCCTGAGTTTTCTGGCGCCGCTGATTGCGATTGCGATTTCCTTTGACGCGATCAATGGCGAATTCAGCCGGCGCACGATGTCGCGCGTGTTGGCGCAGCCAATCTATCGAGACGCACTGCTGTTTGGAAAGTTTCTGGCCGGGCTGTTCACGCTTAGTCTGGTGCTGACGGCGATCTGGCTGTTGATCATGGGCATGGGCATCTTAGGTCTAGGGCTGCCGCCTAGCGGTGAGGAGGTGGCGCGCAGCCTGATTTTTCTGATCGCCACGATTTTCTACGGCGGCATCTGGCTGGCGCTGGGCATGGTCTTTTCGATCATCTTTCGCCAACCCGCAACGGCTGCATTGGCTGGGCTTGCCGTCTGGCTCTTCTTCACTATCTTCTGGAGCATGATCACCAGCCTGGCAGCGCGCACAATTAGCCCGGTGACCTACGGTCTGCCCGAAGAAATCTTGCGCCAATTGCAGGTGGAGCAGGCAATCTCGCGCATCTCACCCAATACGCTGTATGTGGAGGCTACGTTGGGAATCCTCAACCCGGCAGTGCGTTCCTTCGGCATTTTGCTGCCCAGCCAGTTGGAGGGTGCAATTGTCGGCGCACCGCTGCCATTCATGCAGAGTGTGCTTCTGATGTGGCCGCAGCTGACCGGCTTGATTGCGGCGACGATTCTGCTTTTTGCACTGGCGTATGTGCTCTTCCAGCGCCAGGAAATCCGAGCCTAACGTATTGATGACTGTGCGTGGAGGCCAGCGCGGTAGACTGCGCTGACTCCACGCACAGCCGCCCCAAATCTCTGCGCAGCGTGTATGTGCACGCTGCTGCCTTTCCCCTAATTGCCCCGCAAAATTTGCAGGCGTGACCGAACATGTTATAAAGAAACAAGAAGGTCACAAAATGACTGATGCAGGGCCGACGTTGGCAAGGATGCACTGAATCTATGCGGATTCTATTTTGCGGACAATCGTATTATCGCAAAGATAACGGTCAGGCAGTTTTTATGATTCGCCTGGCGGACGGATTGGTTGCAGCCGGTCATGAGGTGATGGCGCTGGCGCCCTCCGAGAAAGGTCTTGCCAACCGCTGCAATGTGAATGGCGTCGTTGTACAGACAGTGCCAGCGTTGCACATCGGCTACAATCTCAATATCACAGCGTTTAGCGACAGCGTTGTTGAAGCGGCGCTGGATGAATTCAAGCCAGACATCGTGCACATTCAGGATCACCTGTTTCTGAGTCGCACGGTGCTGCGATTGGCGCGCCAGCGCGGTATGCGCGTTGTGGGCACCAACCATTTTCTGCCTAACAACTGGTCGAACAATCTCTATATTCCACGCAGCGTGCAGGGCGTTGTTCACAAGGCGATGTGGCACAACATGCTGGAGGTCTTCAATCAACTTGACGCTGCGACGACGCCCACAGAGACAGCAGTGGCGATTCTGCGCAAACAGGACATCCGTATTCCGGTCAAGGCAATTTCCTGTGGCGTCAATCAAGACGAGTTCTATCCGCGCCCCGACCTTGACCCGACGATCATGCGGCGACGCTATCGATTGGCGCTGGATCGCACAGTGTTTCTCTATGTGGGACGAGTCGACCGTGAGAAGGGGCTAGACGACATTGTCGACGCCGCCGAAATGTTGATCGACGAGCCGATACAATTTGCGATTGCTGGCAAGGGAATGTACCGCGATATCTTGATGGAACAGGTGAACAGCCGCGGACTCAGCCATGTCGTCGCCTTTCCTGGCTACGTGCCCGGCGAAGACCTGCCGTTGCTAATGAATAGCATCGATGCATTTATCATGCCCAGTGCGCAGGAGCTACAAAGCATCGCCACGCTGGAAGCGATGTCGTGCGCCAAGCCCGTGCTTGCCGCCAACGCGCGCGCCTTGCCGGAACTGGTCGAGCACGGGGTCAACGGCTATTTGTTCAAGCCCTTTAACGCAGCAAGCATTGCTGGCACCGTACAGCTTTTTCTCAGCAAACGCCAGCGTTGGGCAGAAATGGGGTTGGCAGGTCTCGACAAAGCGCGGCCGCATCATCTGAGCAACACTGTTCAGCGGTATGTTGAATGGTACGAAAGTGTAATCGGTCGCTCTATTTACGCACATACACGGCAACCCAATCAGCCGATTGGTGTAACAGCCGCCGGTTAGTGGTATATGTCCGTTTTTCAATCGGCCGAGCAATTTTATGTTGTCATGCAGGAAGTCTTCGACTACGTGATGGAGCATCCTGAACACGTAGATTCCTTTATGCACAGCAACCTGGTCGTGCGCATGACCACGACCAACCCTGACGCTGAAATTGTGCTCGATGGCCGTCAACCCCCGCTCGGCGTCTTTTTGGGCTCACGACCGGGTCGCGCGAATCTTGAAGTTAGCCTTGACGCCGACCTGTTGCATGCGCTCTGGATGGGCGTGGAGAGCACACATCAGGCATTCTTCAGTGGGCGCATTCAGACGCGTGGCAATCTGCTCAAAGCCATGCAGCTGATCGAGGTCTTTCTGGCGGCTGAGCGCATCTACCCGACGATTGCGCGGCGTTACGGGCTGGTTGACGTTGCTGGAGAAAGCGATTAATGCAGGTGGAGGCAACGGTCTGCGATGTCCCGCCTTTTCCTGCGCCTTCAAGCGTTTTCCAGTGCATCCGCTCAAAGCCTGCGTCACGCCCATGTCGCTAAATCGCTTTGACACCTATTTGATCAGCCGGTATAATGCACGCATCCACAAGGGGTCTGGAACAGCCGATTCACCGTGGCGATGGAGCATGGAATAGTATGGTTGGCAGCGTCACGGACGAAGTCAAACAGCGGGTTGACATTGTCGAGTTGATCTCCCGCTATACCCCGCTCAAGCGCGCAGGAAGCGTGTATAAAGGACTTTGCCCATTTCACAGCGAACGAACGCCGAGTTTCGTCGTCTTTCCTCACAGCGGCACATGGCATTGTTTTGGCGCATGTGGAACTGGGGGCGATGTCTTCGGGTTTGTAATGCGCAAAGAGAACCTCACTTTTCGAGAGGCGCTCGAGCTGCTGGCAAACCAGGTTGGCGTCGAGTTGAAACCTGTCGAGAGCGACGCGCGCGGCGAACAGCGGAGCCGTCTCTACGAAGCCAACGAAGCAGCCGCCACCTTTTATCAACAGACTCTGGCGCATCATCCCGCCGCCGCCGATGCACGAGCCTATCTCGAACGCCGCGGCATTGACCCTGCAACAATAGCCAACTTTCGACTTGGGTTTGCGCCCACAGGCTGGAGCAATCTGCGCGATCACCTGCTCGAGCGCGGCTTCTCACTCGATGTGCTGCTTGAGGCCGGTTTAATCAAACGCAGCGAGGAACGCCAGACAACCTTTGATGCGTTTCGGAATCGCGTTCTCTTTCCTATTTGCGACCGGCAGGGACGCGTGATAGGGTTTGGCGGCCGCGTTCTCGACGATGGCGTTCCAAAGTATTTGAATACCTCGGAGACGCCGCTCTTTATCAAAAGCCACATCGTTTACGGTCTCGACCTGGCGCATCGCTCGATCCGCGAGCGCGACCAGGTGGTGATCGTCGAAGGCTATATGGATGTGATCGCTGCGCATCAACACGGCTACACAAATGTGGTGGCGTGTATGGGCACATCGCTTACAGCTGAACAACTGCAACAACTCCACCGCCAGACCAACAATTTTGTGTTGGCGCTCGACGCCGACGCCGCCGGTCAACAGGCCACGATCCGCGGCTTGAATCAGGCTCGTCAGGCGCTGGCGCGTGTGCGCAAACCGGTCGTGGCGCCAGGCGGCAAGGTTCAGTTCGAGGATCGACTGGGCGCCAATCTGTTCATCACCACCCTGCCCGAAGGGCGCGATCCGGACGATGTCATCCGACAGGATGCACGGCTGTGGGAACAGATTGTCGCCTCCGCCAAACCGCTGGTCGACTTCTATTGCGATGTCATCGCCCGACAAACTGATCTGACCAGCGCGCTTGGCAAAGGAAAAGCCGTCGCCGAGTTGACGCCGCTGATCGCCGAATTGAGCGACGAAATTGAACGACAGCATTACATCCAGCTGCTGAGCAGGATGGTGCAGATCGATGAGATGACGATCGCCAGTCGGGTGCAGGCGTCGGCGCGTACATTGCGCGCTGGGGTTGGGTTTCGCCGACGCACCGATGGGGGGGCTGCCGATGAGCCGGCGAACGCACCTCGCCCACAAATGCGGCCAGAACATCGCCCCAACCAATATGACCACGAGGAGCATCTGCTGGCGCTGTTGCTGGCGAACGTCGATCTGGTGGTGTTTCTAGCCAATGATGTCATCGAACGCTATCATCTGGCGCCGTTGTTACCGCCGGATTGGCAACATGTCGAAAATCAGGAAATTTTTCGGGCGCTCAAACAGTTTCTGAATAGCGATGAACCTTGGGACATCGAACTATTTCAGGATATGCTAGATAAGCATTTGCATGGTCGGCTGGCGCGACTGATGGCGTACGCGTCGATGCTGCCGCTGCGCGATTCATTGGTGGTGCGCGAGGATGCAGTCAAAGGCCTGTTGCGTGTGCGCATGGATCGCGTGCGATCCGAAATGACAAAGATCAAATATCTGCAAGATGAGTTGCAGCGTGCAGGCGATCTGGAGGCGGCGCGCGGTTTTGAGAAAATGACCAATGCCTACCTGCGCGAGCTGGCGCACCTGCAGCGCCAGAGTGTGCGCATTCCCCAGGAGTTGTTTCGCAAGACGATCGGCAAGCAGGAAGGCTTGAAACTTTCGACGGTGTAGATAAGGGCGAATCAATAAATCAATGGCGAAGCCTATCAATCACTCCCCAGAGCCGGACGAGCCCGAAGACGAGATCGAGTTCATTGCCCCGTTGCCGCACCGCGGCGAAACCGGTGAAAGTGAACTAGATGAGTATATTCATTTGGGTGAAAGCGAATCACAAGAAGACGATCTCTTCGAAGAAGTGGAAGACGCTGAAATCGAAGAGGAAGACAGCGCGCCCATTCCACGTATAGAGCGCGACATTAAACTCGAAGAAGAGATCGAGCAAGAGAAGTATAAGCCGATCGAGACGCTCATCGCCGATCTGCAAGAAGTGGGACAGAGCCTCGACCCGGTGCGCATGTATTTGCGCGATATCGGCCGCCACCAGCTGCTTTCGGCGGAAGAGGAGATGGAGCTGGCCGAGAAAATCCGCATCGGCGTCGAGGCGGAGGAGAAGCTGGAGAGGCTCTTCGGCGGTCGCAGCGACGCTGACCTGAGCGATGAAGAGCTTGATCAAAAGGATGAACTAGAGTTGTTGGCTCGCCAGGGACGCGTCGCACACAACAAGCTGGCGCAGAGCAACCTGCGTTTGGTCGTCAGCGTCGCCAAACGCTATATCGGCCGTGGACTGAACTTTCTTGACCTGATTCAGGAGGGGAACCTCGGCCTGCTGCGCGCCGTGGATAAGTTCGACCACACCCTCGGCTTCAAGTTCAGCACCTACGCCACTTGGTGGATTCGCCAGGCGATCAGCCGCGCCATCGCCGACCAGGCGCGCACCATCCGCATCCCGGTGCACATGGTCGAGACGATCAACCGCCAGGCGCGCACGCAGCGTCGCCTGCAGCAGGAGCTTGGCCGCGAGCCGACATTCGAGGAGATCGCCATCGAAATGGAGTTTCTGGAGCCGGATGAAATCAGGCGTTATCGTGAGGCAAACGCCAAAGGACGGCGCATCGAACCGGACTTGCAGCGTCAGCTTGAGCGCGCGGCGGCCAAAGTGCGGCGCATCCAACGTCTCAGCCAGGAGCCGCTCAGCCTGGAGACGCCGGTCGGTTCGGAGGAGAACAGCTATCTCGGCGATTTCATCGAGGACGACAGCCTGCCCGGCCCGGTCGATTCGGCCAGCCGCCGCCTGCTCAAGGAGCAGATGGAGGAGATTCTCGACGGGCTGAGTGACCGCGAGCGTAAGGTGTTGATCATGCGCTTCGGGCTAGAGGACGGCGTCACGCGCACGCTGGAAGATGTAGGCAAGGAGTTCAACGTCACGCGCGAGCGCGTGCGCCAGATTGAGGCTAAGGCGTTGCGCAAGCTCCGACATCCCCTACGCAGCCGAAAGTTGAGGGATTATCTGGCGTGAAGACTGGAGATGATGGATGCCTCGAAATCTCCAATCTCCAGTCTTTACTTTCCCTTTTTTCCGCCGCCAAATTTGACAACCCTGCTTCATTCCCCTATACTTTAATTCTGTTGGCAGTAATCCTCGGTAGCTCAATCGGCAGAGCATCCGGCTGTTAACCGGACGGTTGTTGGTTCGAGTCCAACCCGGGGAGCCAGATAAAAAGCCTCTTTCCTGCACAGGAAAGAGGCTTTTTGGTTTAGCGCGCCCCAACCAATTGTTTAAAAATCCCCATCTTTGACGTAAGGTGCACTCCACAGCGCCACCTGCATTACCACCGATTTGAACCAGGCATGATGCATCTTGTCCACCTCTTCGGGATCATGCCCCTTCCTGGCTAGAAAAGGCTTGATAGTCGCCGTAATGGGGTAGATGAAAGCAACCAGGTAGCGATGGTTTATGTTTGACACAGAATCAACGCCATCTGTTTTGTTCTTCTTGGTGTGGTGATGACGCAAGCCAATTTCATAAGCATAGTCGAGCCACGCCTGGTCATAGGGGCGGTTGCAGGTGTCTAGAATCCACTGACCAAAGCGCTTGCGTACGGCGGCGAGATAGTCGGTGTTGGCGTTTCCCTTGCCATCGGTGAAGTAGTGCACCAGATGAGGATGGGAGCCTACGAAACCGTACCATAGGTCAAGGATGTTCTCGACTTGATCTGCCAGAACCTCACCGGCCAAACGCAGGTATTTCTCGTCTTCGGCCCCGAAGAGTACAGCTTTTTTCAAGTTCTCCAGCTCTTGCGCGTTGAGCGGAGATCGAGCAACCTGATCTGTCCCATAGGAATAGCCGGAGATGTCAGTCGTAGTCATGTCATTGCCTCCTCAGAATGGGTTGTGGTGGAAGATTCAGTTATCACGGAATGCCGGGTTTATTTAGACGGTTGTGGTGTCAGTCGATCTGGCAACATTCTGTTGCACCGCACAAAATGAGCAGCAGAGACACGGCCTCACCCCCTTTCAACTTTCTGCCGGAACAAAGTCGGGGCACTCAAGATAGGTGTTTGGCTCAGACAAGGGAGCATCTACGAATGTACAGTGATGAGGTTCGCGTGGATCGTTGGGATGCGCATCTTTCTGAAAGAATTGACAACCCCAGCACATTTCGTAAACGCTCACGTATCCGGCGCGCTGTAATCGGCGAACGATAGCCTGGGTTGCGCGCATAAAGATAATCTGTTCTGTCTCTGATAAAGCTGCCACGGCAAGTTCAATTTCATCTAGCACATCGTTCAGCGTTTCTATGTCGTGTTCGCCTTTTGGTGTCAACCCAAGCGTGACGACGCGCTGGTCTTCTGGCAATGGCGCGCGTTTGATCAATTGTTTGCCTTCAAGCGCATCAGCCACACCGCTCGATGTTGCATAGGCGACTCCCAACCGATTGGCTAAACCCCCAATCGTACGAACGCCCGGACGAGCATATTTGAGAAAAAACAACGATTGAATCTGTGTCGGAGAAAGACGCATGGTTTTGCCTCGTTCTCGGAAAATGTAATCAATTGCCTGGGCAATGCGATAAAGTGCAATCGTAATCTGACTGGCAGGCGTATCTCGGTGCTTTGGATTGAACGATGACATTATTTAGGACTCCTAAATTATTATGGGGAAAGGGTTGCTATTTGTCAAATCATCGCTGTCTTGTTTAGGGGCTACTTCATATCGGGGATAAAGTAGGTCATTGCCTCTGGCGTGACAGGGCATCCCAACACGCAGGAGGAGATGACCACGGTTTTTAGGGGGAATGCAAGAGCAATAGCGTCGATCATTTGAGCGCGTGCGCCAGAATTAGTTTTGATTCTGGCTGGAGCAGCTCCAACAGTCGCGCCTCTAGAAAGTTGTAGCCGGTTGCCCGAATTTCCAGCGGCAATCCTAGATAAGATGCCGCGGCTTTCGCCTCTTCGACCAGCGCCGGGTCGGGCTTCTGCACCAGATAGACCAGCCGCCGGTAATTGCCAAAGTAGTCGTCCTTGAGCTGTGGGAAGCGATCCAGCCCCATCGATTTGAGGATCAACGTGCGAAACTGGCGCACCATGAAGTCGGTCACGAAATAGCTGCCCGGCTCCTCGTCCAGTAATTGCTGAAACAGCCCGCCGCCGTACCACTCGTAGCAGTGCGGGCCGGCAATGCGTTCGACGCCCAACCGGTCGAGCATCGCATCGAGTGCACCGCCCGTACCGCAGTCGCCATACACGACAACTAGTCGCTTGTAGCGGTCGCGCAGGGCGACGATGCGCTTTTCCACGGCGGGCGCAATGCGCGCCGGAATCATATGGAAGGTGGCCGGGACAGCCACCACATCCACTTTCCAGTTATGTCGTTCTTTGAGCGCCAGCACTTCACGCGCCAGCGCGCCGCAGATGATCAGACAGGTGGACATAGAGATTAGGAGATTGGAGATTAGGAGATTGGAGATTGGGCTCGTGACCATGCCCAATCTCCAATCTCTTAATCTCCGTTTATCCTCTCCGCATCCTTCGCTCGCGGCGTGCTCCGCTGGCAGCCGCTTCGCCCTCCGGCTTCGGCTCGCGGTTTGCCATGATCCAGTTCAGGCAATTCTCGTCGTTGCCGGTCATCACGTCCGCTGCCATGATTGCGGTCTTGATGTGTTCCTCAATTGGGTTGGTGATCGCTGAGGTCAGGCCAGCCCCGATCGCCATCGCCAGGAACGTGCCGTTGAGCGGGCCGCGGTTGGGCAGCCCGAATGAGACGTTGCTGGCGCCGCAGCAGGTGTTGACCTTGAGTTCATCGCGGCAGCGGCGCACGATCTCAAAGACCTGCCGGCCAGCGTAACGCATGGCGCCGATCGGCATCACCAGCGGGTCGATCAATACATCCTCGCGTGGAATACCGTGATCCATTGCCCGCTCGATGATCTTCTTTGCCACCGCCAGGCGCACTTCCGGGTTTTCGGAGATGCCGGTTTCGTCGTTGGAGATGGCGATCACCGCCGCACCATATTTCTTGACCAGGGGCAGCACTGCTTCGAGCCGCTCTTCCTCGCCCGTTACCGAGTTGACCAGCGCCTTGCCCTGGTAGACGGATAGCCCGCTCTCCAGCGCCTTGACAATCGACGAATCAATCGAAAGCGGGACATCGGTGATCGACTGCACTAGCTTGACTGTCTCTGCCAGGATCGCCGGTTCGTCGGCGAGTGGGATGCCGGCGTTAACGTCGAGCATGTGCGCGCCGGCGGCAACCTGGGCATGGGCATCGTTGATCACGCGTGAAAAATCGCCAGCCGCCATCTCGGCCGCCAGTTTCTTGCGCCCGGTCGGGTTGATGCGTTCGCCAATGATCACGAATGGCAGATCGGGGCCGATGCGCACTTCTTTGGTGCGTGAACTGACAATGGTTTCCACAAAATTGCTCCTTGATTCAATCAAATCGATTCGATATTTTCCAGCCAGCAGCGATGCTTCCTGAAAGGCGATTACTACTCAGCGCGCCGGTTCCTCCGAACGGTGCAGGTGACGCTCACGCGTCGGATGCGGCGCGTCGGCGCGGAAAGGACGCGGCAGCAGTCCGGCTTCCTCCACGATTTCGGCAACCAGCTCCTCTTGACGATACGCCATGATGTGAATGCCCGCCACGCCTGCAATTTCGCGCACCTGTTGGATGATTTCGACGCAGATTTTTTTGCCTTCAGTGCGCTGCTTGTTCTTGGGCACGCCCTTGAGCCGCCCGATCACAGCATCGGGGATGTAGACGCCCGGCACCTTTGTGCGCATGAATTCGGCCGCGCCGACCGAACGCAGCGGTCCCACGCCCGCCAGGATGAAGCATTTTTCGTGCAGCCCCAGGTCGCACACGCGCTGCATGAAGGTGCGGAAGCGCGGGATATCGAAGCAATACTGGGTCTGAATGAACTCGGCGCCGGCGGCGACCTTCTTCGCCAGCCGCTGCGGTCGCCAATCGAAGGGTGGGGCAAAGGGATTCTCCGCCGCGCCCAGGAAAAGCGGCGGCGGCACGGTCAGCTTGCGTCCGCTCAGGTAGACGCCGTGATCGCGCATGATGCGCGCTGTGTGCAGTAGCTGGATGCTATCGAGATCGAAGACGCGTTTGGCTTCGGGCTGGTCGCCGGCGGTCACATCGTCGCCGGTGATGCAAAGCACGTTGCGCACGCCCATCGCCGCTGCGCCGAGCAGGTCGCCCTGGATGGCGATGCGGTTGCGGTCGCGGCAGGAGACTTGATAGACCGGCTCATAGCCGGCGCGTGTCAGCAACGCACAGATCGCCACGCTCGACATGTGGCAGTTGGCGCCCGACGCATCGACCGCGTTGATGCCGTCGCAGATGCTGGAGAGCACCAGCGCGGCGTCGTAGACCTCCTGCGGGTCGGCGGAGTCGGGCGGGTTGAGTTCGGCGGTCACGGCAAAGCGACCAGAGCGCAGGACGCGTTCGAGGCGGCTGCGCATTGGCGCGTTATCATGATGATCCACAAATGATATTGATGTGTTCATACCAGGTTTAGCTGGGACAGTCGGCTCACGCGAGCCTGTACAGACTCCAGAAGGGTATCGCGCAGAAAGGCGCTCGCATTGAGAATCTCAACGCCGATTATCTCGTTGTCACTGCCAAGTTCGACGGTTACGTTTGGGCTAAGCTCGAAACTAGCTTCCTCATTCCCATCTGCGATGACAATATGCAGGACGTCTTCCTGTTCGAAGTAGACCATCCGTGGCTTATTCATTGACAAATCTTCCTGTCTGAACCCTGAATCGAACCTGTTGACGACTAATTGTGTGAACCGTGATCGGCGTTGCGATTGATCCTTCTACTTCATAGGCAATCATGACAAGGCTGTAGCCATGTCGTCCGATGGCGATGAGACGACTTGTCTCTGTATCGCGGTAACGTTCGCCTGAGTATCGGACAATCTGCTCGAGCTGATTCAGATCAAAGCCGCGCGTTTGAGCACGATACTTGAAATACTCTGTCCAGACAATGGTCAGCACGCTCACGTCTCCAGAGCATATCCGTTACTGAGCCCGATGCGCCACCCCAACTTCTTCGATCGGAATCCATCCGGCAGGCACGCGCTTATCCACGCCCGTCAACATGTTGATCCACGCCGAGGTGTCCTCCAGGCGACGGTTGACCGGCGGTTGAATCTGAACCAGCTCGTGCCCGTAGATCGGCATCTGCTGCGAGTTCTCGTAGGCAACGACCCACACGCAGCGCATCTCCGGCTTGACCTCGCAGTGACCGTTGGGACGCACGCCGCCGCACGGGCCGTTGCGCAGATTCTTCGGGCACTCCATCGGGCAAGACATGCCGGTCGAGTGGAGGATGCACTGCCCGCAGTGGTGACAGCCGAAGATGCGCTCCTTGGCGAAGTCCTCGGCAGGCTTGAGCAGCCGTTCGACGCGCGCGTAGCCGATCTTGGCGATCAGCGGATTGAGCGCCCACGCTGCGCGTTCGGCGATCTGATAGGTCTTTTCGAGCAAGGCGGGACGATTGCGCAGGATAGTTGCCATAATTCCTTCTAAAGTAGATCGTTCTCAACCAAAATAGCCTCGACCATTTCCATGAACCGTTCCACTGGAGTGTCACCCATCCCCTTTGGCAGAAATACATGGTCATCTGCTGCGCCGAAAGGGTGTAGATGCCAACGACCACGGTGAAAATCAGCACCAAAGATACGCTGCTCCGACTCGATCAGAACAAGGCTCAGAGTCTTTGAGCGTGCTCCCCAGAATACTTGCACAAATAGTCCAGTGCGAATCGTGTACAAACGAAAAGTAGTCGTGATGGGCGTCCGCTCGATCTCCTCGACGAATTGAACAAACCAGCAGGCATCTGCGGCGCGCTCAATCTGTTCACGAAGCGTTTGTAGCGTCAGCTCCGGCATGTGTCTTCAACTCGCGTAAGCGTGCTTCGAGCATCTCGATCCCACCAAGCGCCGTTTCCCATGCCATGGCATCCCGCTCAACTTCCCAGGTGTAGCCTTGCTGATGCACCACGTCACGTTCCAGAAACTCTGCAAATTCCATACCATATTTCTTGACGAAGGCAGCATTGATGCGACGGTGTTTGCCCAGCGTGCGCAGCAATTCGGCTTCTAGAAGGTAACGAACGCGTGCATCGACGCTCTGTTCGCCGGGCAACACCTCGGCCAACAATTCAATCGTGGTTTCGTTCAATTCGCGTGTTACCCTGGCAACCATTGGTTTCACCCCCTGCGCACGCGCCGCTCGCGTGTACGACTGGCCGCTTCCGGCGCGGCGGCTTGCGGCGTCAGCGGCTCGACTTCCGGTACGGGAATCACGCCGTCGAGCACCTGGCGCATCATGCGGATGTGCGCCGGCCCGCTGCCGCAACAGCCGCCGATCAACGCGATGCCGTGGCGGCGCACGCGGTCGGCGTAGGCGGCCATCACGGCGGGCGTGCCGTCATAGATGAGCTTATCGCCTTCGTAGCGCGGCATCCCGGCGTTGGCTTTGGCGATCAAGATCAGGTCGGGCGCGGCGGCGTGCATCTCGGCGAGCGCCGCCTCGGTGTCGATCAGGTTGTTGCCGCAGTTGGCGCCGACTGCGGTCAGCCCCAGCCCGGCCAGTTCCTGCACCATCTGCGCGCCGGTGACGCCCATCATCGTGCGCCCGCGCGTGTCGTAGCTCATCGTGGCGCAGATGGGGATGTCCGGATCGACGGAGCGCGCGCCTTCGACGGCGGCTTTGACCTCGTTCAGGTCGCTCATCGTCTCGACCCACAGGATGTCGACGCCGCCCTCGACCAGCCCACGCGCCTGCTCGGCAAAGGCGTCGCGGCATTCTTCGTAGCTCATGCTGCCCATCGGGATCAGCAGCTCGCCGGTCGGACCCATCGAGCCGGCGACGAGCACGGTGCGCCCGGCGGCGTCGGCCACGGCGCGCGCATTTTGCGCGGCGGCGCGGTTCAACTCGACGACGCGATCCTGGAAGTTGTGCAACTTGAGCCGGTAGCGCGTGCCGCCAAAGGAGTTGGTCAGGATGATGTTGGAGCCGGCTTCGACGTAGGCGCGGTGCACATCCTGCACGCGTTCGGGATGGGTGACATTCCATTCCTCCGGGCTGCCGCCGGAGACCAGCCCGCGCGCAAAGAGTTCGGTGCCCATGGCGCCATCGAGGAGCAGGACGGATTCCTTTTGAAGCAGATCAAGCAGTTTGTTCATTTTGTTCAACGTTTCGCTGTGGATGAGTGCCCGACCAGAATCA
>CALJMI010000089.1 GCA_937981885.1 uncultured Caldilinea sp.
GCTTAAGGTCGTGCGACAGTTGCGCGCGTCGGTCTGGGTGCGCAGGTTGCCGGCGGCGTCGTAGGTGTAGCCCCAGGCGCCCAAATCCGGGTCGCTCATCGCCAGCTTGCGCCCGGCCAGGTCGTAGCTCATCGTGGTCGCTGCAAAGAGCGTGGCGCCTCCCCCTGTGCGCTGCGTCATAAATGTAGCAAGTTTCGCTCGACTTTTCTTGACGATTGGTAGACGAGATTTCCAGAGCCGGGTGAGCAGTCCCCCTCTGTCATCCAGCCGCCAGGTCTGCCAGATCAAACACGGGGCCGTGCACGCATGTGCGTGTCCAGCGGCCGTTGGCGAGGGGCGTCAGGCACGCCAAACACGCGCCGTAGCCGCACACCAGCCGCGCATCGACCAGACAGTGCACCAGACCGCGTTCTACGCGCAAACGCGCTGTCTGCACCGCTTCGAGCAGTCCAGCGGTTTCGCGAGCGGGCAGCGCCGTAGCAACGACGTCAGCCCAGGCAAGCACGCCTTGCAGACGGGCGCGCCAGCTCATACCCGGCGCTTCCTGGTGAACCTCGGTCGCCAACGGCAGCAGATCGCGCAACAGCGGTTCGATTGAGTTGTGGGCCTGCAAGAGAATGACCACGCGTCCGCCGCGATCGAGCATCGCGTGAATGAGCGGCAGGAGCGCCGCAACACGCGCCGGTTCACTGACGACGGCGAGCTGGCGCGTGCGTGGGGGCAGCACAAAGCCGTTGCCCAACGGACCAACCAGGTTGATCGGCGCATCCGTTGGTCGCGCCGCCAGCCAATTGACGCCGGAATCTTCAAGCTGTGGGCTGGTTAGCAGCCAGCGTTCGACTCCGTCGGCGGCAGTGGCGGGACGCCAGCCCGCAACGAACAGCGGACGCCGCAGCGAGAAAGTCCAGTCGTGGCTGCGCGCCCACTCCGTCGGCTCCACACAGCGCGCCAGGAAGTAGCGCCCCGCCAACGGTTCGTGCACCACGCCAGCCGGCAACGCAACCGTGAAGAGCAGGCTGCCCGCCATAATTCGCGCCGACGCGATCACGCCGGTGACGGTTCCGTCATCCTCAAAGGCAGGCTGTCTCATCACTGGGAGTTGTGTCAATTTCATGGTACGCTAGGAAGGATGGGCGAGTTGTGAGGCGCAATTTCTGGGCATGAGGAGATGGGAAAGTCTAGCACTGACGAGTTGATTTCCAATCTCCAAATCTCCAATCTCATCATCCCTCCAATCTCACTTTTCATATAGTTCATTTCATATAGTTCATTCTGTCACGATTGAGGAACGATTGCCAAATGGCTGGTGGAGAGGAAAGAGAGCGGATGTCACTGTGCGAGCGTTGGCGCGTCGGGCTGTGGAATTGGCGGCTGCCATCGAATGTGACGATTGAGGCGCGAACGATTTGGCCGCTCTTTTTGCTGCCGTTTCTGCTTTTTGGTCAACTGGTGACGCCGCACCCGGTCTGGGTGGTGATGCTGACGACGATCATCGGCGTCTATGCCATTGGTTATGCGTGGGTGCGCGAGCAGGCGCAGTGCGTTCACTTCACGCGGCGACGCAGCGGTGCGATCCTGGTGGCGGGCGATTCGTTGCGCGAGGAGTTTGCCATCGCCAATGCCAGCGGGCTGCCGCTGCTGTGGGCTGCGTTCGTCGATGCATCCAATTTGCCGGGATATGCGCCGGGGATCGTGGTTGCTTGCGGCCCCAAAAGCGACTATCGCTGGCGCACCGATGCTGAATGTGGGCAGCGTGGTGTCTTTCGTCTGGGGCCGCACACCATCGAATTGGGCGATCCCTTCGGATTGTTCCGCGCCACGCAGCGCCATGATGAGTTCGAGAATGTGCTCATTTATCCGCGCGTTGTGCAGTTGCCAGAGGTTGAGCTGCCGCGTGGGGGCGCGGACGGCCACACGCGGCGCCGACGTTCGTTGCACGGCGCGCGGCCGGCTGCCAGTGTGCGCGACTATGCGCCTGGCGACACGTTGCGCCTTGTCCACTGGCCCACAACCGCACATCGCGGGCGGCTGACCATGAAAGAGCTGGAGCAGGAGCCGAGCGGCGACGTCTGGATCGTGCTTGATCTCGACGCAGCGGTGCAGCACGGGGAGGGCGCCGAAAGCACGCTCGAATATGGCGTCATGCTTGCCGCCAGCATGGCCGCCGAGATGGTCTCTGGTCGCGACCGCCGCGCAGTTGGGTTGCTCATGGCGTCGGGTAAAGAGGTGGTCACCCTGGCGCCTCAGGCCGGGCAGGCGCAACTCTGGGCGATCATGGCAGCGTTGGCGCCGGCGCGCCCTTCTGCGACTGCGCTGCACGACCTCTTGCTCAGCAGCCTTTCACTGCTCGGTCGCCGCCACACTCTGATCGTCGTCACGCCAGCGCTTGGTGAGCAAGCGCCGCGCTGGATCGCCGAACTGGTGCGCGCCGGCGGGCAAGGGTTGTTCAGCAGCGTCGTCGCCGTGACTGCGCCCGAACAGGCGCCCGCCGCCCACGAGTGCATGGCGCTGCTTGCCCGTCTCGATATTCCTCATCAGCTTTTGCGCACCGATACACAGCTGCGCGCTGCGCTCACCTACCGACGGCGACGCAAGGTCATCCGCACCACGCCCACCGGCGGCGCCTTCACCGTCGAGATCGAGGAGGAGGTCGGATGAACGAGCGCACCTTTGGTTGGGGCGGCGACGAAGCGTCGGCTGAAAGCCACTGGTTTGTACGCAGCGTGCGTTGGGCAGGTGAAAGATGGCGACCCTACCTGGGCTGGATCGTGCTGGCGCTCTGTCTGATGTTGGCGATGTTGCCGGCTGCGCTGTTGTGGGAGAATCGCTGGCTGCGTTCGGGTGCGTTGATCGGGCGACTTTACCTGGCTGGCCCGTTGGCGATCATGATCTTTTGGCTGGTTGCGGGCTGGCGCCGCCCATACATCGGTGGGCGACAGTTTTTGCGTATAGTCGTACAAGGCATTGCGTTGTTGGCGCTAAGCACTGTGACGCTCAGCCAACTACTGGCAGGCTGGCTGCCGGGGCCGGCGCTGATCGGGCAGGCGGTTGTCACCGGCGCATGGAACAGCCTGTCGCTTCATGCCATCGAGTCGCTGCAGCAGGTCGGTGTGCGCTACATGCTTTGGTGGCAGGGCGTGCAAAACAACACAGCGGGTCGCGACGATCTGGTGTTCTTTGGTTTTGCATTGCTGATCGTATGGGCGCTCAGCTTGCTGACGGCGGGGTTGGTGCGGCGCTTTCGCAATGGATTGCTGGCTGCTGCGCCGATCCTATGGGTGGTTGGGTTGGTGATGCTCTACAGCCCGGTCGAGCGATGGCTGATCGTGGCTGGCGCCGGGCTGACGCTGCTGTTGCATTTGACGCTCGACCAGCTTGCGTTGACCGAACGTTGGCAGGCGTTGAAGCTCGACTACAACCCGTTGGCGTTGACCGAGCGCGCATTTGTCTCGCTGGGCGTGATCGCGCTGGTAGTTGCCGCCGCCGCCATCATGCCCAACCTCTATTCATTGGAGATCACGGCTCGGTACTACACGTTGATTGCGCCGTTCAACGAACGACTGGAGGCGCTTGGCAAGCGGGCCTTTCCCGAACTCACGGGCAGAAATCCATGGGCCGGCGGCGACCTGGCGGGTGGGTTGCCCAATGAGTTCCTGCTGCGCGGCGGCCCGACGCTGAACGAGCGCGTGATCTTGCGCGTGCGAACGAGCGAATCGCCGCGTTCGTTTGATGCGCCGCCGCCCGCGCACAATCTGCGCGGCATGACCTTTTCCGACTACGACGGTCTCGGCTGGCAGAATCCGCCGACAACGCAACGCAGCGAGCCGGGCGCCGAACGACCCTGGTCGCCGCTCTCCGACGCCGGACGCCGCACGCTCCTCCAAAACATCAGTGTGACGCCGGCGAGTCGCATCCTCTTCGCCGCCAGTGAGCCGTTTGCGCCGTCGGTCGCGTACCAGGCGGAGGAACGCTTTGCCGGCGACTTGGTGGCGTTGCGCAGCAATGAGCGCAGCTACACCATTTCATCGCTGATCCCGGCGCTTTCAACCGATGAGCTGAACGCTTTGCCCGACTGGAATGCGATGACGCCGTTGCCCGCTGAGTACGCCATATATCTCGATCTGCCGGCGAGCGTCACCGTGCGCACGCGTGCCCTGGCTGCTGACTTAACCGCCGACGCCGACACGCTCTTTGCGCGAGCGACCGCCATCGAGCGCTATCTGCGCACGTTCCCCTATGATCTCACGGTCTCTGCTCCGCCGGAAGATATTACAGATGTAGCGGACTATTTCTTGTTCGATCTACAGCGCGGCTACTGCGACTACTACGCCACAGCCTTTGTCGTGTTGGCGCGCGCGGCGGGGATTCCGGCGCGCTTTGTGACCGGTTTCACCAACGGTTCATGGAGCCAGACAGAACAGGTGTGGACGGTCGCCGAGGCGGACGCGCATTCGTGGCCCGAAGTCTATTTCCCAGAGGTTGGATGGATACCGTTCGAGCCGACAGCCGGTCGCCCGGAGTTGGCTCGCATTGGCATGGCGCGCGGCGTTAGCGCCGTTTCGCCCTCCTCACCCGCAGTCGAGCCGCTGCCCGTCGATCCACCCTTCGACGACCGTTGGCTGTGGCTACTCCTTCCTGCCATTGTTGCGGCGGCAGGCGGAATTGCACTTCTTCAGCGATGGCGTCTCAATCGGGAAGACCCGTGGGACGCCATTGTGCGGTGGGGCAGCCGGTTGGGACGGGCGCCTGAAGCTGGGGAAACTGTGCTTGAATATGGTGCAGCGCTTTCGACGTACATCCAGACTGTTCGGCAAGATGAACCGGAAGTGCGCCGTCTGGTCGGTCGCGAGGTGCGGTTGATAAGCGAGGAGGTCAGCGCCCTGCACTATGCGCCAGAAGCCCGGCGCCTCACCCTGCGCACGCAAATTCTCGAACGGTGGGACCGTCTGCGCCGCTATCTGGGGCAGGTGAGGCGCTGAGCAAGTCAACGCCAAATATCACGGAAGCAGGCTGTTGTATTTGACAGCGGTCAGCACGTGGGGGCTGACATGGAACGCATTATTCGCTAAGCCCAGACCCTTCGATTCTAACATTGAACAGCGGGTCTCGACCATCGGTGGATCAAAGCAGCCTCAACGCGTGGTAGACTGAAGTAGACTGAATTAAGAGTGGAAGCAACAATGAAAGCGTTGAGATGTTGATTCTAGAGGTCGATTCCAGGAGAGCATGAACATGAATATGAATATGCAGAAAAATACACTGTGGATAGTGACTTTGCTGTTTGGGATCATTTTGCTATCGAGTTGTTCGTTTGGCATGGTCGTTGGTTCTGGAAGAAGCGTCACTGAGACCCGCTCCGTGAGCAACTTCAACGCCGTCAAATTTGCTTTTGTTGGCGACCTGACGATCACCCAAGGCGCTGAGGAGTCATTGACGATCACCGGCGATGACAACATCGTGGCGTTGATCCGTGCAACCGTGCAAGACGGCGTGCTACACATTGATGCTGGCGCAGCCAACATTGGCCGCCCGATTGTGCCGTTGCGTTATGTGTTAACTGTGAAGAATCTGGAAAGTCTCACCCTCTCCGGCCTCGGCAATATCGAAATCGCGTCGTTGGAGACCAGGAATCTGGCGCTATCGCTGACCGGCGCCGGCTCGCTGAAGATTGACAATCTCGCCGCAGCCGATCTGGCTGTCACCCTGTCGGGGTTGGGCAGCGCAAATCTGAGCGGTGAAGTCAACAAACAGGCCGTGACGGTGTCGGGCGCTGGCTCCTATTATGCGGTGAAACTACGATCACAAAGCGCCGCAGTTCGCATCTCGGGGTTGGGCAATGCTGAGGTTTGGGCAGTCGAGACATTGGCAGCGAATATCTCCGGCGCCGGCAACATCCGCTATGTCGGCAACCCGCAGGTCACGCAAAACATCACCGGGCTGGGCAATATTCAGTCGATAGGCGATGAGTAAACGAAACCCTTTCAGAGACCAAAGCTTCCTGAAAGGGTTTACGAAATCTATCTGTGGGCGTCTATGAGACGCCCACCATTTTCACAAAGTTTTCCAACGCCTGTATGTGCTCTTGCGGCGTCGTGAAGCCACAGCCCATAGTGTTAACCGAAAAATAGTCGGCGCCAGCCTGGCGCCAATCTTCGATGACGCGACGCTGATAGTCGGCGTCGCCATCCTTGACATGTAGCCGTGGCTCGATGCCGATATCGCGGCGCGTGCGACCCTGCCGGGCAAGATAGCCATCGAGTTTTGTCAGCGCATCGGCGGCGTCCTGCGTGGTGCGGTGGTTTGGCAGCCAGCCGTCGCCTAGCCGCGCCAGGCGATCGAGCACAGCGTCGGCGTGACCGCCCAACCAGATTGGAATCGGACGTTGCACCGGCAGCGGGTTAATGCCAGCATCGGAAATGTTGTGCCATTCGTCGTGCACAGTGACAAGCGGCTCGGTCCACAGCCGACGCAGCAATTCGATCTGCGCTTCGGAGCGGCGGCCGCGCGTGCGGAACTCTTCACCCAACGCCTCGTACTCGATCGCGTTCCAGCCAATGCCGACGCCCAAGCGCAAACGCCCGCCGCTCAACACGTCGAGCGTGGCGGCCTGCTTGGCGACGAGCGCGGTTTGGCGTTGCGGCAAGATGATGACGCCGGTGACAAAGCCGAGACGGGTTGTCACGGCAGCCATATAGCTGAAGAGCAGAAACGGCTCGTGGAAGGGGGTCAGGTGCGTGTACGGCCCGTTCCAGCCGCCGGGGCGATCCGGGTTGGCGCCGAGCACATGATCATAGGCAAGCACGTGCGAGTAACCGAGCGCCTCGACCGTCTGTGCATAATCGCGAATTGCGGCAGGATCATTGCCAAATTCTGTCTGTGGAAAAACCACACCGATTTGCATAACGTTCATCCTTTTTCACTTTGTGGCGAAAATAGTTAACTTGTTGACAGGGTATCAGCACGTCGGGGCGGTTGTCAATCATGGCGGCTCATGCGGGGCTACTGCATGCGTAGGGCGGCGTCGATCATCGACTCGGCGTCACATGGCGTTGCTTGTGTCGTTATGCTGGCGGCGGCATGATATATTATTGTTCCTATGATTTGCGTCTACACTCAAACCGGAAGGAACTCATCATGTTGACCGAAACTGAGCTGCGTGCGGCGTTGCCCAACGCGCTTTCCGCTATAGACTTGCCGTTTCTCGGTCCACGTACGCAGGGCAAAGTACGTGACATCTATCACTATAACGACCGGCTGATCCTGGTGACGACCGACCGGCTTTCGGCTTTTGACCGCATTTTGGGGCTGGTTCCCTACAAGGGGCAGGTGCTGACGCAACTTTCGGCGTGGTGGTTTGCACAGACGCAGGACATCATCGGCAATCACTTGCTCGCCATGCCCGATCCCAACGTTACAGTTGCCCGCATCTGTGAACCGCTGCCGGTGGAGGTTGTCGTGCGCGGCTATATCACCGGCGTCACGTCGACGGCGCTCTGGTATCAATACAGTCTGGGCAACCGCACGATCTACGGCATCGACTTTCCTGACGGGCTGCGCAAGAACGACGCACTGCCAGCGCCCATCATCACGCCGACGACCAAAGCGCGCGATGGCGGCCACGATGAACGCATCACCAGCGCCGAAGTGGTGGAAAAGGGGCTGGCGTCGGCGCCGGTCTGGGAGCAAGTAACGGCGGCGGCGATTGCGCTCTTTCGCCGCGGGCAAGAGCTGGCGCGCCGCGGCGGGCTGATCTTGGTCGACACCAAGTATGAGTTCGGCATTGCGCCAGACGGTTCAGTGATGCTGATCGACGAGATGCACACGCCCGACTCCAGCCGCTTTTGGATCGCCGAGACCTACGCCGACCGTATCGCCGCCGAGCAGGAGCCAGACAACTTCGACAAGGAGTTCATCCGTCTCTACTATGCGGCGTACGGCTATCGCGGCGAGGGAGACCCCTTCCCCATGCCGATGGAGTTGGCGGTGCAGGCGGCCATGCGGTACATTCGCACCTATGAAATGTTGACCGGTCAGCGTTTTCAGCCGGGCGAACTACCCGCCGGCCCGCGTATCGAGGCAAATTTACGCCGCTGGATAGAACACGCATGATCGCCATTTGATATTTGGTCGATTGCCAGGCAGTTGGTGTATCCTGATTGAAATCGTTTTCAGACGCCTTGCCCTGCCAGCGTTGCGACGGGGCTACCGGATAAATGGCGCTGTCGCATGTCACATTCGTTGATTGTCACGCTTCGCACACTTACCGGCAACGCGCGCGGTTGCGTCTACACCGAGCCGCTGTGGGGCATCCCCTTCAATCTCTTTACCCCTTACGCCTCGGTCTATATGGTCGCCATCGGCTTGTCCGACCAGGATATTGGCCTTGTTCTGAGCGTCAGTTGGGGCTTTCAGGTCTTCTGGGCGCTGATGAGCGGCGTCATCACCGACAAGTTGGGGCGGCGACGTACGACGCTGCTCTTCGACATTCTGGCGTGGAGCCTTCCTGCACTGATCTGGGCGTTTGCGCAGAATTTATGGTGGTTCCTGGCAGCGGGCATCGCCAACGCCATCTGGCGCGTCACCATGAACTCGTGGACATGTCTATTAGTGGAGGACACCGACCATAACCAATTGGTGCCGATCTACACGTGGATTCACATCGCCAACCTGGCTGCTGGCTTTGTAGCGCCGCTGGCTGGCTTGCTGGTGGCGCGCTATTCGCTCGTGCCGACGATGCAGGCGCTCTATCTCTTTGCAGCCGTGATGTTCACAGTCAAAGCCGTCGCCACTTACATCCTGACCGAGGAGACCACGCAGGGAAATGTGCGCATGGTGGAGACGCGCGGGCAGAGCATCTTCGCTGTATTGGGTGAGTATCATGGCGTGGTGCGCGCCATCCTGCGCAGCCCACAGACGCTCTACACCGGCGGCATCATGCTCGTGATCGCCATTGTCGGGCTGGTCAACGGCAGCTTTTGGGCGATTCTGGCGACCGAAAAGCTTAATGTGCCGCCGGAAAACCTGGCGATCTTTGCGTTTCTCAAGTCGGCGGTGGCGTTGGGCTTTTTCTTTCTTGTGACGCCGCGGCTTGGCTGGATGCACTTCAAGTGGCCCCTGGCGGCAGGCTTTGGCGCTTATATGCTCAGCCAGACTCTGGTGATCACTGCGCCGGAGCAGGGCTATGCGACTCTAGGGCTGAGCGTTTTTGCGGAGGCATGCGCCTATGCTGCGGTCAGCCCGCTGGTCGATAAATTGATCGTGCTCACCATCAACGCACAGGAGCGGGCGCGCATCCAGTCGATCCTATACGTCGGCATCATTCTGCTTACCGCACCCTTTGGCTGGATCGCTGGCACGCTCTCCAGCGTCGACAAGAACCTGCCTTTTGTGCTCAACATCGTGCTGCTGTTGATCGGCGGTGGGCTGGCGTGGGCGGCAGGGTGTATTGCGGAGGAACGCGAACGCGTGAGCATACACGCGTAGGAGAGCGCTGTATTTCAGCCATCAGCCTGCGCTTTCACCTGACCTGGTGTTCTTTGCACCCGCAAGGTGCAGGAATACTGTCGTCGATTTCTGCCAACCGCCGGTTTGGGGAACGCAGCAGGCGCGCCAGGCGTCGATGGGCTGTGTGGCAGGCAGGGGACCGCGCACACCCTGGGGCGTCATCTCCACCTCGTCGATGCCGCCATCGGCGTTGAAGCGGATCGGCTCGACACAGACGCGGCGGGTTGTAGCGGCTCGCCTGTGACGAACGGTGATAGAAGACGTACCACTGCCCGTTGAACTCTGCAATCGAGCCGTGATTGTTCCTACTGGCCTTGCGTTTCTCTAAAGCTGTTTTGCGGAGTGCGCTGGCGTCACAAATTGAACCGAATGTTCAGCACATCGCCATCCTGTACGACGTACTCCTTGCCCTCGAGACGAAATTTACCCTGTTTCTTGACCTCGGCCAGGCTACCTGCGGCGATCAGTTCGTCGTAGCTGACGGTTTCGGCGCGAATGAAACCCTTGCGCAGGTCGCTGTGAATGGCGCCAGCCGCCTCCGGCGCCGTCGTACCAACGGGCACCGTCCATGCGCGCACCTCGTCCTCGCCTACAGTAAAGAAGCTCTGCAAGCCCAGCATTTTATAGCAGAAGCGGATGGCGCGACTGAGCCCTGGCTCGTCGATGCCGAAATCGGTCAGGAACTCGGCTGCATCTTCTGGCGCCATCTGCGCAATCTCAGCTTCCAACCGCCCGCGCAGGAGAAAGGTGCGGGCATCGAGCAGGTCGGCGAAGTCGGCCTCGTTGGCGTCGTCGCCGGCATTGATGACGCGCAGCATGGGCTTGAGCGAGAGCAGCCCGAACCCGCCCAGAATCTTGCGCTCGGTCTCGCTCAATTCCAGATCACGCAACGGCCTCTCTTCATCCAGCGCAGCCATGAGCCGCTGCAGGAGCGCTTCCTCGACGGCCATCTGTTTTCGCTCCTCAGGCGTCCCCCGATTCTTCTGCCCGCTCAGGCGCTCAAGACGGCGATCGATGATGGTCATGTCGTTGAGGATCAGCTCACTCTCCATAGTCAAGAGGTCGCGCGCCGGGTTGATGCTTTCGTCGGGATGCGGCACGTTCGCATCCTCGAAGGCGCGCACGACCAGCAGCAGGGCATCGTTGGCGGCCATGGCGTTGAGCAGCGGTCCGGCAATACCGGCCTTGGCTGCACCCTTGCCAAACCCTGCGATGTCATTGTAGGTGACCTGGGCATAGGTCGTCTTCTTCGGCTTGAACATGGCCGACAGCCGATCGACGCGCGGGTCGGGCACGTCAACCACCGCCGTGTGGACTTCGACCTGGCCGCTGGAAAAGGCCGCGGTCGCTGTATTGCTGCGGGTGAGGGCGTTGAAGATGGTTGTTTTGCCACTGTTGGGCAGGCCAATGATACCGATTTGCATGGTTGGAGTCCTCGTAGTGCGTTTTTGTGTACGGTAATCGTAAACGAACGATATGACAAGAATCGAGGAACTCGTGATGCTACTTTGAGAAACCGAATTTCTGATTGATCCGCCCAGGGGCGCACGCCAAGCTTATCCGACACAGCATCAGTTATTTCGCAGTCGGCAATCAACCCATGAGGGTTCAACAGCAAGGAGCACTCCAATGCAAATGCGCATGCTAGGCAATGACGGTTTGAAAGTCTCGGCCCTCGGCCTGGGCTGTATGCGGATGAGCTTCGGCGACACGCCGACCGACAAGCGGGAAATGATCGATTTTCTCCACGCGGCGGTGGATCGAGGCGTCACCTTCTTCGACACGGCGGAGGTCTACGGGCCGTTCACCAACGAGGAACTTGTCGGCGAAGCACTGGAGCCGTTCAAGGGCAAAGTGGTGATCGCCACCAAATTCGGCTTCAAGCACGACCCCGACAAGGGGCCAAGTCCTGTGGTGGGGCTTGACAGCCGGCCCAAACAGATCAAGCGCGTGGCTGAGGCGTCGCTCAAGCGACTGCGCGTGGAGGCGATCGACCTCTTCTACCAGCACCGCCCCGACCCGAACGTGCCGATGGAGGATGTGACAGGTGCAGTGCAGGAGATGAACAGTTAACCTAGAGGTGGGTAAAAGCGCAGGGCCACGCCACAGCCTGGCCCTGCGCCTCTGCACTCCTAGCGAAGAGATGCACCCCACGGGCGGAGGAAACTTTTGTGGAGTTGGAACGTACTCCATGCAACGCTCCTAATCGAGACGGACAGGAATGGATGAGGATCACAGCGCCGACGTTGATTCTCACCACTCGCCAAGACCCCATCCGCACTGGAAGCGCTTCGTGGATCAATGGCTGATCAAAGCGGCCAGTCGCGCAGGATGCGCTCGGTCTCTTCGGAATGGCCGCTCTCGTCGCGCACCATGTCCTCGAGTTGGACAGCCAAGCCCTTGTCGCCGAATTCCTCCGCCTCTTTGGCGCGCTGCGTGTAATCGTTGCGCGCCTGCAACTCGGCGGCAAGCACCGCTTCGAGCATTTCGCGGTTGGTTTTAGCCGTCGGCACGGGACGCGGTGTGGTGGTCGGTTCACCGCCCAGCGCCACAATTTTATTGGCAAGAAATTGCGCATGCAATTGTTCGTCGGCGACCTCAGTCAGGAAGAATTGCGAAAGTTGCGGGCGATATGGACCGGTGGTTTTCGCAGCGTAGGTGATGTATTGGATGATGGCGCCGAGTTCGCCAGCCAGATCTTCATTGAGGTTCTTGATCAGTGTTTGCTTGTCCATAGGGCTTCTCCTGAGCTTACAAATACAGGGTTTGGATAGTAGTTGTCAGGACTTATTCTTTTTCTTTAAGCTTTGCGATGGTTTCACTAAAGGTAGAGCTTATGGAGTTCCAAATTGTCTCTGTACTGCCTTTCACTGATTCCCAGGCGTCTTCTCCTGCTTCGGCAAGCTCGCCTAACTTGCTTTTTGCTTCGTCTATCCTGGTCTGAAGCATCTCGATTTCGTTGTTCAGTTGCAACTGAGCATCGGCGCTTGCGCCTGATGCTTTGGCTTTCAGCTTGTCGATCTCGGCAGCCCACTCGTCAAGCTGCGCCTGTAATTTTTGCTGGTAGAGTTCTTTATTGTCCACGTTTTCCTCCTTGACATTTCTAACATCGGCTATGAAGCGTCGATTGCTATGTACATTTCAGCGATCGGGGATTTTACACATCTTTAGTGTATCACAGATTGTAGTCGTTTACATGGCCTGCAATACATTTTTCGAGAAGACGTTTTCATGTCGAGGATAAAAATGCCTTGCTTGCAGACGTTTTCATGTACTCGCTTCCCGCCTCAGTCACTCATCAACCCGTCCGAAGACCGCCACTACATTCTGCCCGCCAAAACCAAACGCGTTGACGATCGCATAGCGCGCATCGACCTGCTCCGCCTGGTTGCCGACGATGTGCAGGTCAATCGCCGGGTCGGGCGTGTAGTTGATGGTGGGCGGCATGATCCCTTCGCGCAGGGCGTAGACCGCCGCCACCACCGATTCGGCGCCAGCAGCGCCCAATGCGTGACCCACCATGCTCTTGATGCTTGTGATCTTCAGCTTATACGCCGCCTCGCCAAAGGCGCGCTTGATCGCCAGCGTTTCGCTGATGTCGTTGAGCGCAGTGCCAGTTCCGTGCGCCATCACAATATCGATCTCTTCGGGCCGCAAATTCGCCATTTGCAGCGCGCCGCTGAGCGCACGCGTCGCACCGTCGCCGTTCGGGTCAGGTGCAGTGATGTGAAACGCATCGCCGGTCAGCTTGCCGCCCAACACCTCGGCATAGAGTTTGGCGCCGCGTGCGCGTGCGTGCTCCTCCGTTTCCAGGATCAACCCCGCCGCGCCTTCGCCTGCCACAAAGCCGTCGCGATCCACCGAAAAGGGACGGCAGGCGCGTTCGGGGTCGTCGGTGCGGCTGGAAAGCGGCCCCATGCGCCCGAACGCCGCCATCGTCAGCATCGACATCAGCGACTCAGCGCCGCCTGCAATGATCACATCCGCCTCGCCGCGCTGGAGATAATGGTAGCCCTCGATCACGGAATAGTGACCGCTGGCGCACGCAGCCGTGCTTGTCATTACGGGACCCTTGGCGCCAACCTCGATGGAAATGATGCACGAAACGGCGTTCGCCATCGCGCTTGGCACCACGAATGGCCCAACTGAGCGCCATCCTTTGCGCACGACATCGAGCGCAGCCGCTTCGATCTCGGTGATGCCGCCGCCGCCGGTCGCCATCAAAACGCCGACGCGTTCACAGTTGTTGGCGTCGATCACCAACCCGGCGTCATCAAGCGCCTGTCTGGCAACGGCCACAGCAAATTGCGATGAGCGATGGATGCGCCGTGCGGTCTTGCGATCCATATACTTGCCCGGGTCGAAGTCCTTAACCTCGCAGGCGATGTTGTGTGGCATGTCCTCGGTGTCAAAGCTGGTGATGCGGCCTGCGCCAGATTTGCCAGCCAAAAGGTTGCGCCAGAAGGTTGGGGCGTCGTTCCCGATCGGGGTAAGCGCGCCCATGCCGGTGATAAAAACTCGTCTCATTTGAAATTGCTCACTTTCTTTGTTCGAGCAGACCAGAGCCGTCCTTGCTCTGATGCGAAAAAGGCGCAGTTACTGCGCCCGCTCTGCTATTTTGAAATTACGACGCGAATTTGGAAATCAAGCAAAATGAACCAATGCACTGTTTTTATCCGCCCCCTCCCATTGACTGTCGATGCTGGTTAGCGCTTGTGATCTAAGAGGCGGCGATAGAATTGATTCCTTCGGAATGACTATCTGAATTATACTGATAGCCTGGTAAGAGCGCCAAACCGTCGAGAAAACAACATCGGGCGCTGAGGAGCTGATCTGGAGAGTATGGTATACCGTCAATGGATGAAACGAGCGCCCGAATCGTAACCCAGATTCATCTGCCGTCGGAGAGCATCGTCAGCCTGCCGCCGGAATTGCGCGATCAGTTGCTCGCCTTTTTGCAGCGATGGGGCGAACCTTCCGAGCAGATCGAGGTCGCCGAGCTGCTGCATCGCACGCACGGTGCACGCCCTGCTTTGTTTGATTATCTGGCGCAGGCGCATCTGGCGGCCGGCGATGCGCGTCAGGCGCTCGAATTGATCGAGCGGCGACAGCGGCGCAACACCACATCTTCATCTCAGGCATTGGAAGCGCGCATCTTGCTGGCGCTTGGGCAGGCTGACGCTGCGCAGCGCATCGCACGCGAGCTGGCGGCAACCAATTCGCGCAATCCGACTGTTGTCCTCGCTGCTGCACGCATTCTCTCCGAGACGGCAACCTATGACGAGGCGCAGGCAATTGTCAGCGGTTATCAGAAAGCGAGACCCTATGACCTGCACGGCGTCTTGACGTTGGCGCAAATTGCCGTCACACATGGACGCACAGAACTCGCCGATGCGCAGTTGCAGCGTCTTGGCGCCGGCATCCCTGCAGGCATCGAGGTCGAGCAGCTCATCCTGTTGCAATCGATAGCTGAGAAGTTGAGGAAGCGAGAGACCGCCGCGGCGGCGCAGCTTGAGCTTGATCGGCGACGGCAACAGGAATTGACAAACTTACGACAGGCATTGGCGCCTTTCATCGACGGCGCCGACCTGCTTGCCGCCGACCCGAATGCCTTTTATCGCCAATACACCGGGCTGGAGTCGGTCAATCTGACGCGCGAGGAGCGTCAGCGTGTGCAGATCGAGACGATCCGGCATTTTGGCTTCGAGCATCTGCGCGAGGGACAGGTTGAGACGATTGCGCTGGCGATGCTGCGCAACCGGTCGGTGCTAATGGTGATGCCGACCGGCGGCGGCAAGTCGCTCTGCTACCAATTGCCCGCACTTGTCTTGCCGCGCGCTACGCTTGTCATCAGCCCGTTGATTGCCCTGATGAAGGATCAGGTCGAAGGGTTGCCCAAAGCCGCGCAGGCGCGCGCTGTTTTCATTAATAGCACCTTAAGCGACGCCGAAATGTTTGAACGTATGGAGGGCGTGGCGCGCGGCGCCTACAAGCTGATCTATGCTGCACCCGAACGTCTGCGGCAGCGTGCGTTTCTCCACGCTTTACGCCGGGCTGGACTCGATTTGTTTGTCGTCGATGAGGCGCATTGCGTCAGTATGTGGGGACATGATTTTCGCCCCGACTATCTCTTTATCCATGAGGCGCGACGCGAACTGGGCAACCCGCCAGCGTTGGCGATGACGGCGACTGCGCCCCCGCGTATCCGCGATGAGATCGTGGAATACATCGGCGGCAGGGATGTGGACGGACAGCCAGCGCAGCCGCATGTGATTGCGCTCGACATTTTTCGCCCCAACCTGCATCTCTCGGCGCTGCAATTCCATAACGAGGATGAGAAATTGGCGGCGTTGATTGGCTACGTTGTCAAGACCGAGGGCAGCGGCATCGTCTATGTCAACAGCCGCAGCCGCGCTGAGACAATCGCAATCACACTGCGCCGCGCCGGCGTCAGCGCCGAAGCCTACCACGCAGGTCTGAGCGAACGCGCGCCTGTACAGGATCGCTTCATGCGCAACCAAACGCGTGTGGTGGTGGCTACCATCGCCTTTGGCATGGGCATCGACAAACCAGATATTCGCTTCATTGTCCATTTTCACCCATCGCGCAGCCTTGACGCCTATTATCAGGAAGTTGGTCGCGCCGGTCGCGACGGCAAGCTCAGCCAGGGTGTGCTCTTCTACAGCAATAACGATTGGGCGAACCTGCGCCGTTGGGCGCGCGCCGATGAATATTCGACTACATTTTTGCGTCGCGTCTATGCTGCCGTGGCTTCGCAGCTTGGCGTCGCCCTATATCCGATCGAGATGGAGCTGTCAGCAAATGAGGACGCACGATCAGTGGCAGCCTACGAAACGCAGCCAGGCGCTGTCGAGCAGGCGCGCATCACCGCGCCAGACGCGGGAGACGTCGCCGGCCCTGTCGATCTGCGTCGTTTGCAGCAGGTGCTCAACAGCGATGAGACTGCGCTGCGCGTGGCGATCAGCATGTTGGAGCGCGCCGGGTTGTTGCATCGCGGTTTTGACTTGCCGCGTGAAGTCACGATCACTGTGCCCAGGCGTCTGAACCGCGCCGCACTGGAAGACCGCAGCATCGCCCGGCTCTTCAAAGGGCTTCAGCTCGGACCCGACCAGACAGCCACCTTTGCACTCGCCGATATTGCGCGGTTCATGCGTTGGCCCCTGCATGAGACTGAAGCCAACCTGCTGGCGTGGCAGGATCGCCAAGTTTACTCGCTCAGATTCAGTCGCCGCGCAATGTATATCGAGTTGCCCGCCGAGCCAGACGACCTAAATGTCCGTCTCGACGCGTTGTTGGCGCAATCTGAGGCGGTGGGGCTGCGACGCATCGATGATATGATCGGCTATGCCACGACCGACGCCTGTCGCCATGGCTATATCAGCGCCTATTTCGGCAGCCCGCCGCGCACAAAGTGCAACGTCTGCGACAACTGCACCGGTGTGCGCCCCGATATCCAGCAAGCGGAGCGGGTCGAACATCTGCTGCCCGACGACGTGGACATCGAGCCGATGATCATCGACTGTCTGATCAGCCTGCCCAAGCCGGTCGGTCGCAGTGGATTGGCGCGCATTTTGACAGGTTCATTGCGCGCACCGGTCAAACCGGATCAGGCGCGGCATCACGGCGCGCTCAAGGCGTTAGGCGAAGCGGGCGTGACCGCCTATATCGACGATCTGATCGAAGAAAACCGGCTGCGCCAATACAACCGCCAGGACTATCTGGTGCTGGCGCCGACATTGCGTGGTCGCGTCGAGGCGGAAACCTGGCTGGCTGAGCATCCAGAATTGGCTGCTTATGGCGCAATGCCGCCTGCGCCAGATGTGGAAACGTCTGAACCGGATGAGGCGTCGGATCGCTACACCGCGCTGCAAAAGGCGCTGTGGCTATGGCGTCGCCGTCTGGCTGATCAACTGGGACAGCCGCCTTATGTGGTGATGCGCAACGAATTGATGCTGCGCATCGCCGAGACGCGGCCGCAGACGCTCGACGAGTTGGCAGCGCTGGCTGGCATGGGCGCTCAGCGGATGCAACATTACGGCGAGGCGATCATCGATATCGTTCATCTCAATCCGCCACAGCCCGGCGACGACGAACGGCTTGCTGCGCAGCGGCGTGAACTGGAAAGGGCGGCGGTCGCCGCTGAGCAGACGAATGCAGCGCACCGAGACGCCGCCGTGTCCCCGCAGGTGCAAAAGCAGGTGTACATGCGTTTGCAGGAGCTGCGTCAGAAGTTGGCGGTCAGCAACCGTGTCAAGCCATTCACCATTGCCAGCAATGCGCTGCTCAAAGCAATTTCACAGCGTGCGCCAGCCACTCTCGATGAACTGGAAGTGATCCCTGGTTTCCGTGAGAGCGGGTTCGCCAATGCAGCCACGCAGATTGTCACCATGATCGCTGCCGTGCGTGCACGCTATGGATAATTCATGATTTCCGTTTTCATCAATCGCTAATCGAAAAGGAGTCGTAACGAATGAGAATTGCCAACAACATTACTGAACTGATCGGACGGACGCCGCTGGTTAAGATTAACCGCATCGCCGACAATACGAACGCCACCATTGCCGCCAAGCTGGAGTTCTTCAACCCGGCTGGCAGCGTTAAGGATCGTATCGGACTCAGCATGATCGAAGCGGCGGAGCGGGCAGGCTTGCTTGGTCCGGATACAATCATCCTGGAGCCAACAAGCGGCAACACCGGCATCGGTCTGGCGTTCGTGGCCGCAGCCAAAGGCTACAAGTGCACGCTGGTTATGCCTGAAACCATGAGCATGGAGCGGCGCATCTTGCTGCGCGCCTATGGCGCTGAGCTGGTGTTGACGCCCGGACCCGAAGGCATGAAGGGTGCGATCCGCAAAGCTGAAGAGATGGCCGCTGCCGACAGCCGCTACTTCATCCCGCAGCAGTTTATGAACCCGGCGAACCCTGCTATCCACCGCGCCACCACCGCCGAGGAACTGTGGGAGGACACCGACGGCCTGATCGACATCCTGGTTTCGGGCGTGGGCACTGGCGGCACGATCACAGGCGTGGCGGAAGTGATCAAGACGCGCAAGGTTGGCTTTCAAGCCATCGCCGTCGAGCCGGCGGCCTCGCCCGTGCTTTCCGGCGGACAGCCCGGACCGCACAAGATTCAGGGCATCGGCGCCGGCTTCGTGCCGGGCGTGCTCAACACCGCGATCATCGACGAAGTGATTGCGGTCAGCAACGAGGATGCCTTCGCCATGGCGCGTCGCGCCGCCACCGAGGAGGGACTGCTTGTCGGCATCTCCTCCGGCGCGATCCTGCACGCCGCCATCCAGGTCGCGAAACGTCCCGAAAACGCCGGTAAATTGATCGTCGCCATCGTGCCGTCGAACGGTGAACGCTATCTGAGCACCGACCTCTTCGCACATTTGCGCGGATAGGCGCAAGCGATTCGCTGCTAATACTGAGCCTGTCGCTGAGGACGACTTTCCTGAAATACCGCTGCAATGATCGGTTTTCTGTCCTTTGTGTGCATCCTATTTGTGTGTTGTATACTGGTAATATGCTGGGTTATCATTCGTTCTGTAGGACTTGGATATGCAGCCAACCACCACTGTTTCGCAGCATCAAGTAATAACCAGATATTGACACTGTTCGAGCAGCTGTCGCCAGACGCAGCCGTTACCGTACACGAGATATTCGAGTTGCTGGCAGCGCAAACAGCCAGCCGCCTCTCTGCAGAGTCTGGTCATTCACTGCCGACCTATCCAACACGAACAAGCTCCGCTAGTGTCGTGCTCAATCTGGCAGAAGCCTGCCAGATTCAATATGAGGGTGATTCCTTACTCGACACAGAATCTGTCCTTGATGAGGACTGACGCGATGAGCGACGAATCGTTTGAGTGAGTGGGGCGTTTCGTAAGCGTGGGATTGCCATTGTGGCAAGTTTCGATGCGGATTTTGACGCTATCAACTGGCTGCAACGAATTGAACACAGTGAGCAGATTGACGTTTAGTAGGTTGCACCAACCGCAAGACTGGGGTGACAAATTCTTTCTCCTCCGACAGTTTCCTAGAACCGAAAAGAGTGAAAAGTGAAAACTGATCATTGACAAGTGATTGATTTTGTGCAAAAATCGAAAGTAAATGAAAGTGATTGAAATCGACCAAAAGCAAATCGAGCCTTCACCCGACCTCTTCCTCGCCGAGCGCCGGCGCGCCATCGTCGAACTTGTGCAGCAGCAAGGGCGCGCAGCAGTGAGTGAGCTGAGCCAGCGTTTCGCCGTCTCCGAGGTGACGATCCGCGCCGACTTGCAGGCGCTGGCGGAGCAGAAGCTGCTGGTGCGCACGCATGGCGGCGCAGTGCGGGCGAGCAGCGACAGCGGCGACCTGGCGTTGGCGCTGCGTCGTCAACAGCAGGTCAAGGAAAAGAGCCGCATCGGGCAGGCCGGCGCCGGCCGGATCGCCGATGGCGACGCTGTCTTTCTGGATTCGAGCAGCACCTCGCTGGCGATTGCGCACCACCTTAAGCAGCATCGTTACGTCACAGTGGTGACGAATAGCCTGGAGGTCGTCCATGAACTGTTCGACGCACCGGCGGTGGATGTCGTGTTGGTCGGCGGCGTCTTGCAACGTGAGACGGCTTCGTTTGTCGGCGCGCAGGGGTTGGATGATATCCGCACCCTCAACTTGCAAAAGGGCTTCTTTGGCGCACACGGCATCGACCTGACGGCCGGCCTCACCGATGTCAGCCCGGATGAGGCGGCGGTCAAACGTCCGCTCGCCGCCATGTGCCGCCAGGTGATCGCTGTGCTCGACGCCACAAAATGGGGACGCGTGGGCGTCGCCTCCTTTGCCGGCCTCGACCAGCTCGCCGTCATCATCACCGACGCAGGCGCGCCGGCAGAGATGGTGGCGCAGGTGCGTGCGGCTGGCGTCGAGGTGATCACGGTGTGATCTGCATAGGATGTCACAGCACTTCTATCGAGTGAAACCATAACGTGAAGTTAATCAATTGCTGGTAAACTTGAGCAATGTTTTGTTCAAGGACTTCACGGAGGATGGGATATGAAACAGTATAAGAATTATTTGATGGATATGGATGGCGTGTTGGTGCGTGGGGCAACTGCGATCCCCAGCGCACAGAGCTTTATCGACAAGCTCAACGAACGCGGCATTCAGTATCTGGTGCTGACCAACAATCCGATGTACACGCCGCGCGACTTGGCGCATCGCCTGCAGACCGTCGGTCTACATGTTTCCGCCGATCGCATCTTCACCTCGGCCATTGCTACGGCGCGCTTCTTGCAGCGCCAGCGTCCCAACGGCAAGGCGTTCGTCATCGGCGAAAGCGGTTTGACCGACGCCATCCACAGCGTCGGCTATGTGATGACTGAATCTAATCCCGATTACGTGGTGCTGGGCGAGACGCACGGCTACAACATTGCGCAAATCACAAAGGCAATCCGATTGATTGCGCACGGCGCACGCTTCGTAGCGACCAATCCTGATCCATCGGGGCCGACCGAGGATGGCATTGCTCCCGCCTGCGGCGCCATGGCTGCGCTGATCGAAAAAGCGACCGGCGTGGCGCCCTTCTTCGTCGGCAAACCGAATCCATACATGATGCGCAGCGCGCTCAACTTCCTGGGCGCACATTCGGAAGAGACCATCATGATCGGCGACCGCATGGACACAGACATCGTCGGCGCAGTGAGCAGCGGCCTCGACACCGCGCTCGTCCTCACCGGCGTCACCAAACGCGAGGAGATTGAACGCTTTCCCTACCAGCCGACCTACGTCCTGGAATCGATCGGGGATGTGGAATTGTAGGTGTTGCGTGTTGCGTGTTGCGTGTTTCGTAACATATTTCGACACGCAACACAAAACACGCAACACGCAACACATAGATACCGAAAGCAAAAAGCAGGGAGATTCATCATGGCAACACCTATCGTCATGCCCAAACAGGGCAACACTGTCGAAAGCGTCATCATCGTCGATTGGAAAAAACAGGTTGGCGACATCGTCGCCGTGGATGATGTGCTGTGCGAAGTCGAAACGGACAAGGCGACGATGGAAGTGCCCAGTCCTGCTGCCGGCACGCTGCTGGCGACGCTCTACGCCGCCGGCGATGAAGTTCCGGTCATGGCGACGATCGCTTGGATCGGCGAAGCAGGCGAGGCTGTGCCAGGGAGTGAGGAGCGAGGAGCGAGGGACGAGGAAAGCGCGCCACAAGCCGCCGCGCCCACCGATATGTCAGCGCCCGCCACACCCCAATCTCCCAATCGCCCAATCGCCCAATCTCCCAATCTCCAATCTCCAATCTCCCAATCTCCAATCTCCCAATCTCCAATCTCCAATCTCCAATCTCCAATCTCCCCCCGCGCCCGCCATCTCGCCGAACGCAAAGGCGTCGAGGCGACTGCACTGGCTGGCTCCGGCCCTGGAGGGCGCGTGATCGAGCGCGACGTGCAGGCTGCCATCGCTGCACAGCCCAAGCTCACGCCTGTCGCCAAAGCTATGGTGGCCGAAGGCGGCTTCGCCGTGCCTGCACAGGGCAGTGGACCCGGCGGACGCGTCACCTCGAAAGATTTGGTCAAAGCGGAAGCGAGACAGATCAAGGAAATTGCGCCTGTCGCAATCTCCCAATCTCCAATCTCCCAATCTCCAATCTCCCAATCTCCAATCTCCAATCTCCAATCTCCCGAAGCCGAGATCATACCCGTCAAAGGCGTGCGCAAAGTCATCGCCGAGCGGATGCTGCAATCGCTGCAGACCACGGCGCAGCTCACGCTTCATGCCTCCGCGGATGCGCGAGCGTTGCAGGCGCTGCGCAAGCGGATCAAGGAAAGCCCGGAGGCGATGGGCGTGCGCGGCGTCACGATCAACGATCTCGTGCTCTTCGCCGTGGCGCGCACGCTGCCCGCCTTTCCTGGGCTGAACGCACTCTTCACCGGCGCTGAGATTCATCAGTATCGAACTGTTCACCTGGGCGTCGCCGTCGACACCCCGCGCGGGCTGATGGTGCCGGTCGTGCGCAATGCCGAAATGCTCAGCCTGCGTCAGCTTTCCGCCGAAGCCAAACGCCTGGCGACCGCCTGCCTTGAGAGCAAGATCACGCCCGACGAGCTGACCGGCGGCACTTTCACCGTCACCAACCTGGGCGCGTTTGGCGTCGAGAGCTTCACGCCCGTGCTCAACCCGCCGCAGGTGGCAATCCTGGGCGTCTGCAACATCCAGCCCAAGCCAACCGAGGTCGGTGACAAGGTCAAGTTTGCGCCGCACATCGGCCTATCGCTGACGATCAACCATCAGGTCGTGGACGGCGCGCCGGCCGCCCGCTTCCTGCAGACATTAGGACAGGCAATTGCGACCATCGATCTGTTGCTAGTAGGATGAAGATTGATATTATCTCATTTCGAGATATAATTTGTATGTACATCATTTCGCGCAAGGCGCTGGCTGACTTTTGGGAAAAACACCCGGACAGCAAAGAGGCGCTGATTCGGTGGCATCGCATCGTCGAAAGAAGTTCGTTCGCCGGGTTTGCAGAGCTACGCCAAACTTTTCCATCGGCAGATATGGTGGGACGCTACACCGTCTTCAACATTGGCGGCAACAAATATCGGCTGATTACGTCGATTCACTATGATCGTGGCAAGGTCTATGTGCGCAAGGTGCTGACGCATAAGGAGTACGATCAGGAAAGATGGAAGAAGTAAAGAAATTTGCTGAAGCAGTGCAACCTTACTGGGCAGTCGTAGAGCCGGTGTTGACGGTGCGCACCGAAGCTGATTACGACCGCGCCGTGGCGCGTCTCAACGAGCTGCTCGACGAGGTGGGTGACGACACAGCGCACCCCCTCTATGGTTTGCTCGACACGTTGGGCACGTTGATCCGCGCCTACGAAGACGAGCACGCACCGATGCCCACAGCCACCGGCGTCGAAGCTTTGCAGTATCTAATGGAGGAGCACAACCTGACGCAATCCGATTTGCCGGAAGTCGGCTCACAAGGCGTGGTGTCGGAGATACTGCGTGGCAAGCGACGGCTCAACATTCGCCAGATTCGGGCATTGGCGGAACGCTTTCATGTGTCGCCGGCTGTGTTCATTTGAACCAGGCGATCCCTTCATTATCACGTTATGACCACCAGCATGATCGAGATCAGCACTGACCGCGCCCGCCTGGACATCGACTACATTCATCGTTATCTCAGCGAGGAGTGTTACTGGGCGATTGGACGCAGCCGTGACGTGGTCGAGAAGTCGCTTGCCAACTCGCTCTGTTTTGGCGTCTACGCCGACGAGCGGCAGATTGGCTTTGCACGCGTCGTGACCGATTACGCCACCTTTGCCTGGCTGTGCGATGTTTTCATTGATATGGCGTATCGCGGGCATGATCTGGGCAAGCAACTGGTCGAGGCAGTGATCGCGCACCCAGAATTGCAGGGACTGCGCAATTTTATCCTGGCGACACGCGACGCTCATGAGTTGTACCGCCGCTACGGTGGGTTTGAACCGCTGGCCGCGCCCGATCGTTGGATGGCGCGCCCGCGCAAAGAATAGAGTCTGTAAAGAATTTTGTTAGGCAAAAAAGGAACGCAGGAATCACGCTATGACAAAAGCTATTTTGATTGACCCAACTGAAATGCGGAAGCCTTCCGTGCTGAAGGCGCCGGAGATACTCCTCAACCAGTATGTCAGCGACCCGGCAGCGGAAGCGGCGCGCTACGGCCGCGAGACGCTCGTGCGCGTCTATCGCGACATGGTCGTGATCCGCGAGTTCGAGACAATGCTCGACCGCATCAAGAAAGAAGGCGCGTACCAGGGCATCGAGTACCAACACAAGGGGCCAGCGCACCTCTCTATCGGTCAGGAGGCGTCGGCGGTTGGGCAGGCGCTGGCGCTGACGCCGGACGACTTCATCTTCGGCTCGCACCGCTCGCACGGCGAGATTCTGGCGAAGAGTCTGTCGGCGATTGCGCAGATGGACGACGCCGCGTTGGAACAGGTGATGACGACCTACAACGACGGCGACACATTGCGCGTGGTCGAGCGCTTCCACAAGAACGGCGGCGTCAAGAGCCTGGCGCTCGACTACGTCCTCTTTGGCACGCTGGCGGAGATTTTCGGACGCTTCGCCGGTTTCAATCGCGGCATGGGCGGCTCGATGCACGCCTTCTTCCCGCCCTTTGGCGTCATGCCCAACAATGCCATTGTCGGCGGCTCGGCGGACATCGCCACCGGCGCTGCGCTCTTCAAGCGCGTTAACCGCCGCCCCGGCATCGTGATCGCCAACATCGGCGACGCCTCGATGGGCTGCGGTCCCGTGTGGGAGGCGATGATGTTCGCCGCCATGGATCAATATCGCAAGCTCTGGCCCGCGGAAGCAGGCGGCGCCCCGCCGATGCTCTTTAACTTTATGAACAACTTCTACGGCATGGGCGGCCAGCCCTACGGCGAGACGATGGGCTTCGAGGTGTTGGCGCGCGTCGGGCTGGGCGTCAACCCGGAGGCGATGCACGCCGAGCGCATCGATGGCTACAACCCGCTGGCGGTGGCGGATGCGGTGGCGCGCAAGAAGGAGATTCTGCTGGCGGGTCGCGGACCGGTGTTGCTCGACACCGTCACCTATCGCTTCGCCGGGCACTCGCCTTCGGATGCGTCGGCGTACCGCACCAAAGAGGAGATGGATCTCTGGCGCCAGCACGACGCGCTGATCGGCTATCGCGACTATCTGGTCGCCAACGGCTTTGCCAGCGACGCCGACCTGGACGCCATCAGCGAAGAGGTGATTGACCGGCTGGTGCGCGTACTGACCGTCGCCGTCAACGATGATCTGACGCCGCGCGTGGCGCTCGACTCCGAGTACATCGGCGAGATCATGTTCACCAATCGGCAGCGCGAAAAATATGCCGAGGGCGAGCCGTGGGTGCTCCAGAAGAAGGAGGAGAGTCGGCTGGCGCAGACGCAAGCGAAATTCCGCTTCGCCTACGATGAAACTGGCAAACCGCACCCCAAACTCAAGACGCTCACCTACGCCGAGGCGCTCTATGAGGCGATGGTCGAGGGCTTCTACCGCGACCCGACGATGATCGCGTTTGGCGAGGAGAACCGCGACTGGGGCGGCGCGTTCGGCGTCTATCGCGGGCTGACCGAGGCGCTGCCCTATCCACGCCTCTTCAACTCGCCGATCTCCGAAGGCGCCATCGTCGGTGCGGGCGTCGGCTATGCCTTGTGCGGCGGACGCGTCGTCGCCGAGCTGATGTATTGCGATTTCATGGGCCGCGCTGGCGATGAAATTTTCAACCAGATGGCGAAGTGGCAGGCGATGTCGGGCGACGTGTTGGAGATGCCGCTGGTGCTGCGCGTCTCGGTTGGCGCCAAGTACGGCGCACAGCATTCGCAGGACTGGAGCGCAATGGTGGCGCACGTGCCCGGTCTCAAAGTCTACTTCCCGGCCACCGCCTACGATGCCAAGGGGATGCTGGCGCTTGCCCTGCGCGGCAGCGATCCGGTCGTTTTCTTCGAGAGTCAGCGCCTCTATCCTGAGCCAGAGACGTTGGTTGAAGGTGGCGTGCCCGTAGAGGATTACATTGTGCCCGAAGGCGAACCGGCGTTGCGCAAGATCGGTCGCGATCTGACGATCATCACCGTCGGCGCCACGCTCTACCGCGCGCTGGAGGCGGCGAAAGTGCTGGAAGAGAAATATGGCGTCTCGACCGAAGTGATCGACGCGCGCTTCATCAACCCGCTCAACTACGGACCACTGGTCGAATCGATCAAGAAGACCGGCAAGGTCGTGCTGGCTTCGGATGCGTGCGAGCGCGGCTCCTTCCTGCACACGATGGCGTCGAACCTGACGCAGCTCGCCTTCGACTACTTGGACGGCCCGCCGGTTGTCGTCGGCGCGCGCAACTGGATCACGCCGCCGGCCGAGCTGGAGGACATGTTCTTCCCCACGAAGGAATGGATCATCGACGCCGTGCACGAGTGCATCCTGCCGCTGCCGGAGCACAAGCCTTCGACGCGCCAGGGCACGGATGAGATTCTGCGCCGCAATCGGCTTGGCATTTGAGGGATGTGGCTGCAACTGTCCGTCTCAAAGAGGCTATCACGCTTGTTGTAGCGTGAAGACTGTGATCTCAGGCGGACAGTTGAATCGATATGGAATCGGCCACGACCCCAGCCCGCGGTTGGTGTAAACAATCCGGTCGCCAACGCGACGCAGCCCGATCGGATAGCGTTTACCGTATTCAGGGATGATCAGCGCATGGCTGAAAAGCCCGTCCGGTCCGGGTGTGAGCCGTGGCAGCCGCACCTGCCCGCCATGGGTGTGACCGCTAAATTGTACGACGATGGGCGCATTGCGCTGGATAACATTGTCGAAATAGTCGGGCGAGTGAGACATCAATAGCGTGGTCGCACCCGCAGGCACATCGCGCAACGCCGCGCTCAGGTCGGGTCTGCCGCCCCAAACGTCCTCAACGCCAGCCAGCCAAAGACCGTCATCGATCGGCGTCGCCTCGTTGCGCAAGAGCCGAACGCCTGCTTCGTTCAACATACGCACCACCGGATCGACCCCGCCCCAGTGGTCGTGGTTGCCGCTGACCGCCACCATCGGCATCTGCGCCAGGCGCAGCGGTTCGACCAGTGACATGAGCGCCTGCATGCGCAGTTTTGATCGCCGGCTGTGGTCGCGCTCGCGCACAGTGGCGAAATCGCCGGTCAGCATCAGCAAATCAACGCCGAGCTGGTTGACGCGCTGAATAGCGGCTGCGGCGCCTTCTGGTTGGAAATAGGCGCCGATGTGGATGTCGGATATCTGCGCGATACGTTTGCCGGCAAGCTGTGCAGGCAACCCGGCGATCGTGAGCGTAATCGGGTCGATCTGCACGTGCGCTGGCTCAATAAAACGTGCATAGCCAGCGCCCATCACCGAAGTGCTGAGCAGACCGCCAATCATCCACATTAGTGAGCGCCGCGAGATCAGACGTGGGCCAAAGGAGCGTGCGTTCTCCTGCTCATAAGCCAACTCCAACCGTTTTTCTAATTTCTCATCGCTGGTAGAAGCCAACGCAGGTTCAACGGTGGAAGACAGATGCATTTGTTCGTCCATGGTCGAATAACTCCTGGTCTATGAACGACGTTGTGCGACATAGACGTTCCACTCCGCTGCGTCATATAGAGGCAACCCATCCCATGCGCTGAAACAGTCCACTGCATCGAAGCCAGCTGCCCGTAGAAGCTCCGTCATCTCCGCTACTGCGTAGGTCTGGTCGCATAGCAGCACCTCATCCATTGCGCCGCTGGCGAGATGGATTGTATAAAATCGCTCTATCGACATCGCTGCGTCTTCGTCCCAGAAGCGTTCGCCGAGATGGAGGAACGGCGCGTCTCCCCACAATCCGGCGTCGTCGGTGAACCACCAGGTGCTATGCTGACGATCCACCCTGTCCTGATTGAGCAGCTCGATGCAGGCGCGCCCGCCTGGACGTAACGCCGTAGCCATTTTGCGCAGAAGATCAACAGCCTCCTCACGGCGAAAGACGGCGAGCTGACCATAGAGAAAGAGCGCTGCGTCGTATGCATTGCTATCAACAACTGCTTCGCGCACGTCACACTCGATAAAAGTGCAGCGGTCGGCGACGTCAGCATCTGTGGCCAGAGTGTGGGCATATCGGATCGATGCTGGCGAGAAGTCGACGCCGGTCACTTCACAGCCGCGCTGCGCCAGCGCTACGGCATACAGTCCGGGGCCGCAGGTCAGGTCAAGCACACGGCTGCCCTGTTTCAGCTCGAGCCTCCGCCACATCCAGTCGATCTGTTGTGCGCGCTGCACTGTTGTGCGCGAGGCTGCGCTGTGCGTTTCGTCGAGATGTTGGCGTAACATGCGCTCCGAGAATGCCGGATCGTTCCACGGCAGGTTGCCGCCATCCTGCCAGGCTGTTGGACGTTCCGGTCGCCGGTAGAGGCGCCACAGCGCCTCCGCCAGGCGCTGTGGCGCTCCAGTTTCCACCTCATGTCGACTGCTGTGCTCCACCGACCACCTTCCTCCAATGCAGATGCGAAAAAATCCAGTAAGTGGGGTGACCTGTCAAGTCGCTCCACTTACTGGATGACAATCTTATTCGATACCATTGGCTATTGTAGACCAATAGCGGCGCCATCCCCAATCCGTTGTTGCAGAAAGGGGCTGTTCCTTGCAGAAATCTGAGACGCGCTGCTGCATCAGGGCGTATTGGCAGGCGGCGCAGGCAGAGCGCCGCGGTCGTAGAGCGGGACCGGGCGGCGCGTGAAGGCATGCGCTGGCGCCCAGTACGGGTTGGCGGCTGCGTTATTCAGGTAAATGGTTGGCGCTGTCTCGGCGATGGCCGTTGGCGTCTCCTTCACTACGACAAATCCTGCATCCTGTCCGGTCACCCGTGCAGCCAAAGCCAACGCAATAAAAATCGTCAGCAAAATCAGCAACTCACGGTCGATTTTTTGTCTGCGCCTCGTCATAGTAGGTTTTCTTCCTCTTGCGGTCGGGCCGCCCAGCCGGTATGATCTGTGACGGCGTTCTCTCTATGTGTCAAGAGGGTATACTATGAAGCGTTGATTGCGCGTTGACGCCGTCTGCGCCAAAGACTCTGACAGCGTCTTGGCGGACAGATGCCCAATGCCTGAAATTTATCTACAAAGTTGCAAGTGAATGGTTTGGCTGGAGTTCAATGTTGAAGGCGATTGTTGCGCCGCCGCTGCGCCGCTGTGCTCGGTTGTCGTTGACACGTCGTATCACCCATGTTATGATAGCAGATGTTTAAAACGTTTTAACCGACAAATGGTTCGCTGAACAATTGGCGCTTAAGTTGTCATCGATTCCCGAACTCTTGCAACAATCCACCTTATTTAAACCTATGGAGATCGATCTATGAAACTAACCACCAAACCTGTCACTTTAGGATTGATCGTCGGTAATCGCGGCTTTTTCCCGGCGCATCTGGCTGAAAGTGGGCGTAGGACCGTGCTCAAGGTGCTGGAGGAGCAGGGCTTTCGTGTGATTGCGCTGTCTCCCGAAGAGACGCTCTACGGCAGCGTAGTGACGCACGCCGATTCGCACAAATGCGCCGATCTCTTCAAGAAGCACCGTGATGAGATCGACGGCGTGTTGGTGACGCTGCCCAACTTTGGCGAGGAACGCGCCATTGCCGATGCGCTGCGTTGGGCCGGACTGGACGTGCCGGTGCTGATTCAGGCTTTCCCCGACGACCCGACGAAGATGACTGTCGCCGACCGCCGCGACTCCTTCTGCGGCAAGATGTCGGCGTGCAACAATCTCCGCCAATATGGCATCAAATATTCGTTGACTAGCCTGCACACGGTCGATCCTGAAAGCGAATCCTTCAAGCAAGACCTGGCGCGCTTTGCCGGCATCTGTCGCATCACGCGCGGTTTCAAAAACGCGCGCATCGGCGTAATCGGCGCACGACCGACTGCATTCAATACGGTGCGCTTCAGCGAGAAACTGCTCGAACGCAGCGGTATTTCAGTGGAAACGCTCGATCTTTCCGAAGTTTTTGGCCGCATCGAACGGCTCGACAACGAAGCCAGCACCGTCAAGGCCAAGTTGGCGCAGATCGGCGAGTACATTCAGACAGGCGGCGTTCCGGAGGCGTCGCTGCTGCGTATGGCGAAGTTTGGTGCGGTCGTCGACGAGTGGATGAAGGAGACCGAACTGACTGCCAGCGCCATTCAGTGTTGGACAGCAATGGAAGAGTATTATGGTGTGGTGCCATGCACACTGATGAGCATCATGAGCGATGGGCTGATGCCCTCAGCATGTGAGACCGACATCGCCGGCACGGTGGCGATGATGGCGCTTGCCTACGCGTCGGGCAAACCAAGCGCAATTGTGGACTGGAACAACAACTACGGCGACGACCCCGACAAGGCGATCATCTTCCATTGCTCGAACCTGCCCAAGAGCATCTTTGTGGAGGAGGGCGACGTCAAGGCGGCGGGCGGTTTGATCCAGGCCGACGACATCCCTGTGATGGACTTTCAGGAGATTATTGCCGGCACGGTAGGCAAGGACAACACCTTCGGCACCGTCGTCGGTCGCGTGAAGGCCGAGCCTTTCACTTATCTGCGCGTCTCGACCGACGATCTCAACGGACGCATCGTCGCTTATGTCGGTGAAGGAACACTGACCAATGACCCGATCAAGACCTTCGGCGGCTATGGCGTGGTGCACGTGCCCGGGCTGCAAAAGCTGCTCAACTACATCTGCGAAAACGGCTTCGAGCATCACGTCGCTATGAACCTCTCGCAGGTCGCGCCGGCGGTCAACGAGGCGCTGAACAAGTACATGGGTTGGTCGACGTATTGGCATGAGGCGTAGAGAGATTAAGAGATTAAGAGATTAAGAGATTGGAGATTGGAGATTGGAGATTCGCTCACGAGCCGTCGAATCTCCCGATCAGCTAATCTCCAATCTCCCAATCTCAAATCTTGATTCAACAAGGGAGTCCTGACGCTATGGGATTACAAGAAGAAAGACTGAATCAAATTCGTAGCTTCATGCGCGTACAGGAGATCGACGCGCTGGTGCTGCGGCAGGTGAGCAGCTTTGCATGGGCGACGGGCGGGCATCGCTCGTATGTCAACACGGCTTCATCGAATGGCATTGGAACGCTGGTGATTACACCCGATGAGCAGTTTGTGGTGACAAATACCATCGAGGCGCCGCGGCTTGATCAGGAAGAGGGGCTGGCTGCCGCCGGTTGGAAGATTCGGGTGGCGCCGTGGTACAAAAGTGATGACACGGTCAACCGTCTGATTGCTGGAAAACGCAGCGGCGCCGACTTTGCCCTGGACGGCGCCGCCGATCTATCGAGCGCGATTGCGTGGCAGCGATCGCTGTTGCTGCCAGAGGAGATCGAACGCTTCCGATCGCTTGGCAGGCTCTGCGCCGAGGCAATGAACGCAGCGATCCGGTCGATTGCGCCGGGCATGAGCGAGTACGAGATTGCAGCGCAGCTCGCTTTCGAGACCGAGCGGCGCGGCGCACAGGCAATCGTCAACCTGATCGCCACCGACGAACGCATCTTCAAGTTTCGTCACCCGCTGCCGACCGCCAAAAGGCTGGATCGTTACGCCATGCTCGTGCTTTGTGGGCGTCGCGACGGGCTGGTCTGCTCGATCACGCGGCTGATTCGCTTTGGCAAGCTGCCCGATTCGTTGCGCGTCAAAGCCGAGGCGGTGGCGCAGATCGACGCGACCTTCATCCTGGGCACACGCCCCGGTCGCGCCATCGGCGAGATCTTTGGCAGCGCGCAGGCTGCCTACGCCAGCACCGGCTTCGCCGACGAGTGGCAATATCATCACCAGGGCGGTCCGGCGGCCTACGAACCGCGCGAGTTGATCGCCACGCCGGAAATGATGCAGGCAGTCGTCGCCGGGCAGGTCTACGCCTGGAACCCATCGATTGCCGGCGCCAAATCTGAGGATACGATCCTGGTCGGCGAGAACAGTAACGAGGTGCTCACGACCATCGAAGGCTGGCCGACGTGGGAGATGACGGTCAACGGGCAGAGCATCGCACGTCCGGCCATCCTCGAAGCCTGACCGATTGCAAGAGATGATTCATATCGACCGTGTTGCGTGTCGAGTGTTGCACGGTCTACTGCCTGCCAAGACACGCAACACGCAACACGTAACACGCAACACGCAACATGAGTGACAAAAAATATGTGATCGGCATTGACTACGGCACTGAGTCGGGCCGAGCCCTGCTGGTGGAGGTGGCGACTGGTCGCGAAGTTGCGGTGGCCGTACATCCTTACGCTAACGGCGTGATCGATGAGACGCTGCCTGACACAGACATTCGTCTCGAACCGGATTGGGCGCTGCAAGACCCGCACGACTACATCGAGGTGCTCAAACGCGCTGTGCCGGAAGTGCTCCAGCAAAGCGGCGTCGACCCGGCGGATGTGATCGGCATCGCTGCCGACTTCACGGCGTGCACGATTCTGCCGACGACGCGCGACGGAGCGCCGCTCTGTTTTCTGCCGGAATTTCGCCGTCGACCGCATGCGTGGGTCAAGCTGTGGAAGCATCACGCCGCACAGCCGGAAGCGAACAAGCTCAATGAAATTGCGGCGCGGGATGGCTACGACTTTCTGCCCCGCTACGGCGGCAAGATTAGCTCGGAATGGTTCGTGCCGAAGGTCTGGCAAATACTCGACGAAGACCCTGAAATCTATGCCGCCGCCGACCGCATCATCGAGGCGGCGGATTGGATCGTCTGGCAGATGACCGGCGTCGAGAAACGCAATCTGACGACGGCAGGCTACAAAAGCATCTGGTCGAAGCAGTATGGCTTCCCGCCCAAGGCGTTCTTCCGGGCGCTCGACCCGCGGTTGGAGAATCTGGTCGATGAGAAAATGACGCGCGACGTCTACGGCTGTGGGACAAAGGCAGGCGAGTTGACCGCGCAGGCCGCGGCGTGGACAGGGTTGCGGCCGGGCACAGCGGTCGCCATCGGCAATGCGGATGCGCACGCAGCGGTGCCGGCAGCCGGCGTTAGCGAGGCGGGGCGCATGGTCATCATCATGGGCACGTCGAACTGCCATATGTTGCTCAGTGAAAAAGAGCACATTGTGCCGGGCATGTGCGGGTATGTGGAAGACGGCATCATCCCCGGCTTTTTTGGCTACGAGGCGGGACAGGCATGCGTGGGCGACCACTTTGCGTGGTTCATGGAAAATTGTGTCCCGTCCAGCTATGCCCAGGAAGCCGCAGCGCGCGGCGTCAGTTTGCACGATCTTTTCGAGGCGAAGGCGGCGGCGCTTAGGCCGGGCGAATCGGGTCTGGTGGCGCTGGATTGGTGGAACGGCAACCGCAGTGTGCTGGTTGATGTCGATCTGACCGGCGTGATCCTGGGCATGACGCTGGCGACAAAGCCGGAGGAAATCTATCGGGCGCTGATCGAGGCGACAGCCTTTGGCACGCGTGTGATCATCGAGGCGTTCCAGGCGAGCGACGTGCCGGTGCGCGAGATCGTCGCCTCGGGTGGACTGCCCGATCGCAATAAGCTGCTGATGCATTTACGCTGATGTGACGGGCCGCCCGATCAAGGTGGCGGGCACGAAGCAGGGCGGGGCCTTTGGCTCGGCGATGTATGCAGCAGTGGCGGCGGGCGAGGCTGCCGGCGGCTACGCCACGATCCAGGAGGCGACGCGGAAAATGGCCTGGTTACGCGACGAGCAGTATACGCCAAATCCGGCGGCGAAGGCGATCTACGACGAGTTGTTTGCTGAATACAAACAGCTTCATGACTACTTCGGGCGCGGCGGCAACAATGTAATGAAGCGGTTGAAGGCGTTGAAAGTAAGAGTATTGAGAGATTAAGCGATTGGGAGATTCGGGACTGGAGACTGGAGATCGGAGAATTGGGGATGATGTGCGCCGCAAGCGAGTTGCTCCATCGCAGAATCTCCTAGTCTCCAATTTTCAATCTCCCTAATCTCAAAGGAGACAGCGATGCTAGAATCAATTAAAGAAGAATTGCACTGGCTCCATCTGGAGCTGCCGAAACAAAATCTGGTGACATGGACGAGCGGCAACATCAGCGCGCGTGATCCGCAGTCGGGACTGGTGGTGATCAAGCCGTCGGGCATCCGTTACGAGGACCTGCGCCCGGAGCACATGGTCGTCGTCGATCTGGAAGGCGACATCATCGAAGGCGCCCTCAAGCCGTCGTCGGACACAGCGAGCCATCTTTATATCTACCGCCACCGCCCCGACGTCAACGGTATTGTACACACGCACTCACGCTATGCCACAGCCTTTGCCGCCAACGGCATGTCGATCCCGGTCTATCTCACCGCCCAAGCCGATGAGTTTGGCGGGCCGATCCCGTGCGGCGGTTTTGCGTTGATCGGCGGCGAGGAGATCGGGCAGGTGGTGGTCGAGTCGATCGGCTCATCGCCAGCAGTGCTGCTCAAGAATCACGGCGTTTTCACCGTCGGGCCGAGCGCCAAAGCTGCGCTCAAGGCGGCGGTAATGGTCGAGGATGTGGCGGCGACGGTGTGGCTGGCGCTGCAGATCGGCCAACCCGATCTCATCGACGACGAGGATGTGGCGAAACTGCACTATCGTTACACGCATGTATACGGGCAATAACGATCTTCATTCCCAACGCAGGCTTCGCAAGCCAACTACATCGCTCAGCCTGTTGCTGCCCCCATGTCGAGAGACTGGGCGATTACTGATTTCTAGGTTGACATTATATGAGCGCAATGTTGCGTGGTGCGTGTTGCGCAAGGGATTCCGGCACGCAGGATGATGCGCTGTGGGTAAGCCACCCCGCTGATCGTGGAGCGCGTGCAGCGATGCGCTTCACTTTCGACGGCGCCAACCCGTCTCCAACTCTGACTATATCTACATCTGGCCCGACTTTCCCACCACCGCAGGCGCCTTTGATCCAGGCCCGATGGTGCGTGGGACACGCGTCTTTGTGATCAAGCTCTTTCCAGGCGCTCAAGGCGTCTCCGACCTGCGCTACAGCACCTTATTCGGCTCACCCAGCAGCATCGATTCCGCCGGCGTCACTGAGGGGCACGCCATTGCCCTGGATGCTGCCGGCGATGTCTATATTAGCGGCTATACCTCGGACGAGGAAATGACGACCACACCAGGCGCCTTTGCTCGCTCGCTTGGCGGCGTCTGGGGAGACGCATTTGTGGCGCGTTTCAACCTCGGCAGTCAGGGCGCCGCCGATCTGCGCTATGCAACCTATCTGCGCGGTCGCTACAGGGCAGACTGAGCCCGTATCTCACAAGGTGTTTTGCCATCAGCTTTGACTTATCTATTGTATAAGCCATCAGAGAGCGCAAACTGAGCGTTGTTGGCGCGATACTGAACCAAACTGAATGGCTTTCAACAATGCGCGGCTCGCGCAAAACGTAGAGGAGACAATATGGCGACGGCAACTCAACTTGGCATCCAGGTTCATCTCGATATACCCTACGAAGATGCGATCGAGCAGGTGACCGCTGCGCTCAAAACACAAGGTTTTGGCGTGCTCACCTCGATCGATATGAAGGCAACGCTCAAGAACCGTCTCGATGTGGATTTCAGGAAGTACACAATTCTAGGCGCATGCAATCCACCGCTGGCCCACCGGGCGTTGAGCAACGAACTGGCAGTAGGCTTGCTGCTGCCGTGCAATGTGATTGTCTACGAAGATGAGGAGCGCGGCGGGACGGTCGTTTCGCTCGGCGATCCAATCACCATGATCGGTCTCATCGACGACAACTCGGTGTTGACGGAGGTTGCACAGGAGGCACGCGCACGCATTGAGAAGGTGGCGGCGGCGCTGGCGCAGTAGGAAGAATCAACAAACAACCTTCCCGGAAGCTCGCAGCTTCCGGGAAGGTGTCCTTGTCCCGAATTTCTACATACTACGCACTTGGGCGATCAGCGGGTCGATTTCTTTGATTTTCTCGTACTCGGCGTCCCAGAAATCTTGATCAGCCATCTGGCGGATGTAGTCGGCGCTGTAGCCAAACTTTGTCCACAAGTCGAGCTTCATCTGCTGCAGGCGTGCGTGCTGGCCGCCTTTGTTGAGATCGACGATCTCGCCCAGGCTGGCGCCGAGGAAGACGCTCTTCGCCCACATCTCCAACTGATCGTCGGTCGGCTTGCCGCCGTTGCGTTTATAGAGCGACTCGCTCACAGACGGGTAGCGGTCGTAGGAATCGGTGGCGATGGTGACGATATTATCTTGCGGCCCTAGCCCCAGATATTTGGCTGTCTTGATCGCGCCGATGATATTGCAGATGCAGCTCGGTCCGAAGCGACCATAGAGACGGTGGGCCGCGTCGCCGGGCACGCCGAGCCGGTCAGCCAGAATGTGCGCACCGCTCTGGATCACTTCCATACCGCGCACGGTGTCCTCGTCGTGGATGAGCATCAGCAGATCGCTGTTGAAGACGTTGTGGATCAAGGTCACCATCTTATCGCCGATGCCCTCGATGCGGTGCTGGCCCTGTCCACCGTTGTAGAGGGTGCTGCATTCACGTGGCTCCAGGACTACGATTTTGGAGTCGGGATAGAGGGCCTTGATGGCATCGCCGGCAGCCAATGTGCCGGCGCTGCCTGGCGCGCTGGCGAAGGCGGCGATGCGCTCGTTGCCGATGCCCTTGACTGCATCGAGCGCAGCCTTGCCGGTGACGTGGCGATGAAAGCGATAGTTGGGCAGCAGCTCAAACTGCGCCAGCGTCACATATTTGTCGGGTTTGCTCACATATTCGCTATGTGTGCGCTCCAGCGTCAGAATCACATCGGATTCGGTGCCAGGAGTGAGGTCGAGGTCGCCCTTGTATTTACGGATGCGCTCGTAGCGCTCCTTGCTCATGTTGTCGGGCATGACGACAATCGCTTTGTAGCCCTTCAACATGCTGATGTAGGCGGCGCCGATGCCGAAGTTGCCGGTGCTTGGTCCGATGACGGTGCGATCGCCGGGGCGCAGATGCTCCATCGCTTCGTGCTCGGCGAGGGTGGCGTAGGCGGGTCCCACTTTCATGCTGCCGCTGGGGAAAGTGCGCCCGCTGAGCACGACGATATTTGCCGACACGCCGGTCATCTCTTTGGGCAGCACGAGTTTTTCGACCTCGTCGCCGGTGTTCTTCCAGTTGATGTTGTAAAGGTTGAGTGGATCGAGTTCGTTCTGACGCGCAGCGTTAGCCTTCTCCCGCAGCTCGGCGGGCAGCAACATGGGGTTGCGCATTTCGGCATAAGTGGGGCCAGGAATAATTGGACGTAGCAAGGTCGATTCTCCTTTGTTTTGGGGCGCCGCTGCGCTGTAGCATAGAACGCAGCGACGCCGGTTTCCTTCATTTTTGTAGTAAATACTCGATGCTATTCATCTTGTTTTGCCAACAGCACAACCGCACCCATTAGCGCCAGACCGGAAAGACTTAAAGGCGCCAACGGCGGCGGTGAACTCTCTCGCTCAGCCTGTCTTTGGTTTGGTTTGTTTTCATCTTCATCTTCATCGCGCAACGGTTTCTGTGTCGTTGCATTGACGTTGGCAATCAGTTGATAGCCGCTGGCAAGGTCAGCTGCGGCGATGAAACGCATACTGTCTCCGATGCGCCCGCTCGATTCAGAGTGCTCGCGCACGCCCATCAACCCGCTCAGCGTCAAAACCAGCAGCACGAGCACAACGACGTGGCGCACGACGCCTTTGATAAAGAAACCGGCGATCACGCCGATTGCGCCAACTATTGAGGCGATCACTGCAACGTTTTGTACGCCTTCGACATGACCGGTGATCAGTAGCTCGGCTAATAACATCACAAAGCCGCCCAGTAGCATTAATAATAAAATGACGATTAGATTGCGGCGAATCAGTTCTTCCAGTGACTTCATGCACTTCCTCCGTTACATCCATTCATCGCTCTACGGCATTATACACGGAATTATACACGAATTTGCGCCGGGGCAGGTTACTGCAAGGTTCCGACCAGATGAGGCCTGGGGTAGAGCGTGAATGACGCGGATTCGGCGGATCTACGCTGATCCAACCATCCAATCTACGGAAATCTGCTCAATCCGTCGAATCAGCGTTCTGTTTCAATGAGCTGAATGGTCACCAAACTCGCAACGGGGTTTGCAAGACTGGAGCATGTTCTGGTATTCTGCGCGTACCATGAAATCCTGTCGACGAACTCACGGATTCACAGCCCCTTTGCAGACTATCGTTCTACTTGTCCTGGCTGCATCGCTGCTTCTAGCCACCCCTGCGAGGGCGCAAGAAGGCGGCGTCAGCTTAGATCCTGCCGCCCAACAGATTTTCAACGACGTCAATCAGGCGCGCATCGATCATGGGCTGCCGCCGCTGGCGCTCAATGCTGAGCTTACCCTGGCTGCGCAGCGCCATGTTGATGACATTATTGCCAACGGCAACTGGGGGCATTACGGCAGCGATGGCAGCAACGTACGCACACGCGCAGCCCGCGCCGGTTATGGCAGCAGTTCCGTAAGTGAAAACTGGGTGGCTGTGGCCTCCCCTGAGCGCGCCATTGTCTGGTGGATGAACGACTGGATTCACCGCGTCAACATCCTCGGCGGTCATTGGGATGACATCGGCGTTGGCGCCGGGGTTGCGCCCAACGGCTTCTATATCTTTGTCACTGACTTCGGCAACGCCAACGGCAGCCCTCCGGTCTATATCACATCTTCGCCAGCGTCGGAGCGCGGCGCCTCCACTACATCAGCCGCGGTCGAGCGCGTGCCGCCGGGAGGCATGGATTATACAATTGTTGCCGGCGACACCTTGCTCGGCATCGCTATTCGCTACGGTCTTGATTGGCAAGATATTGCCATCGCCAACAACATGAAAGAGAACGACCTGCTGCAGATCGGGCAGGTGCTGCGCCTGCCGTCGATCGGCGGCGTCGGCGGGCCAGTCGAAGCGAGCAGCGGCGCAGTGGCTGGCAAACAGCGCTACACCGTCGCGGCTGGCGACACGCTTGTCTCCATTGGGCTCCGCTATGGCATTACCTGGCAGGAGCTTGCTGCAGTCAACGGTCTGGGCGAGTTCAGCCTGCTCCAGATCGGTCAGGAGTTGGCGCTGCCTGCAAGCCTGGACAAAGAGGAAGAATCGCCGACCTCTTCAGAGAGCGAAGTGGTTATTGCCACAGCGTCAACAGCCAACGTCAGCGAGTTCACCTCCAATCGCCAGAACAGCGCTTCGTCAGGCGCCCCAACAAAGACAGAGTACACCGTGCGCAGCGGAGACACGGCGCTCGCCATCGCCTTGAGTCACAAGGTCTCGCTGCAGGATCTATATCGGGCGAACAACCTGACCGATCGCGACTATCTGCAGATCGGACAGGTCTTGATGATTCCCAGCGCTGGCGATGCGGAGACCGTCAACACAGAAGGTGGGGCTGCACCCGCCCAGAAATCGTACACCGTTCGCACAGGAGACACCGTTTT
>CALJMI010000090.1 GCA_937981885.1 uncultured Caldilinea sp.
CTGCCGCGCATCGGGCGTGAGACGGCCGATACGATCATGCTCTACGGCGGTGGCCAGCCTGTGTTTGTGGTGGACGCCTATACGCGACGGCTGTTTGCGCGCCTTGATCTTGCGCCGGGATTCGATTTTCTCCGGGCGCCATATGATGCCGTGCAGCACCTCATCGAACGTGCACTGCGCCTGGCTTTGCCTGACACGACGACAACCGCTACGAAAAACTTCCATGTTCATCGAACGGTCGAAACGAACAGCAACGGCGCGTTCTTCTTCGCACAGTTTCACGCACTGATCATCGAAGCATGCGTCCACCACTGCCTGGCGCGTCATCCGCGCTGTAATCGACCAGGGCTGCGCCGCACCTTCATCGATCCGCGCAAGTGCGCCGCGCACTGCCTGACATGCGATGGATGCCCGCTCCGCCAGGGGTGCGCCGCATTCAACGGAACAGTGACAACACATCCTGACGCTGCTGCGCCAGTGCGTGTTCGAGCTGATCGCGCGTGACCCATCGCCGGCGCAGCAGGATTTCACCGAGCGTCTCGTACCGACCGACACGCCGCAGGTAGATCTGCTCGGTCAACGCCTGCTCGAGACGTTCCAGCGGCAACCCTCCTGCAATCAAATATTCGCCCAGCGCGCGGGGCGCCGCTTCGTTGCTGATCCGTTGCTGAGTCTGCACAATCAGGGCGCGCGCCAGGGTTTCCGGCGTCACTTTGCCACGCACCACAGCAACATCTCCAAACATGACCTGATCGCCACGTCGCCGGACCGCTGCCTGCTCTTCCAGCAGCCACTCCAGTTCCTGGGCGGTAATTGCCCCCATCTGCACCAGGATTGCCCCCAGCGTGAGCGATGCATCCATCTGCCTGAAAATACGCGGCTTATGCCCCATCAACACCCGCCGCGCTCGCGCAGCGCGCAACGCCCCCGAGGCTTCGGTGTCGCCAGGATCGACGATCAACCGCTGTTCCAGATAGGCGATCTCGAGTTCGAGATCATCCGGCGCAAGTGCGCTTGCACGCGCCAGACAATCCAGCTGGTGCGCTGGAACGCTCACCAACTCCGCCAGCGCCAGCCAGGCATCGACACAGCGATGGCCAGCGGCGAGATGATCGCGCACCTCGTTGAAATCGCGGCGAATGGCGGCAACTGCGGGACAGGGACGGGGACAGAGCATCTCATTCATAGGAGTGTTCGCCTGAGAGCATCGTATCGAGCGGTGCGTCGTGCCAGGTGTAGCAAGCCTTTCTTTCGAATAACGTTACGAATGTACCGTTTTTTCGAACCATTAAGAAACTAGCGCAGCATCACGGCGCACAGGCGTTGCTACTGTTATGCGTCGTATTTTACGGCAACACAAGAGAAGTGACAAGAACCGATGATGAGGGGTCAGGGGTTACGAGAACCGAGAACCAAGAACTGAGAACCAGGAACAGTTCCACCATCGCACCGGCAACCTGTGACCGTCCCACGTGCACCATGCAATATGCAGCGTTTCTACACTTCCCACCTTCCACCTGCAACCTTCCCACGTGCAAGGCGCAACGGTTCCACCGCCGCACCTGCACCATGCAACCTTCGCACCGGTAACCCACGTTCAACATTCAACGTTTAACGGCGACCTTCCCAACTTCCACCTGCAACCTTCCCACGTGCAACGCGCAACGGTTCCACCTTCACACCTGCACTCCTCCACCTGCAACGTTCAACGTGTCACGTTCAACATTCAACTCTCCACCGCCATCCCCGGATGAAACGCCAGCGACCAGCGCCAGCCCTGGTCGGTGCGAATGCCGTGCCAGACGCCAGCCGTCGGCGTATGGTTGCCGTAGTCGTAGCGATGACCGCTTAGATCGATGCGATCATTGGTCGTGTGTTGCAGCGCAGCAAGAATGCAACTGCCGTGGGTAACGAGCGCTACGCGCTGCAGAGCGGAGTCGTCGAGCTGATTGAGAAGATCGGCAATGCGCATGCGCACCTCTGGATGCGTTTCCCCTGGCGCTACTTCTCGCAACGTCTCGATCAGAGCCGGTTCCAATCCAATCAGTTGCCCAATGGTCGCCGCCGTGGCGCTGGTGCGGGTGAACGGTGAGGAGAGCAATCGCTCGATGCCGCGCTCGCGCAGCCAGTGCCCCGCCTGCACCGCCTCCTCTTCGCCGCGCAGGGTCAACGGCGGTCCTGGCATGACGGCATACGGCAGACCGGTGGTGCGATCAGGCTCGGCATGGCGGATCAAGAACAGTTCAATCAACATATTGAGGAGTCCTGGACATCTCGTGCATCCAGCGCCGTGAGCGCTTTAGCCAGAATGCACCAATTCGCAACCGTGGCTCGTTCTTCGTTCGGAGACATGGTCAGGCTTGACAAAGGTATAATACCACTGCTTCCAAACGTCTGACGGATGCGCCAGTGTGATGGGACCAGAATGCCAGACATTCATTCCTCCAATCTCTTGTTCGAGCTAAGACTTTTCGGCGCGCCTTGCCTGTTGATCGATCGGCGCGAAGTCCCATTTCAACGCCGCCAACCACTGGCGATTATGGCCGTGCTGGCGCTCAGCGAGCGTCCTGTCAATCGCGACGAACTGACCTATCTGCTGTGGCCCGACTCGCCACAAGGGGTGGGACGGCAGCGTTTGCGCCGTTCGTTGTCGCAATTGCGGCAGTCAGTCGAGCCATGGGCGGATCGGTTGCTGACCAGTGTGGGGACGAGCAGTCATCTTCTGCGTTTTGACCCGAATGCATGTCACGTCGATGCGCGCACTTTTTTGCATCTATCAATGCGAGCGCGTGAAGTGCCGGATCCTGATGGACTGCGCGCCGCCGAACAGGCGACTCAACTCTATACAGGACCCTTGCTGAGCGGGTTGGAACGCGATACATCGCCGGAATTCGAGCAGTGGCTGCTGCGACAGCGCGAGCATTTCGAGCGCATTCAACTTGATATGTGGCGTCGTATCGTCGATGGGTATACATACATTGGAGACTTTACCCGCGCGATCGCTGCCGCCGAGCATGCGCTGTCAATGGACGCCCTCTCCGAAGAATTGCACCGCAAAATGATGTGGCTGTATGCAAAGACAGGACGGCGCAGCGATGCCATTCGGCAGTTTGCGCACTGCGCTGCGCTCCTGGAGCACGAACTGGGAATCGAGCCGGATGCCGATATTGCAGCGTTGTACCGCGCGATTCTCGATGACCGCATCGATGAAGCGCAATCACTGGCGTTCAGAGCGCACCCCTCTGAAGCGCCATCATCCATTGCGCTTTCCGCCACACGCAGCACGCTGGCAATTCTGCGCGCGTCTAATCACGCGCCTCTTCGCGATGAACTGGTTGCAGCCATGCATCAGGCATTGACCGGCGCAACGGTGGTCGTCTGCATCCAGGGGCCAGCTGGCGCCGGCAAGAGTCGGCTCGTCCGCGAGGCGCTGGAACGCACCCGATGGACGCTGCCGAATGTCATAGTCTGGTCCGCTGGTGCGCGTAAAACCGGGCATGCCGTCCCCTTCGGCCTGATGGCTGATCTGTTCGACGCCGCGCTTCGTGAGCGCTTGAGTCGTCCTCGTGTTCAGGTAGGGAGCGATGCGCTTCCGGTTGATCTGCGGATGACCGAAGCGGTGCGCCTGCTACCGGAATTGCGCGCGGTCTTTCCGCATTTGCTGCCGCTTCAGCCGCAGAGCGGGAATGAATCCGCCTCACACCACCTGACGCGCCGGCGATTGTTGCAGGCGTTACCACGTGCGCTGCGCGCCCTGAAAGGCGATGATCCGACAGTCATCGTCCTGGAGGACCTGGATCAGGCGGATCCGCCCTCGATCGAGGCGATTGGCTGGCTGATGAGCGCTTTGCCGGACACACATCTGGCGCTGGTGATCACCTGTCGTATCACCGACGGTGCGCTGGCGGAGATGCTGGATGTTCCGCTCATACGCGACATGGTGCGGATATGGACCATCCCTGCTTTCGATCAGGCTATGGTTCTGCACCTGGCGGAGAACGCCGGTCTGCCTGCGACGCTGGCGGAGACAATCTGGCATCAGGCGCACGGGGCGCCGCTGGCAACTCGTGAGATGCTGTACGCTGCCACCGTGTCTGCCGGACCTGCCGGAGAGTCGCGCATTCCATCCTCGCTGCACGAGGCGCTTCTGACGCACCTTCAGTCGCTTGATTCGACCACGCGCCAGGTTCTGGAAGCCGCGGCGGTGCTGACAGGCGGCAGTGGGCTGTGGATTCAGCACCTGAGCGGACGCACTGGAGAAGAAGCGGAGCACGCCTGCGAACGACTGATCGACCACGACTGGCTCACCATGGTTGGCGCGTGGTATGCTATCGCCCATCCAGAAGTGCATGCCGCAGTGTTGGAGAACCTGAGCCCGGTGCGTCGTCAGCGGTTGCATCGTCAGGCAGCCACGCTGCTGCGCCAGCACAACGCCGATCCCGCACGGATTGCGTATCATCTGGAAGCCGCCGATCAGCCAGGCGAAGCGGCGGAGATGTGGCTTCAGGCAGCCCGCCATGCGCGATCGCTCTACGCCCGCGACGCAGCCCTGGTCGCCATTCAGCACGGTTTGCGTCTGGCGACTGATCGGCGGACACAGTTCGACCTGTTGAGCGAACAGGAGGCGATCTTGCACGACCATGGGTTGCGCGCGGAACAGGAGACGGCGCTGGCTGCCCTTGAAGGACTGATTGAGCAGTCGCCTGATCGTCCTGAATGGCGTGCTGAAGTCTACCGCAGACGCGGACGATATGCACTGGCGCGCAATGCGTGGGGGGAGGCGGTGGATGCCTTGCGACGGGCAGCAGCGCTCACGTTGCACCATGATGATGAGATATTGTGTCTGCTCGCCCGCGCGCTGACCCATGCGCAGCAATGGGACAAAGCCGGTGATATGGTGCAGCGCGTCCTGTCGCTGGCGCAGCAGCGGAACGACCGCGATGCCCTGGTGCGCGGCTGGCTGACATACGCGGATGTCGAACAGGGGCGCGAACGCTTCGACGCTGCCGAGAACGCACTGAAACAGGCCGTTCATCTGGCAGGGCGTGCGTCGCCCATGTTGCCGCACCTGATGCTGGCGCTGGGCAACTTGGTTGGGGTGCGCAATGATTTCGACAGCGCCCTGATGTACGCTCAGGAAGCGCGGCGCTTGTTTGCACAGCGCGGTCTGCCCGACAGCGAGGCGGCTGCCAGTGTTCTGGCGGCGCGCATGCTCGCGCGTCTGGGGCGGCTGGACGAGGCGCTGATGGCGTATCAGTCCGCCTATGCAGGCTATGCTGCGCTTGATCTGCGGCAGGGGATGGCTGCCAGCCGCGTGAATGCGTGCGTTCTGGCGTTGCGTATGGGGGAGTTCGAGCAGGGCGCCCGCACAGCGCAGGAAGCGTATGACCTGTTCCGGTCGATCAACGACGCACGCGGCATGTGCGTGGCTGCCAGCAACATCGGCGCGGCGCTGGTCTGGATGGGGCGCGGCGCCGAAGCCGAGGTCTGGCTGCGCGAGTCATACGAGCGCGCCGGGGCGCTCAACTTGCTGGCGCAACAGGCGGCGGCGCTGGCAAACCTGGGGGCTGCCCTGTTGCAACAGGGCAGCCCTGCCGAAGCGCGCCAGGCGATGGAACAGGGGCTGGCACTGCGCGAGGCGCAGGGGCATATCGATGTGAGCCTCGACCGCGCCTTTCTTGCGATCGCCTGCCTGCGCCAGGGAGATTTCGACGCCGCAGACGCCCAGAGCGCGCGCGCCCTGGACGATCTGCAGCGCGTGCCGCAGGTCGAAAATCCGCAACAGGTATGGTTTGCCCGCGCGCAGACACTCCACGCCCAGGGACGGCTGGACGAAGCCAGAGACGCTCTGGCAGCCGCCGTTGACTGTCTGCGCCGCGCTGAACAACAACAGCCTCCGCCTCAACGCGGGCGCTACCTCACGGCGTTTGCCTTCAACCGTGCGATCCTCCGGGCAGCCGCCGAAGATATCTGGCCCGATCCGCCGATGCTCATCTGATGGCATCAGACAGCGACACGCGGAGAGCCGTTGCAATGCAACGGCTCTCCGCGTGTGCGATGACAACGCCGCCGTTGCGGTGCAACGGCGCTTCATACGATGGATGGTCGTAATGACGCTCTGCCGTTACCCGGATGTAGACGCTGTGTGGACGCCTGCCGTGTACGATGCACAACATCTGCGGAAAAGAGCGCACACACACTGCCTGGAGGTGACTGGCGATGAAACGCACCCCTTTGCTTACCTTTCTCCTTACCATCCATCTGATGGCAGGACTGATTGTTCCAGCCTATGCCCGCGACGAACCGTCGACGCCTGTCGGCAGCGACGAACCTGTGACTGCAACAGCAGCCATAGCCGAGACGCCCGAAACCTGGGGAGAAGACGCCTACCCTGGACTGTCGCTCGATCGTTCCATTGTTTTCTGGGCTGCACAGCCGTCAGCGTGTGCACCGGTCGGGGTAGAGTTCCCTGAGCCTTGCCAGATCCTCAGCCGTTCCGTCAACGGTTCGCCATCAGGAAGTATCGCCCGGATCATGCACAATGCTGGCGCCGCCGGTCCATTCATCAAGTCGAACCTTGCGGTTGACAACACGCATGTGTATTGGATTGGCAGCGACTTTCGCATCAGGCGCCTTGCGCGCGGCGCTAGAGCCGGCACAACGCCGGAGGTGATAGGCAATACAGCATACACCACGTCGACGCTTCAATTCGAGGTGGATGTGGACGACAATTTCGTGTTCTGGATGGAAAGCGACTTTGGCTCGCCAGCATCGGGCAGGCTGTATCGCATGCCCAAAGCAGGCGGTGAACGCCAGTTGATGGCGCAAGCGGGAGTTCGCTTCCTGCAGTTGCGCGCCGATGGCGCCGGCGGCGCCTATTATGTCGTCACATTCCTCAACATCCTGTCCCATACCACACCCGGGAGCAGCGGCTTTACCACAGACAGCCCTTTTGGCGCCGTGGATTCCTATGCACTGACGGATACGCACATCTACTGGGCGGATAAGATCGGCAATCTGCGCATCAAACGCGCGCCGCGCAGCAATCCCAGCGCAGCGGAGACGCTTGCCGATCGCGGCAATGCCGGCAACCCACGAGCGCCGGTGATCGCTGTGGACTCCGAAAATGTGTACTGGCAAGAAGTGCGCGGTTCCACCGGACCGTTCTACCGTCGCAGGCTTGCCGGCGGAGAACCGGAGCAGATTACCGGCACCCTGCAAGGCGCATCACGTCTGGTCAGTAATGGTCGTTATCTGCTGTGGAACAGTGGAACCATTTACCGCCTGCCCGTCAACGCTTCCACCTGGACGCTGGACCTGGGAGTGAGCGGATTGGAAGTCGTCCAGACGATCCAGAGCCCGACGAACGATGTCCCGCTGGTAAGCGGCAAAGAGACGTTCGTGCGCGCCTTTCCGCGCATTCTCAGCAGCAGCCCGGGCAGGACGAGCATCGATATGTGGCCCAATATCCTGCTATACGGCACACGCGGCGGAATCCCGTTGCCCGGGTCGCCCCTCGAACCGATCCCCTCCTTAGGCACTCCCAGGAGTGTCAACGCAGCCGGACCAGACCGGCGCAACATCAACAGCGGCGTCTGGTTCCGTTTGCCAGCGTCCTGGACGGATGGGGCTGTTCAGTTGCGCGCCGTGGTCAATCCGCGCCGCGTGCAGTCTGAGACGAACTACACCAACAACGAGGCGGCACTGAGCGCATCGTTCGTTCGCAAAGCGCCCATCTGCCTGGACATCAAGCCTGTCAGCACTGAACGCGGCGTCACGATTGCGGCATGGCCACGGGACGAAGACAGGAGAAACTTCGTTCTATCCTTCTTCCGGCGCGCTGAGCAGTTGCTGCCCACCCACGAGATACAGGTCTTCATGCGCGGAGGAGACCCGCTGCGCAAGCCACGCTGGTATCTGTTCGAAAGCGATCCGTTTGGTCTCTCGACCACCAACGCCGATAGCGGCTGGATGCTCTTTTTGTTGCAAACGACGACCCTCTTCGACGGAAACCTCTGTCCCGACGGCGGCAAAACCATCCGCACGGTGATGGCGCAGGACTTTCGGGACCGCGAAGTGAACGGCATGGCGCTCTGGAACAACGTGCTATTCTTCGCCTTCTGGGAACCCGACGGCCGCTTCCCGCAGAATGTGCCAGGCGGCGGCGTGACGCTGGCGCACGAGATTGGGCACACCTATGGACGCGGACACGTCAATTGTCCCGTAGGCGTCCCCAACGGCGTGGATGGCAGCTATCCACACCCGCCATGCCAGATTGGAACGCCGGGAGTCAACGAGTACACCGGCTTCGATAACGGCACCCTCAACCCCAGTCGAACGCCCGCGCTCCTCCTGCCAGAGAACACTGGCGATCTGATGTCGTATGCGCACCACATACCACAGCCGCGCTGGACATCGGATTACACCTGGCGAGGCATCTTCAACGAGGTTGGCGCTCGTAGCACGGCGCTTGCCGCCGGGACAACAGAGCCGCCGACCACGCAGGCGACGCTCTCCTTCATCGTCACCGGCTTTATCTCCGGGACGGTCGCCGAGATGCGCGAGACCTTCCAGCTTCCCGAGCCGCTGCTCAGCCAGGTTACGACGCAGATCAACGCCTCGACGACGGAGAGCGCCGCGTACCGCCTGCGCGCGTTCGATGGAACGACTCTGCTCGCCAATCAACCATTGCGCATTGTTGAAACTGAACTCGATACAAACCCGGGCATGCCCGGATTAACCATCACCGGCTTTTTCCAGCGCCTCGATCTGCCGGCAAGACCCACGCGCATCGAGGTGGTGCGCGTCTCCGATAGCAATGTTATCGGCGGATTCAATTCCACGCCGAATCCGCCCGCGGTGACGCTGATCGAGCCAACCGGGAGCAGCGCTGTTGATCGCACCCTGACGATTCGCTGGAACGCCAGCGATCCTGATGGCGGGGTGCTGCACCACATGGTGCGCTACAGCGCCGACAACGGCGCAACATGGACAGTTCTCGGTCAAAGCCTGACGAGCGCATCACTCACGGTGGACATCGGCAGTATGCCGGGAGGCGCTGCGGCGCGCGTCCAGATCATCACCACCGACGGCTTGAACACGACCATCGTGACCTCTGATCCTTTCCCGGTTGCACCGCGGCGCCCCGAAGTGGACATTTTGCCCGACGGCGGTCCCACCTTCAATCCCGGCGATCCCGTAACCCTGCGCAGCCGCGCCTACGATCCTGAGGACGGCTTCTTGAGCGGTGCGCGGTTGCAGTGGCAGGTGAACGGTCCCATCAGCGCCACCGGCGATGGCAGTCAATTGACGCTGCTCAATCTGCCGCCCGGCGCATACACAGTACGCCTCACGGCTACCGACAGAGATGGAAATGCTGGCGAGGCTACCGCCCAGATCAACGTCGCGCCCAAGCGCATTGTTGATGGCGCAGCGCCGGAAGTCGACGGCTACTGTGATGACCCGGCATACAATGCAGACCCACATCCCATTTCACTGCGCTACAACGAGGGTACGCCCTCAGCGACCGCCGCTCAAGTGCGTTTTGTACGGTCGGGCGACTATGTGTATGCCTGCTTCAGCGGATTGCCGTTGAGCCCAAGCGCCACAGAAGCGGCTATCTTGCAGTTCGACGTTGATAACAGCGCCGATCCGTTCCAGCAGCCGGATGATGTGATCTTTCTGCTGCAACGCGATGGTTTGGCGCTCAGCGGACGTGGCAGTAACAGCGCTGCCACTGTGTTCGACCCGGTGACCGAGGGCATGATCGGTGCGGTCAGCGCCACGGATGTGGGTTGGAGCGCAGAGATGCGCATTGCGGTCAGTCGATTGGGTGGATGGAACAAACTAGTGCGCATGCTGGTCTTCCACGATCCACGCACGTTGTGGCCACGCGGCAGTGTGGCATACGAGCCGCGACAGTGGGGGCTGACAGCGTTGGGGGCGCCGCCCGCCTCCGGTTTTCAGGTCTACCTGCCGCTGATCACAAAGTAGCCAGATCTCACAAGAGACGTCGCACTCGACGCCAGTAACGTCGTATCACTTGGTCTGGCGGGAGTTGTGAGTCATCTGACAGGACTTACGCGGTGGTACATTTTCTGGCTTCGCCAGAGCCTGCGGCAGCGTGGCGCTCCCATCAAAGGTGGTGTGGTGCGGCGGCTTCGCCGCCGCACC
>CALJMI010000091.1 GCA_937981885.1 uncultured Caldilinea sp.
CGTGTCCTCTCTCAAGCCAACTCTCCTGTACCACCGTAGACGCCGCTCGCAGCGGCGTGTCCTCTCTCAAGCCAACTCTCCTGTACCACCGTAGACGCCGCTCGCAGCGGCGTGTCCTCTCTCAAGCCAACTCTCCGTCAAGCCAGCGATTTAGTTCAAGCAGTGCCTGATTGCTGAGCCGGATGTGCGTGTAGTCATCCTGTCCCCCAAAGGCGATCTGCGCAGTGAACACGGTTTTTCCATCGTCCAGCGCCAGCCAGGTCTCGCCGGCTTTGCGCCCGAAGACGCCTTCATCGGCGCCGGAGGTGCCGACCAGCGCCAGCCCGATTGTGGCGGTGGTGGTGGCGCGCAGCCAGGCCGCTGCGCGTTCGGCGAGCGCCCGTCGCATCTGCGAATCGAGTTCGTCGGGCGCCTCGATGTTTGCCAGCCCTGGCGGCAGCGCGTATTGTCCGGTGACAACGGTGCGCAACAGCGGCGAATATTCGGCGGAGGCGGTCGCCAGTCGCTCAGCCAGGACGCCACGCGTATTGGTTTCGAGCAGCGCCACCGTTACGTTGGCAGCCTGCATCTTGCGCACCAGGTACGTCTCAAAACTCTCGTCGGGTGTGGTCGAGTAAATGTATGCGCCCACAGCTCTGCGCACCTCAGCCTCGATTTCGTCAAGCATCTGCTCGGCGGTGGCCGGGTCTTCGGCGCGAGCGGCAATGCGAATATCGACCTGACCGGTCTTGGCGGCCAGCCCGACGGTCGGGTTGCTCCGTCGCATCAATGCATCGAGGCGGGCGTCGATCGTGCTTTCGCCAATGCCAAAAGTGCGCAGGATGCGCCGGCGGATTACTGCTTCGCTCCCCATGCGCGTTCGCAGGTAGGGCGACACCGACCTTGTGAACATCTCTTTCATCTCGCGCGGCACGCCAGGCAGGGCAATCACAGCGCAGCGTTCGGTCTCGACAATGAAGCCGGGCGCTGTGCCGACCGGATTCTCAATCAAAATCGCATCGCGCGGAATCAGCGCCTGCTGACGATTGTTGTCGGTCATTGCTACGCCGAAACGCGCAAAACGTTGCTTGAGCGTTTCGAGCGCTTCTTCGTGTAGTTTAAGCGGGCGTCCCGTTGCGTTGGCGACGGCATCGCGCGTGATGTCGTCCACGGTAGGGCCTAGCCCGCCGGTGATGATGATCACATCGCTGCGCGTCATGCCCAGTTCAATGACGCCGCGCAGCCGTGGCTCGTTGTCGCCGACCGTGGTTTTGTAGTAGAGATTGACGCCGATGTCACGCAGCTGCTGGGCAATCCATGCAGCGTTGGTGTCGACAATGTCGCCGAGCAAAATTTCGGTGCCCGAAGTAATGATTTCAGCAGTCAAGGTTGGCATCGTCTTGCCCACTTCTATGTGAAAAGCATAAGTGGATCACGAAATGGCGAGCGTGGTGGGCAGATAACACGGATACGGCGAGTTTGCGCAGAGTTGATCTGTGTCTATTCGCCTAATCCGCGCTATCCGTGTTCCAGTTTTACAGCATCAACGCAGCCTGCGCGCGGATCGACTTGAGCCGGTCGGCGATGTCGCTGCCTTCGCGTTGCCGGAAGTCTTCCTCCAGTTGGCGCAGCGCCTCGATGAACTCGCGATTCAGCAGCACACGGTTTTCTTCGAGCAGTTTGCGTTGCGCCTTTTGATCCGGCGCATTGATCAGGTCGTTGACCAGACGCAATTCGGGCGACATCTGCGCTTGCATGACGTTGAGGGCCATGTCGTAGATTTTGCGCATACGGGCGGCGGCGGCTGTCGCTTTGTTCTGCTCGGCGCGCTGGATGTTGGCGGCAAGCAGACCGAGGAAGTTCTCGTCGATCAGGTCGGCGTTTTCGCGCAGGGTGGCTTCGGCGTCGGTCGATTCGAGCACGGCTTGCAGCACCTGCTGCGCTTGCGCTGCGGCGTCTTGCTGCACAGCGCGCTGCTGATCCTGCACTGCCACCACAAGTTCGCGTAGCCTTTCAAGGCGTTCGCGCACAGCCGGGTCGTTGGTATGTTCGAGCCGTTCGGCGATTGCCAGCAGAAACTGATAATCGAGCATCGGCGCCAGCGACAGCGCCACCGACGGTGCCACATCCTCGCCGCCTTCCTCACTCCATGCCTCCAGCAGGATGTTGAGCACATCTTCGCGGGTGGCGTTGGGCTGAATTTTGCGCACAACCTGTTCGACGCGCTGCTGCAGCGCCTTGATCTCGCGACCGGCGTCGGTTTTTTCCAACAGCGCCTGGCGCAGCGTCTGCAAGGCGACCAGGCTCTCGCGGTCGCCCTGGCTGCCCGACAGCATCATGAGCCGATCGATCAACGAGAAGAACTGACGGTCGACCAGCCCTTTGTAGCGTTCGAGCGCAATGTCGAGCGCGCCCGGATCGTCCGCCAGCCGCGCCAGGCTCTGGATCGCGGCGGCCTGGTCGCGTTGTCGCCGCAACATTTCTGGCGTGACGCCCTGAAATTCCCACAGTTTTTCGACGAAGCGGTTCCAGTCGAGATACTCTTTGGGCTGGAGCATGTAGCCGCGGCGCGCTTCGGTAGGCAGTTTGCGCATCAGCGTCTGCGTCAGGTCGCCGATGATGCGTTGGCGCTGCACATCATCGATGCCGGTCGGCGGCACGTAGACGCCGAGAAATTCGTGCGCCGGGTCGTGCACCATGAGCGGCGCACCGAGGGGACCGCCGGCGCCGCACTGCGGGCACGTCGCCATGTTGACTTGTCCGCTGAGGATGGCAGGGCCAAGCTCTGGGTTGACGCCAAGATCGATGATTGTGAAGATCGGCACAACATAAGGCGTGCCACAATTGGGACATTGCACCTGTGCGCCGGTGGGTGGGAAGAGCAGATTTTCGCCCGGACGTCCGCGTCGCTCTGGCGCGGGTTGCGTCGCTGATTCGGTTGGTTCAGCCGGTGCTGGTGCGCTGGACTCCGCCTGCGCCGCTGCTTCCTGGGTCTCGTCGCGTCGTCGCGAGAATCCTTTGGGTAATTCGATGCCGCCGCCGGAAGAGGGTTTGCGTTCCTGGCCCGGCAGGATAATGCCGCTCATAGATGATTTGATTCCTTCTTTATTCAATGGTGCGGGAGTCGCTTGATTCGTTCCGCTGCAACCTGTCCATTGTACAGCAACGCCGCACAGCGCCCAAAGGAGGGCAAACACAAACGAAGTATGGTACACTATTGCCATGCACGAACTGTCGATTGCGCATAATCTGGTCGAGCTTGCTGAGGAAGCGGCGTGCGCGGCCGGCGCTGTGCGGGTGACGCTCGTACGTCTGCGGCTTGGCGAGATGGCAGGTGTGGTCGAGGATGCGCTACGCTTCTGCTTTCCGGTGGCGGCGAGCGGCACGCTGGTCGAAGGCGCTGAACTGCACATCGAACATGTGCCTGCACAGGTCTTCTGCGCGCAGTGTGCGCAGTCGTATACGCTGACGCCGCCATTTGTCTTTCGCTGCCCGGTCTGCGGCTCGCCAACGCCGCGCTTGCTGCACGGGCGAGAAATTCAGATCGAGTCAATTGAGATCGAGGAGGGTGAGCGTGAAACCACGAATTCTTGAGCTGCGACAATCCGTGCTCGACAAAAATGACCGGCTGGCGCGGGAACTGCGGGCGCGTTTTGAGGCTGCCGGCGTCTATGCGGTGAATCTGGTCTCCAGCCCAGGCGCGGGCAAAACCGCGCTGCTCGAAGAGACGATGCGGCGGATGCAGGCGCGCGGGCTGCGGGTGGCGGCGATTGTCGGCGACTTGGCGACGGAGAACGACGCGCGCCGGCTGGCGCGCAGTGGGGCGCCCGTGCGCCAGATCGAGACGGGCGGCTTATGTCATCTCGAAGCCGACCTGGTGGCGCGACGGCTGGAAGGGTGGACGCTGACGGATGTTGATTTCCTGTTTATCGAGAACGTGGGCAACCTGGTCTGCCCTTCGGACTATGACCTGGGCGAGGCGCTGCGTGCGGTGCTGCTGTCGACGACCGAGGGCGAGGACAAGCCGCTCAAATATCCGCCGATGTTTTACAGCGCCGATCTTGTGCTGCTGACCAAGTGCGACCTGGCTGCCGCCGTTGATTTCGATCGCGCCGCCGCCGTCGCTGCGATCGAGGCGATTGCACCGCATGCACACATCTTGGACACGTCGGCGCGCACTGGCGAGGGCATCGACGCCTGGATCGAGTTGTTGGTCGAACGCCGCGCTGCCATGCGTATAGGTGAATTACAAAGGAGCGAAGCATGTGTTTAGGCATTCCCGGACGAGTGATGGAAATCTACGAGACCAACGGCGTGCGCATGGGCAAGGTGGATTTTGCGGGCATCACCAAGGAAGTCTGTCTGGCGTATGTGCCGGAGATCGAGGTCGGCGACTACACGATCGTGCATGTCGGCTTTGCGATCACCCAGCTCGACGAGGCGTCGGCGCAGGAGTCACTGCGGCTGTTTGAGGAGATGGGCGTGCTGGAGGAGGAGCTGGGTGAAATATCTGGATGAGTTCCGCAACCCGGAGATCGCCGAGCGCCTTTTCGCCGAGATTCGACGTATCACAACGCGGCCGTGGGCGATCATGGAGGTGTGCGGCGGGCAGACGCACTCGATCATCCGCAACGGCATCGACCAGCTTCTGCCGCCGGAGATCGAGCTGATTCACGGGCCGGGCTGTCCGGTCTGTGTGACGCCGTTGGAGATCATCGACAAGGCGCTGGCGATCGCAGCGCAGCCGGGTGTGATCTTCTGCTCCTTTGGTGACATGCTGCGCGTGCCGGGCAGCGGCGCCGACCTTTTCCGCGTCAAGAGCGAAGGCGCCGACGTGCGCATTGTCTACTCGCCGCTTGACGCAGTCAAACTGGCGCAAGCCAACCCGGATCGTCAGGTCGTCTTCTTTGGCATTGGCTTCGAGACGACCGCACCCGCCAATGCGATGGCAGTTTTCCAGGCAAGGCAATTGGGGCTGCGCAACTTCTCGATGCTCGTCTCGCACGTGTTGGTGCCGCCTGCCATCGCTGCCATCATGGAGTCGCCGCAGAGCCGTGTGCAGGCGTTTCTGGCGGCGGGGCACGTGTGCAGCGTGATGGGCTACTGGGAATACGAGCCGCTGGTCGAACGCTATCACACGCCGATCGTCGTCACCGGCTTCGAGCCGCTCGACGTGCTGGAGGGCATCCGCCGTGCAGTGACGCAACTGGAAGCCGGCGAAGCGCGGCTGGAGAACGCCTATCCGCGCGCCGTGCGCCGCGAAGGCAATCTCCCGGCGCAGAAGATGCTGGCGGATGTCTTTGCGGTGACTGACCGCGGCTGGCGCGGCATCGGCGTCATCCCGCAAAGCGGCTGGCGGCTGAGCGACCGGTACCGCGACTTCGACGCCGAGGTGCGCTTTGCCGTGACCGACATCCACACGCAGGAGTCGCCGATCTGTCGCAGCGGCGAGGTGTTGCAAGGGCTGCTCAAGCCCAACCAGTGCCCGGCGTTTGGCAAGGAATGCACCCCGCGCACCCCGCTCGGCGCAACGATGGTGTCGAGCGAGGGCGCATGCGCGGCGTATTATCAGTATGGACGGTTTGTGCAAATAGAAGAAAGTGCAGACGTGTATGCCCCAGAAGTTTCCAAGCATCCTTGAACTGCTCAGAAATCAACCAGCAATAGACGACGATCCGGTCTACACCGGCATTCCTGCGTACGGGCAAATTGGCGGGCTGGATGCAACGCACCTGGCAGAAATGCGGCGAAGACGCTGGCTGACCACTGAGGAACTTCTCGCCATCTATGCCTGGAAAGAAGGAGGCAGAAACCGGAGGATTCAAGATTTACGACGCAACCTTGAAGGTGACGTTGATTTCACTAAACAACTGTCGGTTGCCGCTTTCGCCAGCAATGAAGAATACAAGCGCATCTCGATATTGGATCGACTTCATGGGGTTGGGATCGCCGTTGCGTCTGTGATTCTTACCGTGTTGGCGCCGGAATCTTACGGAATTATCGACACGCGGGTGTGGAAGCTTCTGTATGAATATGGCGAGGTGGACCACGATCCGGAGGGTAAAGAGTTGACGCTTGAAAGCTGGCTTGATTACCTGCCCAAAGTGCGGCAATGGGCAGCCGAGCTTGGCGTGAGCACGCGCGAAGTGGAGCGCAGACTGTTCGAGTATGATTCGAGTTGTGCGGACGCGCTGTTATATGACACCGGTGACATACAGCCGACGGTGCAGCTGAAAGAAAATGCAGCACCGCCGCTGATGGTGCATCTGGATAGTGTGCTCGACCAGATCAACCAGCTTCCTCTTGAACAACAGGAAGTTCTTGTCGATGTTTTGCGCAGGCGCCACATTGAGCAAGTGCGCAGGCAGATCGCGGCAGATGCGCGCGAGTCGATTGCACTCTTCCGTGCTGGCAAGTTGCAGGCGCGTCCTGTTGAGGAGGTTATTGCCAGCCTGGAGGCAGCGCTAACCGAACCGGATGATGAATGAGAGCGATTGTCGAAACCCCGCAATTCCGCAGAGCGTTTCGGCGATTTGTACGGCGTAACCCGGCGCTGCGTCAACGTGTCGAACTGGTGCTGCAACGGATGAGCGAGGATGTCTTCGCCCCAACCCTTGGCGCACACAAACTAAGCGGCGCCCTCTTCGGACTCATGGCCTGTTCATGCGGCTATGATTGCCGCATCGTCTTTTCGCTTCAGCTTGACGCCGAAGGTCGGGAAGTGATCGTACTCCATAATTTGGGCACTCATGACGAAGTATACTGACAGGATGCCACTCGATGTCTGCCACACTCGATTTCAATACCTGGTCTTGTCCCATTCCTCTGCGCAGCTATCCGACGATCGTGATGGGGCACGGCGGCGGCGGCAAGCTCTCGGCGGAGCTGGTGGAGCATCTCTTTGCGCCAGCGTTTCGCAACGCAACCCTCGACGCGCTGGGCGACGCGGCGGTCTTTGCGCTTGAGGGCGGGCGGCTGGCGTACAGCACCGATTCGTTCGTGGTGCGCCCGCTCTTCTTCCCCGGCGGCAACATCGGCGCGCTGGCGGTCAACGGCACGGTCAACGATCTGGCGATGATGGGCGCACAGCCGCGCTTTCTGACCGCCGGCTTCATCCTCGAAGAAGGGCTGCCGGTGGCGCAGCTTGGCGCGATTGTGGAGGCGATGGCGGCGGCGGCGCGCACGGCGGGCGTGCAGATCGTCGCCGGCGACACAAAGGTCGTCGACAAAGGGCATGGCGACGGCGTCTATATCAACACCAGCGGCATCGGCGTGATCCCCGAGGGCGTGGAGATTGCGCCCAACCGCGCTCGCCCCGGCGACGTGGTGATTGTCAGCGGCGAGCTTGGCTTGCACGGCATTGCGATCCTGAGCGTGCGCGAGGGGCTAGAGTTTGGCGCGCCTATCGAAAGCGACTGCGCCGCGCTCAACGGGCTGGTCACAGCGATGCTGGCGGCGAGCAGCGACATCCACGTGCTGCGCGATGCGACGCGCGGCGGGCTGGCGGCAGTGCTCAACGAGATCGCACGGGCGTCGAACGTCGGCATCACCTACGAGGAGCGCAAAGTGCCCGTGCCGCCCGCAGTCGCCGCTGCGTGCGACATGCTGGGAATGGACCCGGTGCACATCGCCAACGAGGGCAAGCTGGTCGCTATCGTTGCGCCCGACGCCGCCGACGCCGTGCTGGAGGCAATGCAGCGCCATCCGCTGGGCAAACACGCCGTCATCATCGGTCGCGTCACCGGGCAGCATCCACGCGTCGTCGTGGCGCGCACCGGCATCGGCGGCAGCCGCGTCGTTGACATGCAAGTTGGTGAGCAGTTGCCGCGGATTTGCTGAGGATGGAGTGAGACCCTACTGGAGAGATTCAGCATCAGGTTGGTTTCGCGCACCAGATTGCCAACTTGACGAAAATCGCTGTACGTGTCATCTTGGCAGGCGCAGCGACGCCATTTTTCAAACAAACTATTTGATCCAAGTGTATACAATAGAAAGGAACGCACCATGTCGAGACCAGTCACTCTGTTCACCGGCCAGTGGGCGGATTTGCCCCTGGAAGTGTTGGCGCAAAAGGTGAGCGCCTGGGGCTTCGACGGGCTGGAACTGGCCTGTTGGGGCGACCATTTCGAGGTCGATAAGGCGTTGGAGAGCGACCGCTATGTGCGTGAGAAGCGCGACCTGCTCGAAAAGTACGGGTTGGGCTGCTGGGCGATCAGCACGCATCTCGTCGGTCAATGCGTCTGCGACCCGATCGACGCGCGCCACAAGGCGATTCTGCCGCCGCGCATCTGGGGCGACGGCGAGCCGGAAGGTGTGCGCCAGCGCGCGGCTGAAGAAGTCAAGAACACCGCCCGCGCCGCCAAACTTTTCGGCGTCAATGTCGTCAACGGCTTCACCGGCAGCAGCGTCTGGCACAAGCTCTACTTCTTCCCGCCGACCAGCGACGCCGAAATCGACGCAGGCTACGCCGACTTCGCTGCGCGCTGGACGCCGATCCTCGATGTCTTTCAGGCCGAGGGCGTGCGCTTTGGGCTGGAGGTTCATCCAACAGAGATCGCCTACGACATCATCACCTTCGAGCGCGCGCTGGCCGCCGTCAACGGCCACCCGGCTTTCGGCATCAACTTCGATCCGAGCCATCTGGTGCACCAGTTCATCGACCCGACCGAGCTGATCTATGCCTTCCCGGATCGTATTTTCCACGCGCATGTCAAGGACGCCAAGGTGTCGCTGACCGGGCGCAACAGCATCCTCTCCTCGCACCTCAGCTTTGGCGACCGCCGCCGCGGCTGGGACTTCGTCTCGCCCGGACGTGGGGATGTGAAGTGGGATCCGATCGTGCGCGCGCTCAACCGGGTCGGCTATCAAGGGCCACTCTCCATCGAGTGGGAGGACAGCGGCATGGATCGCGAGTTCGGCGCGCCCGAATCGTTGGCGCTGATGCGGCGCATGGACTTCACACCCTCCGCCGTGGCCTTCGACGCTGCGTTTGCGAAGTAAGCTAATAGAACGCGGATGACGTGGATTTTACGGAGTGGTGCAGATTTTTTTCTGAATCCAGTGCTTCACGAATCTCACGCGAAGCCGCAAAGAACGTGAAGAAAAGCATCTTCAACTTCGCGCCTTTTGCGTGAGATAAACTCATGAACTACTGAAATCCGCGCCGATCCGTCGAATCTGCGTCATCCGCGTTCCATCCCAGCCTCTACGAACGATGAAAACCGGCAGGTAGGCGCGTCGCTCCTGGCAACTCGCCCCTCGCCCCCTTAAAAGGAGCAGTCATGACCAATTCGTTTACCATCGACGCCGTGCTCGACGCGGTGCGTTTTCGCTGTATCGGCCCGACGCGCGGCGGACGCGTGATCGCTGTGGCGGGGCATCCGCACAACCAGGCGGAGTTCTACTTCGGCGCGGTCGCTGGCGGCGTCTGGAAGACCGAGGACGCTGGGACGACCTGGCGCTGCATCACTGACGGCCAGCTCAAGACCGCGTCGGTCGGCGCGCTTTGCGTCTCCGACAGCCATCCCAACGTGATCTACGCCGGCATGGGCGAGACGACGGTCCGCATCGACGTCTCTTACGGCGACGGCGTCTACAAGTCGACGGACGGCGGCCGCACCTGGAGACATCTCGGCCTCGCCGACACGCGGCACATCGGGCGCGTGCGCGTGCATCCCACCAACCCTGACCTGGTCTACGTGGCGGCGCTCGGCCATGCCTTCGGTGCGAATGAGGAGCGCGGCGTCTTTCGCTCGAAAGATGGCGGCGCCACGTGGGAGAAGGTGCTCTATGTCAGCGACAAAGCGGGCGCCGTCGATCTCAGCATCGATCAGCAGAACCCTGACATCCTCTACGCCAGCGTTTGGCAGGTGTATCGCAATTTTTGGGAGCTAAGCAGCGGCGGCCCCGACAGCGGCTTGTGGCGCTCGCTCGACGGCGGTGACACGTGGGAGCGCATCAGCGACAACAAGGGCTTCCCGCAGACGCTGAAGGGCAAGATCGGCGTGGCGGCTTCGCCGGTCAAGGCGGGCCGCGTTTGGGCGATGGTCGAGGCAAAGGACGCGTGCGGCCTCTACCGCTCCGACGACTTTGGCGCTACGTGGCAGAAGCTCAACGACAGCATCGACCTGTGGGCGCGGCCCTGGTACTATATGCACGTCTACGCCGACCCACAGGATGAAGAGACCGTCTATGTGCTCAATCTGGGGATGCACAAATCGACCGACGGCGGCAAGAGCTTCACCGAAATTCCGACGCCGCACGGCGACAACCACGATCTCTGGATCGACCCGCGCAACAATCGGCGCATGATCGAGGGCAATGACGGCGGCGCGTGCGTCTCTTTCAACGCCGGCGCATCCTTCAGCACGATCTACAACCAGATGACCGCCCAGTTCTACAATATGGACGTGGACAACGAGTTTCCCTACCGCGTCTACGGCACGCAGCAGGACAACTCCAGCATCTGCGTGCCGAGCGACACGATTGCGGGTGCAATCCCGTGGGCGGACTGCGAGGTCGTCGGCACGGGCGAGAGCGGCTACATCGCCGTCAAACCGGACGACGTGAACACCGTCTATGTCGGCGCCGTCGGCAGCTCGCCGGGCGGACAGGGCGCGTTGCAGAAGGTCGACCGCATCTCTGGGCAGATTCAGCTTGTCAACGTCTGGCCCGAAGACCTGCATGGGCGCGGCGTTGGCGAGGCGCAGGTGCGCTTCCCGTGGACTTTCCCGATCCTCTTTTCGCCGCACGATCCCAACGTGCTCTACACCTGCGGCAATATCGCCTATCGATCGACCAACGGCGGTCACAGTTGGGAGGCGATCAGCCCTGACTTGACGCGCGCCGACATGAGTAAGCTCGGCCCCTCCGGCGGCCCCATCACACTCGACACCAGCGGCGCCGAACACTACGCCACAATCTACACCTTCCGCGAGTCGCCGCATGAACCGGGCGTCTTTATGGCGGGCAGCGACGACGGGCTGGTGCATCTCTCGCGTGATGGCGGCGCAAGCTGGCAGAACATCACGCCGCCCGATCTGCCGGAGTGGAGCTACGTTCGCACAGTGGAGTCGTCGCCCTTCGACGCCGCCACCTGGTATCTCGCCGCCACGCGCTACAAACTCGACGACCCGGCGCCCTATCTCTACAAGACGACCGACTACGGCGCCACCTGGACGGCGATTGTCGACGGCATCCCGGCGGACGACTATGTGCGCGTGATTCGCTGCGACCCGCAAGTGCGCGGGCTGCTCTACGTCGGCACGGAACTAGGGCTGTACGTTTCGTTCGACGACGGCGCGTCGTGGCGGCGCTGGCAATCGAATTTGCCCGTCTCGCCAGTCTACGACATCAAGATCAAGGAGAGCGACCTGGTGCTCGCCACGCATGGCCGCGGCTTCTGGATCGGCGATAACCTGACGCTGCTCTACCAGGGTCTCGCCGCGCAAGAGAACGTCGGCGTCACGCTCTTTGCCCCGCGGCGCGCCTGGCGCATTCTACCCGACCTCTTCGCCGACTGGATGCCGAGCGAGGGCAAAATCTACAGCGTCGGTCTCGGCTCCGGCGCAACCATCATCGCGCGCAAGAACGAAACCGGGCAGATCGAACGCACCTTCCTTGACGCGGGCGAGGGCGCGCCGCGCGGCGCTGTGATCGACTACTTCCTGCCCGAAGCGCCTGCGCCGGAAACGCCGGTCAAGCTGTCTATTCTTGACGCCGAGGGCAATATCTTGCGCGAGTATGGACGCAAACCTGCCGATTATGATGCGTGGGACGACAAGCGTAAAGGTGCAGAACCGGGGCCATGGCTGCCGCTCAACGCCGGCATGAACCGCTTCGTCTGGAATCTGCGCTTGCCCGGCGCGACCAAAGTGCCCGGCAACAAGACTGCCGGCGCAGTCAACGAGGGACCGTTCGTGTTGCCCGGTCGCTACCAGGTGCGGCTGACGGTGGGCGATGCGGTCTCCACGCAGGCGTTCGAGGTGGTCAACGACCCGCGTGTACGCACCGCGCTGGCAGACTTGCAGGAACAACACGCGCTGCTGCTGCGCATCCGCGATAAGATTTCAGAGGCGCATCAGACGGTCAACCGATTGCGCAGCATTCGCGAGCAGGTGGAAGCATGGCAGAAGCGCGCCGGCGACGCAACGGAGATCACGACGGCGGCGGCGACGCTGCTGGAAAAGCTGGCAGCCATCGAAGATGCGCTGATCCTGCCTGGCGAGCAGAAGGTGACCTACGGGCTGATCGCCCGTTCGCGGCTCAACGAAGCGCTGGCTTCGACCGTCGCCATCGTGGGCAGCGCCGACGCCCGACCGACCGAACAGGCGCACGCGATTGTCGAGCACTACGCCGCACAGATTGATACTCAGCTGGCAGCGCTGGAATCAACGCTTGCTGAAGACCTGCCGAAGTTGAACCAGGTGATTCAAGAAGCAAACCTGGCGCCAATTGGAATATAGATAACCTATACACCGGGTTGATGGGCGGCGGAAAGCCGCCCATCAGAAGGCTTGGACATAATACAAAAATTTACGCCGTTGTCTGGCGCAGAAAGGAGGTGCGTCTGGACAGAATGTTGTGTATTTGGCACAAAACATAGGATCGGGGCCCGCAACCGTTGCGAGCCGCGCTTCGGCGCCCTTGACAAGGCCTACGATGCCTTCTATGTCTACGCGTACTTCCACCTGGCGGGCGGTTTTGCCGCCGTGCCCTGGGCCGATCGCAGCGAGCATCGCAAGATTTTTTCGCCGGACGGGCTTCCGCTCTGTGCGGCAGGGTTGCTCATGCCGCTCAAGTCCACCTTCTGGCAGCAGAGCCACTGCCTGGTTCCTCACCAGGTCGGGCGCTATGGCTGTCCCCTTGTTACGAGGGTCAGTGCGCCGACCGCTCATCCACCTCGTTTCGCTGCCGCATTGTCGGGCGCCAGGCCTGGAACTTCTGGCGATCCGGCTGATTGGGCGCTCATCCACGCCGTTTCAGCGCCCTGCCGAATTCGTGCCACTGTTTTAATGTCTTATGTTTTGTCCAAACCTTATCCGTGAGATGCAACCGGCTGGACTGGCTAATGCGCAGCGTTACAGAGCGTCTATGCAGGAGTGATTTGCGCGTGAAGTTGACCTGCACAACAAGAAGGCTGTGTGGGTGAAGGGGGCGCATGTGTCGGGCTTTGCGGCCGCGGTCATCGGCGCCCTGGGCTTTCTGGCGGCGGCAAATTGTGGGTTTGCGTCCAGCTAGTCGATCAATTGCAGCAGAAGGCTCATGCGCAGATCAGAGTGTAAAGGGGACGATGTCAGTGTTGGGAAAGTCTTCGCCTTTAAACAGCAGCGGCTCTCCCGTGGCCCTGGCCAGCGCATAGGCAAAACAGTCGCCAAAGTTGAGCGCGGCTTTGTGTCTACCTTTACCAAAATCCTGATACGCCTGCCGGGCAATTTGCGCGTGTTCCAGGGTGACGGCGGCAATCTCGATCTCGGCATGTCGGATGAAGCTATCCAGTTGTCGGCTGGCTTCAGGGTCGCCGTAGGAATCGATGTTGATTGCCGCCTCCAGAAAATTCGCCGCTGACATACGGCGCACCGGCGCCGTCACGATGGCGGTGACAAACCACTCAGCATCTTCTTCTTGATAGAGAATGGCGAGCAATGCTGAAGTGTCAATGATCATTGCGGCATCCCATGCTCATCATAAAGCATGTCACCATGATCTACTGCCTTGACTGGCTGCACAATATGCTGCGCACAGCGCTGCGCAATCGCCATCAATGCCTGTACGCGCGCGTCTTTCTGTTGCTGGCGCAGCAGTTGTTCACGTTGCTGGCGCAGCGCCTCCAGGACAACCGTCGTCATGCTGTGGCCAGTCAGCCGGGCCAGCTCGCGAGCCAACTCGTAAGCCTCTGGATTCTTGATGTTCAGGCTCATGTGCTCCTCATTCTGTAATGGTAGAATACTATTCTATTATTACAGAATACCATGGCGCCTTGTATTGTGTCAATAGATTACCAGCAGTTCACTGGTCAGATGGATGGTGCATGCGTCGGTAGTTTCGAGTAAACTGTAAAGTAATAGACGGCAGCTGCGCTGACTGCTGGGTCAGTGGCAATTCGCCCATCGGTATATGTCCATACACCCATAGATATATTCCTTCTGCTACCGGCACAATTGCCTCATTTGGACCTCCACTAGCGCTGGTTCCGCAGAATGCTCCCCAAATTGCACTTCAAGGAGGTTGTGCAATGTTGGACATGCCACCGCTCAAGATGAGAAATTCGGTAACTTTGCTGCGGGCGCGCCTGTTGATTACATCTACACGAGATACACCCACTGCCTGTCAAAGAAAGAGCGCGCCAACCAGGAATGATCTACGCTCGTGCTACATTCTGTCTAGACGGATTCTATGGATCGTAACGTTGTTACTTGTCACTGCTGGTGTTGGAAACTCAATGGCGGCGCCAGCACAAGCTGTCATCCCCGCCTGTGACCCGATCACCGTCGATACTACCTGGACCACGGGCAACGTGTATGTAGTTCAGAACTGCGCCCTGATCGTGCAAGCGGGCGCAACGCTGACCATTCAGCCCGGTGTGATCGTCAAATTCGGCGCCCCGAACGCCAGCGGACTGCGCGTGGATGGCCGGCTGATTGCGCAGGGAACCGCTGTGCAGCCGATCGTCTTCACCAGCCTGGCAGACGACAGCGCAGGCGGTGACACCAACGGCAACGGCGCCAGCAGCGGCGCGTCAGGCGACTGGTATGGACTGGTGCTTACTTCCAACAGCCAGACCACGCTCGACCATGTGATTGTTCGCTATGCCGGCGGTTACCTGATTAACGGCGCCCTTGACGGTTGGAGCGACGCCCAGATCGAAGTGAAGGAAGGCGCGCAGTTCAGCCTGACGCACAGCGAGGTGCGCGCCGGCGGCCGGATGGGCATTTACTTGAACGGCATCGGGCTGACCCCCACGATCCAGTCGGTGCATATCGCCGACCACACCAACACCGAGAACCAGTATCGCTTCGCCCTGTATCAATATAATATCAACATGCAGCCCAGCTACAGCGATGTCACCTTCAGCGGGAACACGCGCAACGAAGTGACCATCGGCCGGTTCAACGAGCCGCTGACGCAAGATGTCACCCTGGGCGGCGCGAACTTCGGCTTCGATTGCGGCTACACGCTCTGCCTGAATACCGTGCCAACCGGCCGCACGTTGACCGTTGCGCCGGGCACGCAGCTGGACTTCCGCGCGTCCTTCGGGATCGCCATCGCCAACGGCGGCAGCCTGATCGCCGAAGGCACAGCTACCCAGCCCATCACCTTCACCTCCCGACTGGCAGAGGCCGGCGATCCGAATCAGTACTGGATCGGCCTGTGGGCGCAGGCGGGCAGTAGACTGCGCCTGGCTCACTGCGACATCGGCTATGCCGACGACGGCAACTTCGGCAACGGCGGACTGGAGATTGACAGCGACGATGCCCAGGTGCAGAACTGCAAGATCCACCACAACCGGGCGACTGGCCTCTACCTGCTCGCCCCTAGCAACGGCATCGCGCACGCTGTCTTGAACAACGTGGACGTGACCGACAACGGCGGAGCCGGCGTCCATCTCGAGTCCCGCTTCGGTGCGGTGCTGTCCGCTATCTGGGAGGGCGGCGCCATCAGCCGCAACGGCTGGTCGGGCGTGACGGCTTACACGTCGAGCAGCATCATCTCCCCCACCTTGCGCAGCCTGACCATCGCCAACAACGGCGCGCGCGGCGATTATCCCGAACGCCGCGCCGGCATCTATTGGGACTACCACAATATCAGCCCGTTGTTGACAGACCTGACCCTGACCGGCAACGCCGGGACAGCGGTCTACTGGTACTGCAACGGCTCGATCACGGCCCGCAACCTGACCGCCACGGGCAACGGGGCAAATGAGTTGACCGTGCCCGGCTGTGATGTGAGCGGCGGCCGCCAGTGGGATCTGGGCGACGCGGGCATTCCGACGCGCGTGACCGGCGACATCAACGTCACGCCAAATGCGCTGCTCTCGCTGGCGCCGGGGACGACGCTCCGGTTCGACAAAAACCAGTACAATTCACCCACGCGGCTGCAAGTACAGGATCAGGCCTCGCTCTATGCGTTGGGGACGGCGCAAAAGCCGAT
>CALJMI010000092.1 GCA_937981885.1 uncultured Caldilinea sp.
CTGCCTGGCTCAACAACCGACGTAAGAAACCCACGCCGATGTCACCCTCGTGCGGATTTGGGATAATCAACGTTGTATCTCCGCGACGCATTTGAGGGTGGCGCCCTCCAGCGTAGGGGCCTTCGAAGCCCAGCTGGCACAGACGTTCTACAAACTGACGATGGGAGACAGGGGTCAATCTGGCCATCCAGTGACTCAAGCTGGCTGCAACATACGATTCAGGTCGATGTCGGCAATTACTGGGATAGTCAGTCCCAAACGCAAACGAAGGGCAAGCCAGTCACTGAGTGCTTCTCTGAGTTCTCGTCGGCAACTTTCCAGCGTCGTCTGGCGGGCCCACACACCCTGTAACCCAGGTATCTCACCCCAATAGCTGCCTTCCCCTGCGATAATGTCATAGACGGCTCGCTCCATTGCCTGATCGATATAGCTGGCTAACATGCCCTGGTTCTCCCTTTCTGGTGCTCCCTCTATTTCTATGATCCCTACCGGGTCCCTTATTGCCAATCATCCACGCTCACTTTTCTCAGCCCGGCTCACATCGAGCTTGCGTTGCGGTAGGCTGTCGGGGGCGCTCGTGCGTCACACGTTTCACAACAGCCTCTCCAACAGCTCCGCTGGCACGCGCGCACGCAGCCACGGATATGCCTCGATCAAACGGGCAATGTCGGCCAGGTCCTTCTGGCGCTTGCTGGCGCGTCGTTCTGGATCGCTCGCTGCCCACACCTTTCCTTGCAGTGTATCTTCCAGGCTGGCAACCGGCAACGCCAGACCAAGCACCTCCTGCATCTGCGCCCGGTCAGGGAAATCGGCGTACCACACATCGGTCTGAATCTGCACGCGCAGGGCGGAATCTTCGGCATAGACGGTCAGACTGTGTGGAAGGTGGTGCACCGTAAACGCACGCATCAGCACTTCTTCTAACGGCTCAAGCTGCTCAACCGCAATCACCAAATCCAGATCAAGGCTCACCACTGGCTCGACATAGGCGTTGACAGCCTGTCCACCAATGACGCAGTAGTGAATGTTCTGTTCGGTCAGCAGCGCCACCAGCCGTTCGAGGAACTCCGCCCGATCCATTGTTACTGCTTTCCAATAGGCAAGTGCTTGCATGGTTGGCTCTTCATCACATCTTACGTCACTGGGCGTTGACGCCGCCAACAGGAAACCATTTTCCTCCGGCGTCTAGAATCCGAGTTTCTCGGAGAAACTCGGATTTTTCATTCTGCATCTAAAAGTATACCACAATGCGTCATCGTCCGAGTGACGAGCTGCCGGATCGCAATTTCCACCAAAGAATATATACTACCCTGCGCGCGGGTATAGTCGCCGATTCATGTTCATGATACACTACAGGACGTTGGTTTTGCGCCGATTTCGTATCCTTTCGATGAACCGGGGCAACCCGACGTACGGACACGATATATCGTGTCTGTAGCGCAAGAAATTGAGAAGCTGCCAAATTGCTGTGCCTTGTGAGGAGTGGAGTGATGAGCGAACGCAAAATCCGTGTGTTGGTGGCAAAGCCCGGGTTGGACGGCCATGATCGCGGCGCCAAAGTGGTGGCGCGCATGTTGCGCGACGCCGGCTTCGAGGTGATCTACACCGGCATCCGTCAGACGCCGCAGATGATCGCCGAGGCTGCGCTGCAGGAAGACGTCGATGTCGTGGGTTTGAGCATTCTCAGCGGCGCACACATGACGCTTTGCCCCAAAGTGGTCGAGCTGCTGCGCGCCCAGGGTCAAGACAACGTGCTGGTTGTCGTCGGCGGCATCATCCCTGATGAGGATGTCGAGAAGCTCAAGGCCGCGGGCATCGATGGCGTCTTCGGCCCTGGCACATCGAGCGAAGAGTACGTCAACTTCATCACCAGCCGCGTCCGGGTGCCTGCTTAAATGAGTGGTGTTGCCATTCGTGAGCGCACAGCGGTGGAAACCCTGGTCGAAGGCGTGTTGAGCGGCGATCGCCTCACCCTGTCGCGTGCAATCTCACGCGTTGAAAACCAGGAAGCCGACGCCGCCGCGCTCTTGACTGCGCTCTATCCGCATTCAGGTAGGGCGCACATTATCGGCGTCACCGGCGCGCCCGGCACCGGCAAGTCGACGCTGGTCACCGCGCTGGCGCAGAGCTACCGCGGCGCGGGCATGACCGTCGGCATCGTCGCCATCGACCCGACCAGCCCCTTCACCGGCGGCGCTTTGCTCGGCGACCGCGTACGCATGCGTGCGCTGGCGGGCGATGCGGGCGTCTTCGTGCGCAGTATGGCGACGCGCGGCAGCCTGGGCGGTCTCAGCAAGACTACCGGCGATGTCGTCACCGTGCTCGACGCCGCCGGCTTCGACCGCATCATCGTCGAGACCGTAGGCGTCGGCCAGGCGGAGGTCGAGATCGCCAGCACTGCGCACACGACGCTGGTGATCGAAGCGCCTGGTCTGGGCGACGAAGTGCAGGCGATCAAAGCCGGCATTTTGGAGATCGCCGACATCCTGGTCGTCAACAAAGCCGACCGTCCGGGCATGGATCGCACGCTGCGCGCGCTGGAGATGATGCTCGACATCGAGGGCAACGGCGCGCGTTACGTGCGTCACCACGGCCAACTGCTGCGCGTCGAGTCGCCGGTCGAAAGCGACGACGAGGAAAGCCGCTGGAAAGTGATCGTGATGAAGACAGTATCGACCGAGGGTGTAGGCATCGACGAGTTGCGCCAACGCATCGAGGCGCACCGCCATTGGTTGCTTGACTCCGGAGAGATGGCGCTGCGCGAACAGTTGCGCATCGCCAACACGCTGGAAAACATCATCCGCGCCGAACTGAACCGCCGCATCGCATCAAGCATGCCAGCAGGCAGCCTCAACGCTCTGGTCGAGCAGATTCGTCGCCGCGAGAACGATCCGTATTCGGCGGCGGCTGGATTGCTGTCAGGTATTTGACTGACGACGTTTCCAGATCGAAATCGGGATCAACAGCAGCCTTGACGTGACGGGAGCGCGTTTCGATTTGTTGCTCATGGCGCACTCCAGCGCGCCCCGACCTGTTCGACGCCGTGCGCCAGCGACACGACAGCGCCCGGTCCATCCAGCGCAATCAACAGTGGCAGCGTCCCTTCGATGCCATGCACTGTCTGCCAGAGACCGCGCTGGCTGTCTGCCTGCCAGACGCCGGTGAGAAAGTTTTCCAGCGCCGCCCGCATCGTCACTGGATCGCCGTGGCCGTTGCCACTTGCGCTGCCTGGCTCTTGCAAGGCGGGCGTCAGTTCGGCGACGAGCAACCGCGCCAGGTTTGCCAGGCGGCTGGCGTGTTTCTCACCGCTGCCCGCCATCACCGCCTGCTGAAAGAGCGGAAGCGTCGCTAATGCCTGCTGTATGCGTCCTGCTTCCAACAGCGGCGTCAGCACGTTGTCGGTGAGAAAGTTGACCAGCGCCTCGCCGTCAAGCAGCCGCGGCGCCCATGTGAGCAGGAGATTGACCTGCTGTTGTACGACTTTGGGCGGCTGCACATCTTGCTGTAAGAGCGCACGCAGGCGCAGCCCGTTGTTGCGCAGATCGTCGTCGGTCAGCTTGCGTCCAAACAGGTCGCGCACACTGCGCCAGAAACTGGTCGGCTCCGCCCATGCATCGAGCACCGCTAATGCCTGGGCTGGCTTCTTGCGCTCCAGGAACATATTTGCCAGTCCCCAAATCAGCGCACGCGCCGGGTTGCGCCCTGGATAAGTGCGCACCCACTCCAGACCTTTGGCGATCTGCTCTCGCGCCAATGCCGGCTCCTCGATTTCCAGCAGACCCCGCACCAGCCCGATGTAGCCTTCGGCTTTGGTTGGGTCGTTGGCGGGAATTGACTCGACGACCTCCACTGCGTACTTGACCGCACCCAGCTCAATCAACGTCGAAGCTGCGCCAGCAGCGGTCCAGCCGTCGCTTTTGGCGCCGAGCACCGCCAGCCGATCCGCCAGTTCGATGCGCTGCTCGCGTCGCATCTGACGCACTGGCATCGCCTTGACCGCTTCCTGCATCGTGTAGACCTGGAAGTCAATATCGGCGTCGGCGGTGGGACGTTTGACCTGGCGCAACAGATTCTGGTCGCCTTTGCGCAACGACAGCCCGCTCTCGCGCCGCGCGGCCTGGATGTTGGCGATAGCGGTCAGCTGCGCCAACACCTCATCGACGGCGCCGGCCTGCGCCAGCGCCACTGTGGTCAGCCGCCGCGAGTACAAGCTGGTCAGGGTGGCGTTGCGAAACGCATCGACGCCTAATGCCAACAAACGCGCCATGCGCGGGGATGTCTGGCGACGGAGATGGTCGCTGGCGGCGCTCGTCACGGTGAGCACGAACTGCGCGCCTGCATCGTCGTAACGGCGCAGCGCGCTGCTGATCAGCGCCATGGTCAATGGGTGCAAGCCAAGCCGCGTCACCGTTTCCGCCAGCAGTTGGCGCTGTTCCGGCGTGACGATTGCACGCTCCCACGGCGCTGTAAACTGGTCGAGTCGTTCGAGAAAGGTGAACGCCTGCTGCAGCTCGCCGATGGCGGCGGCGGTCGCTGCGGCGTAAAGCAAGCGGTCGCGTGCGGTCGTATCATCACCCGGCGCAGTGTGCGCCATGATCTGAGGCTGTGCGTGCACCAGCTCCTGTCGGATCACATTGGCGAGGCCGAACTTGCGGTCGATCTGCCGAGACAGCCGGTGCAGCGCCTGCACCAGCGTCAACGGTTGACGAGATGCAGCGATGCGTGCAACGGTCAGCGTTTCTTGCGCTGCGCCCGCATCTGCCAGCGCTTCCCAACATTTCTGGATCAGCCACGAATCAGGGCGGTAGACCGCACGCTCCTCGATTTGCAGCCCATCTTCCTGGGCGCGGCTTGCGGCGGCGAGCAGCAGTTCCAGGCCACGCTGCACCAGTGCGCTGCGGTCGATACGCGGGGCTGTATTGTCAGGTTGCGTCCGCGTGGGCGGCGGTTCGAGCAAGGTCGTCATAGGTGGTTCGGCTCAGAAAAACAGGCGCATGATCAGCGCTATGGCTAACGCTGCCAGGGCGATCAGCAGCAGCCACAGCCCGATGCGCTGAATCTGCTGGGCGCGCAGCGTGCGTGCGCCGTGCGCGGCGTGCGCGTCGGCGCCACGGCTGAGAATCTGCGGGTTCTCGTGCGGCGCGCCCTTGACCTGGGCCAGCCACCAGGCGCGATGGCAGTACGCCCACAAGCCGATGTCGCTGGCGCGCACCAGCGTGCGATCCTTGCTCATCGCTGCTCCTGGCTCTCCTCGCTCAGCGCGTCGTGCAGACCTGCACTTGCGGCAACGATGTCAGTGGCGGCGAAGTCGGTGCCGAGATGACGGTCGAGGTTGCGTTCAAAGCTGAGCAGCGCGTCGCGCATCTGATCCTGGCGAATCGCCATCGTCAGATCGCCGCGCGTACGTTCGAGCACCCCGCGCAGCACGTCGGTGTGGCGGCGCAACCCATCGGTGACGGCGTCGGGAAAATCGACGGTGACGAGATGGCTGTAAACCTCGTCCATGAACTCCAGGTATTGCTCGGCTTCCAGCACCTGGCCCCGGCGCATCAGGTCGAGCACAAAGCGGCGCATCTCGGTGGCGGCTTCGCTCATCCCGCGCAGATAGGTCGGCCCCGTGACGTAGAGCTCGGCGGGCGTCGGCAATGGTAGCCGGCGTGAGACAGCGTTGACCAGGTGCGCCTCGACCAGTTCCTTGAGCGCATCCTGCGTATAGCCAGTATGGTAGAGCATCGGGTGGTCAGCGATAGCATCGATCATTGCCTTCGCCTCTGTGCGCGCCTGAGCGAGCAACGCGTCGGCATCCTCCCAATCGTGGCGGTGAATGGCGCGGATGCCGTGTGCACACAAGCGGGTCAGCGATCGGCTGCGCGCTAGCGTAGCGTCGCGCAGGTCGTTGAGCGTCGTCAGTTCGCTGCGGATCGTCTCGACAATGTCGGTTAATGCGTCTGCCACAAGAACATCCTTTGATTCGATAAGTTCACGGCATCATGTTCGCTGCGTGCCATTATACAGAACAAGAGTCAGCGCCTGAAACTTGCTGCACTGAACAAGAAAAGTCAAAATTGAAATGGACCGAGGAGTTGCGCGGATCTGACAGAAATCAGCATGGATCTGCTAGATCCGCGCCGGGTAACTTCAAGTTAGGTGCGCGTTTTGTAGGTCATCGCCTCCGGCGTGACATGGCGCCTGTCACGCCGGAGGCGATGACCTACAAAACAAACTCTGCCCCAAATGTGAAGTACACTCATCCGCGCGATCCGCGTTCCATTCTGAGTTTCATGTCGCGTATAATCTATGTATGAACAACAGACTATGACAGCGTGACGAAATCGCGCCGAACGACATTCATTTCGAGTACAATCTACACGAAGGAACGAAATAACGGTATGCACGTGGTAAGCGTCAACATTGGTCGCGAACAGATAGTCGAGCACAACGGCTTTTCCGATCTGACCGGCATCCTCAAGACGCCAGCGGCGGGCGCGGTGGAGATCACACCGTGGGGATTGGTCGGCGATGCGGTGGTGGACACGAAGCATCATGGCGGCGTCGATCAGGCGGTCTATGTTTACGGTGAGCCGGAGTACGCGTGGTGGGCAACGCAGCTTGGTTACGAGCTGGCGCCGGGAACCTTTGGCGAGAATCTCACGATCAGCGGACTGGAGAGCGCCGATCTCAACGTCGGCGACATTCTGCATATCGGTGCAGTGGCGCTGCAGGTGACGGCGCCGCGCTTCCCCTGCGCCACGCTGGCCGCACGTATGGGCGATGCTGGCTTTGTCAAGCGCTTCCGGGAGGCGGGGCGTCCGGGCGCCTACTGTCGCGTGCTTAGGGTTGGCGCAGTGCAGGTGGGTGACGTCGTGGAATTGGAACGCTACCACGGCGAGACCCTGACCATTGGCGAGATGTACCGTGAACACTATAACTCACAGATCAGCGCAGAGAGCATCCGTCGTCATCTGGCGGCGCCGATTGCCGAGCGAGTGAGGGCGTCGATAGAGAAAAAGCAGCGGGAAAAATAAGAAAACAGGCGCCCACTCCGACGCCTGTTGTTTAGGTGTTTAGTTGTTGTTTGGTGCGTCCTGCACTGGCATCCGTTGTGCTAGAATGGAATGTCCTCGTCGCTCATTCCGGGGCCAGCTTCGGCGACGGTGGCGCCACCAGCGCCGACATGCGACTCTACGACATCGCCGCGAGCTGACAAGAACTTGACTGTCAACGCCCTGACTTCAAGCGATGCCCGCGGCTGCCCCTCTCGGTCGATATATGCAGTCGGTTCTTCCATCTCACCAACAACAAGCACTTTGCTGCCTTTGGTCAAGTACTGACTTGTAGTCTCTGCGAGTTTGTTCCAGGCAACCACTCGAAACCACAATGTCTTCTCTTGTGGTTGCCCATCCTGACCAGTCCAACGCCGGCTGACTGCAACGCTAAAGTTGGTCACAGGCACTCCAGACGGCGTGTACCGCATTTCTGGATCACGACCCAAATTGCCAATAAGTGTGATCTGCTGATACATGGTTTTTGCTCCTTTGCATGGGGCGGATCAAATGCTTGCAATCGAAAGCTGGCTGCAATTGCACGTTATTGTATATTGTAACCGTTCCTCTGTCTTACGTCAAAAATCCGATCTTTTCGTGGAACATTTGTTCGTGCCTGGGTTGGTTGGACGCAGCCGCCTGCCCATGCGATAATAGCGACAGCGCGCTGTTCTCTTTCTGTCCGCTGCAACCATTTCAGATGCAAAATAGTTGTCTAAACATGACCCTACATGACATCCAAACCTATCTTAAGGTGCACCAACTTGACGGCTGGCTGCTCTATGATTTTCGAGGGACAAACCCGGTGGCGCTGCACGTCGCCGGCCTTGCGTCCAGCGGGTCGCGGCGCTGGTTTTTGTGGATTCCCACTGCCGGCGAGCCGCGCTGGCTGATTCACGCTATCGAGGGCAGCACCTTTCGCAGCGTGCGCAGCGAGGTCGCCGGTGTGATGGAGCGCTACGCGGGCTGGCGCGAGCTGGAAACGAAACTAGCGGCGCTGGTGCAGACGCCGCACGGCGCGGCGCGGCGCATCGCCATGGAGTACAGCCCACAGAACGCCATCCCCTATGTCAGCCTGATCGACGCCGGCACAAAGGAGCTGGTCGAGCGCGTCACCGGCGCAGAGATCGTCTCCAGCGCCGATCTGGTGCAGATCGCACAGGCTGTGTTGAGCGAGGAACAGATCGCCAGCCATCGCCGCGCCGCTGCGGTCTGCCTGGCAGCGAAGGACGCTGCCTTCGACTTCATCCGCGCAAAGCTGGCTGCGGGTGAGACGACGACCGAGTACGCGGTGCAGCAGTTCATCACCGACTTTTTCGTCGCACGCCAGATGGATTACGACCACCCGGCGATCGTCGCCGTCAACGCTCATGCCGCCGACCCGCACTACGCGCCGACGCCGGAGCAGCATGCAGCGATCCGCCCCGGCGACATGGTGTTGATCGACCTATGGGCGCGTGAAACGAAGACGCCGCTCGACTGCTTCGCCGACCTGACATGGACAGCCTACTGCGGCGCCGAAGCCCCGGCGAAGGCGCGTGAAGTCTTCGATGTCGTGGCGGCAGGGCGCGACGCCGCCGTGCGCCTGATGCAGGAACGGCTGAGCGCAGGCGCGGCCGTACATGGCTACGAAGTCGACGACGCCTGCCGCAACGCGATCGCCGCCGCAGGCTACGGCGACGCTTTCTTCCACCGCACCGGGCACAGCCTGGGCGTCAAGGTGCACTACAACGGCGTCAACATCGACAACTACGAGACGCAGGATCGCCGCAGCCTGATCCCGCACGTGCTCTTCACCATCGAGCCGGGCGTCTATCTGCCCACCTGCGACTTCGACGGCAGCGGGCGCAATCTGGGTCTCGGCATCCGCAGCGAAATCAATTGCCTGGCGACGGCAAGCGGTCTCGACGTGACGGCATTGCCGCTGCAAACTGAAATCGTGACATTGATGTAAATCTCCAATCTCCAATCTCGGCTTGAGATTGGAGATTGGAGATTGGAGATTGGTTTATGGCGCACAAGAAACAATTCGATAGCCCGCCCAAACGCGTGGCGTTGTTTGTGACCTGCATGGTCGATATGATCTATCCGGAAGTGGGCATGGCGACGGTCGAACTGCTGGAGCGGCAGGGCGTCGAGGTGCTCTTCCCGGCGGAGCAGACCTGCTGCGGACAGCCGGCTTTCAACGCCGGTTTTTGGGAAGAGGCGCGCCCATTGGCGCGGCGCTTTGTTGACATTTTCGAGCCGCTGGTGCGCAGCAAGCAGGTCGACGCCGTCGTTGCGCCGAGCGGAAGCTGCACGACGATGACCAGCCACTTCTACAGCCTGCTGCTGGAGGACGATCCGGCGTACCGCGCCCGCGCCGAGTTCCTGGGCGCAGCCACCTTCGAGCTGACCGAGTTTCTGGTCGATGTGCTGGGCGTCGAGGCGGTGGGCGCACACTTCGACGGCGTGCTAACCTACCACGCCTGCTGTCACCTCAACCGCGAACTGGGCATCGACCGCCAGCCGCGCGCGCTCCTCAGCCACGTCGAAGGCGCCACCGTCGTTGAGATGAGCGCCGCCGACGAGTGCTGCGGCTTTGGCGGGCTCTTTGCGCTCAAGAACGCCGACATCAGCACGGCGATGGGGCAGCGCAAGACGCAGAACATCGCCAAAAGCGACGCCGATGTGGTGACGCTCTGCGACGTGAGCTGCATGACGCACATCAACGGCCTGCTCAGCCGGCAGGGGCAGCGCACGCGCGCCGTGCACATCGCCCAGGTGCTCGCCAATCAAGTCGACGTAACGCCGCGCGCAGAGGCAGCGCCGGAAACAAAACCGCCCGCGCCGCCGCGCCGCTGGCAAGATGGGAAAGCGTGATACGTGATACGTGTTGCGTGTTGCGTGAATTGACGTGACGCAGTACGAGCCACAAAACGCGGAACACAAAACACGTATCACGTATCACGAAACACGAAACACGAAACACGAAACACGAAACACGAAACACGAAACACGAAACACTATGCCAACTTCCACCATCGATCTCACCCTTCCCTACAAGACCCGTGTCAAAGATGCACTGGGCAACAAACATCTCAAGATTGCCTTGGAACGCTCAACCGGACGCATGGCCGGGCAGCGCGTGGCGGCGATGAGCGCGATTGATGCGCCGCGGCTGCGCAATCAGGTGCGCCAGATGAAGGAGTATGTGCTGCGCAACCTGCCCGACCTGCTCGAACAACTGGAAACCAACGTCACCGCCAACGGCGGGCACGTGCACTGGGCAAAGGAAGCGGTCGATGTGCAGCGCATCGTGGTCGAGATCGCGCGCAAAGCCAATGTGCAGAAGGTCGTCAAAGCCAAGTCAATGGCGACGGAGGAGGTGCATCTCAACCAGGCGCTACAAGCCGCCGGCATGAAGGTCGTCGAGACCGACCTGGGCGAATACATCATCCAGCTTGCGGGCGAGCCGCCCAGCCACATCGTTGCGCCCGTCATCCACCGCCGCGTCGAGGAGATTTCCGACATCTTCCAGCGCGAGCTGGACATGCCGCCGACGCTCGACCCGCAGGTGATTTGCAGCGTGGCGCGCGGCGTGCTGCGCAAGGAATTCCTGAGCGCGGACATGGGCATCAGCGGCTGCAACTTCGCCATCGCCGAGACGGGAACCTGCTGCATCGTCACCAACGAGGGCAACGGGCGCATGACCTCGACGCTGCCGCGCGTTTATGTCGTCGTCATGGGCATCGAAAAGCTCGTGCCGACCATCGAAGACGCTTTTCTGCAATATCAGGCGCTTTCCCGCAGCGCCACTGGGCAGCAGTGCAGCGTCTATCTCTCGATGACGAGCGGGCCGCGCAAGCCTGGCGATGTGGACGGCCCCGAAGAGTTTCACGTCGTGCTGCTCGACAACGGGCGCATCGATATGCTGGCGAAGGGCTACGGCGAAGCGCTCTGTTGCATCCGCTGCGGCGCGTGCCTCAACGTCTGCCCGGTCTACAAGGAGATCGGCGGGCACGCCTATGGCAGCACCTACAGCGGGCCCATCGGCGCCGTGATCAGCCCCAACATTCACCTGGAAGTGACCGACGTCGACAAGCTGCCCTACGCCAGCAGTTTGTGCGGCGCGTGTCGCGATGCCTGCCCAGTCAAGATCGACCTGCCGCGCATGTTGCTCGAACTGCGCCGCGACGTGGTCGAGGAGGGCGACACGACCGTCTTCGACCGCGCCGGGATGCAGGCGTTCAGCCGCATGATGCAGAGCCGCGCCAGCTACGAGAGCGCAGGCAAACTCGGCAGCCTGGGCAGCAACGTCCTTGCCGGACTGAGCGGCGGCGTCATCAAGTTCATGCCCGGCCCGCTGGCTGGCTGGACGAACAGCCGCGACTTCCCGCCGCTCGCCAAACGCAGCTTCCGCGAACAGTGGCGTGACCGATTGAAGGGGCGAAAAGTAATCGGCGCGGATGACAGCAGTGTATGAGCGACTCTTTATTTGATGAGCTAAATTCGAAGATGGCAAAGATTGTGAATGTTGACTGTGGACATGACTCGCAGCGCTGATGTTGCGCTTTGGAAGCAGGTCGCTTTCTTGCACTCCGCGCCGATGGATGCACTTGTCGCCATTGCTGAAGTTGCAACCTGGCGAGCCTACAAGCGCGATGAGGTGATTTTCCTAGAGGGTGAGCCAACCGCAGGGTTGTTTCTGGTGGAATCTGGCGTGGTGAAAATCTGCCGATATTCCAAAGATGGCCGCGAGCATATCTTGCACTTTATTCAGCGCGGCGACACTTTTAACGATGTCTCCGTGCTCGATGGCGGGCCGAATCCGGCGACAGCGGTGGCGCACACCGATGCAACGCTTTGGCACGTCTCGCGCAACGATCTACACGCCATCGTGCTACACGATCCGGCGTTGGCATGGGCGATGATCGAGAATCTGGCGCGACGCGCACGTATGCTCGTCTCCACCGTGCAAGATTTGGCGATGCGTAATGTGCGCAGTCGTCTCGCCAAACTGCTGCTGGAGCAGGCGGAGGCGGCGGAACGCGGCGAATCGCCCACGCCGCTGACGCAAGAAGAAATGGCGCATTACCTCGGAACCGTGCGTGAAGTAGTTGGTCGCACACTGCGTGCACTGGCAGCCGACGGGTTGATCGAAATGCAGCGCCAGCAGATTATCATCGTTGACCGGGCAGGACTACAGGCAGAGGCCGAAGTCTAGCGTTTCGTCGCTTACAGTGCAAGATTACGCAGAGTCTGCTCCAGCACCAATACTGCGCACCAAAAATCGTTGAACGGCAAATGCTCATGCGGTGTGTGGTCGAGACTGCTGTCCCCTGGCCCGTAGGCGACGATCGGACAGCGCCACGCCGGACCGACCACGTTCATGTCACTCGTCCCTGTTTTGAGCACAAAGCCGAGTTTCTCCGCTGGCTCCACTTCCTTCAGCCCTTGCAAAAAACTGCGTACGAGTGGATTGCTGCGTTCACTGCGCCACGCCGGCTCATAGGAGCTGAAGCGCAGTGTGATGGAGGTGAGTGCACCGGGGATTGTGATCTCGGTCGGGTGTTCGGGAGAGATTGGAGATTGGAGATTGGAGATTGGAGATTGTGAGATTGTGAGAGTGGCGGGCAAGATGCTCTCTCCCTCTCCTTGTCTTCCTCGCTCACTCGCCCAGGCGCACAACGCTGCTGCAAAGTGATCCACGTCGAAGTCGAGCGGCAGGCGGATGCCGCTGCTGGCGACGACGTGGTCGTGCATCGCTTCATCGGTGAAGGTGGCGAGGCGGCGGAGACTGGGCTGGAATTGCTCGAAGGCTTTGTCGCGACCGGTGTTAAAGGTTGCCGCGTAGTTGCTGAGCCAGTTCCAGAAATCGACAGCGACGACGGCCACGCCGGCATCAGGTCCTGCGGTGTGCGCCATCGGCTGCGACGCCTCCATCTCCACCAGCAACCGCCCCTTGTAGCCCAGGGTGACGCGCGTCCAGTGGCTCGGCTCGCCGATGATGCAGGCGGAGGGCAACGGTTCGTGGACGCCGTCGAAGCGGTCACGAATGAAGCGGGCGCCCTTGCTGCTGGCCGCCTCTTCCTCGACGGCGCCGACGACGACGAACCGGATGTTGTGTGCGTGCGCCCAGGCGCTGCCGACGCGTGCGACAGCCGCCGTGAAGGTCGCCAACGGGCCTTTGGCGTCCACACTGCCCCGGCCGTAGAGCACATCGCCCGCCGCCGTCGCCTCGATGCGCACGGGGATGTTGCCGGGCACGGTGTCGATATGACCAAGCAGCACGACGGTCTGGGCAGCGTCGGGCGTTCCCATCTCCCCTACTGCGTTGCCTGCGCCATCGACAAATGCACGGTCGTAGCCCAACGCTGCCATCTGCTGCGCCAGCCACGCGCTGGCTTCCGCCTCCTGATGCGAGAGCGACGGGATCGCCACCAGCCCGCGTAACAGTTCAACAGCCTGTGTGCGTTCCATCATTTCAATTACTCTGCATTGGCGGCGGAAAGCGTGCGCACCAGCGCCTGCACGCCGAACTCGATCTCCTCTGCGGTGATGATCAGCGGCGGCAGGAAGCGGATTACGTTAGGTCCAGCAGGCAGTGCAATCACGCTGTGCTCTTCCATCAATGCCTTGAGATAAGGCCCGGCTTTCTGGCGCAGCTCGACCGCCAGCATCAAGCCGATCCCACGAATCTCGCGCACGAGGGCAATGTCCGCCAATTCCTGGCGCAGACGACGCAGGAAGAACTCGCCCAGCGTCGCCGCCCGTTTGATCAGCCCTTCGTCCTGGTAGGTCTGGATTGCCGCTAGCCCAGCCGCGCACGCCAGCGGGTTGCCGCCAAAGGTGCTGCCGTGCGCGCCGACGTAGAGCTTCTCCTGCACGCAGTCGGTGTAGGCGATGGCGCCCATCGGGAAGCCGGCGCCCAGCCCCTTCGCCAGGCAGATCATGTCGGGCTGCAAGCCGTGATGTTCGAAGCCAAACCAGCGGCCCGTGCGGCCAAAGCCGGTCTGGATTTCATCGATGACAAGCATGGCGCCGCGCTCGCGGCAGAGGCGCTCCACCCCGCGCAGGAACTCCCCATCGCCGATGTTGACGCCGCCTTCGCCCTGCACGATCTCCACGAAGACGGCGGCGACGCTCTCGTCCAGGGTTTCTTCAACCTTCGCCAGGTTGTTGTAGGGCAAATGCACCACGTCCAGCAGCGGGAGGAAGGGTTCGCGGTATTTCTTTTCCCACGTCAGCGAGACCGCGCCGACCGTGCGGCCATGAAAGGCGGAGCGGAAGGCGATGGTGCGCGTGCGTCCGGTCGTGAGCCGCGCAAACTTGAGCGCGCCGTCGATGGCTTCGGCGCCGCTGTTGGCAAGAAAGATGTGGTTCAGATGTGGCGGCAGCACCTCGACCAGTTTGGCGCCAAAGCGGGCGCGCACGTCGTTGTAGAGAAAGTTGGGGCAGGAGATCAACGTCTGCGCCTGTTCCGCAATGGCTTTGCTCAACGCCGGGTGGCAGTGGCCGAGCAACGTCACGCCCTGCGCCGAGCCGAGATCGAGATAACGCCGCCCCGTCGTGTCGTAAAGCCAGCAGCCCGCGCCGCGTGCGATGACCGTGTCGTTGCGCCGTGCTGTGGTGCCGCCAAGGATAGATTCTTCCAGTCCAGCAAGTTCCTTCACTGCAATCATTTCACGCCTCCGGGTCAGGATTCCACCAGCACGGCCCCTTATCCTTGCGCGCTTCGACCGCCCGCGTGCGAATGTCAGCCATCTGGGTTGCGGTGAGCGGCTGGAACGCTTGCGCCGCCGCAAACGCCTGATCTTGTTCGTTCGGAAAGCTCAGCCCCAGCAGCGCCACGTCCGGGTCGAGCGTCAGCGTGTAGTGCAGACATTCGCGCACGGTCAGGCGCGGCAGCACAGCCACGGCGTCATCCACGCCGCCGGAAGAGAGCTTGCCGCGCGGGCGCAGTTGCAGCGGCTGGTTGTAGCCGACGGTGTCGCCCAATAACTTGCCGGCGCCAAAGGTCTTGAAGCAGATCGTGCCCACGCCGTGCGTCTTTGCCAGCGGCAATGTCTCGGTGATGTAGCGCTCGTCCACAAATGGCCCCACCGGGAATAGGGCGATATCGCACAGCCCAGCTTCAATGGCGACCTTGAGCACGTCGGGATTGTGTGACGAGATGCCGCCGAAGCGCGTCTTGCCCGCCTTGATGCAGTCGGTGAGCTGATCGAAGCCGCCGCCGGGCGCCATCAATTGCTCCAGCACCGTCATGTCCGAAAGCCCGTGAAAGACAAAGGCGTCGGTGTACTCCAACTCCAACCGGCGCAGCGACGCCTCGATCTGCGGCGCAACCGGGTCGAGCAGGTCGTCGATCTTGGAAACAATGAACAGCTTCTCGCGCACGCCTTTGACCGCCTGCCCAACGATCTGTTCGGAGTAGCCCTCCTCGTAACCGGGCGCAGTGTCGACGACGTTCAGCCCGGCGTCGATGGCGCGGCGCAGCGTGGCGACGCAGGTTTCCAGCGGCAGGCTGCGGTCAGCCAGATCGCCGGCGCCAAGCACACTGGCAATGAAGCCGGTGCGGCCAAGCTCGCGCCGCGGGGAAAAGAGCGGTGATGGCATGGTTTCACTCTTCGATATCAAGGATATGGATTGCATGTTGTTCATCCAGAATTTCGAACCAGATCGTGACATCACCTGCTACTGTAATACTGCAAACACTTGGATCAACCGAGTCAGCGCGATAACCCACGGTGTCAGGGTTGTCACGCAGGCCGTCGATCACTGCCCACACATGGCGAACCATCCGTCGATCAATCATCCGTAGCGCAGTCGTTGCCGTCGGCGCAAAATAGAGCGTGCGCTTCACGGCAGCAAACCATCCGCCTTGAGCATCGCTTCGACCTGTTCGTAGGTATATGCATTGCCAGCATCAAGGTCACGTCGGGCGCGTTCAATGCGCGCTAGGCGCTGATAGTGTCTCAAATCCTCAATAAGTTGATTCCAGGTGTCGGGATGCACCAATACGCCAGCGCCGTGCCCTTGCCGCGTCAGCAAAATCGGCGCATCTTTCAACTCCTCAAAAATTTCTGGCTGCCGCGTCCGTAACTCAGTAACAGGCACGGCAGTCATTGCTGGATAAGTCATACGTATATCCTCCCTCGCCCATAATGCAAACTACCTCAGAACACCATAGTGCCGTTCATTGAACGGTGACATTATAGTGTCGTTTCCATGTCATGTCAACACAACATTCAGGTAGCAGATCATTTTTCTCTATTTCAGAATGCTGTATGTCGTTGTTCAGTTACGGCTTATCCGATCTGCGTCCCGCCGCCAGCCAGCGCCGTTGAAATCGGTGCATCGATGCGCCCGTCGGCGAAGATCACCTTCTGCACGCCTTCGTCGATGGCTTCGACCGCGCCCATCACCTTCTTCTTCATGCGCCCCTCGGCGTACTGCATGAAGTCGTTGGCTTTGCTCTTGGGAATCTCGCGGATCAGCGATGACTCGTCCGGGAAGTTGCGCAGCAGACCGGGCACGTTGCTCAGGATGATCAGCGCCTCGGCGTGGAAAGCTGCCGCCACCATCGCTGCGGCACGGTCGCCGTCGACGTTGATCGCCTCGCCTTTGTCCGACGCGGCGGGCGGGGTGAGCACCGGGAAGTAGCCGGCGTCGAGCAGCGTGCGCAGCAGGTGTGTGTTGATGCGCTCCACCGTGCCGGTCCAGTCGTCGCGCAGCACCATACGCTTGCCGTCGATGCGCACGCGCAGCGTGTCCTTACGCGTCCCCGCGAAGATGCGCCCGTCCAGCCCGCTCAAACCGACGGCGTTGACGCCCGCCATTTGCAGCTTCTCCACCCACATCTTGTTGAGCTGGCCGCAGTAGACCATCTCGAA
>CALJMI010000093.1 GCA_937981885.1 uncultured Caldilinea sp.
GCGTTGCAGCGCGAGCTGCCCATCGCCCTGATGCATCTACAGCGCAGCAACATCGCGCCCGTCGACCTGCAGCAAGCCGCCATCGGGCCTGGCATGGCGGTCTTCACCCGCTACGCGCGCGTGCTCGACGTCAATGGGCGGGCGCTCTCCGTGCGCGAGGCGCTGGCGCTCATCAACGCCAAGCTCGACGAGGTGCTCACCGCGCAGGAAGGCGATTTCGACGCCGACACGCGCTGGGCGCTCGCCTGGTTCGAGCAGTTCGGTTTCGCCGACGGCGAGTACGGCGTGGCGGAGACGCTCGCCAGAGCCAAGAACACCAGCGTCGCCGGCATGGTCGAGGCGGGCATCATCGTCGCCCGCGCCGGCAAAGTGCGTCTGCTCCGACCCGAAGAACTGCCCGCCGCCTGGGATCCGACCACCGACACGCGGCTGACGGTCTGGGAGATGGTGCATCATCTCGTGCGCATGCTCGATCAAGGCGAGATGGCGGCAGCCGCGCTCGTCGCCAGCCTGGGCAGTCGCGCCGAGACCGCGCGCGAGCTGGCGTATCGGCTCTACAGCCTCTGCGAACGCAAAAAGCGCGCGGCGGAAGCGCTCGCCTACAACGCCCTCGTCCAAAGCTGGCCCGAACTCGTGAGCCTGGCGCAGGGCGTGCATCCGCAGCAGGAGCGGCTGTTGTAGAATGGGTTGACAGGGAGAACCTTCCCGGAAGCTTCAGAGCTTCCGGGAAGGTGGTGGACACGCACCAATGAAAAGAGAAGAGGAGGAACCGAATGCCAGCGCGTAAGTTGCGATTTGTGCGTGGACGCTATTATCACATTTATAATCGTGGAGCGGGGCGACAGTCGATTTTTCTCAATCACGAGAACTACATTTACGTGCTGCGCCTGCTGAAAGAGGTAGCTGCCGAGTGTCTGGTGACGGTCATTGCTTACTGCCTGCTGCCGAATCATTATCACTGGCTGCTGCGGCAGGATGGGGATACGCCGGCCGGCAAAGTGCCAACGCGCGTCTTTGGCAGCTACAGTCAGGCATTCAACCTGGCAAATCATCGCACGGGCGCCTTGTTTGAGGGCCGCTTCAAGGCGATCGATGTAGAGAGTGACGAATACCTGCATCATCTGTGCCGCTATATCCACGCCAATCCTGTCCGCCATGCCATTGCCAGCGACCTGGAGCTGTGGCCCTACTCAAATTACCTGGAGTGGATCGGCAAGCGCAACGGCACATTGATCGACCGGGCGTTTGCGCAGGCGCACTTTGGATCGGCGGCAACCTATGAGAAGTACGTGCAGTCATACCTAACCGGTCAGGTGCATCTACCGCCAGCGCTGCAAACGTATCTGGAACAGTTGGAAAACGAATAGCGCAGCAGGAAGGTGGTGGACAGGCGTTTGCGTGTGCGGCAGGACGAACCTTCCCAGAAGCTCTGAAGCTTCCGGGAAGGTGGTGGACAGGCGTTTGCGTGTGCGGCAGGACGAACCTTCCCGGAAGCTCTGAAGCTTCCGGGAAGGTGGTGGACAAGTTTCAAGCCGAAAGGACAATACCCGATGGCTCTCTCCAATCATGAACGGGTCGGCAAGGCGCTGGAGCTGCTGCGCGAGGGGTTGAAACCCTTCGTTACGCGCGAGCTGGAGGCGAAATACGGCAGGTACTGGGTCACGACCGTGACCAGCGGCTGGCCGCGCGACCTGGATTGGAGCGAGGGCGACGAGCCAAATCTCGACGCGGCGGTGCTGTTGCGTATGCTGTGGGATCAGTGGAACCAGGTCTTCAATCGCACGCTAGGCTTCACCGAACGCAGCATCGTCAGCGAGCTGCGCGAGACGCGTAATAAGTGGGCGCACCAGACCGCCTTCTCCAGCGATGACGCCTACCGCGCGCTCGATTCGGCGGCGCGGCTGCTGACCGCAATTTCGGCGCCCCAGGCGGACGAGCTGGAGAAGATGAAGATGGAGCTGCTGCGCGTGCGCTTCGACGAGCAGGTGCGCAACGAGCGGCGCAAGGGCGTGGGCACAGCCATCGAGAGCGTCACCACCGGCGCGCTCAAACCGTGGCGCGAAGTCGTGACGCCACACCGCGACGTCGCCAGCGGGCGCTACCAGCAGGCGGAGTTTGCCGCCGATCTCTGGCAGGTGCACCTGGGCGAGGGCGCCGAGGAGTACCGCAACCCCGTCGAGTTCTTCCGCCGCACCTATTTGACCCAAAGCCTCAAGCGACTGCTCGTGGGCGCAGTGCAGCGGCTCACCGGTCAGGGCGGCGATCCGGTCGTGCAGTTGCAGACCAACTTTGGCGGCGGCAAGACCCATTCGATGCTGGCGCTCTATCATCTCTTTTCGGGGACGCCGCTGCGCGATCTGGCAGGCATCGATGCGGTGATGGCGGAGGCCAACGCAGCGGTTGCGCTGCCCCCCGTGCGCCGCGTCGTGCTCGTGGGCAACAAAATCTCGCCGGGCAACCCCACGGTCAAGGCGGATGGCACGGTGGTGAGGACGCTGTGGGGCGAACTGGCGTGGCAGCTTGGCAATGCGGCGGGCGGGATTGCCGAGGCGCGCGCCGCCTACGAACAGGTGCGCGAGGACGATGAACGGGCGACCAATCCGGGCGATACGCTGCGCACCCTCTTCAACCACTACGGCCCCTGTCTGATCCTCATCGACGAATGGGTGGCGTATGCACGCCAGCTCCACGACCAGGGTGACCTGCCCGGCGGCAACTTCGAGACGCAATTCACCTTCGCCCAGGCGCTCACCGAGTCGGCGAAGCTGGCGCAAAAGTGCCTGCTCGTCATCAGCCTGCCGGCATCGGACACCGCCGGCTCGCCGCACACCCACGCCGACGACGCCGAGGTGGGCGGGCAGCGCGGGCGCGAGGCGCTGGATCGACTGCGCAACGTGGTGGGGCGCATCGAGTCGTCCTGGCGTCCGGCCAGCGCCGAAGAGGGCTTCGAGATCGTGCGCCGTCGCCTCTTCGAGCCGATGACCGATCCCACCCAGTTCCGCGACCGCGATGTCGTGGCGCGCGCCTTTGCCGATCTCTACCGCACCCAGGCGCAGGAGTTCCCGCCCGAATGCCGCGACGGCGACTACGAGCAGCGGTTGAAAGCCGCCTATCCCATCCACCCGGAGGTCTTCGACCGGCTCTACAACGACTGGTCGACGCTGGTGAAGTTTCAGCGCACGCGCGGAGTGCTGCGGCTGATGGCGGCGGTCATCCACAGCCTGTGGGAAAAAGGCGACCGCAACCCGCTGATCCAGCCGGGCAACCTGCCCATCGACGACCCGCGCGTGCAATTCGAACTGACGCGCTATCTCTCCGACAACTGGGCGCCGATCATCGAAAAGGATGTGGACGGCGCGCATTCGCTGCCGGTGGCGCTGGATCGGGAAGTGCCGAACCTGGGCAAGTTCGCCGCGTGCCGTCGCGTGGCGCGCACCATCTATCTCGGCTCGGCGCCGCTGACCAACGTCGCCAATCGCGGCATGGAGGATCGCCGCGTCAAGCTCGGCTGTGTGATGCCGGGCGAGTCGCCGGCGGTCTTTGGCGATGCGCTGCGACGGCTGGCGGGCGCCGCCACCTACCTCTACCAGGACGGCGTGCGCTACTGGTACGCCACGCAGCCGACGGTCACCAGGCTGGCGGAGGATCGCGCCGAGCAATTGCGTCGCGACCCGGACAAAGTGTTCCTGGAGCTGGAGCGCCGCCTGCGCAAGGATTTGGAACGCAAAGGCGAATTCAGCCGCATCCATCCGCTGCCCGCCACGTCCGCCGATGTGCCCGACGACCTCGACGCGCGGCTGGTCGTGCTGCGCCCCGACTATCCCTACAGCCGGGAGCCGGGCGCACGCGCCGAGGAAGCTGCCCGCGCCATCCTCAGCAGTCGCGGCAATGCCCCGCGCCTCTACCAGAACACGCTCGTCTTTCTGGCTGCCGATAAGAATCGCCTGACCGAGCTGGATGAAGCCGTGCGCCGCTACCTGGCGTGGGAGTCGATCTTGAGCGAACGGGAGTTGCTCGACCTGTCGCCCCATCAGGTCAAACAGGCGGAGACCCAAAAGGTTTCGGCGGATAGCACGGTGACGGCGCGGCTGCCGGAGTGCTACCAGTGGCTGCTCGTCCCGGTGCAATCCACTCCCCAGTCGCCGGTGGAATGGTCGGCGCTGCGGCTCAGCGGGCAGGATGCGCTGGCGGTGCGCGCCAGCAAGAGGCTGCTCAACGACGAACAGCTCGTCACGCAGTTGGGTCCCACCATGCTGCGGCTGGCGATGGACCCCGTCCCGCTCTGGCGCGGCGATCATGTGCCGATCCGTCAGTTGGTGGAGGACTTTGCCCGCTATCTCTATCTGCCGCGGCTGCGCAGCCCAGAGGTGCTGATCGATGCGATCGAACGGGGGCTGGGTCTGCTCACCTGGGCGCAGGATAGCTTTGCCTACGCCGAGCGCTACGACCCCGAGCAGCAACGCTACTGTGGCCTACAGGCAGGTGAGCGCATGACGATCACGGCGAGCGACGCCGGTCTGCTGGTGCGGCCCCAAGTGGCGCAGCGGCAGATGCAGGCGGAGCGCGACGCAACCTCCACGACCGCAGTCGCGCCCGCTGGGGTTGACGTTCCGTCCGCCCCACCCACGCCCGGCGACGAGGGGTCGCCAACAGCGCCACCGCCCGTGGTCAGGCAGCCGCCGCGCCGCTACTATGGCAGCATAACGCTCGACCCGCAGCGCGTGGGGCGCGACGCCGGTCGCATCGCCGAGGAGGTGATCGCCCATCTCGCCGGGCTGGTCGGCGCGCGCGTGACCGTCACCCTCGACATCGAGGTGCACGCGCCGGCGGGCGTGCCGGACAAAGTGGTCAGCATCGTGGCGGAGAATTGCCGCACGCTCAAATTCACCGACTTTGGCTTCGAACAGGAGTAGGATCGCGCCATGACGCCTTCCCGGAAGCTCTATGAACATTAACGAATAGATTCGGTAATCGTAGCTGCGGCTCGCAGCCGCAGGTCTCGGTCGGCGAGACGCCTCGGTTGGAGAGAAGACAACGCCGCTGCGAGCGGCGTCTACGGAAGGGTGGCGTCTCGACACGTAGCTGCGGCTCGCAGCCGCAGGTCTCGGTCGGCGAGACGCCTCGGTTGGAGAGAAGACAACGCCGCTGCGAGCGGCGTCTACGTTAATTACCGATGCCTTCCGGGAAGATAGTGAGGAATGACAGGGTGAACATCTTCACAGGATTGATCAACGGTGCGATTGCCGGCGCCACGCCGATCCTGCTGGCGGCGCTGGGCGGCGCGTACACCTTCTACGCCGGCGTCTTCAACATCGCCATGGAAGGGATGTTGTTGATGGCGGCTTTCTGCGCAGTGTGGGGATCGTTCACCTTCGGCTCGTGGGTGGCGGGCGTGTTGCTGGCGATCCTCGGCGCGTTGGCGTTGGCGCTGATCTTCATCTTCTTCGCCGTCTTGCTCGACACGGACGAGTTCGTAACCGGCATCGCGCTCAATCTCTTTACACTCGGCGCCACCACCTATCTGCTGCGCCAGAGCTTTGGCGTCAAGGGCGTCTACGCCGGGCCGGGCATCGATCCGATCCCAGCTGTCAAGCTGCCGCTGATCGAGCAAATTCCTTTCATCGGGCCGATGCTTTCCGGGCAAAACCTGATGGTCTACATTGCGGTGCTGGCGACCATGGTGAGCGCGTTTCTGATCTTTCGCACGCGCTTTGGGCTGCGGCTGCGTGCAGCGGGCTACAACGCCGCCAGCCTGGATTCGTCGGGCGTGCCGTCGAGCCGGTTGCGCGTCTATGCATTGCTGCTCTGCGGCGTCCTTTGCGGGCTGGGCGGCGCGTTTCTGTCGCTCGGCTATGTCAATTTGTTTTCCGAAAACATGTCGGCCGGGCGCGGCTGGATTTCGCTGGCCGCCATCATCCTGGTCAACGGCAACCCGTGGGGCGTGGCGATCATTGCGCTGCTCTTTGGCTTCGCCGATGTGTTGGGGCTGCTGCTGCAAAGCTACCAGATTCCGTCACAGTTCACCGCCATGACGCCCTATCTCGCCACGCTTGTGGCGCTCTACTTTTATGCCCGCCGCCAACGTAAGGAGCGCAACTATGTCGGTACCTAAATCATCCACCCCACGCCGCGCCTGGCAGATCGACCGCGATCTGCGCCTGGCCGCCGTGCCGCGCGACCGCCGCATCCACGCCAGCGAGTGGTACACCAGCGAGACGGTCTTTCCGACCGGCGACGACTTGATCTTACTCTTCTGGAACGCAACCGTGCCCGGCTCCGGCGCGCCCGAAATCCCCTATGTCGAAATGGTCGAGTCGCTGGCGAACCAGGGCTACGACGTGCGCAAAGCCGAGGCGCTGTTACCCGACGGCATCGAGCTGGCGCGCACGAAACGTATGGATGACCTGCGTGCACTCACGGCGGAACTGCTGGCGCGGCTGCACGCTTCGCCCCGCATTCCCAATCATCCCTACTGGCGCTACACCTATCCGGGGCCAGGCTGGAAGGCGGTGGCCGCTGCGCTGCGCAACGCTGACCCGGAACAGGACCGTCGCGCGCTGGAGAGGCTGGAAGAAAAAACGTTGCACGGCTGGCTCTGTCAACTGGCGGGCGGCGCGTTCGGCACAGCCATCGAGGGCTATCACACCGACCGCATCGCCGAAGTCTACGGTGTAATCGACGCCTATCTCACGACGCCGGAGACGATGAACGACGATGTGGTCTATGAGCTGGTCTTCCTCGACGTGTTCGAGCAGCATGGACGCCGGCTCACGGCGCGCCAGCTTGGACTGGAGTGGGTGCGCCAGATCCCCTTCGGCTGGTCGGCGGAGTGGATTGCGCTGCGCAACCTGAACATGGGCATCATGCCGCCGAAGTCCGGCGCGTTCCGCAACCCCTATACCGACTGGATCGGCTGCCAGATGCGCGGCATGGTCTGCGGGATGCTGGCGCCGGGCTGGCCGCTGGAGGCAGCGCGGCTGGCGTATCTCGATGGCACGGTGTCGCACGCACGCAACGGCGTCTACGGCGGCATGTACGCAGCGGTGTTGACCGCGCTGGCGTATGTGCGCAGCGACGAACGCGCGTTGCTGGAGGAGGCGCTCAACTACATCCCGCCAAACAGCGAATACGTGGCCGTGGCGCGCGAAATCCTCGCCATTTTGCGCAGCGAGCCAAACCCGGCGGCGGCATGGCGGCTGCTCGACGCCCGCTTCGAAGAATACAACTGGATTCACGCCTATCCGAACCTGGCCGCCGACATGCTGGCGCTCTGGCACGCGCACGGCGACCTGACCACTGCGTTTCGCTGGCTGGCGCACGCCGGGCTGGACGTGGATTGCAACGCCGGGCTGGTGGGCACGGTGTTGGGCGTCATGCACGGCGCACCGGAGCAGTGGGCCGCGCCGCTAGGCGACTTGTTGGAGACCTATCTGCGCGGCAAGGAGCGGCTGTCGATCCGAGAGGTGGCGGCGCGCACGGCGTGGCTGGCGCAGCGGTAGAACTCGCCGCGCGGTTCAGCGGCAACCAATCTCTTCATTGCCGTCGGCGTTCATGCATTGGCAAACCAGCCAGCCAGCATCGTGCAGTCCGACCTGCCCGCGCCACTGCTGATGGTGTTGGCGCTGCTGCTGGCGATTGCCTGACCGAAACTGCGCCCAATCTCCAATCTTCAGTCTCAATGAGCGAGATTGGAGATTGGAGATTAGAGATTGGAGGTTACGCCGGGATGGCTGGCGTGTCGATCAGCGCGATGGCGGCGTCGATCTCTTCCTGCGTCATTTCGTGTTTTTGCAGGCGACCGGCAAAGTAAGCCTCGTATGCCGCCATATCGAAGTTGCCGTGACCGCACAGGTTGAAGAGAATTGTCTTGGCCACGCCTTCCTCTTTGGCGATCTGCGCCTCGCGAATCGCCTGTGCAATGCCATGGTTCGCTTCGGGCGCCGGGATGATGCCCTCGGCTTTGGCAAAGAGGATGCCCGCCTCGAAGGTCTCGATCTGATCGACCGCCGCCGCCTCGATGATGCCATCCTTGAGCAACTGGCTGACGATGACGCCGGCGCCATGATAGCGCAGCCCGCCAGCGTGAATCTTCGCCGGCACAAAGGTGTGGCCGAGCGTGTACATCGGCAGCAGCGGCGTCATGCCCACGGTGTCGCCAAAGTCGTAGCGGAAGACGCCGCGCGTCAGCTTCGGGCAGGAGGTCGGTTCGACGGCAATGGCGCGCACCTTCTTGCCTTCGGTCAGCTTGTGGCGCAAGAAGGGGAAGGAGATGCCGGCAAAGTTGGAGCCGCCGCCAAAGGGCGCGATCACGATGTCCGGGTAATCGCCCGCCATCTCCATCTGCTTGATCGCTTCCTGACCGATCACGGTCTGGTGCAACAGCACGTGGTTGAGCACGCTGCCCAACGAGTATTTGGCGTCGTCGTTGGTGGCTGCGACTTCGACCGCCTCTGAAATAGCGATGCCGAGGCTGCCGGGCGAGTCGGGGTCTTGCGCCAGAATCTGGCGACCGGCGTTGGTGCGATCCGATGGCGAGGCGTAGACATCGGCGCCCCACGTGTTCATCATCAGCTTGCGATAGGGCTTCTGGTCGTAGGAGATGCGCACCATGTAGACCTCGCAGCCCATGCCAAAAAGGTTGCACGCAAACGCCAGCGCGCTGCCCCACTGCCCGGCGCCTGTCTCGGTGGTGATGCGCTTGACGCCTTCCTTCATGTTGTAATATGCCTGCGGCACCGCAGTGTTGGGCTTGTGCGAACCGGCCGGGCTGACGCCTTCGTACTTGTAATAAATTTTGGCGGGCGTGTCGAGCATTTTCTCCAGGCGGTGGGCGCGGTAGAGCGGCGTCGGTCGCCACAGCTTGTAGACCTCGCGCACCTCTTCGGGAATCTCAACCCACGTATCAGCGCTGACCTCCTGTTTGATCAACTCCATGGGGAAAAGCGGCGCCAGCGCATCAGGCCCGATCGGCTCGTGCGTGGCCGGGTGCAGCGGCGGCAGCGGTTTGTTGGGCATGTCCGCCACGATGTTATACCACTTTTCAGGAATATCGCGTTCGGACAGGACAAATTTGGTTTGCTTGCTCATCGGTTTCTCCTGTTGATGTAATTTGAGTGCGGCATGACGAGTTTGTGCAATGCGTTGCGCTGTGGAGACACAAAACATGAGGATTGTACACAGCGAAGCGCTGAACGCCAAGCGGGGCGTCACGTTTCGAATGTCATGTGCTATACTCATTTGCCATGAAACCGCAAGCCCGACCGTCGAAAGCCGACCTGCTCGTCGCCGCCAATCGCAGCATCGACGATGTGATTGCGCCAGGGTTGCGCGTGCTCTTCGTTGGCATCAATCCCGGCCTCTATTCCGGTTGGAGCGGGCATCATTTTGCGCGGCCGGGCAACCGTTTCTGGCCCACGCTGCACGCGGCTGGCTTCACGCCGCGCCGGCTACATCCATCCGAGGAGCGTGAACTGCTCGACTATGGCTGCGGGGTGACCAACTTCGTGAATCGCGCCACTGCGACTGCGGCTGAGCTGTCCGCCGACGAGCTGATCGCAGGCGGCGAGCGACTCATGCGGACAGTGCGCTGTTTCCAGCCGCAAAGCGTCGCCGTGCTTGGCGTCACTGCCTATCGCACTGCGTTTCACCAGCCCAAGGCGCAGCTCGGTCGCCAACCCGACTTGCTGGCGGGGACGCCGGTCTGGGTGCTGCCCAACCCAAGCGGACTCAACGCGCATTACACGCCAACTGCGCTGGCAGAGGTGTTCGCCGATTTTCGCCGCCAGCTTGAGACGCTATGATCCTCACTTTCGTCATTCTCGCTGTCACGATCTTGCTTTTCGTCTTTACAAAGCTGCGCGCCGATCTGGTGGCGCTGCTCTCGCTGCTGGCGCTCTACTTTACCGGAATCCTGACAAGCAGCCAGGCGCTGGCAGGGTTTGCCGACTCGACGACGATCATGATCGCGGCGCTCTTTGTAGTCGGCGAGGGGTTGTCGCGCACGGGTGTGACCGCCTGGCTTGGCCAGCAGTTGATGGTGCACGCTGGCGGCGACCCGCTGCGCCTTCTCATCGTGGCGATGATCGGCACGGCGCTGCTCTCCGGCGTGCTGAGCAACACCGGCACCGTCGCTGTCCTGCTGCCAGCGGTGATGGCGGCGGCATGGAAGTTAGGAGTGGCGCCGTCGCGTTTTCTGATGCCGCTGGCAATTGCCGCCAATCTAGGCGGTCTGATGACGCTGATCGGCTCGCCGCCCAATATCGTTGTCGCTGATACTCTGACTGCGGCCGGCGCGCCGACCTTTGGCTTCTTTGAATTCGCCTGGCTCGGCGCGCCGTTGGTTGCAACGGCAACGATCTTCATGGCGACGGTCGGCGTCCGTCTGCTGCGCGACCGCAAAGCGAGCAATCGCATCGTCGATGTATCTTCCGTGGTTGCGCACTTGGCGGAAGATTATGCTCTGCACGAAAAGCTGCACAATCTGTATGTGCCTCCTACATCGCCATTGGTTGGCAAAACCCTACGCGAGAGCGCATTGGGGCGCGATTACAAACTCAGCGTTGTCGTGATTCACCCACAAACAGAATCAACGTCATCGCTCCCGCTCCCTGCGCCGGTTGCCCAATTGCGCCGCACGTTCAGCGAGATTCCCGGGCCGGAAAGCATGGTTCATGCGCATGACAGCCTGATTGTCGATGGCAGCGCCGAAGCTGTGGCAAGCGCTGTTCGGCAGCTCGGTCTGGAGATTCAGCCGTTCGACGCGGATACAACCGGGCTGGCGAATATTCTGCTTTCGCAAGAGGTCGGCGTGGCGGAAGTGTTGCTTTCGCCACGTGCAGATGACCAGAACCGCACAATTGCCCAGGCGCAGCTCGGCGCGCGCTACGGTGTTCAGGTGCTTGGTCTACGTCGCGGTGGACAACTGATCTCGCGCCAGGACGAGCCAATGCAGGTGGGCGACAGCCTGCTCGTGCGCGGGCGATGGAGCAACATTGATGCGTTGGCGCGAGTCGGGCGCGGTTATGTCGTCGTCGGCGATCCGGAGACCGTTGCGCGGCAGATTGTTTCGCTCAATATGCGTTCGCTCACTGCGCTTGCAATCCTGGCGGGCATGGTGGCGCTGATGTTGAGCGGCGCGGTGACGACGGTCATGGCAGTGCTGCTGGCGGCGATGGCGATGGTGCTGACCCGCTGCCTGCCTGTTTCCGCCTTCTACCGATCGATCAACTGGCCCACGGTCGTCCTGATCGCGGCCATGCTGCCGATGAGCACGGCGCTGCAGGTGACGGGCGGCGCGCAGTTTGTGGCGGATGCGTTGGTGGCGGCGCTGGGCAGTCAAGGGCCTCTGTGGCTGCTGGCTGGCGTATTTCTCTTGACTGCCGGCTTCAGCCAGGTGATGAGCAACACGGCGACGACGGTGCTGGTGGCGCCCATCGTCTACAGCGCGGCGCTGGCGCTGGGCGTCTCGCCGCAGCCGCTGCTGATGATGGTCGCCGCCGGTGCAGCCGCTGCCTTTGTCACGCCGATCGCTTCGCCGACCAATACGCTTGTCTTCATCCCTGGCGGCTACACGTGGGGTGATTATGCCCGCGTCGGGCTGCCGCTGCTTGTGCTCGTGCTGCTGGTCAGCCTAGTTGTTGCGCCGTGGGTCTGGCCGCTTGGTTAGGTGATAGGCGAGTTGCGAGAGGCGAAACGCCGCTGGCTGTTTTCGGGAGTGAACGCGTTTTGAGGGGTTGAACACCCTGCACATATCCGATGGCGATAATCAGGAGGAGACCAGTGAACAAGATTCGTGTACTGACTGTTTCCGGGGCGCCGTATGACCTGGGTTACACACACGGCAAGGCGTTCAGCAAGGAGATCGGCGAGTTGACCGAGGAGCGGCTGCATCTGAGCTGCGACCCCTTCTGGACTGGCGGGCAGCAGGCGACGCTCGACGAGGTGCTGGCGATCGGACGCGCCTGTCTGCACCATCACGAAGCCTTTGCGCCCGAATTGATGGAGGAGATGCGCGGCATGGCGGACGCCACCGGCATCGGCGTCAACGAGCTGGTGATTATGAACGGCTTCACCGACTTCGTTGACATCATCGCCAACCCGGCTGTGCTCGGCCATCATCGCAACGGCGTGCTGCCCGGCGACGCCATCGACTGCACCGCCTTCATCGTCGATCCAACCGCAACGGCTGACGGGCGCGGTTATCTGGGGCAGACATGGGACATGCACAGCACCGCCACGCCCTACGTGCTGATGCTCGACGTGCGCCCACAGGACGGCCCCGCGCTGATGACCTTCACGATCACCGGCTGCGTCGGGATGATCGGCATGAACGAGCATGGCGTGGCCGTCGGCATCAACAATCTGCTCGGCGCCGAGGGGCGACCGGGCGTGCATTGGGTCTACGTGGTGCGCAAAATGCTGGCGCAGCGCACGGTCGAGGAAGCACTGGCGGTGCTGCAAGGCGCACATCTCTCCGGCGCGCACAATTATCTGTTGCTCGGCCCCGCCGTCGACGGCGCGCTACGCGGTTACAATATCGAACACATGGCGACGCGGACGCACATCACAGCGGTGGAGACCGTTTATGCGCATACCAACCACTGTCTGATCCAGGAAATGGTCAATGTCGAGCGCCCACGCAAATCTATCTCGCACGAGAGCACGTTGGCGCGTCAGGATCAAGCCAGCCGCTTCCTCGACGCACAGGTCGGCAAGATCACGGTCGAGACGTTGATGGCGTTGACGCGCTATCATGAAGGAAATGGGCTGTCGGTCTGCGCACATACCCAGCCCGGCTACGATGTCGAGAGTTCGGGCGCGTGCATTATGTCGCCGACGACGCGCGAGCTTTGGGCGTTGTGGGGCAATCCGTGCCAGAATTTGTATGAAGCGTTTCGTATTGAGACAACAGCCGATCGCTTTTCCGCTATGCAGGCGCTATGACCCTGGTTCATCTGCGCATACATGCATATACAAAGAACGCCAAGACGCTAATCAAACAAAAACCGGCTTCCATCGAGATGGAAGCCGGTTTTTGTTCAGCGAGCCATTCAATCAAAAGGGCTCACCTTGCGTCTTTGCCAGACGCCTGTGCAGTAGCGCATAGGGGATTCGAACCCCTGTCTCAGCCTTGAGAGGGCTGTGTCCTGGGCCTCTAGACGAATGCGCCATGCAAAGAGTGTAATCTTTACAATACACCCAGAACAATACGCAGTTTACCTGTAGATGGGGGTATTGTCAAAATTGCTGCTGCACCAGGTCGGCAACGACCTTGCTGACGCGCACCAGCGAGACTGGCTTTGCCAGGTATTCGTCGGCGCCAGCATCGAGACAGCGTTCTCGGTCGCCAGGCATTGCCAGTGCAGTGAGCGCCACAATCGGGATGCGGGCAAGCTCCTGTTCACGGCGACTACGGATGCGACGAATCACCTCCAGGCCGTCGAGACCTGGCATCTGAATATCCATAAGGATGACGTCGGGACGGAAGTGTGGCAGCATTTCGAGCGCCGTCAAGCCATTGTCCACGGCGCGAACTTCATAGCCGGTGCGGCGCAGGTAATCGACATACATTTCCATCATCGACAAATTGTCATCGACGACAAGAACTTTGGTGACGTGCTCCATGCGTTCACCCATGCGGGCGGCTGATGCAAACGTCAGGTCTTCGTGGTCGACGCCTACCAGACCGCCATGCGTTGTCGCTCTGCTCAAGCGCCAGGGGAGGCTGAGCGTAAACCGGCTGCCTTCGCCAACTTTGCTCTCCAGTGAGATGCTGCCGCCGTGCAGCTCCGTCATACGCCGCACAAGCGACAGGCCGAGGCCGGTGCCGCTATATTGGCGAGAAAGCCGGCCATCCAGTTGTGTGAACGGCTCAAAGAGCTTGGGAATATTTTCTTCTGCGATGCCAATGCCTTTGTCCCAGATGTGGAACCGCACGACGCCTTCATTGGCGTCCGCTTCGACATCCAATCCTATCTGACCGCCCTCCGGCGTAAATTTGATCGCATTGCCGAGCAGGTTGACCAACATTTGTTTCAGGCGCCGCACGTCCGCTTCGATGTCGATTGCCGTCGGGTTGATCGTAAAACTGACGCTCTGATGCTTCTGTTGCGCCATGCCGCGCGTCATGTGCAATGCAGCCATGCACACTTCATCCACCGAGCACTGCGCCAGATTCAATTTGAACTGTCCGGCCTCGATCTTGGAAAGATCAAGAATATCGTTGATTAGATCGAGCAGGTGTTTGCCGCTCTGCTCGATCGTGTTGACAGCGCGCAATTGCTTCTCGTTGAGAACGCCGTACAGTTCCTCACGCAGGGCTTCGGTCAGCCCAAGGATGCTGGTCATGGGGGTGCGCAGTTCATGACTCATGCTGGCAAGAAATTCGTCTTTCAGGCGCGCTGCTTTCTCGAGCGCAATGTTGGCGCTGCTCAACTCATCGCGGCTACGGCGCAGCGCATCCTCTGCCTGTTTGTGCAGCGTCATGTCGCGCATGATTGTCGAAAAATACTCGACCGTCCCGTGACCATCGCGATGCGCAATGATCGCCTGTGAAACAGGAATCTCGACGCCTTCGGTGTGCAGGACAGTGCTGTTGCCCACCCAAACCCCGCGACGCACAGCCGTGGGAATTGCTTCGCTTTGGATAACGCGCCACGCCTCATGGGTATAGATTGCATTGAGTGAGAGTTCGCTGATGTCTGCGTCCAGCCCGACGCCCAACATGCGTCGTCCTCCCTGGTTCAGGTACGTCAGCTTTCCGCGCAGGTTCCAGTTGGCAACCAGATCGGTGGTGGCTTCCAAGATCGCCGTCTGTTGACGTTGCGCCAGTTCGGCATGGCGACGCTCAGTGACATCCAGCGCCGTACATAGAATGCGCATCAATATGCCTTCTTGCACCACGGGCTTGGCGCGCAGGCTGACATAACCGTTGGAGCCATCGGCGCGCACAAAACGCACTTCAAGCGCCTGCATCTCACCGGTGTCACAGTGCTGATACGAATCCAGGATATGATTCAGATCGTCGCCATGGACAAACTCGCTCAGTTGCCGAAGCGAGAGCGTTGCCTGTTGCGGAGGAAGTCGCAAGATGCGACATGCTTCTTCAGAAAGGGTTGCTATGCCCTGTTCGACATCGATTTCGAGGCTGCCCAGATGTGCAATTTGCTGCGCTTCGGCAAGGCGCGCGGTGCGTTCGATCACGCGCTGTTCCAGCGTCTGGTTCAGCTCTTCCAACTTTGCCTGCTCTTGAAGCACGGTTCGATAGAGCAGTGCGTTGTTGACAGCCACCAACACCTGCGCACCGATTGCCTCGACAAGCCGCAGATCGCGTTGGCTGTAGGCATTGAGTCGATAACTAAACACTTGAAGGACGCCGCGCACAACTTCACCGAGCTTGATCGGCACGATCAACGCCGAACGCGGCACATACGGATCTTCTTCAGGCACCTCGGACGTAGAAAGCGGCTGTGCTCCCCCTTCTTTGTTGATGTAGTACGATCGGTTGCTGGTGCGGCGCTGAGCATTGTAGTCGGTCAACAGGATCGATTGTCCTGTGCGAATCACCAGGCTCTGCGTTCCTTTGCCTTCGGGCGCCAGCTTGACCGGTGGAAAATTGGCAATATCGAGCGAACTGCCATCTTGCCAAGCAAACAGACAGGTGATCCACTCCGTCTCTGGATCGAATGAAGAGAGATAGAGCACATCACAGTCCATCCGTTCGGCAATCAAACTGCGCATGGTGGTGAAGATGTGGTTGTGATCGAGCGAACGCCCCAATTCTGCGCCCGCCCGGTATAACAGATTACGCTCCTCTGTAATCAGTTTGAGTCGCTCTCTGTCTACAACCTCGGCTGTAATATCCGCAGCTACGACCAGGATCGCCAGGTTGTCAGCCGAATCTCGCACCGGAGTGTAGCGCACACGCAGCCATCGCTCTTCACCATCATCGACGTGAAGAAGTTCGACGCTGCTCTCGGCGCCTCGCTCACGGACGCGACGAATCTCCATCGCATGGCGTTTTGCCTGCCCACCTCCCATTAGCAAAGAGAATCGGCGACCAATCACGCTGCGCTCGGCGCGCACCAGGGCGCATGCAGCGGGATTGGCGTAGAGCACTTCGCCGTCTGGTTTCAAAACAAACAGCGCAGCGTCAATTTTTTCCGCGAAGATACAGCCTTCAGACAGGGATTGTAATATGTTTGGCGGTGTTGATGTTAATTCGTCGATGCTTGCAGGAGTGGAGCAATCAGGCTGGTTTCCGTCATGCAAATTGTTCATTGCAACCCATAATGTCTATATTTAAATAGAACCTTGCCGCCTTCTACATCGCAGCCCATTGCGAATTTCGCCTCTCAAATACTCACTCAATGGCGTTATTATACATGATGCTCGACAGAGTCGGCTGATAACAAATTGTACACGATTTTATGCATAGAAAAGCTTAGGTTTTCCTTACTAAATTTATGACGACGACGCCACAGAAAGGTCGCGACCAATTTCACGACTGCGCTGGTGTAGATGATTTGCAGCGCAATCTACGCGATGAAATGCAATTGCGAATCTTCGTTAACGAACTGTTAGCGCGTCCATAATATACAGCCAGTATGCTATCGATAGGGCGAAATTCGAATGGGGAGCCGGGTTTCGCACTTTTCCTTCTCCAACACACCTCTTCGGGAGCCTCACCTCATTCCCGGCGGAGACTCAGTTCGCATTGGTTAGCTGCGAACTGAGTTTTCTGTTTTTGTGCAACACGGTTTGCTCACAAATTGATCATAAAATGGGGAACCTTTGCGATTTGACGGGCGTACTTCCTAGTAGGAGAGTGATTTATCTGTAGACAGAAAGATGGCGTCTCCTACAAGAGCATGGTTGCGTATCTGTGTCCTTCTGTGAGGGAGCAATGCAAAAGAAAATGATATCTATCGGCATACGTCAAGCGATTGTGCTGTTTTTGCTGGCATTGTTAGGTGGGGTGACATCGGGCAGCGCCTTTGCACAGCAGACGACGTCTGGCGCCGCCGCCTTCATCGGCAACGGCTGGCAGGCAAGCTACTGGAACAACATATCACTCAGCGGTGCGCCGGCGTTGACGCGTGTCGACGCCGACGTGAACTTCAACTGGGGGCTGGGGTCTCCTGCGCCTGAAATCAACGCCGACAACTTCTCGGCGCGCTGGACGCGCACGCTGCTGGTGACACAGCCGGGAGCCTTTCGCTTTACGCTCAACAGCGATGACGGCTCGCGACTTTTCATCAACGATCAGTTGGTGATCAATGCCTGGTACGACCACGGAGCATCGCGCACCTTCTCGGCGACGCGCCAGCTCGACGCCGGCAGCCACGAAGTGCGCATCGAGTACTATGAGCGACGCGGCGCGGCGGTTGTGCGGTTTGGTTGGTCGCCTATCGGCGGTTCAGCTCCTTCCGCGCCAACTGTTGCGCCGCCTCCGCCACCGCCGGTCGCCGCACCGGAAAGTCAACCGGTTGGCGCGGGTCAGTGGCGCGGCGAATATTTTAACAACCGTGATCTTCTCGGCGCGCCGGTGCTGGTGCGCGGCGATCCTCAGATCGATTTCAACTGGGGCTTCGGTTCGCCAGCGCCGGGTGTAATCGGCGTCGATAACTTCTCGGTGCGCTGGACAAATACAATCCATTTCCCCGGCGGCGTTTACCGCTTCCGCGCTACGGTGGATGATGGCGTGCGCGTTTTTGTGAATGAACGCCTCGTCATCGATAGCTGGCGCGAGCAAGCGACGACGACGGTGGAATCCGGCGATATCGCTCTGGACGGCCCTGCATCGATCCGCGTCGAGTATTTCGAGGCAGCGGGCGAAGCGCGTGTGCAGGTGATCTGGTTCCAGACCGGCGGCGCTGGTGCGCCGACGCCAGCGCCGCCGGTCAGCGAGATTTGGACGGCGGAATATTTCAACAACGCTGACCTGGCAGGCGCGCCAGCGCTGGTGCGCGGCGAGGGCGGCGCCATCGACTACAACTGGGGCTTCGGTTCGCCCGCGCCGGGCATCATCAACAACGACTTCTTCTCGGCGCGCTGGAACCGTGCAGTGAACCTGTCTGCCGGGACGTATCGTTTCCGCGTGCTCGTCGATGACGGCGCACGGCTCTTTGTCAATAATCGGCTGATCATCGACCAATGGCGGCAGCAGAGCCCGACCGAATTCTCTGCCGAGATCGAACTGCCGGGCGGCGCTGTGCCGGTGCGGCTGGAGTATGTGGAGTTCACCGGCAATGCTCAAATTCGTCTGACATGGGAGCAGGTCAGCGTTGGCGGTGGCGGTGGACATGTCGATCTGCCGGCGCCAACCTGGCAAGAAGTTCGCCCGGCGCGGCCATACACAGGCGAGTACTTCGCCAACCCCACGCTCAGCGGCAGCCCGGCGCTGGTGCGCCAGGATCGGAATATCAACTTCGATTGGGGCAATGGATCGCCCGACCCCGCCGTGCCCGCAGACAACTTTTCGGTGCGCTGGACGAACACGATCCGCCTCGAGCGCGGCAAATATCGCTTCATCACCGAGACAGACGATGGTGTGCGGCTATTCATCAACGATCGGCTGGTGATCGACCGCTGGCGCACACAGTCGCGCACGCGCTACACGCACGAGGCAACGCTCCAGGCAGGCGAGTATACGATTCGCATGGAGTATTTCGACGAAACCGGGCGGGCGATTGCACGGCTGCGCATTGAGGTGCAGCGCGAGCCGGCCCGCGCAGTCGGCAATATCATCACCTGCGTGCCGCCGCAGCCGCAAAACTATGCGTGGATCAGGCTCTACCGACTTGACGGCAACAACCGGTGGTATCCGATCAGCCGTGGCATCGGCTCGATCAACCCAACCGGATTCCTGAAAATTGATGGACTGCCGGTCGACCTGAATCGTTTTGGCGGCGCCGGCGAACCATACAAGGTGGAACAGTGGATCGATGGTCGCGTCACTCGCTCCACCGGCGATTTCCAGCGCGGCGAATCCGAGTTCCGTGTGCGCGCCTTCGCCGACAACTATACGCCGTGGAGTTGCCCTCCATAACCAGGGTTCAAACACGCCCACACGCCGCGTGACGACAGCAAAAACAGCTCTCTCTGACCAGCTTGCACTGCTTGAATCGAATTGACAAACCAGCTTTCTGACAAAAAGCTGGTTTGTCAACCCAATCGCCTGGGATACACTTCAAGTTATAGGCGTGCGTCTGCGGTTGCTTGTCACCGTCCCCCACTCTGGTGTATAGTGTTGCGTAATGCCGATCATGGTGCGCGTGACCTGCCGATTCTACGGCAACCTCAACGATTTCTTATCTGAACAGCAGCGTCACACCGTCATTGCGCTGCAACTGGCGGAGCATGCAGCGATCAAGCACCCCATCGAGGCGTTGGGCGTACCTCACCCGGAGGTCGACGCCATCCTTGTCAACCGCAGACCGGTGGATTTCAGCTATCGCCTCCAGGATGGCGACCGCATCGAGGTCTACCCTCAAGAGGCGACGCATCTGCTGCGCCACTATCTTCCTTTGCGCCCGCCTACACCCCTGCCGGTGCGTTTTGTGGCGGACACCCATCTCGGTCAGCTTGCGGCGTACCTGCGCATCTTAGGCTTCGATACACTCTACCGCAACGACTACGACGACGCCCAGCTTGCCGAGATCACAGCGAAGGAGCAGCGCGTGTTGCTGACGCGCGACCGCGGCTTACTCAAACGCAAGATCGTCGTCTACGGTTACTGTGTGCGCGAGGTTGACCCGCGCAGGCAGGTTGTCTCAGTGCTACGGCGCTACCGACTGGGCGCATGCGTGAAGCCGTGGCAGCGCTGTACACATTGCAACGGTCTGGTGCGGGCGGTGGACAAGGCGGATGTGATCGATAGGCTGGAACCGAAGACAAAGCGCTATTACGATGAGTTCCAACAGTGCACGACCTGCGGACAGGTTTATTGGCGAGGGTCGCACTTTGAGCAAATGACCGCGTTCGTGGATTCTGTGCTGGCGCAAGTTGATTCATGTCCATAAGTCATCACTTCTGACGTGACGAGACGTATGCCAGAAAGTTCGTGCTCCAGAGGGGAGATAACAGAAAAAGCTATGCTCAGACGTGTCATGTTGATTCTCAGCCTTTCAAATCCGATGCACGTCATGCGAGCGGCTTTCACGCACGCCGGCGCTGGTGATCTCGATGAACTCCGCTGTGCGCTGCAGCTCTTCGATGCAGTGCGCGCCGCCGTAGCTCAAGCCTGAACGCAGCCCGCCAACCAGTTGATGGAGAATTTCGGCAACCTCCCCGCGATAGGGTACGACCGCTTCAACGCCTTCGGGCACGACCTTATCCCAGTCTTCCTGTTCCTCAGCGCTTTCGTCGCCGTCCCGTTCTGCGGCGCGACGACCGATTGCAGCGCCCAGCGATGCCATGCCGCGCACGACCTTGACTTTTTGCCCATCGCGTATCACCGGCGCACCTGGCGCCTCATCACAACCGGCAAACAAGCTGCCGATCATCACTGTACTTGCGCCCGCCGCCAGCGCTTTGACCAGATCGCCCGATGTTTTGATGCCGCCGTCGGCGATCACCGGCGTCAACAAGCCAGCTTCGCGCAATCCGCGCGTTGCATCCATGATGGCGGTCAACTGCGGCACACCAAAGCCCGTGACGATGCGAGTCGTGCAGATCGATCCGGGGCCAATGCCCACCTTGATCGCATCGGCGCCAGCCTCCGCCAGGTCACGTGCGCCTTCCGCCGTCGCCACGTTGCCGGCAACGATCTGCGCCTCTGGGAAGTTGCGGCGCAATGTCTGCACCATCTCAATGCAGTGATCGGCGTGCCCGTGTGCGATGTCGAGCACCAACACATCAGCGCCGGCTTCTAGCAACGCCTCGGCGCGCTTGACTTCCCTGGCGCCGACGCCGATTGCTGCGCCCACCAACAGTCGCCCGCGCGCGTCGACGCTGGCTGGCGAGCGGCGCTCGACGCGCACCACATCGCGCGAGGTGATCAAACCGACGACGGCGCCGTCGCGATCGACGACTGGCAGCTTTTCCAGACGGTGCTTGTAGAGCAGAGCGCGCGCCTCCGCCGAGGTCACCGAAGGCCCCACCGACACGATATGGTCGGCTGGCGTCATCGCCTGCATCACGGTCTGCAGATCGTCCGGCGCCAGCAGGATATCGCGCCGCGTGATCAGCCCGATCAGCCGCATGTTGTCATCAACGACGATCAGCCCGCCAACATCGTGCTGATCCATCAGTTGCTGCGCCTCGGCGATGGCAGCGTCGGCGGGGACGGTGTACGGATTCTCGACCATCAGCCCTTGTGCACGCTTAACCCTGGCGACCTGACGCACCTGCTGTTCGATGGTCATAAAGCGATGCAGAACGCCAATGCCACCCGCACGCGCCATCGACACCGCCATCCGCCATTCCGTCACAGTGTCCATGTTGGCGCTCAAGATCGGAACCGCCAGCCGCAGCTTGTTGGTCAAGAAAGACGAGACATCAACATCGCTGCGCGATCGCACCGATGATCGGCGCGGCGCCAGCAGCACATCATCAAACGTAAGTCCCTTCCCTGGTCGTACAATCATTGCATCACTCCTTTGTGGGCAACGAATAGCGAAGCAGCCCGCCGGTAGCGCCGCCGACCCAAATTTCACCATCGACCGCAGCCAACACTGTGACACGATTGTCGGGCAGTGCGCCAACGGTCGTCTCGTGTTGCCAGCCTTCGCCGACATCGAAGAAAAGCCCGTCACCCGTCGTCCCAACCCAGATCGAGCCATCTGCAGCCAGAATCTGTGAAATCGCACGTTCGCCAACGGCCGGAATCGGCGTGACGATGCCGTTCTCCAGCTCGGCCAGCCCGGCGGCTGTCCCAATAAAAAGCAAACCGCTATTGTCCAACGCAAGCGCCGTAATCGTATCGCTGGGCAAGCCGATGTTTTCCACCGTGAACACTTCCAATTGATTGAGAGCAAAGCGGTAGAGACCGCCGCCAGCACTACCGATCCACATCGCGGCGCCATCGGCAAGCAAAGAGCGGATGTCGGCGCTGGGTAGGCCGGTTTCGCGCGTCAGATTGACAAAAGCAACGCCATTCCAGATGCTGACGCCCGCATCTGAACCCAGCCAGATACGACCACGGCTGTCCTCGGCAATTGCCCGCACCTCGCCGCCAGCCAGCCCGTTTTCCGGCGTGAATTGTCTCCACGTTGCGCCATCCCAAACAGCTGCCCCATCGCCGCCGATCCAGAGATTGCCATTGCGCGCTGCGTAAATCGTTCGGATTGTAGCCAGATCGATCCCGCTTTCCGGCAGCAGCTCCGGCGGGCGCGTCGGCGCTATGATACGCTGGACGCCAGCGTCGGTGACGACCCAAAGCGCGTTGTCGGCGTCAAAGGCTGCAGCGAAAATGGCATTGCCAGCAACGCCTTCATTGGGTTTGAAGAAGCGCCGCCAGGTTGCGCCATCATAAACGCTGAATCCATTACCGGCAGTGGCAACGTAAAGCTGACCGTCATCGTCTAGAGACAGACGGGTAAGCGCCGCGACGGCCGTGCCATCCTCGCGGCGAAATGCTTCAAGACACGATGCCGTAGCGGGGTCAAAGCGGCAAATTGTCCCGTCGATGTCGCCCAGCCAGAGGTCGCCCGCGCCGGTTGGCGCCAATCCAGTGATCAGTCGCAATGGAAAGCCATCGTCCCCCACCTCCTCAGCGCTGAACACCGTCCACTGCTCACCGTCGATACGGTAGAGCACGCCATCGCCGCCCACCCACACGCCGCCGCCGGGATCAGCAGCGATAGCGCCGATGCGGCTGCTTTCCAATGGGCTGTTGGCTACGGTGTAAAACGTCGAATCAGGTCCGGCGGAAACGGTGATGCCGTCATCGGAAACGACCCAGATTTCCGTCAACGCGCCGACGACTGCCAGATCGAGCACCGTATTCGACGCCAGTCCGCTGTTGCGGTCGATGTGTCGCCATGTATTGGTGCGTGCGTTGAAGACATCGATGCCGTGACGCGCATAGCCGATCACCAGATAGCCGGCCTCGACATTGCACGCCAACGCCGAGACATCGTCGTAGCGCAATTCGCTGTTGCGGCTGTTGAGCTGACGCCATCCACCCGCAAACAGGTTGACAATCTGCAAGCCATCTTCGCTGCCAAACAGAATGCCCAACGATGGCAGCTCACAATCAACCACCGTTGTGAGTCGATTGGCGGTCAGCCCGTTGATGCTCGTAAATTTGACCGGCGATGCGCCGCCGCGCGTCCACGCCAACGCTCCACCGTCGGTCGCAATCCAGATCGTGTTGCCAGCGACGACAAGATCGTTCACGCGATTGGCGTCAGAGACCACTGTCCATGCCTGTCGAAGCGTCCGGTTGGCTGGCGTCGGCGTTGGCGCCAGCAATGTCGTCAGCGATACCGTCGGCGTCGCCGCCGGTTCAACATCGGGCGTTTGCGTCAAACGCAGAAGACCTGCGCCAGATTCGGCGCTTGTAGCCGTGCTGACGCCCGCCGGCGTCTGTGCACTCACCACTGTGACGATTGGGAGCGCATCCGGCGTCTGCGTCCCTGTCGGGGTGGTCGCCGACCGACTGATTGGCGTCGGCGCGCTGGACGCAACAGCCTCCTCAAAAAAGGCGACGCTTTGCAAGATATTCTGCATGGCGGCGTCAGTCTCGGTCGTCCAGATGTCGGTGGGTGCAGTAGCCGCTACGACGAAGAGAGTATCCGCATCTCGGCGCGCCACGGCGATGCGTCCAGCCACCGGAACCCCTTCCACCACAGTGCGCAGTGAAAGCGATACACCTTCTGCGGCGCCAATGCGAATTGTTTCGAGTGCGCCCAACTCGGCGGCAGTGCGACTGATAAACGGTTGAGCGATCTGCATAATAGCATCTTCCAGTGGCTGTTCGCGACGCAGCCCAATGCTTGCCAGCGGGAAGACATCGAGGGCAATGGTCGAGGCCTGTGGGTTCACGTCGTTGTTCGCCTCGCCATCGAGTGCGTCCTTCAACCTGCGCAAGAGCGTCGTCGCCGCCCCTTGCATCGTCACCTCATATCCCAACAGCGGTTGGAAACGATAGCCGCCTTCGAGCGAAATCAGGTCAGCGCCCAATGTTTCGAAGGGCGTAGCAGTCGGTGTAGGGACAGTCGTAGGCGTCGAGGTCGGCAGCGGCTCGATCGTGACGGCTGGCTGACTGCGCAGAGTCAACACCACCAGCCCGACCAATGCCGCCGCCAGCAGCAGAGTTACGATCACAGAAACAAACCGAAAGGCAGTCGATTGCACAGGCGCTCCTTCGTTGGGGGCAGCTAATAGCGTGTTTTTCCCCGGATACCCCCGTTGGCGTGTGTTGTCGAACTCAGCCATGACGCGGATCCGTGCTAAAAATTTTAACACTTCGGCGCATAGAGACAAAGGTTCCTGGCAAGGGGAGGTCTATTTCTCGTCTGGGGCAATGCAGGTCATTGTCATCTGCGATTTCATGGCTGCATCCTGAAGCGTGAAGGCGCAATTTATATCTTCAACTCGCGCTCGCGAATACCAATGAGATAGAGCAGCCCGTCCAGCCCCATGTCGGAGATGGCGCCGCTGGCTTGTTGGCGCACGACCGGCTTGGCGTGAAAGGCGACGCCCAGCCCGGCCACGCTCAGCATCGGCAGATCGTTGGCGCCGTCGCCCACGGCAATCGTTTGCTCCAGCCGCAACCCTTCGGCGGCGGCAATCTCGCGCAGCAGCGCAGCCTTGCGCGGCCCGTCGATGATCTCGCCCACCACTCTCCCGGTCAGCCGTCCATCAACGATCTCCAGCCGATTGGCGTGCATGTAGTCGAAGCCAAGCTGCTCCTGCAGTCGTCTGCCGAAGTAGTCGAAGCCGCCGGAAATAATGCCGATCTTGTAGCCGAGACGTTTGAGCGTGCTTGTCACCAGCTCGGCGCCGTCGGTGAGGCGGACGCGCGCAGCCACGCTCGCCAACGTCTCCTCCGGCAGCCCGGCAAGCAGCGCCACACGCCGCGTCAGACTCTGGCGAAAGTCAAGTTCGCCGCGCATCGCCGCCGCCGTGATCGCCGCTACTTCGTCGCCGACGCCAGCCTCCTTTGCCAACTCGTCGATCACCTCAGCCTGGATCAACGTTGAGTCCATGTCAAAGACAACCAGCCGACGGTTGCGCCGGTAGATGTCGTCAACATGAAACGAAATGTCGACGCCGATCTCCATCGAGATTTGCAGAAGCTGCCCGCGCATGGCGGCCTCGTCGGCAAGGCGACCGCTGGCGATCATCTGTACGCATGCTTTGGGTACGCGCGCCGGGTTGACCAGCGACGGCCGCCCAGTCAGGCGCGTGATCACGTCGATGTTGAGCTGGTTGGCGGCGCAGACTGCGGCGACGCGCGAAATCTGCACTGCACTCAGTTTGCGCCCCAGCAGCGTGATGATGTGGCGCGACTTGCCCTGCTCATCGACCCATTGTTCGTAGTCCGCCAGCGTGGTCGGGCGGAAGCGCACCTCGACGCCCAGCTCGTGTCCCGTAAAGAGCAGGTCCTTGAGTACGGGCGAGGAGTGCTGGGCGTCGGGAATCTCGACGAGCAAGCCGAGCGAAATATAGTCGTGAATGACCGCCTGACCGATGTCAAGCACGTTGACGCCGTGCTCCGCCAGCACGCCGGTGATGCGGGCGACCAAGCCGGTGCGGTCTTTGCCGGTGACATTGACAAGGATGATTTCTGACATGATGTCTCTCGTGGTGCGTGTTACGTGGGGCGTGGTGCGTGGGGCGTGTTACGTGGGGCGTGATGCGTGGTGAGTCATGCACGAAACACGAGACACGCAACACGCAACACGAGACACGCACCACCTTACTGTCGTTCGACGGTTAACAGCGCGCCGGGCCGCGGCGTCTCGATGCGGCTGAGCGCGCCGTCGGGCCAGCGGATTTCCAGCGCTTGGATGACGGCGCCATGCGGGACGCCGAAATGGACGCGCGGCGCGTCGCCGCTCAGATAGCCGCTGCCGACGCGCACGTCGCGGATCATCTCGCCCCAATCTGTGAACAGGCGCACGTGCGCGCCGATGGCGAAAGGATTGGCGCTGTTTGGTTGACGCAGCTCGACGAGCAGCGGTTCGCCGCCGCGACAGAGTTGATTCTCGAAGAGGCGCGCAGGCCCACGCAGGTTGTTGACGACGATGTCGAGATCGCCGTCATTGTCGAGGTCAGCCATCACCATGCCGCGGCCACTGTTAATCGAGTCGAGCTGCCAGCCCGGCATGCGTACGAAACGCAGCCCCTCTTCGTTGCGAAACGCCTGGTTCTCCTCGACCAGCTCATGGTCGGGCAGGTGTGCAAAGAGGCGCTCCTCGATCATGCCGTTGACGGTGTAGAGATCGACATAGCCGTCGAGATTGAGGTCGCCGAACTTGCTCGACCATGTCCAGCCCGTGCCATCGACGCCCCAATCCGGCGCCTGATTCCAATAGCGACCGTCGGCGCCGCGCACGAGCAGCACATTCTCCATGATCTGCGGGTCGGCGGCGACGCGCGCCTGCACCATGCCCACCATCATCGCTTCCATCATCGGCGTCCAGCCCGCCATCGACTCGCCAGGATAGGGCTTCATATCGGCGGCGAACAACTCGAAGACGCCGTCGTTGTCGATGTCGGCCTGATCGTAGCTCATGGTGCTGTGCGTCATCGAGACAAGTAGAGCGCTGGCGTCGACCCAGCCGTCATTGCGGCGCAGCCACGCCATGTCGGGCAGGTCAAAGTCGTTGCCGATCAGAATGTCGGGGCGACCGTCGCTATCGAGGTCGGGGAAGAGGATCGCCAGCGCCTGCGCGGTCGTGGCGAGCGGCGTCACGCCGAAGCGCCCGCTCTGGTTCTCATAGAGAAAGACGCCGCGCTGCGCATTGCCGACAATGTACTCGTTGCCGCGGTCGGTGAGCAGGCCGGCGTCGTAGCTGGCGACCACCAGATCGAGATCATCGTCGCCGTCGAGATCAGCCCAGTTAGTCACGTATGCCGGCGCAGCGACGCCGGGCAACACGCGGCGCTGAAAACGCCCGTCGCCCAGGTTCTCGAAATAGTTGAGCGCGCCGGTGTTGCGCGTCAACACAATGTCGGGGCGACCGTCGGCGTTGACATCGACGATCTTCACATCACGCGTCCTGCCGGTCGAGAATGCCTCCTTGCGAAAATGCAGCCCGCTCTGGTTCCAGAAGATCGCATCGTCACCATCGTGATTGCCAAACACCAGGTCGAGGTCGCCGTCGCCATCGAGGTCCCCCACGGCAAGGCCAGCGCCGTTCGCCTCGAACATTTGCACCAAGCCGCCCTCGACCGCTGTGACATGGTCGAGCGTGTGCGTTACAAAGCGGTCGGTGCAGGCTTCTGGCGCGACCAGCGGCGTCGCTTGGGTGACAACCGCGGTCAGCGCGTCCTGAGCATACGTCGATCTCAACGACAACAGGCTTAGCAGGAGCGTGGCGACGCCCGCGCCAACCATCCACCAATCGGTGCGGCGTCGCCAGCTTTCGAGTCGATGGCTACAATTTGTCGTGGTTTTATGCATGGCCTGCATTTTACCACGATCATGTTCCTACAGAAGCGTCACATCGGGGGCGGTGATTCGTTTCAACCCAGCGCCGCCAACGCCGATTCTACACTCACTTCCGGTTTGACCTTGACCTGCGCCTCGATAATGCGGCCCTCCTCGTCGATAACAAAATGGCTGCGCTCGATGCCCATGTACTGCTTACCGTACATGCTCTTTTCGACCCATACGCCGTATGCCTCGGCGATGGCATGATCCTCATCGACGAGCAGGGTGAAAGGCAGGTTGAATTTGGTCTTGAATTTCTGGTGCGACTGTGCACTGTCGGGGCTGACGCCGAGAACGACTGCGTTCTTCTCTTCGATCACCGGATAGTTGTCACGGAAACCACACGCCTGCGTTGTGCAGCCGGGCGTGTCATCTTTCGGATAAAAATAGAGGATGACGCGCTTACCGCGGAAATCGCTCAGGGAAACAGTCTCGCCGCTGTCGGCTGCAGCGGTGAAGTTTGGTGCGCTGTCGCCAACCTGTAACGTGCTCATCATTCTTTCTCCCACAATTTTATGATATGCTTTCAAGCAACGAACAAAAGTGATCACACTATATGAGAATGAGCGGCCTGTTCGTCAGCAAGATGGCTCTCATTCTGGAGCGATAACCATGACAAGGATTGAGTTGATCGGACGGCGTTGGTGGGTGGCGGCAGTCGTTGCGCTCATGTTGGCTGTGACGCCGTGCGTTGCACTGGCGCAGGGCGTCGATCCCTCAATGGCGGCGCAGGCAAAGATCGCACAGCCGCTGGCAAACGAGCTGAGTGAAGCGCAGACCCCCGTCTCATTTCTCATCATTTTGGACGAGCAGCTCGATCTACAGACGGTGGTTTCCACCGCCAGCGCCGATGATGCACTGGCGCGACGCAAAGCGCTCTATGCTGCGCTCACTGCACACGCACAGCAGACGCAGGCGCCGCTGCGCGCCTGGCTCGGCGCGCGCGGCATTCCCTACACGGCGCACTATCTCGTTAATATGCTTGAGGTGCGCGGCAACCTGACGCTGGCGCAACAATTGGCGCAGCGCCCGGAGGTGGGACGGCTGGCGCGCAACCCGACCGTGCGCGGTCTCGATATGATCGATGTCAGCCGCCCGGTCTGGCTGACGCGCGCGTTGCTGCCGCTCCGTTTGATCGACGCCACATTGCCGTGGGGGCTGAGCTACACCAATGCCGACGACGTGTGGGCGCTCGGCTTTCGTGGGCAGGGAATTGTCGTCGCCGGTCAGGATACAGGCGTGGTCTGGGAGCATCCGGCGCTGAAGCCAGCCTATCGCGGCTGGAACGCGGCGGCGATGACCGTCACCCATCCCTACAACTGGTTCGACGCCTGGGGGCGCGACCCGGTCGCCGACAGCGAATGCCCGCAGGACGCGCAGATTCCTTGCGACGACAATATCGGCAGCTACCACGGCACGCACACGCTCGGCACGGTGGTTGGCGACGCCACGCCGATGGGTGACACAGTGATCGGCATGGCGCCCGACGCCGTATGGATTGCCTGCCGCAACATGCGCGACGGCTTTGGCACGCCGTCCAGCTACACGGCGTGTTTTGAATTCTTCTTCGCCCCTTATCCTCAAGACGGCGATAAGATGATCGACGGCCGTCCCGAGCTGGCTCCGCATGTCATCAACAACTCGTGGGGATGCCCGCCTGTCGAAGGTTGCGATGTCAACAGCCTGCGCGATGTCGTAGAAACGATGCGCGCCGCAGGCATCTATGTGGTAGCGTCGGCAGGCAACAGCGGTCCATCTTGCTCTACAGTCAATACCCCGATCGGGATGCACGACGCCGTGACCAGCGTCGGCGCACACAACAACAGCGGCGTAATCGCCGGTTTCAGCAGTCGTGGCCCCGTGACCATCGACGGCAGCGGCCGGCTGAAACCCGACCTGAGTGCGCCGGGCGTCAGCGTCCGGTCGGCAGGTCTCACCTTCAGCGGCCAACCAACCGTCAACCTTTCGCTCAGCGGCACGAGCATGGCGTCGCCGCACGTGGCCGGCGCGGTGGCGCTCCTGTGGTCGGCCATGCCAGAATTGGTTGGAGATGTGGATTTAACCGAGCAGGTTTTACTCAAGAGCTCGACCCCAATTTCTGTCAATAGCTGTAGTAACGTTTCGCAATCACCCAATCCAGTCTATGGATATGGCAACTTGAACATTCTTGCCGCCGTAGAGATGGCAAATGCGCCCGTGACGCTAACCGTCTCTTTACAGAATGCTGGTCATCCTATGGTGGATGTGCTCGTCATGCTTACAGACATAAGGACAGGTTTTCAATATCAGCAAAGAACCGACGAAAATGGCAGTGTACGATGGGGACGCTCTGCGGATAACCGAGACATTACAGTGCATACAGATGCGGCGCCCCGATTGCTCTTTGCAGGTGATTATGACTTGAAACTGATTGTTGGAGACAACATGCTGCCAATAGGTGAAATATCCCTTGCAAAGGATGAAAGCCTGACGCTAGAAAAGGCAATTACATTGTTATGGTTTCCATTGATCGCCAACTAAATACAAAGCGCAACAGTACGCCGGTCATCTTAGTCCCCGGCTGGCTTGACATTGAAAGCAAAATGGACGCGCTGTCCGACTATTTGCGCGGCAAAGGTTTCACCACAGAGATCATCTCGCCGCAGCCAAGCGACGGATCAGTGCCGATCGAGACATTGGCGACGCAGGCGCTCGCCGAGATCGACCGCAGAATTGGTCCTGATGCACGCTTCGATTACATTGGATTCAGCATGGGCGGGATCATCGGACGTACAATTCTGCACTGGCTGGGGGGCAAGGAACGCATCCGCCGCTTTGTAACAATCTCGACGCCCCATCGCGGCGTGGTGGTGGCGCAGCTTACCTGGCAGCCGGCGCTGCGTCAGATGCAGATGGGCGGCCCCTTTATCGAGTCGCTCAACGCACATCTCGACGATTTTGCTACTATTCCTTTCCTGTCGATCTGGACGCCGCTCGACTTGACAGTGCTGCCGCCGGACAGTTCCATCGTAGCGGCGGCGGAGTCGTTGAAGATTATCAGCCCGGCGCATGCGTTGATGGTCTATGACCCGCGCGTGCAGAATGCCGTCGCCGAGTTTTTGAGTAAGGCATAGCCGACGCGGTTGTCAAACGATCGCCGTTTCGACAACAGGCGATTCGAGCGAGTGATCCTCGACAGCGAACGCCTCGATGCTGGATTGGCGTCCCTTCAACTGGCGCAGACCCCATGATTGAAATTCGATGCTTTTCCACTCTGGCAAAGTTCTATCCAGTCGCTGGTAAGTATCTGCTGAAATCAACACTTGACCGGGTTCGCACGCTTCCTCCAGGCGTTTGGCGAGATTGACGGCGTCGCCGATTGCGGTGTAATTCATCAACACCGCTGCGCCAATATTGCCGACAATCGCTTCGCCGGTGTGAATTCCGATGCGCACCGAAAGCCGATGTGTACGGCTTTGATTGCGCCGATGGATTTCACGGCGCATAGCGACGGCGCTGAGCACGGCTCGCTGTGCGTGATCGACATAGGTTGTCGGTGCGTTGAAGATCGCCATGAAGCCATCGCCCATGATCTTATCCATGAAACCGCCGTGCTCGATGACAATGTTGGGCAAAAAGGCAAAGTACTCGTTTAGAATCTGGACAACATCGTCGGGCGGCAGACGTTCAGAGAGGGGCGTGAAATCGGCAAAATCAAGAAAAAGCGTCGTAACCACCTCGCGCACTCCGCCCAATTGCGGCGGCATCGGGCTGTTGAGCAGGGTTTCGATCAGCGGCTTTGCCATGTATTGACGAAATCGCTGATTGGCAGCGATCAACTCTGCTTGCAAGTTGGCGTTGCGGCGGCGCAGCCGCACCTTGTCCATCACTTGACGAATGCTGAGACGGATCGTTTTCAGACGAAAGGGTTTGTTGACGTAGTCGTCGGCGCCGCCCAGCATCGACCTGACCGCCAGTTGCTCCGAAGTCAAGGCGCTGACCATGATGACGCCGCACAGCTTGTCACGCTGGCGTAGGGCGTTGAGCACCTCCAACCCATCCATTTTGGGAATCACGACGTCCAGCAGCACAAGGTCAGGATGCACAGCGTCGAACACTTGCACAGCTTGCGCTCCGTCGGTTGCCTCATAGAGAACATGGCCGTCCGCCTGGAGCAGGCGACGCACCAGTTGGAGCGTGGCGGGTTCATCATCGACCAACAGAATCTTCAGCGGTTGCGAGCCAGTGAGCTTTGGTGAATCCAACAATCCATCGAATGACATACGCCCCCTCTTTCACCAGTTTACAACTCTGCCCGATTGTAATACGATTATAGTACATTACCTGCGAATATAGTTAGGGGGCTTTGTTGACTACTTCCAGCGGTGTCTCACTGGCAGGTTTGATTGCAGAACAGCTTGCTCAGATCGAATCTGCTCTGGACGCAGCAACTGCGTTATTCAAGAACAGAGTCGAGGAAAGCGTCTCCCCTTCTGAATTTCGCAACGGGTCTATCGATGATCGCGCCCTTCCGATCGACTATGCAGGCATTATCGACAGCGTGCACGTGCTGCAGCGACAGGTCGATCGTCTGTTATTTCTGAATCAGTGTACACTGCTGTTCGGTTCGCCGCTTTCCCTTTCCGATGTTGTTACACAATTGATGGATGCGCTCTGGCAACGTCATCAGCTCGCTTTCGCCGGGCTTGTCCTGGGTGAGTCAGAGCTGGGACCCTATTTCTATTACGATCTGCGCGGCGTGCTCGACGCACGGCGCTATCTTTATAAACAGTGTCCTCTGCCGCTGTGGGGCGAACTGGCGCGCGCACTGGTGCGTCGCCTTGACCCAGAAGAACCTGATTATCTCCTGATTCCTGATATGGATCAAGCGAAGCGCCCCACGCCTGAAGAGTTTCCGTGGATGCCGCGCACTGGCTCTTTGATGATCATGCCTTTGCGTAAGGAGGCGGTCGCAGTTGGCGCGCTCATTCTGGGCAGTTCGAGACCGGAGAATTTTCTCGATATCGAATTGCGCATGGAATTGGTGGAGTTCGCCGTCGTCGCCACCCATGCCATTATCAGCGCAGAAGCGCAGGAGGAGATCCAGGCGCGCACCGGGCAGTTGGCTGGTCTACAATTGTTTACACGTTCGCTTGCTGCAACGACATCCACGAATCGGCTGACTGGAGCCATCGTCAACGGCGTTGCTGAGCTGATGGACGCTTCAAACACGCTTATGGTATTTCATCTTGACCTGACCAGTGCAAAGCTGAGAGAGCTCCTGCTGGCTGCGCCGGGCGCCTATAGCGACCAACAATTGGTAGGAATTGCAGCCAACGACGATGCGTCGGTCTTGTTTGCGAAGCTTCATCGTATATTGCAATGGACGATCGATGCAGCGCAATCGCTCTTTCTGGACCCTTCACAGCCGCTCGAATCGCCAGAAAATCTCTACTACAACGAGAGTGGCAGAGCGATGTTAGCGCCGATCATTGTTGGCGAGATCTCACTGGGCGCGCTGTATATCGAGGCAGCCTCCACCAGGTCGGGATACGATGAAGAGGACATGGTCGTCCTGCGCACTGCTATAAACACAATCGCTATTCTTTTGAAGCAAATTGGCTGAGCCGTCGACGCTCCCTTCAGCCACCATGACCGGCAATCTTTCACATTCACTGTTTTCCGAGATCGCCGCCAGATCATTCATGCACAATGACGAGCGTACCAGGGTTGCTGCTCGTGCTTCTAAACCACGTTGTCTTTCCGTCCCAGACTGGCCCTGCCCAATCGAAGAGCCACTTGGCGTCAGCATTGGTCATGTTGATGCATCCACGGCTCTTCGGTTTCCCGAAATCGCTGTGCCAGTAGGTGCCATGAAACGCATATTCCGAGTAAAAATACTGCACCCATTGCACGTTGGGCAGATAATAGTAGTATGCGCCGCTCCCGCCTGACATTGTCTGCGCACGCACTTTGGTGCGAATGCGGAATACGCCTTGAACTGTAGGTGTGCGCGGCAGACCGGACGAGATCACAAAGCCGCGAATTGCTCGCCCATTCTCGTACACGATTGTGACTTGTTCGCTGAGATCGACGCGTATCCAGCGATCTTCATCCGGCATTTCGATCGAAGTCAGGCGGGCAAGGTCCTCAGTTGTAGGAATAAACGCCGTGGTGCGATTCTCGATGTCGCTCATCGGCGCACGCTTGATCAGCGGCCCGACCAGCGGCTCCGAAAAAGGCAACGGCGGTTTGCCAAGCGGTCGTGGCAGGCTCGCCGTGATCGGCAGGAGCGGCAGCGCAGACGCACGGGCAACGCCAGCCTCGCGCCGCGGCGTCGATGCTGCGCCGTGCTCGTCAGCGTAGGCAGGGATCGCCTGTCCCATACTCGATGAGAGAAGCAACAGGAACGCCAGCCCTCCAAACAGCAGCCGACGTATGAACACGTGGTGAAAGATTTGTTTGAACAACCTGTATTCCTCTCTATGATGCAGCGCCCTGTCACGCCGGAGGCGATGACCTACGGTGTGCAAGCGCCTCTCTATGACTGCAGCGCCCTGTCACGCCGGAGGCGATGACCTACGGTGTGCAAGCGCCTCTCTATGACTGCAGCGCCCTGTCACGCCGGAGGCGATGACCTACGACGGACGTTCCCAACTGCAATTGCGCCCATTTGGCAACTCAGTAGCGGACGTACACTTCGGTGCCGGGCGCCGCCCAATTGTAGAGCATCTCGGCTTCGTTCGGGCGCATGTTGACGCAGCCGTGGCTCATCGGCACACCAAAGTTGTTGTGCCAATAGGCGCCATGAATTGCATACGCGCCATGGAAATACATCACCCACGGCACATTCGGCAGATCGTAGCCAGGCCCGGTCATACGCTGCGCCTTGTATTTTACACCGATCGTGAAGCGCCCCGTCACTGTCGGCGTGGCGGCGCGACCACTGCTGATCTTGGTGAACATCACCGCGACATCGCCTTGCCAGGCAGTCAGCGTTTGATTGGTCAGGTCGATCTCGATCCAGCGTTTGCCGTTGGCCGGCGCAGCCACCAGGCTGAGCGTTGTCTCCGGCAGTGTGTTGGCGCGTACGCGCAACCGTTGTCCGACCCACACGAAATTCGGGTTCGGCAGACCGTTGGCTGTCAACAGCGCCTGCACCGTCGTCTTGTGTTTAGCCGCTATGCCAGCCAGCGTGTCGCCTGCCTGTACGACATAAATCTCGTCGGCGACTGCGGGCTTGGGTGCATTGGCGGTGGCAGGGGCAACTGCTTCGACGCGCGCGGTCACTCGCAGCTTTTGCCCAACCCAGATCATGTTGGCGTTGGCGATGCTGTTGAGCCGCATCAAGTCGCCGGTGGTCATGCCGTAAGATTTGGCGATCTCGGATAAGGTCTGCCCGCGCGCCACAATGTGGTAGCCATTATCGCCCGGCAGCAGAGGGCTGGCGGCCGGCGCCAGCGCGTTCGGTGCATACGCACTGCCCGGAATCTGAATCTTTTGACCCACAAAAACCAGATTTGGGTTGAGAATGCCGTTGTAGGCGGCCAACTCCTGCATTGTCAGGCCGTAGCGATTGGCGATAAGCGAAAGATTTTCACCGCCCGATACGACGTGAACTGTCTCCTGTGCATGGGCCGGCTGAACCAACCAAAGCCATGCTGTCAACGCTGCAAGCACCGCCGCCAGCCGCACACCAGCGCTCAGCGATTGCAGAAAACCATGGGGAGTGGACGGGGCGCACGGAGTCCCGTCCGAGTGTCTGTTGGGGTGTCGCATTGCGTCCTCTCTGTTCACTCATCTGGCCCTCCCCCAGGTAGGTCGGGTGGGATTCGAACCCACAAGGGTTGCCCCGGCGGATTTTAAGTCCGCTGCGTCTGCCATTCCGCCACCGACCCGCACGATTCGGTGCACCTAGATTGCACCCAAATTAGGGCGAAAACCGAATCATCACTATCATATTCGCAGTGACGCTTATTGTCAACCATTTTTATTACATCAAATACATTATTTTCCCAGTAAGATTGCAGACGAACGGCGGCTTGTGACGCATCATCGTCCAGGTGAAATCTCGATGAAGGACAGCATCATGAATCAACCAATTCCCGTTGAATTTCCACCTTCGTTGGCTGTCTTTGGCAGTCATCGTTCGGTGCGCTTTTTCCGAACCGACCCGCTGGCGCCAGGCGACCTCGACCTGATTATTGAGGCAGGACGCCGCGCTCCCACCGACGCACAAGGCCACATGTACGCCTTCGTGCGCATCACCGACCGCGCACTGCGCGACCGGCTGGCGACGTTGTGCGCCAACCAGCAGCACATTCGCGACGCCGCAGAATTCTTTGTGGTGTGTCTTGACGTGCACCGATTGCGCCTGCTGGTCGAACACCGCGGCGGAGAATGGGGCATGCGCGAACGAATTGCGTTGCTCTATGGCGCCACCGACGCTACAATGGTTGCACAGAACATGGTCGTCGCCGCCGAGACGCTTGGCTACGGAACCTGTTACATTGGCGCCGTGCAAAATAACGTCGATGTGATTGCGACCGAGTTGGATCTGCCAGCCGGCGTATTGCCGATCTATGGGCTGTGCATCGGCGTCATCGATCCTGCACACTATCCGCTGGTCGTCAAACCGCGCATCCCGCGCGCCCTCTGCTTCTTCGAGAATCGCTACCCGACGCAGTTCAGCGCCGCTGAGCTGGAGTCGGCATACACCGCCATGAGCGTCAAACGTGAGTGGTACGAAGCAATCGGCGCCTATTTCGCAGTAGGAGGCACGATGGAAAAACGAGAGCCGGTGATGGCGCGTGCGTGGCGTCAGCAGGCGCTTGACCCAAAGCCGGTGTGACGACTATGCACTTTGACGCGTTGACGCTGGCTTGCGTAGCCGCCGAATTACAGCGTGATCTCTGCCCAGGACGCATCCAACAGGTGTTGCTCGTCGATACGCACGCCATTGGCTTCGAGGTCTACACGCCGGGCATGCGCCATCAATTGCTGCTTGCCTTGCAGCCGGGAACAGCGCGCGTGTACACAGTCTCCTACAAGCTGCGTCGCGGCGTCGAGAAGGATTCGCCGTTGCTCCTACTGCTGCGCAAGTACACGCGCGGTGCGCTGGTCGTCGCCGTCGAACAGCCCGATCCGACTGAACGCGTGCTTCGCTTTGCGCTGGAACACCCTGAACACGGCGCAACGACGCTGCTCGTGGAGCTGATCGGACGCCAACCCAACGCGATCCTGCTCAATTCCGCAGGACACATCCTGGAATGTCTGCATCGTCTGCCCGCAAGCGACGCCGGGCGCAGCGTGTTGCCGGGCCAACGCTATGTTGCACCGCCAGCTCTTGACAGGTTGCCGCCAATTGACAATGGCGATGATGACTACTACATGCGTCTTGCGCAGATCGTTGCACAGCCCGGCCCGTTGTGGAAAGCGCTGGTGACCGGCGTCGCTGGTCTCAGCCCAACGGCGGCGCGCGAGATTGCCTGGCGCGCCCAGAACGCCGCCGCCACGGGCGAGGGTGTGGCTGTGCTTGCAGTCGTTCAAGCGCTGCAGGAACTGTGGGCGCCGCTGCACGGCGGCGGATGGAAGCCTGGAACGATCGAGGAAGAGGGGGCGGTGGTCGGCTTTGCGGCATATCCCGTCCATTTCCGCGGACGCTTTATTGAGCAGCCGTCGATGAGCGCTGCGCTGGAGCGCTATTACACCGAAGCCAATGCCGCACGAGCGATCGATGCGTACGCCACGCAGCGCGGGCAGGTGTTGGCGCAGGTGAAGCGCGCGCGTACACAGCTGGAGCGGCGGCTTGCAGCGCTCGACAGCGACGAGCCGCCGCCCGGCGCCGCCGAAGCGCTGCGCACGCAGGCAAACTGGTTGTTGGCGCTCGGCGGGCAAATCGAGCCGGGGGAGACAACGTTGCTCGTGGATGTGGGGAACGAGACGCTTCACATAGCGCTTGACCCGCTCCTGTCTCCAGTGGAGCAGGCGCAGCGTATGTTCAAGCGTGCGGCGAAACTCGCACGCGCTGCCGAAATTATCCCGCAGCGCCGCGCCGAATTGCTGGCTGATCGTGAACTATTAGAGCAGCTTGCGCTTGACGCCCAACGCGCCGCCAATCAGCCGGAGCTGGCTGCGGTGGTGGAGGAGCTACGCAACGCCGGTTTTCTGCGCCAGGCAAAGCAGCGCACGCCGCGCGTCAAGCGCGCCGGAGGCGGGCCGTTGCGCTTTCGCACTGCGCGTGGGAGCGAAATTATTGTCGGACGCAACGCACGCCAGAATGAGCTGGTCACATTCAAACTGGCACGCTCACACGATCTATGGCTGCATGTTCGCGGCGCGCCGGGGTCGCACGTGGTGCTGCGCACACCGGCTTCGCCGCCTGACGAGCGCGATGTGCTGATTGCCGCGCAGCTTGCCGCGTATCACTCCAGCCTGCGCGGCGAGCGTCAGGTCGATGTGATCGTCGCTGAGCGGCGTTGGGTAAGCCATGCTCCAGGCGGGCGCATAGGGCAGGCGCTCGTAGCGCGCGAACGTGTCATCAGCGTAGCGGCGGAAATGCCGGAGGAAGTGGAAGGAAAATCTGAAGAAATCTGAATTGTGGATTGTGAAGTTGTTCAGACGGCGAGACGCAGGATTTCAGCTTCGCCCATCAAAAATCAATGTTGATGTCGCCGCGACGTTTAGGAGGCTCCTGTTTTTTGCCGGACGGCGGCAGCGGCGGTTCTTCGTCGATCCAGTCGTCGAGAATAGCGCGCAATGCCAGCAAACTTTCACGGCGAGCGGCGTAGGCGTGCACCCAAAAGTCTTCAGGTAAACCCAGATCGTTGTGACGCAGCTCTTCCAACAGACCGGTGGCGCCGTCGATCATCCACATCAGCGCGTTGAACGCTCCCTCACGCTCTGAAGCGGGGCGCCGACCTGGTTTGCTGTAATTGGGGCGATAGGCGCGACGTTGCGCGCGTTGGCGGGCGGTTTGCTGCTGCATTTGTTCGTCAGCCAGATCGTCGAGCAGATCGAAGTCGCCATTCATCTCATTGTCGTAGCGTTCGTCAGGCTCGTCGAAAGATGCACCATTGCCTCGCATGTGTTTGACTCATTCCACTGCCGATCGACGCAACATCACACGCATGATCTTGTAGTCGTGAGCGCCGAACCGGTATTTGTACTCTTCGTCACCTTGCATAAAGTCGAAAACCCGACAGCCAGACGCGATCGCATACTGAATTGTATAGCTCAGCAACACCCAACCCGGGCTGAGCTGTGCGTGCGACTCCGGATCGTAGCCTGAATTATACAGCCAAAAGCGCCGATCATACTCAAACGCAAAGAGTGTGGCTGCTTTCTCGCCATCGAGAGTGAGAAAGAGCAGACGCAACTGATCGACCTCCAACATGCGGCGTGCAATTGCCAGGAAAAAGCGGTGCATCTGCGGCGTCATAAAGTCGGCTTTGTCGGCGCGACTGGCGCGTTGCAGCGCTGCGAAATCGTCAACCTCAGCTTCGAGCGAGTGTTGAGTCCCGACGAGATGAAAACCGACCGCCGATTCGCGTTCGGCGCGGCGCTGTTTGCGACGAATCTCGTGGCGCTGTTTCTTGTCGACCATCTCGTTGAGATAGTCGTCGTAACGCATCGGCAGCGAGAACTGTGGCGCTGTGTCCTCTTGCGAGACGGCGACATGGAAGCCGGTCTGCGCCGCCATTGTCGAAAGCTCCTGGTAGGTCAGGCTCTCCTCCGGCAAGTTACAGAGATCGACAATATCCCAGGCGGGCGCTTCGGAGCTGTGCAGCCACTCCAAAAAGGCGGCGTAGACGGACTTTTCCCAATCGCGCGCAATGATGAGGTCGAGATAATCGCTCACCTCGATACAGCCAACGATGTTGAACTGTCGTTTGCCTGCATCGGCGCCGCTGGCGATATCGTGGAGAAAAAGCGGCGCAATCCCAACCAGGCGGCTGCTTTGCGCGCAGCGAAACGCCAGAATCCAGAGTTCGCCCTGTCCGAGTGAATCCCACCACGTCGTCTGCCATTCGTGCGTCAAAAAAATCGAATTGAAGCGAGAGCGGCGCACCAGTTCATTCCACTCCTCTTGCAGCGCTGCAAAGCCATCAGGCTGGGCATTGGGACCGTACACTGTATAGACAAGCGAAGAGTTCTGCTTTGTAGTTGTCGTTCTATCTAGCTCAGGTGCATCCAAAGTTAGACAGTCGCTGTTCATCGGTTGTGAGTCTTTCTGTATGGCACTGGAGTCACCAGAATTTCATCGGCGTTGCGCATGGACGCCAATATTCCAAACGTAGGTTGGCTTTCACACGAATCGCTATGGAAGCCGTAATTTACTGCCTTACAAAGTATAGCGGAGGCGTTGAGGTGCAACAAGTAGGAGAGCACACCAAACAGAGAGCGCGTCTCGATTCAATGTGGCTGGTTATCCGCGGCGTTGTCGATTCCAGATGATCAGCCAGGTCAGCATGCCGATCAATGCCAGCCCGCCAATCAAAACGCCGATTGTCGCTAAAGCGTCTGTCAACGGTTGATCGTTCAGAAATGCCAACCAGGTTTGCGGCTGCGTCGGCGTGGGCGCCGGCGTTGCAGCCTCAGGGAGGCGCTGTTCGGCGAGCGCGATCACGGTTGGCTCTCCACCGCCTGCCAACCCGTTTGCCTGCTGCATTTCGTCGCCAAGAGGCGCAAGAAACGGGACAACCTCTGCTGGCAACGGCGTATCGGTTGGCGTACTCGTCGGCGTCGGAGTGTCCGTCGGCGGCGATGTGGGCGTGGGCGGTGATGTGGGCGTGGGCGTCGCAGTGGGGGGGTAGCAGACCGTCATCACGACCTTGTCGATGAACTGCCAGGTGCGCAGGGCGTTGCCGTCGTTGAAGGTGTTAAAATAGAGCACCAGCGGTCGCCCGATGAACCCGGTCAGGTCGACAGTGTCCTGGCGCCAGGCGTTGGTGTTGAGCCGTTTGCGATAGAGAACCCCGGCCGTCGAATTGTCGAGGTTGAGCAGAATCACTTCCTGGCGGTCGATTGCCAGTCCGCTGGGGATGCTTTCCAGCACGCCTTCTTCCGTACGGTCAAAGTGCCACCAGCTCAATGAAGCAGAGCCTGCCATCGGTGAAATCTGGAAAGGCTGACGAATCGACGAATAGGATGGATGGTGGTCAGGAATCACGGGCACGGCGCTCGGGTCGATTCCAAGCCGCGCCGAGCGCAGCCCATCGTACACCGGGCTGCCAACAAAGGCTGGCAGCGCCGGCGCGTCGCCCAGAATCCAGAACGAGTTGTCCTCGAAGCTGCCGTTCAAGATGCCATCGGTGACACAACCGGCAGGCAGCGGCGTCGCTGTAAACGTTGGCGTCGGCGAAACCGTGATTGTTGGCGTAGGAGTGACAGTCGGCGGCGTTGGACAGGCGATGATCGAGACATTGTCCACATTCATCCAGGTGATGCTGCCCACGCCATCGTTGAAGACGCCAAAGACAAGGGTGATCTGCTGGCCAGCGAAACTGTCAAGCGGGTAGCCGCTCACCGTCTGCCAGTTGCCAAGATTTTGTTTGTAGCGCGCTGGCAGCAGCGGCTCGCGACGCCCGCCAGCAGCCTGAATTTCAGCGAACTGCTCGTCATTGTCGGGAATATCGATATTGAAGCGCGGGAAATATTGAAACGAAAGCGTGATGGTGTAGCCGGCGGGCAAAACGATCGACTGACTGAGCGTGCTCGTATTGTTCTGATTGGGGCCAGCCGCCTGCAACCCAACGCGCGCTGAGGCTGGGGAGGCAGGCGTCGCCCAGACCGACGTGTCGCGGATCACCCATCCTTGCGTGCTCCATGCCGGCGAGATGGCTGAGGCGAAGTTGCCATTCACCACCAGTTCAAAGCACCCTGGCTGCAACGGCGGATACGAAGCAGGGGCCGCAAAGGTCGCCGCTTCTAGCGGAGCCGCTGGCAAAATCCACAGCACCGTCAGCAAAATAAGGGCTACACTCGCCCAAAACTGGCGCATTGAAGCAACCTTTCGCAGGATTTGGTGCACGCTGTAATCGTGGTTGCGCTGAAGAATGAGCAAATCAATCTGACAGCCAATCGACGTCTGCCAAAAAAGTTACCATTATACGGGAGTGTAGCACAAACCTAGCGCGCTGGCAATGTCGATTTGGAACGGCAAGGCGCATCTCTCAACTTTTGAAATGACGTTTTCTCGATCCACACAACGGCGTCATAGAAAAGCGCTCCTGCCCCCATATCAGCTTCATCGGGCGGCGTAAGCTGGTTGATATTGCGTCCATCAGGGCTGAACTTCGCCCACCATACGCCCGGCGCCAGCACAGTTCCAGGTATGATAGCTTCTGTGACCTCGGCGACAAGACGAACCTCCCCGAATTCGTTGCAGATGCGCACGGCGTCACCTGTTGCAATGCAGCGCGCTGCTGCGTCGTGCGGATGCATGTACAGCAGCGGTTGCTCTTCGCGCTGCAAGAAGCGCGGCACATTTGCAAAGGTCGTATTGAGGAAGGAATGTGCAGGGGGAGAGATGCAGACGAGCGGAGATTGGTAGATTGGAGATTGGAGAGGGTCTTGAGCGGTATTGTCTCCTCTTCTCTCTTTCTCCCCTTCTTCTTTTCTTGCCTTCTCCTGCCAGCGCGGCGGGGTGTACGTCGGCAAGGGATCGTAGCCGTCGGCAGCCATGCGTTCGCTGTAGAATTCGCATTTGCCGCTCGGCGTCGGGAAATTGCCCTCGGCGAAGGGCAGATACGGTTCTGGTGTATTGACGCGGTAGTAACCTTCTGCCAGCAACCGCTCCCAGGTCAAGCCAGCGAAACGAGGGTGCGTCTGCACTTCGACAAATGCGCGCAAAATCTCCTCGTCGCTCTCCCGGAAACATGGTTCGTCGTAATCAAGCGCGGCAGCCAGGCGGCGGAAAATTTCGCTATTGGGCAGCGACTCACCCACCGGCGCAATCGCCGGCTGATTGAGCGACAGATAGGCGTGGCCGTAGGAGCGGTGGATGTCCCAGTGTTCGAGTTGCGTCGTTGCTGGCAAAATATAGTCGGCATAGTCGGCGGTGTCGGTCTGGAAGTGCTCCATGACGACGGTGAAGAGGTCGTCGCGACGCAATCCAGCCAGCACAGCAGCCTGGTCGGGCGCAACCGCAGCCGGATTGCAGTTGTAGACAATCAACGCCTTGACAGGCGGGCCGGCCTCTTCGGGCGTGGGGATCGGGTCAATCGGGCGTGGATGATGGTGCGCCATCGCAATACGCGCCGGGTTCAGGCTCAACGCGTCACCGAGGCGGTTCATGTTAATGGTGCGCGGCAGAGTTGTAGATGGGGAGATAGGAAGGTTGGGAGATTGGAGACTGGAGATTGGAGATGGTTCGTCCTCTGATGTTTTCCCTTTCCATCTCTCCGCTTCGCCCGCTCTTCCTTTTTCTCCTTCCCCCCTTTTTTCTAGCAGATCGGGGCGATAGAGGCCGCTCTTATCCAAATAACGAAACAGCCCGCTGGCGCTGAGCTGGATTCCGCCGCCGCAATGCCGCCAGGCGCCGACAAGCGCAGGCAGGCAAGCGATCGTGCGCACAGCCATGCCGCCACCGCGATGGCGCTGCACGCCATAGTTGATACGAATCGCCGCGGGCTGCGTCGTAGCATATTCGCGCGCCAGGGCGACGATGCGTTCGGCGGGCACGCCGGTAATTGCGGCGACGCGAGCGGGCGTCCATTCACGCACACGCCCGACAAGCTGATCGAAACCGACAGTGAACCGCGCCACGTACTCCGCATCGACGAGGTGCTCGCCGACGATGACATGCATCATAGCCAACGCCAGCGCGCCATCTGTGCCAGGATGAACAGCAATCCACTCGTCAGCAGCCTGGGCGGTGCGCGTTTTTGCAGGATCGATGACGATGATGCGTGCGCCTTGCTTGCGTGCTTGCTGGACAAAGGGCCACAAATGCAGGTTGCTCGTCAAGGTGTTGCTGCCCCAGATCAGGATCAGGCGAGCGTGAGCGAAATCTTCGGGCAGGAGGCCTTCCGCTGCGCCGATGGTGTAGAGGTATCCCTCGAAGCCAGCTTCGGAGCAGATCGTGCGCGCAAGCTGGCTGGCGCCCATGCGGTTGAAGAAACGCATCGCCATTCCTTCTCCCTGCAAGAAGCCAAGCGTGCCACTGTACGAATAGGGCAATACAGCTTCAGCGCCGTATTCTGCGATGACAGCGCGCAGTCGCTGTGCAATGTCGGCAATTGCCTCCGTCCAAGACACCGGCTCGAATAGACCGCTGCCTTTGGCTCCAATGCGGCGCAGTGGCGTGGTCAGGCGGTCGGCGTGATAGGTGCGCTCCAGGTAACGATCGACCTTGCCACAGAGCTTTCCCTGTGTGATCGGGTGATCGACATGTCCCCAGATATCGACGGCGCGGCCACTTGCGCGGTCGACAGCGACCTGCCATGAGCATGTGTCCGGGCAGTCATGCGGGCACGCGCCGGTGATCACGGTGAAGGAGGGGTTTTCAGCGTAGAGATGAAGTTTTGCCATGAGATCGTTGCCTTTTTGACAATCACCTTTTTGACAATCAACAGACGCACTATAAGTGCAATTGTACCGTATCGACGGCACAATTGGGATGTGGCGTCGATCATTGAATTGGAAAAGCCCCAAGTGTAATTCAAAGTAGGGCGTCCGTCGCAAGTCATCGCCTCTAGCATGATATGGCATTCCGTCGCGTCGGAGGCGATGACCTACTCTTCTCCAGACGTGAAGTAGCAAAAGCACCGTCCGACGTGACAGCAGCGATGGATTGAGGCTATAATCAAAAAAATATCCATCCTTTTCTCTGTCTCGAATTCGAGACGCCAATCTTCATAAAACAAGGAGCGGTTCCGATGACCATGCGCGCTGACTATATCTGGATGAACGGAAAGATCATTCCCTGGGATGAGGCGCAGGTGCACGTCTTTACCCATGCACTGCACTATGGCAGCAGCGTCTTTGAGGGCATTCGCGTCTATGAGACGGTAAAGGGGCCTGCGATTTTCCGCGGGCGCGAACATTACGAACGTCTGCTCTACAGCGCCAAAGTCGCCCGCATTCCTTCCCCTTACACGGTGGATGAATACATGCAGGCCACGATCGACGTGGTGCGCGCCAACAAGCAGCGCAGCGCCTATATCCGCCCGCTTGTCTTCCGCGGCTACAACACACTCGGCGTCGATGGTCGCGGCTGCCCGGTCGAGGTAATCGTCGCCTCGGTGCCGTGGGGCGCGTATCTCGGCAAGGAAGGGCTGGAACAGGGCGTCGATGTTCAGGTCAGCTCATGGCGACGCATGGCGCCCGACACGACCAGCGCGCTGGCGAAGATCGGCGGACAATATGTCAACAGCCAGAATGTCGTCATGGAGGCGCGCGACAATGGCTTCACCGAGGGCATTGCGCTCGATGTCAATGGTTATGTTTCCGAAGGCAGCGGTGAGAACATCTTCTTGATCATAAAAGGTAAAATCTACACGCCGCCGCTCGCCAACAGCATTCTTGGCGGAATCACGCGTGACTGCGCTACACAGATTGCACAGGAGCTGGGCTACACGGTCGTCGAGTCAGTTATCCCGCGCGAAATGCTTTACATGGCTGACGAAATCTTCTTCACCGGCACTGCCGCCGAGATTACGCCTGTACGCTCGGTGGATCGCATACCAGTTGGCGAAGGAAAGCGCGGCCCAATTACCGAGCGCATCCAGGCGCGCTTCTTCGGCATTGTTGAGGGCGAGCTGCCCGATACACACAACTGGTTGACGATGGTGGAGTAACGGCTCATCGGTGGCAGTCACCTGCACAGGTGATTGTCACACCTTGATTGTTTCAGACCCTGGAACCGAGTCTCCCCATCTCAGCGTTGGGTTGCAAGAATGGCGCGTGGTGTACAAAGGAGGGAAACACGATGACCTATCTCGAACGCATCCGCATCGCCCATGCCGACCCTGAACAGCTTGAGCAAACTTATCGTAGCGCGCTGCAAAGCGGCGACGACGGTGCATTTACAGGCGCCATCGAAGACGCCTATGCCGAAGCGCCCGACAACTTGCTTTTCAGCGCTTGGCACTATCGGCTGGCGTACGAAGTCGTCCGTCCGATGCGTCGCACCGTCCCGTGGATGATCGCCATTCTCCTTGCCGTAACCAACGGGTTGCTCTTCTGGTGGCTCTCCGCCGACCAGTACATGATCAAGGTGGATGGGCAGAGCCATTTGCCTCTATTTCTAATCGTCTGGGCGCCGATCAGCGCCGTTTTTGTGCTTGCGCTGCTGGTCGCCGGCGGTGCGAAACAGCCGTTCTGGGCGGCGTTGCTCGGCGTTGCGATCCTTGCGCTGGGTGCATATCCATTGTGGGCGCATACGCTGATTGGCGCACAAGCGTTGGAACGGCACTACCTCGATCAAATGATTCCACATCTGGCGCTGTTGGCGTGGTCAACAGTGGGGTTGTTTGTGCTGCGCGGTCGGGCTGACGCCTCAAACCGTTTTGCCTTTCTGATCAAGTCGCTGGAAATCTTCATCATGGCTGGGTTATTTGCCATCGCCGGCAGCATTTTTACGGGGATCACGGCCGGATTGTTCGAAGCGCTGGCAATCACCCTGCCCGATGTTGTCATGCGTTTGCTCGTGGCTGGCGGTTTCGGGTTGATCCCTATCCTGGCGGTGACCGTCATCTACGATGCAACTGCGGCGCCAGCCGCGCAATCTTTCGATGACGGGCTGAGCCGAGTCATTGCCACCTTGATGCGGGTGCTGTTGCCGCTGACGCTTATGGTGCTCGTCATCTACCTCGGCTTCATTCCGTTCCGTTTTTGGGAGCCGTTTCAGAACCGCGATGTGCTGATCATCTACAACGCCATGCTCTTTGCGGTGGTTGCCTTGTTGGTGGGAGCGACGCCGATCCAACCAGGGACGCTGGCGCCAGGGCTGCGCTTCTGGCTGCGTCGAGGTTTGATTGCCGTTGCATTGCTGGCGGTTGTGGTCAGCGTATATGCGCTGGCAGCGATCGGCTATCGCACCTGGGAGGGTGGCATAACGCTCAATCGGCTAACCATCATCGGTTGGAATGTGATTAACATCGGCATTCTGTCGCTGTTGTTGATCCGCCAACGCCGCGCCAGCGAACACACCTGGCCCCAGGCGATGCAAGCTGCGTTTGGCGCAGGGATGCCAGTCTACGTGGGCTGGGCGGTGTTTGTCGTGTTGGCGACGCCATGGCTGTTCAGGTGATTTATTTTGCATCTCCCCAACCGCCGCCACCCGGCGTCTCGATGCGCAGCCGTTCGCCTGGATGCAGACGCCGTGTGAACTTGGAAGACAGCACTTCTTCCGTCCCGTCGGAATGAATCAGTATGTTGCATCCTGGTTGTCCCGCTTCGCCGCCAGCAATTCCCCACGGCGCGACAACGCGGCGCTCGCTGATCATAGTGACGGTGACGCTGGTCAACATCTCGTATTCGCGCACGATGCCGTCGCCGCCGTGATGCACGCCACCGCCGCCGCTGCCCGTGCGTAAGCCATACCGTCGCACGCGAAAGGGGTAGGCGATCTCCAGCGCTTCGACCGGCGTGTTGAGCGTGTTGGTCATATGCACCTGCACACCGCTCAACCCATCGCCTGCCGGACTGGCGCCCATGCCACCGCCGATCGTTTCGTAGTAGGCGAAGGGTTTGCCGTCGTCGCGCAGCCCGCCGATGGTGAGATTGTTCATTGTGCCCTGGCTGGCGGCGGGCACGCGATCGGGCAGCGCCTGCGCCAACGCGCCGAGCACCACATCGGTGATGCGCTGCGAGGTTTCGACATTGCCAGCGGCGACTGCAGCAGGCGGCCCGGCGTTGACCAGCGAATTTTCCGGCGCAACGACATGCACCGGCGCAAAGCAACCTTCGTTCATCGGGATGTCAGCGTCGATCAGACAGCGCATTACGTAGTAGCAGGCGGATTGTGTGATGGCAATGACGGCGTTGAGCGAGCCGTGCACGACCGACGCCGTACCGCTAAAGTCAAAGGTGATCGCATCGCCCGCAATCGTCGCCGTCACCCGAATCGGCGTCAGCGTGAGCCGGTCGCCCTCGATCAGTTCAATCACATCCTCGAAGGTGTAGGCGCCGTCGGGCCAGCCAGCAATCGTGGTGCGCATGATGCGTTCGCTGTAGGTCTGCAAATGGGCGCAATAGGCGAGCACCTCGGCGCGCCCGTGCGTCGCTGCGAGTTCACGTAGCCGGCGCGCGCCGATGGCGGCAGCTGCGCGCTGCGCCGCCAGATCGCCGCGGCGTTCGTCGGGCGTGCGCACATTGCGCAAAATCAGGGCGAGCGCATCTTCGTTGAGCACACCGCCGCGATAGAGTTTGAGCGGCGGAATGATGATGCCTTCCTGAAAAATCTCGGTGGAGAGCGGCAACGAGCCGGGCGTCATGCCCCCGACATCGGCGTGATGGGCGCGGCTGGCGACGAAGAAGGCGGGAGAAGTGGGGTGATGAGGTCGTGGGGTAGTCAGGGCGTGGGGTGGTGTGGGCACTTCCTCTCTCCCCCTCTCTCCCTTTCCCTCACTTTCACTCTCGACAAACACCGGCGCGATCATCGTAATATCCGGCAGATGGTTGCCGCCCTCGAAGGGATCGTTGACGATGACGATGTCACCTTCTTCCCACGTCGGGAAGCGGGCGAGGATGGTGCGCACGCTGGCAGGCATGGCGCCGAGATGCGCCGGGATGTGGGCAGCCTGCGCGACCAGGTTGCCTTGCCCGTCGAAGATCGCACACGAAAAGTCGAGTCGTTCCTTGATGTTAGGCGAAAACGCCGTGCGCCGCAGCGTGACGCCCATCTCTTCGGCGACGCCGGCAAACCGATGACGATAGAGTTGAAGAGTGATTGGATCCATGGTTGCAGATGAGAACAAAAGATTAGAGATTGGAGATTGGGAGATTGGAGATTGGGAGATTAGAGATGATGGGATGGACAAACCTTCGGCAAACGTAGCGAATCTCCAATCTCTAATCTCTCAATCTCCCGAATCTTACAGGATTGCTTCGATTGTTCTTGCCAACGTCACGTCCAGCTCGCTGATCTGATTGCCTGCCTCGTGGGTAACCAGGTCGATCACCACCTTGTTCCATACGTTGAACCATTCGGGGTGATGGTTCATCGTGTTGGCTTCGATGGCGACCTTGGTCATGAAACCGAAGGCTGCCGTGAAGTTGGCGAACTTGAACTCCTTGTGCAGCTTGCCATCAACGACGTTCCAGCCGGGCAGTTCCTGGAGCGCTGAGCTGATTTGCGTTTCGGACAATGCAGTTTTTCCTGGCATCCTGTTGCTTTCACCTTTCTCAAAGGATGAGTTTCCGGGCTATGGCGCAGTCAATGTTGGGATCGGGGTGGCGGGGTACATGCCGAGCGTCGATGCAGCGTTGGCAACATAATCGACCGATAGAATCAGCGCGCCGCCAAGTTGCGCATTGTTCGGCGCAGTTGCAAGCTGCTTATCTCTTGCAACTGCGCCATCGACAACCGCGCTGAACGAGGAATAGCTCGCCACTTCGATGTGGTACTTTACGCCCGCCGTTGCGTTGAATGACGCCAGCGACTGAAGACCGCTGAAATCGTCGTTACATGCCACCGGCGTGAGGGCGCCGCGTTCGCCAGTGAACACGGCAAGCACCGTGTCGTAGTTGCTGCCAAAAGTGTTGACCTGAACTATGCCGCTGGCGGGCGCAGTCAGTTGATACCAGACGGTGGCGCCACCCGTAGAGCCTGTGCACAAGATTGGATCATCGCTTGCAATCGTGGCGCTGGTCGTGTCCATGACATGTACAAAGGGGAGTGGCGTCACAGCAACTGGCTGTGCAAAGTCGTCGTTGGCTGGCGGTATTGGCGTTGGCGTGGCCTCCGGCCCGACGATGATCGGCATGTAGGAACGCTCAAGTTCGCCAATCGTTAGCCAATAGCGCATGGAAGACCCGTACGTCTGTCCGTAGGCTTCTGGCAGCAATTCTATGCTGGCATAGATCGGCCCGGTGCGATCCGCCTTCCAGCTGAGGTGTGCTGATTGCTCAAAAACGAATTCCTCCCATGGCTGCAATCCAGGTTCAGTGCTTTCGGTGTAGGTGATCGGGGTGCGTCCGTCGCCATCGAAGAGCCAGATGACCGTCCTGAGCAGCGGCGCAGTTTCGGTGATGCGACCGGTCAGGAACAGATACTCCTTTCCCGCCTCCACATCGAGCCGCACCCAGTCCTGATCGCCCATTTCATGGAAGGTGTGCATCTGATTGGAGAGGGGTCCCGCCAGTTGTTGCGCGTTGGCCGGACCATTGTCCGGCTCGAATGCGTCGCCGCCGCGACATTGCAGCGCACCAGGGTCGGTCATGCAGGCTTCGATCCATGCAGTGAAGCGGGAGACGCGCGTAAAGACATCGTACATGCCATTTGCCGTGCAGCCGGAGGGTCCCCAACTGACAATGCCGATCTGCTGCCATGAAGCGTCAGGTTGCTGCACCATAAACGGTCCCCCGCTGTCGCCGTAGCAGGCGCCCATCGTCAAAGTTTCGTAGCCAGCGCACAACATGGCGTCGGTGATGGTCGTAAAGTAGACGTTGCGCCCACAGCGCACGTTGTCGACCAGAGGCAGCGAGACTTCACGCAGCGCATCGGGAAATTCAAAAGACCATCCTGTCGAGTTTTTGGCGCCCCACCCGATCACAGTCGCGCGCAGGAAGTCCAATTCCGATGTCCCGGAGATTGCCTGATACAGCGAGATCGGTGTGTACGTGACTGGCGTAGAAAGGCGGATCAGCGCCAAGTCGTTGTTCAACTGGGCGGGGTCATAGTCAGGATATGGAACGATCTGCGCGCTGGCAATGCGCACGCCGCTGTCCGAGAGCCGGTGCGCGCCAACCAGGACATCGATCAAGGAGGCTTCTTTGCCTTCGGTGCAATGGGCGGCGGTCAACACCCAATCCTCAGCAATCAGCGAACCGCCGCAGAACTGTCCCTGAAACGCGTTCGGTTGAAAGCGCGAGACCAGCGCCACCTGCCAGGGATAGGCGCCCGGCTGCGCCTCACGCCCGCCGATGATGTCCGGATCATTGGCGGGGGTCTGCGCCGCCACACCGATGACGATCAGCATGACGCCCCCTGCCGCCAGCGAGACGAATAACAGCGAGATCAATGCAAGTTTCCAGAGCGAAGCATATTTTGTTGTCATGAGAACCTCCGACGTGATGAAACTACACGGCCTTCGTTGATAGTGCACAATACCTTCGAGTGCCAGATACTGCGCTGAACGGGAAGACTGGGTCAGGTCCAGTGTGCCGGGGTGGGCTGTTCCATCGCGTCGGGCGCATATGATGGATGGATATGTCCGATTGCCAGCAGGCTGGAGAGAACACCTACAATCGATCAATGACGAGACTGTCACCAGTCTAACACAGATTTCTACTTCTCGCCAGCCATGCGTTGTAACTCGAAGAGACGGTTGAGCGCGTCGAGTGGCGTCAGACTGTTGACATCGAGCTTGCGCAGCGCCTCGACCACTGGATGGACATCGGCGAACAGGGAGACTTGCATGGCGCCACTGCGTCTCCGCTCTGTCACTGTCTCGGCGAGACGGCGCGGTCCGGCCGCACCGCTGCGTTCGAGGTCGCTCAGGATTTCCTCGGCGCGCGTCACCACCTGCGCTGGCAGCCCGGCCATGCGCGCCACATGCACGCCATAGGAGCGGTCGGCTTTGCCGGGGATGATCCGCCGCAAGAAAACGACATCTTCCCCATTGCCGCTGTCATCGACCGCCACATTGTAGTTGACGACGTTGGGGAGCCGCTCCGCCAGGTCGGTCAGCTCGTGATAGTGCGTGGCAAAGAGCGTCTTAGCGCGCAGTTTGGGGTGATTGTGGATGTACTCGATCACCGCCCAGGCAATCGCCAACCCGTCGTAGGTGCTCGTGCCGCGCCCGATCTCGTCGAGCAGGAGCAGGCTGCGATTGGTGGCGTGGTTGAGGATGTTGGCGGTCTCCACCATTTCGACCATGAAGGTGGACTGGCCGCGGTGAATCTCGTCGCTGGCGCCCAACCGCGTGAAGATGCGATCGACGACGCCGATGCGCGCGCGGTCGGCGGGCACAAAGCTGCCGATCTGCGCCATCAGGGTGATCAGCGCGGTCTGGCGTAGATAGGTGCTCTTGCCGCTCATGTTGGGGCCGGTGATGATCTGCACGGCGGTCTCTGGCGTCAGCGTGGCGTCGTTGGGCACGAATGGCTCGTCGGTTAACGTCAGCTCGACGACAGGATGGCGGCCCGCAACGATCTCGATGGCCGGACCTTCGTCGACTTCGGGGCGCACGTAGCGACGCATCAACGCCACCTCGCCCAACGCAGCGAAGACGTCGATCTCCGCCAGCGCGTGTGCAAGCTGCAACAGCTTGACGCCGTGCGCCGCCACCTGTGCGCACAGCTCGCCAAAGAGATGCTGCTCGATCTCCAATCGTCGCTCGTCGGCGTTGAGCACCAGCGTCTCATACTCCTTGAGATCGGGCGTGATGTAGCGTTCACCGTTGGCGATGGTCTGTTTGCGGATGTAGTCGGCGGGCACGCGGTCGAGCTGCGATTTGGTGACCTCGATGTAGTAGCCAAAGACTTTGTTGTAGCCGACCTTGAGATTCTTGATGCCGAGCCGGTTGCGTTCGACCTGCTCCAGGCTGGCGATCCACTCGCGCGCGTGGCGGCTGCGTTCGATCAGGCTGTCCAGCTCTGCATCGAAGCCTGGGCGAATCAACCCCGGCGTCGCCAGGTTGGCGGGCGGCTCATCGACCAGCGCGGATTCGAGGAGCGCAAGAACCTCGGTGCAAAGGGGGAGATTGGAGATTGGAGATTGGAGATTGTCCTGCGTTTCCTTCCCTTCCCCACCCCCAATCTCCAATCTCCAATCTCCCAATCTTTCTTTTACCTTCGGCGCAAGCCGCAGCGCTTCGCGAATGCCAACCAGATCGCGCGGCAGCGCCGTGCCCTGCATCACGCGGTTGGTCCAACGTTCCAGGTCGCCGAAATCGCGCAGCAGGTCGCGCACGTCGAGGCGCAGCAGCGTGTCGTCATAGAAGCGCTGTACGGCGTCGAGTCGGCGGTTGATGGCGGCAATGTCGAGCAGCGGTTGGTTGATCCAGCGGCGCAACAGCCGCGACCCCATCGGCGTGAGCGTGGCGCTGAGCACGCCGAGCAGACTGCCCTCAGTTGCGCCGCCGCGCATGGTCTCGGTCAACTCCAGGTTGCGCCGCGTCGATTCGTCGAGCGTCATGAACTCGCCCAACGTGTAGGCAGTGAGGCGCGTCATCTGGCTGCGCACACCCGGCTGCATCTCGGTGACATAGGCGAGCACAGCCGCGGCGGCGCGCATCGCCTCCGGGCGACCGTGCAGCCCATAGCCGTCGAGGGTGGCGACGCCAAAGTGCCGCTTGAGCGCCGCCTCGGCTGTCTCCGGCGCCGTCTGCCAGGCCTCGAGCGTGGTCAACAAGGGATGGATCAGCTCGATCAGACTGTGGATCGACGAGTGCTGCGGCTCCCAGTCGATGTGGATCAGTTCACTTGGCTGCAAGCGTGAGATTTCTTCGCCGATGCGCTGTTCGACCTCTTCATGCGCAGCCGCGTTGATCTGCGTGGCGGCAAACTCGCCGGTGGAAATGTCGCAATAGGCGATGCCAGCGGTCGCGCCGCGGCGTCCCATCACCACCGCCATCAAGTAGTTGTTGCGCCGTTCGTCCAACATCCCTGGATCGATGACCGTGCCTTTGGTGACCACGCGGCGCACCTCGCGCTCGACCAGCCCTTTGCCCGGCTCGGAAATCTGCTCGGCGATGGCGACGCGGTAGCCGGCTTCGACCAGCTTGGCGACGTAGAAATCGACGCTGTGATAGGGCACACCCGCCAGCGGCACGCGCTGATCGTTGCCGACGGGCCGGCTGGTCAGCACAATGTCACAGACACGCGCCACGATGCGCGCATCCTCGTCGAAGGTTTCATAGAAATCGCCCAGTCGAAAGAGCAGCACGCAGTCGGCATACTGGCTCTTGATCGAGAGGTACTGCTGCCGCATTGGTGTAGTCATAGTGAAAGCGTGAATTGGGCGATTTGGAGATTAAGAGATTGGAGATTGGAGATTGGAGATTGATCTCGTCGCTCAGGCGGCGATCAATCTCCAATCTCCCTCTACGGCCACTGTGCGCCAGTTGTCTCCACATAAATTGAATACAATGACTGCCCGCCGGTCATAAAGAGACGGTTCTTGCGTGCGCCGCCAAAGCAGAGGTTGGAGCACGGTTCGGGCAGGTGGATTTTGCCGATCAGCGCGCCGTCGGGCGCATAGCAGTGCACGCCGTCGTAACCGGCGCCGCCCCACCCTGCCGCGGCCCACACGTTGCCGTCGCGATCGGCGCGGATGCCGTCGGCTACGCCCGGCGCCATGTCCACGAAGATGCGCCCGTTCGCCAGCCGTTCGCCGTCATCGACGACATCGAAGATGCGAATGTGCTGTGGGCCATTGGGTGTGTGTGAGACGCCGGTGTCGACGATGTAGAGCTTCGACTCGTCCGGCGAAAAGCAAAGTCCGTTGGGGCGGTCGAAATCGTCGGCGACAACAGTCGCTTTGCCTGTGTGCGGGTCGAGACGATAGACGTTGCGCAACAGCTCGAAGGGCGCCACCGCGCCCTCGTAATTCTTGAGCAACCCGTAGCCCGGATCGGTGAACCAGATCGAGCCGTCGGATTTGACGACGACATCGTTGGGCGCGTTGAGCCGCTTGCCCTCGAAATGGTCGATCAGCACCGTGATGCTGCCATCGTATTCGGTGCGGGTGACGCGGCGTGCGCCATGCTCGCAGGTGATCAGCCGTCCCTGGCGGTCGCGTGTGTTGCCGTTGGCGTAGTTGGACGGACGGCGAAAAACGCTCACTGCGCCGATTTCTTCATCCCAGCGCAGCATCCGGTTGTTGGGGATGTCGCTCCATAGTAGATAGCGACCATCGCCAAACCAGACCGGGCCTTCGCACCAGCGCCCGCCCGTGGCAAGCAACTCAACCGCGGCGCTGCCCAGATTATACCTGGCAAAGCGCGGGTCGATCACCTCCACTGCAGGTTCAGGATAGCGCACGATCCCGCGCTGGCGCACCCACGCCTCCGCCGCCATCATCGCTTGATTTGAGACTGCTTCCATTGTCAGCACCTCCCTAGAAAGGGGCAAGGGGCGAGTTGCGAGGGGCGAAACACCTGTTCCCCATGTTCATTGTTTGTCGTGTCCCAACAGGGACGAGACCGAGACCCTGCGGTTGTATGAAGATTAACAAAACAATCCGGCAATCGATATTGTCGCATTCAACGCACGGAGTGGCCCCCCGTAGGTCATCGCCTCCGGCGTGACGGCGTGGCTGACCGGAAACGTCCGGCTGGAAGCCGAACCTACAATTACCGAATCTATTTGTTAAACTCCATTTAACCGCAGCTACGATGATGCGATCTCGCCCCTCACCTCTCGCAACTTACAACTCACAACTCATTCTACACCGGCTCGAAGCGCGCTTGGAAGAAGCGCAGATACTTCGGCTCGTAGACCATGCACAGCCCTTGCACCTTGTTGCGCTCGTCGTAAGCTGCCTTGACCGCCTCGGCAACGACATCCATGTGCGCCTGTGTGTAGACGCGGCGCGGGATGGTCAGACGCACCAACTCCAGTTTGGGGTAGCGATGGTCGCCGGTGACCGGGTCGCGACCGGCGCTAACGACCCCGCGCTCCATCGAGCGGATGCCGGAGTCAAGATATAACTGTGCAGCGAGCGTCTGCGCCGGAAAACGATCCTGCGGAATGTGCACGTAGATCGCCTTGGCGTCGAGGAAAATGGCGTGACCGCCGACCGGCTGCACGATGGGGATGCCCCAGTCGGTCAACAATTCGCCCAGGTAGAGCACCTGACCGATGCGCGCATTCATGTGGTCGTCCTGTAGCGCCTCCTCGATGCCGATGGCGAGCGCCTCCATGTCGCGGCCTGCCATACCGCCATAGGTGTGTAGCCCCTCGTAGACGACGACCAGGTTGCTCGCCGCCTCGAAAAGGTCTTCGTGGTTCATCGCCAACCAGCCGCCAATATTGACCAGATGATCCTTCTTGGCGCTCATCCACGCACCGTCGGTGTAGCTGCAAAACTCTTTGACGATGGCTGCGATTGGCTTTTCCTGATAGCCTTCCTCACGTTGCTGGATAAACCAGGCGTTCTCCGCCAGGCGTGTGGCGTCAAGATAGACGCGGATGCCGTAGCGATTGCAGAGTTCACGCAGCGCCTTGACGTTCGCCATGCTCACCGGCTGACCGCCCGCCATGTTGACTGTGCCTGCCAAACTGACATAGGGAATCTTCTCTGCACCGACGCGCTTGATCAGGTCTTCGAGTTTGCCGAGATCGACGTTGCCCTTGAAGGGATGCATATTCGCAGGGTCATGCGCCTCATCGATGATCACATCGACGAAGGTCCCGCCAGCCAACTCCTGATGCAGCCGCGTCGTGGTGAAATACATGTTGCCGGGGATCACGTCGCCTTGCTTGATCAGCGATCGACTGATCAGATGTTCGGCGCCGCGCCCCTGGTGCGTGGGCACGAGATATTTGTAGCCGTAGTAACGTTGCACGGCGGCTTCCAGATGATAGAAGTTGCGGCTGCCGGCGTAGGCTTCGTCGCCTAACATCATCCCTGCCCACTGGCGATCGCTCATTGCGCTGGTGCCGCTGTCGGTGAGCAGGTCGATGTAGACATCCTCTGAACGCAGCAAAAAAGTGTTGTAGCCCGCCGCAGCGATGGCGCGTTCGCGGCCGCCGCGGTCGAGCAGCTTGATCGGCTCAACCATCTTGATCTTCCACGGCTCGGCCCATGAACGGCGCCCGAACTGCTGCCCCATCGTCATTGGTGTGAATTGCGTCATTGCGAAATGCTCCTTTGCATAGCTATGCTAAAACAAGAACGGAAAAACGTAGGCGCGTGTCACTGAGCGACTGGCGCTTCCTCCTCAGCGTCTTCTTCATTTTCGCCGCTATCCTTCACCGTGCGCAGATGTGGGAAAAGGATAACCTCGCGGATCGTATCGGTGTCGGTGAAGATCATGGTCAGACGGTCGATGCCCATGCCAAAACCGCCGGTCGGCGGCATGCCGTAGCTGAGCGCCTCGATGTAATCCTCATCGATCGGGTGCGCCTCCTCGTCGCCGTGGCGGGCGCGATAGGCTTCATCGACAAAGCGCTGAAGCTGGTCGATCGGGTCGTTGATCTCGCTAAAGGCGTTGCACACTTCCATGCCGACCATGAAACCCTCAAAGCGCTCGACCTGGCGCGGGTCGTCGGGGGCGCCTTTTGCCAGCGGGCTGACATCGCGCGGATAGTCGATCAGAAACGTCGGCTGGATCAGGTTTGGCTCGACGTACTTCGCCATCAGACTGTCGACGAGTTTGCCCCACGTGCTGCGCGGGTCGGGTTCGTGACCGCGGCGACGCATCTCCGCCGCCAACGACTCAGCGTCGGGATAGCTTTCGTAATCGATGCCGGTGGCGTCGAGGATCGCCTGACGCAGCGAAATGCGTTGCCATGGCGGCGTCAGATCGACCGTGTGTCCCTGCCAGGTGATCGTCAGCCCGCCGGTCACCTTCTGCGCCACGTAAGCGACCATTTCTTCGGTTCGGCGCATCACGTCGTGATAGTCGGCGTAGGCCTCGTAGAACTCGAGCTGTGTGAACTCTGGGTTATGTTTGAAGCTAACGCCCTCGTTGCGGAAGTCGCGCCCGATCTCATAGACGCGGTCGTAACCGCCGACGATCAGTCGCTTGAGATACAACTCGAAGCTGATGCGCAGGTAGAGATCCTGGTGCAACTGGTTGTGGTGCGTGATGAAAGGACGCGCCGCCGCGCCGCCGTAGATCGGCTGCAGGATCGGCGTCTCTACTTCCAGAAAGCCTTCATTGTCGAGGTATTCGCGTACAGCGCGCACGATGGCGGCGCGCGTGCGGAAAATGTCGCGCACCGGAGGATTGGCAAGCAGATCAACATAGCGTCGGCGGTAGCGCTTCTCCTGGTCGCGCACCCCGCGCCATTTGTCGGGCATTGGCTTAAGCGTCTTGCTGAGGAACTGCATCTCGCGCACTTCGACGCTCAGCTCGCCGGTTTTGGTGACGACAAGCGCGCCGGTGGCGCCGACAAAGTCGCCGAGATCGATCAGCCGCTTCCAGATTTCGTCGTAGAAGCCGTCGGGCAGCGAATCTTTGCGCAGCACAAGCTGGATCAGTCCGCTGCCGTCTTCCAGATCGGCAAAACTCATCTTGCCCATAACGCGGATGCGCCGCAGCCGGCCAGTGACGGTCACGTCCTGGCCCGCGCTTTCGCTGCGCTCATACAGTGCGCGGGCAGCGGCGATGGTGTGCGTGCGCCGCGCGCGCGCCGGATATGGCTCGATGCCAGCTTCAATCAACCCTTCAAGGTTTTTCAACCGTGACCGTTCCTGGTCAGTCAAGTTGGCGGGGTCGAACATGGGATGGGTGGATTCACTCACGCGCTGCCTCGATTCTTCCTGTTTCGCTGCGTATACCTACGCACATGGTCGGACAAAACAATGCCCGGCGCTGCATCAGGCCGGGCACAGAAACAGAGCCACAGAAGGCGTTGCGTCCATGGCTGATGCGTTGCGTTCACTTCACCTTGACGATCTCAAAGACGATTTCGCCGCCGGGCGAGACAACCACAGCCTGTTCACCGACGCGCTTATTCAGGAGTGCACGCCCCATCGGGCTTTCGTTGCTGATCTTGCCCTTGGCCGGGTCGGCCTCCGGTGGTCCGACAATCGTATACTCTTCTTCAAGGTCGCTGCCTTCTTCGCGCACAACGACGGTGCGGCCGATCACCACCACATCGGGGGCGGCGCTATCATTGCTGATCACTTTAGCGTTCTTGAGGATCGTCTCCAACTCGCGGATGCGTCCTTCGAGAAAACCCTGCGCAGTCTTGGCTTCGTCGTAGCCAGCATTTTCGCTGATGTCGCCTTCGGCTTTGGCTTCAGCGATCATTTGCGCCACTTCACGACGGCGCACTGTGGTCAGATATTCAAGTTCATCCTTGACCTTTTTCAGACCTTCGGGCGTCAAAAACACAGGTTGATTATTGCTCATCTCTAAACTCTCTTTGGAACCAGGTTCCTTCCCTACGTTGGAATTTATCGATCGCCGGACGACGTTGTCTGGTCGATCCATGTTCGATATTCGATGCAATCTGTACGTGTCGCCTGCGATGTGGCGGCGCACCTTTGATTCTGCCTGCTGCCCGGCTGTCTTGCTTTTCGCAGTTTGGGTGGAATGACCGACGGCTCAGAAAAGCTATCGCTGATGCACGCTCATGCATCATAACGCAACGGGACAACAATATGTTTCGAGCGCTTCATCTGGGTATGAAAACACCGCCCTGGTCAGGCGGCGCATCATCGTGCCCTGTCTGTCAAAGCAAACGCCGACCTGTACAGGTCGGCCCACCAAATCATAATTTAGTATATCACACCTTTGTGCACCTGTAAAATTGCATTTTCGGTTTTCGGTCGCAGCCAGGGAAAGGGTATGATTTCACACATGACTACATCTCACCCAGAGAGCGATCTGTTTGATCGCTTTGCGCGGTTTTATGATGAAGACTATCGCGACTATGACGACGACATTGAGGCGATCGTCACGCTTGCCGCTAAATGTGGCGACCCGATCCTGGAGCTTGGCTGCGGCACCGGGCGCGTGCTCCTGCCGTTGGTGATGGCCGGGCATTCAATCACTGGCGTCGACATCAGCCCGGCGCTGCTGGCACGCGCTGCGGAAAAGCTGCGCAGTCAGGACGCAGCAAATGTGCGCCTGGTTGAAGCAGACCTGCGCACATTCGACTTACCGGAAAAAAGCTTCGCATTTGCCTTTTGCACGAGCAACACGCTCATGCATTTCACCGGCGCGGATGATCAGATTGCCGTACTGCGCAACGCCGCCCGCCATTTACGGCCTGGTGGACGACTGCTGATCGACCTCTTCAATCCTGACCTGCTGCGACTCTTTGCCGTCGAAGGCATGATGGAGCTGGCGGATCGCTGGCGGGACGCGCAAACCGGCGCCGAGGTGCTAAAATGGAGCGTGCGCCGCGTCGATGTCGCCGAACAACTGCAGGAAACGACCTTCATCTACGAGGAAATCTTCGCAGACGGTCGCACACAGCGCACCGTCTGCCCATTCATATTGCGTTTCCTGTGGCGCAGTGAGGCAGAACTGATGCTACAAGTCGCCGGTCTGCAGGTCGAGGATGTGCTCGGCAGTTTTGACGGCGACCCCTACGGCAGCGACAGCGAGCATCTGATCCTGATCGCCGTCAAACCTGACATTTTCAGCAAATAAAATAGGAGGAATCATTGTTCGTTCAATTGGATTTGCAAAGGGAGGCGCGCCGCACCTATGTGCGCCTGCTGCCGCACCTGGAAACTGAATTCAGCGCCGAGCTTGCCAGCCCCGCCTGGATGACTTTTCGTCGACGGATGGAGGCACATTTTTATGACTTATTCTCATTGCTTTTCCAGCTATATGGCGAACGCTACGATTTTCTCTATCATCTGGAGCGACTGTTAGCGGAGTCCGCCCGCTCCTGGCTGGATCGACCGCAGGCGCTGAAGGAGCTGGACGCCGTGCGCGAGCGCGACCCGCACTGGTATCAATCCGAGCGCATGTTGGGCGGCGTCTATTATGTTGATCTCTTTGCCGGCGACCTACAAGGGATGCGCGCCAAGATTCCTTATTTTCAGGAGCTGGGACTGACCTATCTGCACCTGATGCCGCTCTTCAAGGCGCCGGAAGGCGACAACGACGGCGGCTACGCCGTCAGCGATTACCGTGAGGTCGATCGGCGGCTGGGCACGATGGACGACCTACGCACGCTGGCGACAGCGCTGCGCGAGCACGGCATCAGCCTGGTGCTCGATTTTGTCTTCAACCACACTTCCGACGAACATCGCTGGGCGCTGGCAGCGCAGGCTGGCGACGAAGACTACGCCGACTACTATTTTATCTTCCCCGATCGTACGCTGCCGGACGCCTACGACCGCACGCTGCGCGAGATTTTTCCTGACCAGCATCCGGGCAGCTTCACCTATCGCCCGGACATGCAGCGCTGGGTATGGACGACCTTCAACTCCTTTCAGTGGGACTTGAATTATCGCAACCCGGCAGTGTTTCGCGACATGGCGGCCGAGATGCTCTTTCTGGCAAATGTCGGCGCCGAGGTGCTGCGGCTCGATGCGTTGGCGTTCACGTGGAAGGAGATGGGCACGAACTGCGAGAATCTGCCCAAGGCGCACACGCTGGTGCGGGCGTTCAACGCCGTGTTGCGCATCGCGGCGCCGAGCCTGCTCTTCAAATCTGAGGCAATTGTGCATCCTGATGAAGTGGCGCGTTACATCAGCACGCAGGAATGCCAGCTTTCCTACAACCCGCTGTTGATGGCGTTGCTCTGGAACAGCCTGGCGACACGCGAGACGCGGCTGCTCCGCCACTCGATGGGCTATCGCTTTGCGATTCCCGACGAATGCGCCTGGGTCAACTATATCCGTTGTCATGACGATATCGGCTGGACCTTCGACGACGGCGATGCAACTGCGCTCGGCATCAACGGTTACGACCATCGTCGTTTTCTCAACGCCTTCTACACAGGGCGCTTTGCGGGGAGCTTTGCGCGCGGCCTGCCTTTCCAGGAGAACCCACGCACTGGCGACGCCCGCATTTCCGGCACACAGGCGTCGCTGGCAGGGTTGGAGGCGGCGTTGCACTCTGGCAATCCCGCCGAAATCGACCTGGCGGTGCGCCGCATCTTACTGCTCAACGCGATCATCCTGAGCATTGGCGGCGTTCCGCTGATCTATCTGGGCGACGAGATCGGCATCCTCAACGACTACAGTTATGTCGAAGACGCCGCCAAAGCTGGCGACAGTCGTTGGGTGCATCGCCCACGCATCGATTGGGAGCAGATGGCGCGTCGTCTGGATGAGAGCACCATCGAGGGGCGCATCTACACGGCGCTGCGCCGGCTGATCGAGCTGCGCAAGGCGATGCCGGCGTTCGCCGGCAACGACATGCGCGTGATCAACCTGGGCAACGACCACGTTTTTGCCTATGTGCGCAGCGGGCGGCAGAGCGAACGCGTGCTGGTGCTGGCGAACTTCAGCGAACACACACAGCCGATTGCCGCCAACGAGGTGCGTTTGTACGGTCTGAGCTACCACTTCCGCGATCTGATCACCGGTCAGGAACTGAAGCTCGGCGATGAGCCGATCGTGTTGGCGCCCTATCAGGTGCTGTGGTTGGCGGATTAATTTGTACAAAGGTTATGCGGGTTGAAACTTTGGAGAAGCATCGTTCGCTGTCTATGTGCAAAAGAGTGATCTGCACACGAAGCGGGTGTGCAAACAATTGCTTGACCAGCGCCAAAGCTGTTGCAAACACTGCGCCCAGATCGTCGGCGTAGGTTTTGTCCATACAGCAGTTAGCAATTGCACATCGTCGCGCTCGCCTTCCTGAAGTTGACCCAGGGAGGTGGAACGCAACCAACCAGGGTGTACTTCAAGTTGAGGGCGCGTGCCGTAGGTCATCGCCTCCGGCGTGACATGGCGCCCGTCATGCCGGAGACGATGACCTATAAAACAAGCTCTGCCCCAAATGTGAAGTACACCTAACCAACAACCAACCCGTCAACAGCAGACGCAATGTCTGCAGATGCTGTATACTGTTGTAGAGACGTTGAGCATCCCACACAAGTTCAGGAGGCGATATGCGCAATCCAATCGAGCTTCTTGCGCCGGTATGGACGCACATGACGCATGTGCAGCCGGTGCGCGGCGACGGCGTCTACCTGTACGACGCCGAGGGCGCCCGCTATCTCGACTTCACCTCCGGCATCGGCGTCACCAACACAGGTCACGCCCATCCGCGCATTGTTCGGGCGATCCAGGAGCAGGCGAGTGCGTTGATTTTCGGGCAGATGAACATTGTGATTACACCTGCCGCATTGCGTCTGGCTGAAAAGCTTGATGAGGTGACGCCGCCGTCGATCGAGCAATTCTTCTTCTCCAACAGCGGCGCCGAGGCGGTCGAAGCTGCTGTCAAACTGGCGCGCATGGCGACAAAACGGCGCAACATCATCGTCATGCAAGGCAGCTTCCACGGGCGCACGCACCAGGCAATGGCGATGACCACCTCGAAGTACATCTATCGTTACGATTATCAGCCATTGCCCGGCGGCATCTTTGTCACACCTTTCCCCTACAGTTATTATTATGGCTGGAATGACGACGAAACGACGGCGTTCTGTCTGCGTCAGCTCGATCAGGTGCTGCACAGTCAGAGCGCGCCGGACGAAACTGCCGCCATCATCATCGAGCCGGTGCTGGGTGAAGGTGGATATGTGCCTGCGCCCGACGCATTTTTGCGCGAGTTGCGTGCTGTGTGCGATGCACATGGCATCTTGTTGATCGCCGACGAAGTGCAAAGCGGCTTCGGGCGCACCGGCAAGTTCTTTGCCGTCGAGCATCCCGGCGTCGAGCCGGACATTCTGGTGATGGCGAAAGGGCTGGGCAGCGGGATGCCGATTTCAGCGATCGGCGCACGCGCCGAGCTGATGGCGCACTGGAAGCCCGGCACGCACGGCGGCACCTACGGCGGCGGCAACGCCATTGCGGCTGTGGCTGCAGCGACCACCATTGACGTGATCCGCGACGAAAAGCTGGTCGAGAACGCCGCCGCCCAGGGTGACCGGCTGATGGCCGGGCTGCGCGAGCTTCAGGCTGAATATCCGGTGATTGGCGATGTGCGCGGACGTGGGCTGATGGTCGGCGTCGAATTCACCGGACCCGACGCCAAGCCCGCCGCCGAGATCGCAACGCGTGTGCAGAAGACGTGCATCGAACACAACCTGCTGTTGCTCACCTGCGGCACCTATGGCAACGTCATCCGCTGGATACCACCGCTGGTCGTCACCAGCCAGCAGATCGATGATGCGCTGGCAATTTTCAACGAGGCGATGGCGGGAATGCGATAAAGTTGTAAGGGATGGACGCCTCGACGCAAGGTTGCAACAGCGCGGGGGAACATAAAATAGAAAACCAAGGATTGCCGCAATTATATAATTTGGTGCTGATGAGATAAGAGACGCATCGCCGTAAGGAGACCCGACAATCTCCAATCTCCAATCTCTAATCTCCAAATCACCCAATCGTTCATTTACTTTTGATTCAGGAGGAAACGCATGAAAAAGCAGCTTTTGGTAGTTTTGTTGCTGATGGTGGCGCTGGTGACGTTTAGCGCCTGTACAGCAGTGCAGCCGGCGAGTCAGACCGGTGCGGCGGAGAGCGGCAAATTGGCGCAGATCAAGGCGGCAGGCAAGATCGTGGTCGGTACATCGGCGGACTATCCGCCCTACGAGTCGATCGACGCTGACGGCAACTTTGTCGGCTTCGACATGGATCTGATCCGCGCCATCGGCGAGAAACTGGGCGTCGAAGTCGAGATTCAGGACATGCCCTTCGACTCGCTGATTGCCTCGGTGCAGGAAGGTAAGATCGACGCCGTGATCGCAGCCATGCAAGCCACCGCCGAGCGCGACGAGCAGGTTGACTTCACGATTCCCTATCGCATGACCAGGGATGCCTTTGCCGCTGCGCCTGGATCGGGGCTGGTGATCGAGAAGCCCGAAGACGCCGCCGGCAAGAGCATCGGCGCACAGACCGGCACCGTACAGGAAGGCTGGATTCAGCGCAACCTGGTCGAAGCGGGGTTGACGCCAGCCGATATGGTCTTTAGCTATGAGCGCGCCGACCAGGCCGCCCTCGACGTGGCGAATGGCCGTATTCAACTGCTACTGATGGACGCCGAGCCCGCCATGGAGCTTGCCCGACAGACCGGGCTGGAGATTCTGCTGATCACCGAACTGACCGCCGAGGGCGGCAAGAGCATCGCCATCCCCGATGGCGCCAGCGATCTCAAGGCTGAACTCGACCGCATCATCCAGGAACTGCTGGACGACGGCACGATCCAGCGCATCCAGGAAGCGAACGGGCTGCCGTAAAGGAAGATAGGGATTAGGAGATTGAGAGATTGGAGATTGGAGATTGGAGATTTGGATTCGTCCTTTTGAGGCGATCTCCCTTCTCCGCTAATCTCCAATCTCCAATCTCCAATCTCCAGTCTCCAGTCTCCAATCTCTCGATACTCTTTTCATTCAATGGACTTCTTTCAAGACCTGGCGACCACCTTCAACTTTATTTTGCAGGGTCTGTGGGTGACCATCGGCGTGACGCTGGTTGCGTTGTCGGTGGGTTTTGTGTTTGGCGTGGTCATGGCGATGTTGCGCGTCTATGGCAACGCGTTCTTTCGTGCATTAGCCGCTGCCTACAGTGTCATTGTGCGCGCCGTACCCGTAGTCGTAATTATTTTCATCCTGTTTTTTGTGATCGCGCGCTTTGTCAACCTTTCGGCGTTTTTAGCCGGTTCGCTGGCGCTGGGCTTTGCCTCCGGCGCCTATCAGAGCGAAATTTTCCGCGGCGCGTTTCAGTCGGTGCCACCCGGGCAGATGACAGCCGCGCGCGCAATTGGCATGAGCCGCATTCAGGCAATCCAAAGTATCATCCTGCCGCAGGCGGTGCGGCTGGCGCTGCCTGCATGGGGCAACGAGGCGACGCTGGTGCTGAAGGATTCGACGCTGGTCTTTGTTGTCGGCGTGCCGGAAATTTTGCGCCGCGCGCAACAGGTCAGCGCGCGCACGCTCGAACCCTTTATCGCATTTGGGCTGGCGCTGCTGCTCTATCTGGCGTTGACCTTGCTGACGACCCAAATGTTGCAGTGGCTCGAACGTCGCTATCGACTTCAGATGTAACGAGGTGCAGAGTTTGATGACGACCACGCCGATTCTACGCATCGACGATGTGTACAAATCCTTTGGAACGACCCAGGTGCTCAAGGGCTTCTCGCTCTCGATCCAGCCGCAGGAAGTGGTCGTGTTGGTTGGGCCCAGCGGCTCCGGCAAGAGCACGCTGCTGCGCTGCATCAATTTGCTGCACCCGCCGACTTCAGGGCGTATCTGGCTGGAAGAGGAAGAGATCACGGCGCCGGGCGTCAACCACGACAGGGTGCGCCAACGCATCGGCATGGTCTTTCAGGATTTCAACCTCTTCACCCATCTCACGGCGCTGGGCAACGTGATGATCGGTCTGACCAAAGTGCGCAAGATGCATAAGAAGGAGGCGCACGATCTGGCGATGTTCGAGTTGGAGCGCGTTGGGTTGGTGGATCGCGCCGGGCACTATCCGGCGCAGCTCTCCGGCGGGCAGAAGCAGCGCGTGGCAATTGCGCGCGCGTTGGGCATGGATCCACACATCATGCTCTTCGACGAACCGACTTCGGCGCTCGACCCGGAGCTGACTGGGGAAGTGCTCGAAGTGATGCAGCAGCTTGCCAGAGAGGGCATGACAATGATCGTTGTCTCGCACGAGATGGGCTTTGCGCGGCAGGTTGCCAGCCGCGTGGTCTTTATGGAAGGCGGCGTTGTGGTTGAGGAAGGACCGCCACAGCAGATGTTCGAGCAACCGAAATATGAACGGACGCGCGCCTTCCTGCGCAAAATCACCGACCTGGAAGGCGACGAGAAGTAAGCATCGTGTTGGAAAGCAACCATGCAAATGTTTCTTGATTTGCTCAACAACGTAATCCCGGGTCTGCTACAGGGAACGGTCATCACGCTGCAGATTGCGGCCGTGTCGCTGCTGCTCGGTCTGGCGATTGGGCTGCCGATTGGCGTCGGACGTGTTTATGGACCACTGTGGTTGCAACGTGTACTCGGCGCGTATATCACGCTTTTTCAAGGCACGCCACTGTTGATCCAGTTGTTTGTGGTCTACTACGGTCTGCCCGATCTGGGGTTGACCTTTGGGCGGATGGAAGCGGCGTTTCTGACGCTTGGCTTGAACAGCGGCGCTTATCAAGCGGAGTACCTACGCGGTGCGCTGCAGTCGGTGAGCGAAGGGCAGATGACCGCTGCGCGCGCCATCGGCATGAGCAAATGGCAGGCGATCCGCAGCATCATTTTGCCGCAGGCGCTGCGCCTGGTGCTGCCAGCCTGGTCGAACGAAGTGATCGCTATGCTCAAAAACACGGCGGTCGTCTTTGTGATTGCCGTGCCCGACCTGATGACGCAGGCAAAAAATCTTTCCAGTCGCTACTTCGCGCCGATCCCGATCTACATGATCGTCGCCGTCTTCTATATCATTTTGGTTGGGGCTGTTTACCTGATCCTGCGCCAGGTTGAACGGAGGGTTCAGATACCGGGCTTGACAGGAGACGCTGAGTCACCCGCATGAGGTTCTGCGGGGAAATTATCTGCTGCAACCTTCCAGGAAGCTTTAAAGCTTCCTGGAAGATGAGCCATCCATTTAACGGCCTATCATCAAGCCGCAACGCTCTCTGGCGCCGCAACCTGCTCGATCAACTCGGTCTCGATGTCAATCTGGATTTCCTTGCCGACCAGCCAGCCGCCGGTTTCGAGCGCAGCATTCCAGGTCAGCCCCCAATCTTCGCGGTTGATCTTTGTGCTGGCGCTGAATCCATAGCTGACCGTACCCCACGGGCTTTTGGCGTTGCCCTGATATTCCACGTTCAACGTCACTGGCTTGCTCACGCCGACGATGGTCAGGTCACCATGCAGCTTTGCTGTGTGGTCGCCTGTCAATTCAACCTTCGTGCTCTTGAAGTGAATGGTCGGGAATTGCTCTACATTCAGGAAATCCGCCGAGCGCAGGTGACCGTCGCGCTGAGCATCCTTCGTATTGATGCTGGCGGCGTCGATGGTGATGTCGACCGTCGTGGCTGCGGGGTTGGCTGGGTCAAGCGCAATTTCGCCGCCCCACTTCTCAAAGACGCCGCGCACTTTTGAGACCATCATGTGGCGCACGCTGAACTGGATCTCCGAATGTGAATTGTCGATCTGGAATGGCATACTTTTTCTCCTTTGCGTCATTACTACATCGTGACTACATCGTGATGATTTGTTCTAATTCTAAGTGTCATAAGCAGTGCTCGACATCCATCAATTTAATTTAACATCAAAGTATTTAATGTAAAAATTTGTACATTCTTGTAAAATCTACATTGACGGTCTTCCTTGTAGAACAAAGATAGAAACAGCAGCAGGTGGAAAACGCAACGCCCTGTCGAAATATTGCGCCGCCCACAAAAATGTGGGGTTTTGACGCTGTACGAAGTATGATAGTGCGCTATGGATTTTGGTTTGCTGTGGCACGAAATATGGGGCGCCATTCAGTCAGGACAGTTGCCCGATCTGGGCTTCTGGAGTTACATCATCCTGATGATCTTGGTTTTTGTCGAAGGGCCGGCGGCTACGCTGGTTGCGGCGACCATGGCTGCCAACGGCATCCTGCGCGCCGATCTTGTCTTTCTACTTTCGATGATTGCCAATTTGCTGGCTGATGTCTTCTGGTATGTGGTGGGATATTTTGGGGGCAGCCGACGCATTTTACTGCGCATCGGCTTCATCCGCCGACGCTGGTTTACGATCCGACGCCTGCAAAGAGATTTGCGTGACCAGGCGTCCAGAATCTACTTGCTCACTAAACTGTCGATGGGACTGCTGACAATTCCGCTTCTGATTGCATCTGGCATGGCGCGTGTGCCGTGGTATCGGCTTGCGATGGTAAGCCTGGTGGTGGAGCCGCTTTGGAATGGGCTGTTGGTGCTTGCCGGTCTGCGACTGGGAGAATACGTCGCCCAGCTCGAACATGGTTTACAAACACTGGCATTGGTGGGAACAATTGTCGTCTTTCTCGTATTGCTCATGGTCTACCGTCGGATTTTTGCTCGTCTTGCACAGAAGATAGGCGTCGAAGTCGAGGAGCCCGCCCGTCCCACTTCATGAAAAGAGACTGTTTTCACGTCTCCTTCATAGTCTACATAATTTCGTGGCGACAATTCGGAATGTCTCGTTGTTGGCTCAACGCCAGCAATCTGGAAAGTGACTGAGTTGCATGACGTTTCTGCAAATGGTCTCATCGTTGATTATTGTCGCCACCTTGATCGGCGTAGCGATCGGGAGATGGCCGTGGCTGCGAATGAACCGCGCCACGATCGCGTTGACCGGCGCCACTGCGTTGATTGCCATCGGCGCGATTCCGCTTGAAGAGGCGTACGCCAGCCTCGACCTCGATACATTGACCCTGCTCTTTGCGATGATGATCGTCAACTACAATTTACGGCGAGCGGGCTTTTTCCAAATCGTCGCCAATCGCGTCATCCATCACGCGCACACGCCGCGACAATTGTTGGCGTATATCATCGTGGCGTCGGGCGTGCTCTCGGCAATTTTTCTCAACGACACCGTCGTGATCGTCTTCACACCGCTGGTGCTCGACCTTTGTCTGGCGCTCAATCAACGCCCGATCCCATATCTGATCGCATTGGTAACGGCGGCTAACATCGGCTCGGTTGCAACGATTATAGGCAACCCGCAGAACATGTTGATCGGCGTGGCGTCGGGCATTTCGTTCAACACCTTCACCACCTACCTTGCGCCGGTTGCACTGACGGGAATGCTGGTGATCTGGGTTGTCGTGATGCTGGTGTTTTGGGATAATCTTCGTGGGCGGTTGGTGAAGGAGCCGCTGGTGCGCACCCATACGGAGCGATCGCTGCTGCGCAAGAGTCTGATCGCCACGACTGTGATGCTGGTGGGTTTTGTGGCTGGTTTTCCGATTCCACTGGCCGCGCTGGTCGGTGCGGCGATCTTGCTCATCAGCCGTCGCCTCGAGCCAGAAGCGGTCTTCCGTGAGATCGACCTCTCGCTGCTCGTCTTTTTTGGCGGGTTATTCATCGTTACGGGCGCCATCGAAAGCGTTGGATTGAGCGAGCGTCTTTTCGGGGTGGCGCAACCGTTGGCGGAGCGGGGCGTCGCTGCACTTTCGCTGGTCGCTGCGGTTCTGAGCAACCTGGTCTCCAATGTGCCGGCGGTGTTGCTCTTCCGTCCCTACATTCCTGAATTTCCTAACCCGACGCAGGCGTGGCTGACGCTGGCAATGTCGACGACGATGGCTGGCAATCTGACGCTGCTCGGATCGGTGGCGAATTTGATTGTCGCTGAGATCGCCTTTCGTCGCAATGTCAACCTGTCGTTTACGGAATATCTGAAGGCTGGCCCGCTGATTACGGCGATTTCGCTGGCGTTAGGCATACTTTGGCTGACGTTTGTGTTTACGTAGGATCAACTGACAGGAATCGGAATAACGAGAGATGACCCAAATCGGCATTACCTTGCATCCGCCGACATCCCCTGACCGTGAGGAGCTTGACTTGTTGGCAGCGCAAATTGCAGCCGGCGTGCGCGCAGCGGGTGGTGAGCCGGTGATGATCGCGCACGATCTCGATGAAGCCATGCTTTATGCCCGCTTTTGCAGCGTCGATGGCTTGATTCTTTCCGGCGGCGGCGATGTCGATCCGGCGCTGTATGGTGAAAGCGCCATTCCTGCGGTCAACGGCGTAGACGCAACCCGCGACCACACCGAGCTGCTCCTGGTGCGTTGGGCGCTTGCCCAAAAGAAGCCGCTCTTTGGCATCTGCCGCGGCCTGCAAATGCTCAACGTTGCCTGTGGCGGTGCGCTCTACCAGGATGTCAGCCAGCATGTCGGCGCCATGCAGCACGCCTATTATCCGAACTATCCGCACGATTTTCTGGCGCACACAGTTTCGGTAGCGCCGGGCACCCGTCTGGCGATGATTCTCGGCGCGGAGACGGCGCAGGTCAACAGCCTGCACCATCAGGCATGCCGCATCGTAGCGCCCATCCTCTCCGTGACTGCACGTGCGCCCGACGGCATCGTCGAGGCGATCGAAGTTGCGGAGCATCCCTTTGCGCTGGCGGTGCAGTGGCATCCAGAGGCGCTGCCACAGATGGCGGAGTCGCGGGCGCTGTTTGGCGCGTTGGTGGTCGCCAGCCAGCGCTCGTGACCATCAATATCTCGCTTGTTGATTCTTGCGCAATCTACTCCAAGACCTGCCGCAACTCTTCGACCGGTTGCGCGCCAGAGACAAGATACCTGTTGTTGAAGACCAATGCGGGGAACGCCGTTCGACCCATATTAGCGCGCCGCAACGATGTCGGCTTGCACACCACCACGGTCAGACAAAGCCCGACCAAACATCGATATAAATCAGTTGGGCATGATCCTTCTTGTTGCTTTCTTAAATCACCGTCAATTTGGACATTTGGACAAGCCAGATTGAAACCAGTATTATAATGCAGTACAATTCAGATAACTGCCCAATCAGGGCGAATAGCTCAGTTGGTTAGAGCGCCTCGCTTACACCGAGGAGGTCAGGGGTTCGAGTCCCTTTTCGCCCACTAAACCCGTGTATGGCTGAATAGGGCATTGCATGATCAGATGGATCGTGTAGCGCCTTTCATGAATGTGGTCACCACGCGTTGCAGCAGGCGGCTCACTGTGAGCTTCAACCACAGTGCACGGTTCAGCTTACAATGATCAAACGGCGATGAAAGGGACAGGTTTCCAGGCCCAGCGATGTACAGAGACCCGGCTCCAGGCTGAAACGCCGGTCTTCGCCCTGTGGAAACGACACCCTGGAGCTGGATTGGTGAACGGCTGCACAATGCAGCCTAGTAGTTGATTTCGGGAGCGCCCGTTATTGCGCAACGGTTTTGCTGTGCTGCAACGCTGCGGCTGGCAAGGTCGATCAAGGCTCTCACTGTTCGGGAGTGAAGCGTGGTGGCACCACGATGCGGCGCAACGCCCTCGTCCACAATGGTTGGACGGGGCGTTTTTTTATTGGAGATTGGGAGATTTGGGAAATTAGAGAAAGCCGTACTTGGCAGACAGGTAATCCTCAGTCTCTAATCTTTCAATTTCCTATTCTCCCAATCTTTCTCAAAGGGGGAAACATGAACAATTCAGGGATTGAGCGGGTTCGTTCCACAGAGATTGCGGCGCATATCGGGAAACGCGTCGAGCTTCAGGGGTGGCTACATGCCGTGCGCAGGCTTGGCGGGGTTGCGTTTGTGATCGTGCGCGACGGTTGGGGTATGGCGCAGGCTGTTGCGGAAGAGGCGGGACAGTTGGCGTCGATCGTCGACGGCGAAGTTCAGCCAGAAAGCGTGATCCGGCTATCGGGCATCGTCACCGAGGCGCCGCAGGCGCCCGGCGGCGTCGAGCTGCACCAGCCGGAAGTCGAGATCGTCACACCGGTGACGGAGCCGCTGCCGGTGCTGATCGGTAAGAAGGAGATCAAGGCGGCATTGAACACCCAGCTCGACCACGCCGTGTTTGTCAACCGCCATCCAACGCGGCGGGCGGTCTTTCGGTTGGGGGCGGGGGTGATGTCCGCTTTCCGCGCACACCTGGATGGTTGCGGCTTCACCGAAATCCAGACGCCTAAGCTGGTTGCGTCCGCCACAGAGAGCGGAGCCAATGTCTTCGCCGTAGATTATTTTGGTCAGAAAGCGTTTCTGGCGCAAAGCCCGCAGTTCTATAAACAGGCCATGGTCGGCGTTTTTGAGCGTGTCTACGAAGTGGGGCCGGTCTTCCGCGCCGAACCGCACGACACGACGCGCCATATCAACGAATATGTCAGCCTCGACGTCGAGCTTGGCTTCATCGAGAACCACTTCACCGTGATGGACGTGCTGCGCAATGTGCTGGCGCATATCTTCGCCAGTCTCAACGGGCGCTATACCGCCGAGCTGGCGCTGACCGGCGCACAGCTCCCCACCGTGCCGGCGTCCATTCCGCACATCCACTTCGCCGACGCACAGGAATTGATCCTGAAACTGCACGGCGTCGATGTGCGCGGCGAGCCGGACCTGTCGCCGCAGGATGAGCGCTGGCTGGGCGAATGGGCGCAGCAAGAGCACGGCAGCGATTTTCTATTCGTGACCGGCTACCCGATGGCAAAACGTCCTTTTTACACGCACCCCGACCTGACGCGCCCCGGTTACTCGAACTCCTTCGACCTCTTGTTCCGCGGCACAGAATTGGTGACGGGCGGTCAGCGTCTACACCGCTATGCCGACTACCAAGCCGCCCTCGCCGAACGCGGCTTATCCGAAGAACTGTTCGCCAGCTATCTGGAGACTTTCCGTTATGGGATGCCGCCGCATGGCGGATTTGCAATTGGTCTGGAACGACTGCTGATGCAACTGATCGGTGCACCAAACCTGCGGCTGACAACGCTCTTCCCACGCGATCTAAATCGGTTGACGCCGTAAGGAGAATTTTCACGATCGCCAGATGAAGAAAAATCACGCAGATAGGTATAATTTTGCTGCAAAAGACTTTATCGAACAGTCCCGCTGAAAGGACTTCACCAATGACCGTTCGTATCGAAGTGCGCAGCAATCACTCCGCCGCCGGACAAAAAGTGATGCGCGGCGCAGCCAATCTCGGCGTCGCTGGTGTGACAGGCTGCCAGATCGTCCGCCTCTATTTTCTCGAACATGACCCCGGTGACGAAGCAATCGCGCGCCTGTGCAACCTGCTGCTCGCCGACCCGGTGACAGAGACTTGGGAAGTTGCCAGGGGCAAGGGGCAAGGGGCGAGAGAGGGTGAGTCAAGAAGAGAGGGAGACCAGGAGAGCGAGAGAGAGGAAGACGCAGCCAATCTCCAATCTCTAATCTCCAATCGCTCAATCGCCCAATCGCCCGATCTCTCCCTTCCCCTTTCTCCCTCTCCCTACATCATCGAAGTCGCCTTCCGCCCCGGCGTGACCGACGTGCCGGCGCGTGAGGCGCAGCGCGGCATGGTCGAGATCGGTCTGCCGGCGTGTGAGGTGGCGACCGGCGTGCGCTATGAGCTGGCGGGCGGTCTCTCCACCGACGATCTGCGCAAGCTGGCGCAGCAATTGCTCTGCAACACCACAGTGCAACACTACGCCATCGGCGAGATCGCCGTGCATTTTGGGCAGGAAGCCGCCGCCGGCGATGTTGTCGAAACGATCCCAATGCGCGGACTGGACGACAACGCTCTGCTGGGGTTGAGCAAAGTGCGGCTGCTCTCGCTCGACCTGGCGGAGATGCGCACAATTCAGCGCTATTACGATGATTTGGGACGCGACCCGACCGATGTTGAATTGGAGACGCTGGCGCAGACCTGGTCCGAACACTGCGTGCATAAGACCTTCAAGGCGCAGATCGACTTCACGCATCGCAACGCCGACGGCACGGTGCGCAGCCAGGAACTGATCGATGGATTGATCCACCAATATCTGCGCGCCGCCACCGACGCGATCCGGCCCGACTGGCTGCGCTCGGCGTTTGTCGACAACGCCGGCATTATCGCCTTCGACGACGACTACGATCTGGCGTTCAAGGTCGAGACGCACAATCACCCGTCGGCGCTTGAACCCTTTGGCGGCGCCAACACCGGCGTCGGCGGCGTCGTGCGCGATGTGATCGGCGTCTCAGCGCGCCCGATCGCCACGACCGACGTGCTCTGCTTTGGGCCGCAGGATTTTCCCTATGATCAAGTTCCTGAAGGAATGTTGCATCCGGCGCGCATCGCCGAAGGCGTGGTGGCGGGCGTCGGCGACTATGGCAACAAGCTCGGTTTGCCGACGGTCAACGGTGCGGTGATCTATGACGACGGTTATCTCGGCAATCCGCTCGTCTTCTGCGGCTGTGCAGGCTTGCTGCCGCATGGCAAGCACCCGACCGGCGCGCAGAAGGGCGATCTCATCGTCGCCATTGGCGGACGCACCGGGCGCGACGGCATTCATGGCGCGACCTTCTCCTCCGCCGAGTTGACGCACGAAACCGGCGAGCTGGCAGGCAGCGCGGTGCAGATCGGCGACCCGATCACGGAAAAGGGGCTGATTGAGCTGGTCGAAGCTGCGCGCGACCGCAGCCTTTACACAGCGATCACCGACTGCGGCGCCGGCGGCTTCTCGTCAGCGATCGGCGAGATGGGCGAGAAACTGGGCGTCGATGTCGATCTGGCAAAGGCGCCGCTCAAGTATCCAGGGCTGGCGCCGTGGGAGATCTGGATCTCTGAGGCTCAGGAACGCATGGTGCTCGCTGTGCCTCCACAGAACCTGGCGGAATTGCAGAAACTTGCCGACCTGTGGGACGTTGAACTGAGCGTGTTGGGCGCCTTCACCGGAGATGGCAATCTGGTCGTGCGTTTCGGCAACCGTATCGTAGGCGAGATGTCGATGGCGTTTCTGCATCACGGTCTGCCGCGGCGGCGCATGAAGGCCGAACACTGCGAGCCGCCCGCTGCGCCCGCCGCCACCTTCACTGAACGATCGATGCCTGGCATGGACATCAACGATGTGCTGCTGGCGATGCTGGCATATCCCTCTGTGGCGAGTAAGGAGGCAATCGTGCGCACCTACGACCATGAGGTGCGCGGCGGCACACTTGTACGTCCCTTTGTCGGCCCTGCGCTAGATGGGCCTGCCGACGCCGCCGTGCTCAAGCCGTTGGGCACGTGGCATCACGACAAGGCGCTCGTATTAAGCAACGGCATAAACCCGCTGATCGGACGCGTCGATCCCTACGCAATGGCGGTCAGCGCGGTCGATGAGGCAGTGCGCAACGCCGTAGCCGTCGGCGCTGACCCGGATCGGATCGCCATTCTCGATAATTTTTGTTGGGGCAATCCCACTTATCCGGATCGCCTGGGTTCGCTGGTGCGCGCGTGCCAGGGCTGCTACGACGCCGCGCTTACCTACCGCACCCCCTTTATTTCCGGCAAGGACAGCCTCTATAACGAGTTCAACGGTCAGCCGATCCCTGGCACACTGCTGATCTCCGCCATCGGCATCGCGCCGGAGATGACGGCGTGCGTCACATCGGCGCTCAAGGCTGTAGGCGACCGACTCTATCTGCTCGGCGAAACTCGGACGGAATTGGGCGGTTCGCTGCTTAGCGCGTTGCTTGGCGAGCAGGTCGGCGGCGCGCCGACCATGCCGACAAATCCACTGAGCCGCTATCGGGCGTTGCATCGGGCAATGCGAGCTGGGTTGGTGCGCGCCTGTCACGACTTGAGCGAGGGTGGGCTGGCGGTGGCGCTTGCGGAAATGTGCATCGCCGGACGGCTCGGCGCTTTGATTTTACTCGACGCGCTGATTGATACGGCGGACACGGGCGCGCTGGTTGTGCCGCTGCTGTTCAGTGAGAGCAACGGCCGGCTGTTGGTGGAGGTCGCCGACGCAGACGCCGCTGCGTTCGAGGCGCACTTCACTGGTGAGACGCTGACGCCGGTTGGCGCAGTAACGGACGATGGCCGCCTGGCGGTCACAGTGGGCGGCGCCAACGTGGTCGATCTGAGCATCGAGCAACTTGTCAGGGCATGGAAAGGGCAGTGACCAGCAATGTCATCAACTGTGAAACCGTCGATTTTGATCTTGCACGCTTCGGGCGCCAACCGCGACGCCGAAGCCGCGCGCGCCTGCGAACTGGCTGGCGCTGCGCCGGAGATCGTCCACATCAACCAGCTGCGCCGCGGCGAACGCTCTTTCGCCAATTATCAGATGCTATTGTTGCCCGGCGGCTTTTCCTATGGCGATGCGTTGGGCGCCGGTGCGCGGCTTGCGCTTGACCTGCAGGTCTACTTTCACGACCAGCTTCACGACTTCATCGACCGCGGCAAGCTTGTACTCGGCATCTGCAACGGCTTTCAGGCGCTGGTGAAGGCAGGAGTATTGCCAGGAGCGCGGAGAGCAGAAAGTAGAGATTGGAGAACGGAGAACGGGGGGTTGAGCAATTCTGAGATTGAGCGACCGGAGGCGGCTAAGTCAATCTCCAATCTCCAATCTCCAATCTCTCAATCTCCTAATTCCTCAATCGACGAAATTTCCCTCCGTCGCGTCACGCTCACCGAAAACGCATCGGGGCATTTCGAGTGCCGGTGGGTGCATCTGGCGGCAAATCGACAGGCGACGGCGCCCTTCCTACATGATCTGGACGAGTTGATCTTCTGTCCAGTGGCGCACGGCGAAGGCAACGTCCAGGTGAAAGATGAGGCGATGCTGGCGGAGATTGAGCAGGGCAATCTGGTTGCGTTCCGCTACGTCGATGCGGAAGGACGGCGCGCAAATGGCGTCTATCCGCTCAATCCGAATGGCTCAGTCGCCGACATTGCCGGGCTATGCAACCGCCGCGGCAACGTCGTCGGGCTGATGCCGCATCCTGAGGATTACATTACGCCGCTTCAAAACGCGCTGGGCGGTCATGGTCGCCTGGGACTGGCAATCTTCCAGGTGATGGTGAGTGCATTGTAGCGGGCCGACTCAATATGGCCCTTTGGCGCCTTGCGCTGCGCTGCCCCCGCGTGCCGCCGTCGCCACCCGGCGCGCCTCTGTTTCGAGGAAACCGGCGTCGGTCGAAACCGTCACCAACTGAAAGCCTTTTTCAATCATAGCGGCGGCATAAGTCGGCGTCGCTGTGTGCAGGCCAGCCACTTTGCCGTGACGTTTGGCGGCGGCAAGGATGGCGTCGAGCGCCTCAACCATCACTGGATCCGTTTGATCGACGCGCTGGCTGCGTCCGAGCGCCAGGCTCAAATCGGCAGGTCCGATGTACAGTGCGTCGATGCCGGGCAGTGCGGCGATCTCATCGACATTGGCGAGGCCATCGGCTGTCTCAATCATCGCGATTGCCAAAATTGTCGCATTGGCGGCATCGGCATAATCGTCGCCAGCGTAGAGCATGGCGCGTTTGGGCCCATAGCTGCGAATGCCAGCGGGTGGATAGCGACAGGCGGCGGCGAATGCAGCAGCTTCATCGGCGTTGTTGATCATCGGACAGATGATGCCATAGCAGCCGGCGTCAAGCAGCTTCATGATCGTTCCGGGATCGTTCCAGGGCACGCGCGCCAGCGGCGTTGCGTTTGTCGTTGAGATTGTCTGCAACATCGGCACGGCGTTTGGATAGTCGATCAATCCATGCTGCAGGTCGATGGTCAGGCAATCGAAGCCAGCGTGAGCCACAATCTCCGCAGAAAAAGTGCTTGGGATCGATAGCCAGGCGCACAACGCAGCGCCGCCTTGTTGCCACAACGTGCGGAGCTGATTTTCGCGCATAGAAACCTCCGGCGATGTTTAAGATTGATTGACATTGGAAAAATGGTTAAGGCCACGGTAACACACGACATTTGAAGCTGTCAATCTGTGACAACGAGCAAGATTTGGTTCGCGTTCAGGTTGTATTGCTAATTTCACAGCGATCAATTTGACCCAACCGGCGGATGTGTTATACTCTTCTTCTGATTGTGCAAAAGCGTTTTGCATAATTACCGAGCAGCACCAGTGCGCCGGCGTAGCTCAATCGGCAGAGCAGCTGTCTTGTAAACAGCAGGTTATCGGTTCGAGTCCGATCGTCGGCTCTGACGACGGCCTAAAGAACATCGCTGACTCTGCCGGAAACCTACGGAAATCGTTGTGTCAACGATGTAAAAAACCGAGGAAGGCTTCGCAAGAAGCTGGTGCGCAGTAACAGACATGGGCGGGTGCCCGAGTGGACAAAGGGAGCTGACTGTAAATCAGCCGGCTGACGCCTACGGTGGTTCGAATCCGCCCCCGCCCACAGCTTCTGCCCACATAGCTCAGCAGGTAGAGCACATTCTTGGTAAGAATGAGGTCACCGGTTCAAGTCCGGTTGTGGGCTCTCCGATGTTTGTGTACGTGCTCGGATCGATAAATGATAGGGTGCGTGTCATAAAGTAAGTTGAGGACCGCCCACATTGGGCGGTTCCGTGTTCAAAGAGATGTTTATTCGCACAAACAGATCGGCAGAATAGAAAGATACTCTATTTAAGGGAGGCATTTACCGATGTCCAAGGCAGTATTCCAGCGGACGAAGCCGCATGTGAATGTGGGAACGATAGGTCACATCGACCATGGGAAGACAAGCCTGACGGCGGCGATCACAAAAGTGTTGTCGCTGAAGGGGTGGGCGGACTACCGAGCGTTT
>CALJMI010000094.1 GCA_937981885.1 uncultured Caldilinea sp.
GGAGATGGTGATGCCTGGCGACAACATCCAGATGGGTGTGAAGCTGATCTCGCCGGTGGCGTTGGAGACAGGCAGCCGCTTCGCCATCCGTGAAGGCGGGCGCACTGTCGGCGCTGGCGTCATCACTGCAATCGTGAAGTAGCTGACATGGAAGGAACGATAGACGGTGGACAGGCAGGTTGAGCGTCCACCGTCTATCTTCTGATAGTGCTCTGTTTGATGACAGAAAGGGCAAAAAGAGGGAAGATGGCAAAACAGAAAATTCGCATCAAGCTCAAGGCGTATGACCACCGCGTGCTCGATGCGTCAGTTCGCCAGATCGTCGACGCCGCTGAACAGACGGGCGCTCAGGTTGTAGGGCCGGTGCCGCTGCCGACCAGCATCGAGAAATTTACGATCATGCGTTCGACCTTCATCGACAAGGACAGCCGCGAGCAGTTCGAGATTCGCACGCACAAACGCCTGATCGATGTCGTGGATCCAGGCAGCAAGACGATCGAAAATCTGACACGGTTGAACCTGCCGGCAGGCGTCGATATCGAGATCAAGCTGTAACTTTCAGTGACGGATGACTGCTGAAACCAAATAATACAACAGCAGGCAACATCTTTGATTTGATCAGCAACGCTTTAGGGGATGATGCAGCGCTAATGATTTTGGCGGAATCGACTTGCGGCGGGTTGCACGCAGCGTCCGTCAACAATCGTGAAACTGGCAGTCCCAGGAGGATCAGATGAGAGGGATTTTAGGCAAGAAAGTGGGAATGACGCAGCTCTTTGACAAGAGTGGTGCAGTCATTCCTGTCACCATCATCGAAGCTGGCCCGTGTTATGTTACACAGGTCAAGACAGAGGAAACGGACGGCTACAATGCTGTTCAGCTTGGCTATGGGATGACGGCCGAACGCAAGCTGACCAAAGGACAGCGCGGCCACCTGCTCAAGTCGGGTGCACCGATGTTGCGTCGTCTGCGCGAATTTCGTTATGATGCGGCGCCTTCGCTGAGCGTTGGCGATGTCATCAAGGCTGATATTTTTGCGGAAGGCGAATTGGTGGATGTTTCCGGCGTGTCGAAGGGACGCGGTTTTTCAGGCGCGGTGCGTCGTCATGGCTTCGCTGGCGGACCCAAGACGCATGGTCAGTCGGATCGCCACCGTGCGACCGGGTCGCGTGGCGCTGGCACGACGCCAGGTCACACGCTGCCCGGCACGCGTGCGCCCGGTCAATATGGCAACGCCAACACTACCGTGCAGAACCTGAAGGTGGCGTTGGTCGATGCTGAGCGCAACCTGATTGCCGTGCGCGGAGCAATTCCTGGCCCACGCGGCGCCCTGGTTGTCGTGCACGAATCGCTCAAGACGATGAAGAAGGCAAAGAAGGCGAAGTAAGGCGCGCCCAGGATTGACGAAGGAGTATCAGACCATGCTTGTACCTGTGAAAAATATGAATGGGCAGCAGGTCGGCGAAGTCGAACTGAGCGACGCCGTCTTTGCAGCCCCGATCAACACTGCTCTTATGCATCAAGCCTTGATGCGGCAACTGGCAAACGCCCGCCTGGGCACGCACGACACCAAGACGCGCGGCGAGGTCTCTGGCGGCGGCAAAAAGCCGTGGCGTCAAAAGGGCACCGGTCGCGCCCGTCAAGGTTCGACGCGTGCACCAAACTGGGTGGGCGGCGGCGCCGTCTTTGGTCCGACCCCGCGTAAATACACCAAGGCGCTTCCGAAAAAGATGCAACGTTCGGCGTTGCGCAGTGCACTCTCTGTCAAGGCGGCCAATGGACAGGTGTTGGTTGTCGATCAGGTCGTGATCGACGAGCCAAAGACCAAGACTGCAGTCAAGATGCTTTCGGCGCTTGGCGCCAACGAGCAGAGCGTGCTGTTGGTGATGGCCGAGAAGAATGTTCCTGTGTGGAGGAGTGTACGCAACATCCCACAGGTGAAATCGTTGCAGAGTGGGTATCTGAATATTCGCGATCTGTTGGGCCACGATCTACTGCTGTTGACACGCGATGCCGTCGATTCGATTGAACTGTGGCTGGGTGCTGACGCGCCAGCGGCAGGAGTCGCCGATAGTGTGGTCGTAGAGGCTGCCGACGCTGTTGCGTCTGAAGAGGCGGAGGCATAACCATGCACGTTTATGAAGTATTGAAGCGTCCAATCGTCACTGAAAAAACGATGATTGCCACTGATGAGCAGAACAAGGTCACCTTTGAGGTTGACATGCGCGCCAACAAGCTCCAGGTCAAGGATGCGGTTGAAGCTGCATTTGATGTGGATGTGACCGATGTTCGCATTTTGGTGATGCCAGCCAAGACCACGCGCCGCGGCAAACAGATTCGCATTCGCCAGCCAAAGTGGAAAAAGGCTGTTGTCACCCTGGCGCCAGGCGACAGCATCCAACTGTTTGAAGGCGTGTAAGGGAGAATTTCGATGGCTATCAAAATTTATCGTCCAACTTCGCCGGGGCGCCGCAACATGAGCGTCTCGACATTTGAGGAGATTACACGCTCCGAGCCGGAGCGATCGTTGTTGGCGCCTCTGCGCAAAAAGGCGGGCCGCAACAACCGCGGCGTCGTGACCATGCGTCACCGTGGCGGCGGGCACAAACGTCGCTATCGCATCATCGATTTCCGCCGCGATAAGACCGGCGTCGCCGGTAAGGTTGAGTCGATCGAATATGATCCAAACCGCAGCGCGCACATTGCGTTGGTTGTCTACAACGACGGCGAACGTCGCTACATTCTGGCCGCGCAGGGGTTGAAGGTTGGCGACACGGTCATGTCTGGCTCCAACGCCGACATTCGCCCGGGCAATGCATTGCCGATCCGCAACATTCCGTTGGGCACTGTTGTGCACAACATCGAAATCTATCCTGGCCGCGGCGGTCAGTTGGTGCGCAGCGCAGGATTGGGTGCTCAGTTGTTGGCGAAAGAGGGCAGTATGGCGCAGCTTCGTCTGCCGAGCGGCGAAGTTCGCTACATCGACATGAACTGTCTGGCAACCGTCGGCGTTGTCTCCAATTCGGATCATGCCAACCTGAACATGGGCAAAGCTGGCCGTAAGCGATGGATGGGCATCCGCCCGACGACGCGCGGTGTGGCGATGGATCCCGGTTCACACCCACATGGCGGCGGTGAGGGTCGCTCGCCAATCGGCATGAAGGCGCCAAAGACGCCCTGGGGCAAGGTTGCGTTGGGCAAGAAGACGCGCCGCAATAAGCGGACCGAGAAGTTCATCGTGCGCCGCGGCGGCAAGGCGTAAAGGAGAGGAGTGAAAGATGTCACGTTCACTGAAAAAAGGCCCGTTCGTCAGCCCGAAGCTGCTGAAGCGCGTTGAGGAGATGAATCGCAAGGGCGAGCGCAAGGTGATCAAGACCTGGTCGCGTGCGTCGACGATTTTCCCGCAGTTTGTCGGTCACACGATCGCCGTGCATGACGGCAAGCGCCATGTCCCGGTCTACATTTCCGAGAACATGGTGGGCCACAAACTGGGCGAGTTTGCACCGACGCGTTTCTTCCGCGGCCACGTCAAGTCCGAGAAGAGTTCCAAGGGCGCACGCCGCTAGGCGTCGAGCCGCTAGAAAAGTGGAGAACGGACGATGGAAATTGTTGCCAAGATGAAATACACCGGGATCAGCGCCCAGAAGACGCGCCTGGTGATCAATGAAATTCGCGGTCGTCAGGCCGAGGAAGCGCTGGCGCTCCTTTCCTACATGCCGCAGTCGGCGGCGCGGGTCGTCTCGAAGACGGTCAAGAGCGCCTTGTCCAATGCAGTTGAGAACTATGGCTATGATGCCAAGGATATGGTGATCACAAAGATTTACGCCGACGACGCACCGATTCGCAAGTGGCGGCGTTTCGGCGCACGCGGGCGCTTCAAGCCCTGGCAGCGCCGTTCATCTCACATCACCGTGGTGTTGGAAGAGCGTGTTGCTTGATCGATGTGACGAGCGCTAAGGCGTGTAGCAAAAAAAGGAGAGGTTCACTTGGGTCGTAAAGTTAATCCCATCGGGTTTCGCCTGGGAATCATCAAAGAGCACAAGAGCCGTTGGTTTGCCAGCGGCAAGCAGTATACGGAACAGTTGGCTGAGGATCGACAGATTCGCTCGATGGTGTTCGATGCCTTGAATAAAGAGGAAAAGGGCGGCGGTCGCGACAATCGTCTGAGTTCCAAGAACAAGGCTGGCATCAGCAACATTGATATCGAACGCCAACCGAATCAGGTGCACATTATCATCGATACAGCCCGCCCAGGTGTAATCATCGGGCGTAAAGGCGCCAGCGTCAACCTGCTGCGTCAACAGTTGCAGGACATGACGCATAAGAAGGTCAAGATTGATGTGCGTGAGATCGTCAAGCCGGAGCTGGATGCGCGTCTGGTGGCGGAGAGCGTCGCCGAGCAGATCGAGCGCCGCGTCAGTTGGAAGCGCGCCATGAAACAGGCTGCGCAGAAGACGATGCGCGCTGGCGGCAAAGGCATCATGATCACCGTCTCCGGGCGTCTGGGCGGCAGTGACATGGGGCGCGTCGACTCGGTGCGCGAGGGGCAAATTCCACGTCACACGCTGCGCGCCGACATCGACTATGGCACAGCTGAAGCCAACACCACCTTTGGCGTTATCGGCGTCAAGGTTTGGATTTATCTCGGCGAGGTGATGCCCGGCGAGGAATACCACGCCCGGTATGCAGCAGCGGAGGCTTAAGAAGCCTGGGCGGAGATTGTAAGCGCCTTGACTGTCATTACTCGACAGTCAACTTGCTCAAGGCTTAGCCTGAAGATTGTGCGAAGTCGATATAGTTCCGGCAAGACGTGGCGTCCGCCACAACCAAAACTGACTTGCTGGAAAACGTATCGAAAGACATAGATGGAGAATCGACTATGTTGATGCCAAAACGTGTGAAGTATCGAAAATTGCAGCGCGGGCGTCTGAAGGGCAAGGCGTACCGTGGCAACACCGTGGCGTTTGGCGCCTATGGACTCCAGTCGCTGGAAGGGTATTACGTCACCAGCCGCCAAATTGAGGCGGCGCGCCGAGCGATTGTGCGTTATGTGCGCCGCGGCGGCAAGATCTGGATTCGCATTTTCCCGGATCGGCCAGTCACCAAGCGCGCCGCCGAGACCCGAATGGGTTCCGGTAAAGGCAGCGTCGATCATTGGGTTGCGCCAGTTCGGCCTGGGCGCGTCATCCTGGAGATCGCAGGCGTTCGCGAAGAACAGGCGCGCGAGGCGTTCCGCCTGGCTGCAGCCAAGCTGCCCATGAAGACCCAATTCATTGCTCGCGAAGAGCATGGGGCCTGAGGAGGAGCGTCATGAAGATTGATGAACTGCGATCACAAAACAATGCCGAACTGGCGCGTCGGTTGGACGACGCTTATCAGGAGATGTTCAACCTGCGCTTTCAGCGCGCAACGGGTAAGCTGGCGAACACCGCACGATTTGGTGAAGTGCGACGGGACATCGCCCGCATCAAGACAATCCTGCGCGAGCGCGAGTTGGCGGGTGAATAAGGAGAAACACGATGCGTGAGCAACGTAGAGCGTTGGTGGGAACGGTCACCAGCGACAAGATGGACAAGACCGTTGTTGTAACAATCGAACGCGTCACCCGCCACCCACTGTATGGCAAAGTCGTGCGCCGCAACAAGAAGTACAAGGCGCATGACGAGCAAAATAGCTGCCAGGTGGGCGATGTGGTGCGCATCCGTGAATGCCGGCCGATCAGCAAGGATAAAAAGTTCTTTGTCGAAGAAATCCTGCAGCGGGCGGTCCAGGTTGACGAAGCAAACGTCTAATCGTCGAGGAGATGCGCCATGATTCAGCAGGAGAGCCGGCTCAAAGTAGCCGACAATACTGGAGCAAAAGAGTTGTTGACGATCCGCGTTAAGGGTGGCAGCACTCGCCGCTATGGCGCCGTCGGCGATGTTGTCGTCGCCACGGTGAAATCCGCCAGCCCGACCGGCAGCGTCAAAAAGGGTGATGTAGTGCGCGCTGTGATTGTGCGCACCAAGCGACCGGTGCGCCGCGCCGATGGCAGCTATATTCGTTTTGATGAGAATGCAGCGGTTATCATCGACGACAATAAGAACCCACGCGGCACGCGCATTTTTGGGCCGGTGGCGCGTGAACTGCGCGAGGGCGGATATATGAAGATCGTCTCGCTGGCGCCGGAAGTGCTCTAGAGGAGGCCGGAATGAAAGTTAAGATCAACAAAGGCGACACGGTAGAGGTGATCGCCGGGGACGATAAGGGACACCGCGGCGAAGTCCAGCGGGTGATCCGCAAGAAGAACAAAGATGGCAGCTACGATCCCAATCGCGTCTACGTTGTCGTCGCCGGCGCCAACATGGTGACTCGCCATCAACGCCCAACAGGGCGCGTGCGCACACAAACCGGTCGTATCGAACGCGAGGCGCCGATCCACATCAGTAATGTGATGCTGGTGGGCACGGACGGCAAGCCGACGCGTGCAGCTTTTGAGGTTGCCAAGGATGGCAGCAAGGAACGCATCGACCGCAATACTGGCGCGCCGCTGCCGAAGCCGAAACGATAATCAGTCATCTGCCTGATCTTTCGCCGGACCGCAATCAACAAAGTGCGGGCGGCGTCTGCGGGCAAGGAGTAAAGAGTGATGAGTGAACACAACGGAACGCGACCGACGCCTCGGCTCAAACTCCGGTATCGAGAAGAAATCGTACCGGCGTTGATGAAAGAATTTAACTACAGCAGCGTCATGCAGGCGCCGCGCATCGAGAAGATCGCCGTCAACATCGGGTTGGGCGAGGCGCTGCAAAACAGCAAGGCGCTTGAAGCAGCGGCTGGCGATCTGGCGATCGTCACCGGTCAGAAGCCGGTCGTCACCAAGGCGCGCAACTCCATCGCGGCCTTCAAATTGCGCGAAGGCATGCCGATCGGCGTCAAAGTCACCTTGCGCAGCGACCGCATGTGGGACTTTCTCGACCGCTTGATTAACGTTGTGTTGCCGCGTCAACGTGATTTTCAGGGTGTTTCGCCCGACGCGTTCGATGGCCGCGGCAATTACAGCCTGGGGCTGCGTGAACAGTTGGTCTTTCCTGAGATCAACTACGATAAGGTCGACAAGATTCGTGGCATGGAGATCACGATTGTCACGACAGCGAAGACCGATGAAGAAGCGCGCCGTTTGTTGGCGCTGATGGATATGCCGTTCAAGCGATAAAGGGGATTGCTGTGGCAAAGAAGTCGATGGTCATCAAAGAAGGCCGCCGGAAATACGAGGTGCGCGTCCGCAATCGCTGCAAGCTATGTGGCCGCCCGCGCGGGTATATGCGTCGTTTCGGTTTGTGCCGAATCTGCTTCCGTCAGGAAGCGTTGCAGGGCAAATTGCCCGGTGTCGTGAAGTCGAGCTGGTAAGAAGAGCATATCCGACACAAACTCTACTCAACTAGCCTCGTGTCGTGCAGAGGGCAAGTCGTGAAGTCGAGCTGGTAAGAAGAGCATATCCGACCGCCAGACAAACTTTGAGGTGGATGTGCGGTCTCTAGAGTGCTCGGTTGCTAACTACAACTTCGTATGATGTCTGAGGTTGCAAGAGTGGCCTGAGGAGAAAAATCAATGGTAAATGATCCAATTGCTGACATGCTGACCAGAATTCGCAACGCCAGCATGGTCAAGCAGAAACAGGTCGCGATGCCGAGCTCAAAGATCAAGGTTGGCATCGCACAAATTTTAGCGCAAGAAGGTTTCATCGAGGGGTACACGGTGACAGACGAGAAGCCGCAGCCTAGGCTGATCGTGCGCCTCAAGTACACGCCTCAGGGGCGCTCCGTCATTCGAGGGCTGGAGCGCGTGAGTCGCCCGGGTCGTCGGGTCTACTGCGGCAAGGACGAGATTCCGAAGGTCCTCAACGGACTGGGGATCACGATCGTGTCCACCTCGCGGGGCGGGATGTCCGGCGGCGACTGCCACAGGGCCGGCGTCGGTGGCGA
>CALJMI010000095.1 GCA_937981885.1 uncultured Caldilinea sp.
CTCGATCGGCGGCAACGGGACGGCGCCGGGCTTGTCGGTCACTTCGTTGTGCGCGTCGAGAATCTCGAAGATGCGGTTGGCGCTGGCGGACGCCTGGCTCATCTGCGAGATGATGAAGCCAAGCTGACCGAGCGGGAAGAAGACGAAGACGAGATAGAGACTGAACTTCTGCCACTCGCCGATGGTGAGCGTGTTCGCGATGATCTGTCCGCCGCCGAAATAGAGCACGGCGGCCTGCCCCAGGTTGGCGATCAGGAAGATTACTGGAAACAGAAAACTGAAGATGCGCGCCACATGAATCTGCTGGCTCATCAGATCGACGGCGGCGACATCGAAGCGTTTCTGTTCCTGCGGCTCGGTGGCGAACGCCTTGACGACCTTGATGCCCGCCAGATTTTCTTGCAGGATCGTGTTGAGCGTCGAAAGCTTTTGCTGCACCTTCGTGAAGAGCGGCTGTGTGATGGCGCCAAAGATCATGAACATCACCATCGCAATCGGCAGGATCGGCAGCACGACCAGCGTCAGTTGCAGGTTGGTGAGCAGCAGCAGAATCAGTGCACCGGTGAGCAGCACCACCGCCTGCACCGCCAGCAGCAGCCCCTGCCCGATGAAGAGGCGCACCTTCTCCACATCGTCGGTCGCCCGGATCATGAGTTGGCCCGTGCGATTGCGGTCATGATAGCTGAAGGAGAGGCGCTGAATCTTGGCGAACAGGTCGTTGCGAAAGTCAAAGGCGACGCTCTGCCCGGCTTTTTCCGACATGTAGGATTGGGCGAAGGCAAAGAGCCCGCGCACCACCGAAAGCGTCAAGATCAACGCAATCGCCCAATAGAGCGGCGTGAGCGGGTTGTTGAGCGTCTGCTCGAACTGGGCCTGGCTGACGCCTGCCTGGGCGAGCATGGCAGTGCGCACGTCCGCCGGCGCCTGCGCAAGCTGTTGCGCCATCATGCCTTGCGTCACGGCGTCGAGAATATTCTGCACGAGCTGCGGAACGAGCAACTGTGCACCTGTGCTTAGAAAGAGCGCCACATAAGCGGCGAGCGCGATGTTGCGATAATGCCCAAGAAAGCGAATCGCTCGACCAAGATTCTTGAAGCCGGGTCGCGGCGGCTTGTCCGCTTTGGATTGAGCGGGTTTGGATTGTGCGGTCACACATCCTCCTTGTGTGCGTGCGGATCGAGTGTTGAGAACGCAGCGCGGTGAGCCTGGCAACCATCGCCAGCATGAACACACAGCGTTGCATGAAGTTTGCCGAGCAAATGTTGGAGCTGCGCCGTTTCCTCCGCCGTGAAAGCCGTCAGTATCTGGTTGAGCAGTTGCGCGTATGCGGGCGTCAGATCGCGCACCAACGTCCGCCCGGCGTCGGTGAGATGAATCCTGAACTGGCGGCGATCGTTCTGGTCAAGCTCGCGCTCGACCAGCCCATCTTCTTCGAGCGTGCGCAGGTGTTCGCTGATCGTGTTTTTGGAAACATGCTGCGTCCGACTCAGGTGGGTCGGATTGACTGCGCCACAACCCATCTGCTCTTCGAGCCAGAGCCTCAGCAAAATGCGCCAGCGCGGCGCTGAAACTGGATTATTGCGCGTCGCCTCGGTGAGCAGGCGATCATAGGCGCTGTTGACCATACTGACCAGGCGCAACACCTCAAAGCCGTGCGTCCCTTCGACGCCGGCATCCGCCAACAGTTGTTCCAGAATTGCAGTCACCGGTTGTGACAGCGCTGTTGAATTTGTCACCGAACGAATTGTACGCCTCCGAACTATTTTGACAATGTAAGCAGCATTCAAGTTTCGAGCGCCTGACATTGGACGCGGTACAATCGTGGTTCGTGGTCCGTGGTGCGTGATTCGTGCCATGATTCGTGCTTCGTAATCCATGGTGTGCGTCGGCGTGGGGTGGAGTGGCCTGGCAGCAGACAAAACGCAACACGCAGCACGCAACAATCAACGCAAACAATGAAGGAACAACTATGCTGGCGGCCTATAAAGGCGCATTGCGAGCAACGGGTCACAATGCTCGTATTATCTTGATCATTACAGCGATCATGGGCTTGAGCATCGATGGCGGCGTCTACTCGGTCATTCTCAATCTTTATATTTTGCGACTGAATTTTGGGCCCGAGTTTGTCGGTCAGATCAATTCGGCGGCGAATCTGACTTTTGCGCTTGGCAGCCTGACGGCAGGTTGGCTGGGCACACGCTATGGCAGCCGACGCGTCATGATCCTCGGCATCGCGATCGGCGCGGTCGGTGCACTGTCGCTGCCCCTGGCGGATTTAGTCAGCCGTGCATGGCAGGCATGGTGGCTTGTTGCAGCAATGGTGCTCATCTACGGCGGGCTTTCGTTTTACTTTGTTAATTCGGGCCCGTTTCTGATCCGCGTGACGGCGATCAGTGCACGCGGCGCCATCTTTGCGATTCAGTCAGCGATCAGCGGATTGGCGTCATTTGCCGGCGGGCTGATTGGCGGGCTGTTGCCCGCGATCTTTGCGGCGGCGATGGTCGTCTCCATGGCGAACCCAGCGCCGTATCGGATGCCGCTGCTGGTGGTTGGTCTACTAATGATGGCTGCATTGTTTCTGGTCACGCGCACCTATGAACCTGATCCCGACGAAGCCGAACCGGAGATTGTCGAGGCGAGACCTGGAGCGCCTCGTCCGCGTTCCGCCTATTCGCTGATCGTGTTGATGTCGGTGGTGCGCTTTTTGCAGGTGGCTGGCGTGGGCGCAGCGGTCACCTTCTTCAATGTTTATATGGACGATGCGCTCAACGTTGCGACGCCGACGATCGGCGTGATTGCGGCTTCAGCGCGTCTGCTGGCCGTGCCCGCCGCTCTGTTGGGTCCGGTGCTGGCGCGGCGCGTCGGCTATGGCGAGGCGGCGGTGATCGGCTCGATGGGCGCAGTGCTCAGCATGTTGCCTCTGGCGCTGATTGCAACGCCATGGGCGGCTGGTGTGGGCTTTATCGGGCTGCTCGCCTTCACGTCGATCCGCTTTCCGACATTCTATGTGTTTGTGATGGAACGCACGCCCCCGCGCCTGCGCGCCGCCATGACCGGCGCTGGCGAGATGGCTGCTGGCTTCAGCTTTGCGCTGATTGCGCTGGTGGGCGGTTTCCTGATTGTGCGCTACGGCTATGATGCAACCTTCCTTTTTGGCGCGCTGATCACACTGGCGGGGACACTGCTCTTTGCCGCCTATGTGTGGCATCTACGCCGTCGCCCCGACGCGACACGTTTTACCCCGCCGCCGCGCCAGGATACAGCGATCATCCCGCCGCTGGTCGGGCAGCCAGCCATGGAAGCCGATACCCTACAACCAGAAGAAAAGAGCAGAGAAGGGCAGGTCTGACAGATGCACTTACAACACGTTCAACAGAATTTTACGCCAGGTGTAAAGGCGCCGGATGTTTGCAACCTGGCGCGTTGGTATCTCTATCAAGGCGACCGATTGCTCGTCGACGAGCGCAACGGCGCGCCCGCTATCCCAACGGCGCCAGCGCTGGAACTGCTCGGTCTTGTCGCCGAACGCGTCGAATATCTCGGCGTGTTGCAAGACGAGCAGACGCTTCACTGCTTTTCGGGGACGATGGCGGAGGATTCAATGTTGCCGCCCGGTTTTGCCGCCTACGACCTGCGCTCCCTGTTCGGGCAGTTCAGCGACTTCGAGATCGGGCTGGCTGGTCGCGCCAAGCAGATCGCGCACTGGGATCGAGATCACCAGTTCTGTGGGCGCTGCGGCATTCCCACCGAAACGCTGACAGAGGAGCGCTCGCGGCGCTGCCCGCGCTGCGGGTTGACAAGCTACCCACGCATCTCGCCAGCGATCATCGTTGCCGTCACCCGCTGTGATGCGGAACAACCGCGCATCCTACTCGCGCGCAACCATCGCTTCCCTGCCGGGCGTTACAGTGTGATTGCAGGCTTTGTCGAAGCCGGTGAAACGTTGGAGGAGTGCGTGCGCCGCGAAGTCAAGGAGGAAACCGGCGTGCTGGTGGGGTCGATCCACTACTTTGGCAGCCAGCCGTGGCCTTTCCCTAACTCGCTGATGATCGGCTTCACCGCCGACTATGCGGGCGGCGAAATCGTCCTCGGCGACGGCGAGATTGCCGACGCGCAGTGGTTCACACCAGACGCCCTGCCGCTGCTGCCGCCGAAGATCAGCATCGCCCGCCAGATGATCGACGCTTTCATAGCCGACGCACAGGTTGGCGGTGCAACCTGAACACCCCCGAAATCATAGACCATTGCAGCAATTCTCAATTTGGCTCATTGTTGATCTTCATTGGCATATAGTATAATCTATTCAGAACTTATGTTCGTTTTCATTTCGTAGCGCACACAATGGCAACCAGATCGACCAGACGCAAGAAACCAACCAAAAAGTCGGCGCCGCAGCGCAAGCCGAACCGTCGCAGCAGCAACGGCGCAGACAGCGTCGAGAAGTTGAGCCGAGCGCTCTTCCGCGCCGAGGTGGCGGGCGTGCTGCTCGTGCTGCTGGCGGTCTTCACTCTGCTGAGCCTGCTGACGGCAAGTCGGGGCCAGCTCACCGGCGGATGGGTCGATCTGCTGCAATCGCTCTTTGGCCGCGGCGTGTGGGGCGTGCCGCTGGTGCTCGGCCTGCTCGGTCTTTGGGTGGTGATCCGCGCCGTCGACCAGATGCCTAACCTGCCGTGGCAGCGCCCGGCCGGGCTGTCGATCCTCTTTGTGGCGGTGATCACGGCGATCTCGCTTCTCTTCGACCCAATTTTGCGCAGCAGAATGGCGGCGGAAGGCGACGCTGGCGGCGTGGTCGGACAGTTTCTCGCCGACACGTTGCAGCAGTCGTTGAGCGCGCCAGGCGCATGGGCAGTCGTCACCTTCCTGGCGCTGGCGGGCGTTTTTCTGCTCTTCGACCAGGCGTTGCTCGACGCCTGGTACGCGTTGTCGAACTGGAGCAGCACGCGCGAGCACGAACGCACACCGACCGCAACGCTGCCGGTCAAGCCAATGGCGCCTATCCCATCGGGAGAGATTCCATGGTGGAAACGCCTTTTTTCGCCGCAGCAACGCGAGGAGAGCATCTTCATTCCACCGACGGATGACAGATTGGTGCGCGCCGAGCCGTCGAACGCAGCGCCAGTCCAGCCGGTGAGCGGCAAGGGCAAGCCACCCGAAGCCACACCGACTGCACGTCCGGCCAGCCCCAACTTGCCGCTGACCAAACCGCTGGCCGAGACCGAACTGCCGCCCCCGCGCATCGTCGGCGGCGCGCAGGAGTGGAAACTGCCCGCGCTCGGCGCGATCCTGACCGATTATGATCGCATCGCCGACGACGACAACCACATTCGTATGCAGGGCCGCCTGATCCAGGAGACGCTGGCGCTCTTTGGGGTGCCGGCGGACTTCGAGGGCGCGTACAAAGGGCCGTCGGTAACGCAGTATCTGATCAAGCCCGGCTACGTCGAGCGCAAGATCGGCAATGAATCGCAGCGCGTCAAGGTCAAGGTGGCGAAGATTGCGGCGCTTGCCAACGACCTGGCGCTGGCATTGGCGGCGCCGAGCGTGCGCATCGAGGCGCCGATCCCCGGCACGAATTATGTCGGCGTGGAGGTGCCCAATCAAGCCAGCAATATCGTCGGACTCAAAGAATTGATGGAGAGCGACGCCTTCAACGAGAAAAAGCGCGTGCTGCCGATCGCGCTGGGCGAGGATGTCAAGGGGCAACCGATCGTCACCGACCTGGCGCGTATGCCCCATCTGCTTATCGCTGGCGCCACCGGTTCGGGCAAGTCGGTCTGCATCAATTCGATCATCGCTTGCCTGCTGTTGACGCACACGCCCGACAACCTGCGCCTGCTCATGATCGACCCCAAGATGGTGGAGCTGAGCATCTACAACGGCGTGCCACATTTGCTCAGCCCGGTGGTGACCGAAGTTGACAAGGCGGCGGGTGTGCTCTTTTGGGCGGTCAAAGAGATGGAGCGCCGCTACACACTCTTTTCCAAAGCCAACGCCCGCGACCTGCCGCGCTACAACGCCTATCTCGAAAAGAACGGCGAGAAGCATCTGCCCTACATCGTTGTAATCGTCGACGAGATGGCTGACCTAATGATGGCGGCGCCGGAAGAGGTCGAGAAACATATCTGCCGGTTGGCGCAGATGGCGCGCGCTGTCGGCATTCACCTGATCATCGCCACGCAACGCCCGTCGGTCGATGTGATCACCGGCTTGATCAAGGCCAACTTCCCGGCGCGCATCGCCTTCGCCGTCACCAGCCAGACCGACAGCCGCGTGATCCTCGACATTCCCGGCGCCGAACGGCTGCTCGGTCGCGGGGACATGCTTTTCATGGCGCCCGATGCGTCGAAACTGGAGCGCATCCAGGGCACGATGGTCACCGACGACGAGATCGCGTTGCTGGTGCGCTACTGGCGCGGCTTTCGCACGCTGGACAGCGGACGCGCCAGCCCGGCCACGTTCGACCTGCCCGGCGCGTCGCTCGTCGTTGGCGAGGAAAGCAGCGCGCCCAAGCGCCCGCAGCCGAGTTTGCCGCCGCCAGTTGCCAGCGACAGTGCGCCCGGCGCTAAATCGATGAGTCAGCCGCCGCTCTTCGACCAGATCGATCAACTGCGCGCGGCCGAGGCGCGCGACGAACTCTTCTACGTCGCCGTCAATATCGTGCGCGAACATGGCCGCGGCTCGGTCAATCTGCTGCAGCGCAAGTTGCGCATTGGCTACACGCGCGCGGCGCGGCTGGTCGATCAACTGCATGAGGCGGGCATTCTTGGACCCGACCTGGGCGGCACGCGTGGGCGCGAATACCTGGGCGACGATTTGCCGGTGCGCGCTGCCGTGCGCTACAGTGACGACGGTGACGCTGCGTCCGGACGCCGTTGGGAGGATGAGCCGGACGACCGCGCTTTCGACGATGACGAGTGGGCTGGTGCGCCGCCATGGGAGGAGAGCGCGCCGTCACAACAAGTTGCGCAACGCAGCGAAGCGCCCGATGCCGGCGGTCACATGGGAGAAGATACAGAGGCGGGCGACAAAACACAACCACAGCCACCGACCAAGCCCGCACCGCCAACCATTTGGTTTTGAGTAGGTGCGGTTCTCAACCGCACGTCTTCGTTTGACCGGAAACGTGCGGTTGAGAACTTGGTATCGTGAAACGTGCTCACGTAGGTCATCGCCTCCGGCGTGACATCGTTGTTCACCGGAACCTGCGGCTGCGAGCCGCAGCTGGTATCGTAAAAGTGAGCAGGTAATAGACCGGAGCCGCAGCGAATTGAACGAGATTGCGTCGTAGATGGGTCAATTGCCTGCTCACAACGATACTCGCTATACTAGAGACAGCTATTG
>CALJMI010000096.1 GCA_937981885.1 uncultured Caldilinea sp.
TCCAGGAAGCGCTGTGCTCCGGGGTAGTCAACCCAAATCGGGTCGTCCCAAATGCCGTAGCTTCCCCGGGTTACGGCCACGCGCAGAATGTAGCCTCGATCGTTCTCGTCGCAGAAGATCAGGCACTCTTTTTCCTGCACCTGCAGCACCTTGCCCACGTAGCGCACACTCTTGCCGACATGCTGCTCGTTGTAGCGGAAGAGGTCGTCGTAAGGGATCGTCACTGCCTGCGCCTTGGCGACATCGAGATCGGACACCCCTGGCGCTGGCGTCGCCGTCGGCAAGGCGACGGCGCTGCGCGGCGCCTTCGTCAACGCACCGATGCGGACGGCTGGATCGCTGACGCGCACGCTGACACCCGTCTCCCCGACCGAAATGGTGAGCGTGAAGGTCTTGCTGCCGACGGTGATTGGCACGAGATAGTCGTCGTTGGCATGCACGGGCGCGCCGGTCATGGCAAATAACCATAGAGCCATCATAAGTGCTGAACACAAACGCATCATGGGGAAACCTTTCTATTATGTTTTCTTGAATTTGACAATGGTCATTCTTTCACCGAGACCTTGCGGCTCATAGCGGCAGCTACACGACGCCGCCATCCTCGTTCGTAGACGCCGCTCGCAGCGGCGTATCCCCTTCGATCAACGTTTGCAACTTGCGCCACAGCTTCTGTACCTGCTGCTCAACGCAGTCTGAAGCAAGCGCGCCTTTGCGTTTTCCAGCGTGCATCAGGTCGTTGCGCAGGTCGCCTAGCTGGTTAAAGAGCTGTGCGATGTCAGCGATGTCAGCGATGTCGGCAATGTTGGCGACATCTGGCAGCCCCTCATCGTCTCGCCGCTCATCGGCGATCTTTGCCTGAAGCCGCTGCACCTGCTTTCCGATGGCGCGTTCAGCCCTCCAGCGTGCGTCCTTGTCCATCAGTTCTTCAGCCATACCGACCTGCACCATGATCCACGAAATCAACCACTCGCGCGCAAGCGCCACAGCTTGAAAGGTCTGATTGCGTTCCAGGTACCAGCCGATCAGCGCTCGCTCAACCCTCAGCGTCCGATATGGATCGCGTTTCTGCTCCGCTTCGCTGAGTGCAATTGGCGCGAAACTATTCAACACATGTTGGCTGAGCAGTGTAAACGGGCGCGCCAGGTCCTGGCTCGACTGCACTGCTTCCGGCAGTTGCGCACGAATCCTTTCGCTGGCATCCATCGCCTCGGCGGGCCGCACCAACCGTAACGCGCGTGACGCCCGCGTCAGATGATTCGCTGTGTGCCTTAAGGGTGAATTTGTCCAGGCCGACATCGCTATTTTGTCAGTGATGCGTGGATCGGGCTTGATGCGCTCATGTTGTGCATTGAGAAGCTGCGCCAGGTCACGCGCATCGCCAAAACGCACAAAGCGGTCGGCGCCTATCATCCAGTCAAGCAATTCGACAAAGCGGGTCAGATCGATTACAGGGGCGCGATTGGGCTCCACCGATCTGTCGCGCGCTTCGAAGTTGCCGTAGTAGACCGCTTCCAGGCGCACACGCTTGACCGTGCGTAAGTATGCAGCGGAAAGAAACGATAGGAAGGGAAGTGATCGGTAGCCATGCGTGATGTCGAAGATCACGGATTCCTCTGGCTCCACCGCCTCGACTACTTTCTGAAACACTTTCCACAACTCGGCGTCGTTGCTTCCATCAGGGATGTCGACCGGCTGCACGTCGTCGACATAGTCCTCAACCAGCGCTTGAAATCGCTCAAAATGTTTTTCCCTGGCCTCTTTTGTGACAAAGACGCGCATCGTCAGGTTAGGCACGAAGCGCGCCAGCGCCACACCAAAAAAGGGCGCCGTATGCTCCCGTCCGTCATCGAGAACATAGGTAGTTTCATAGGCGGCAGTGGCGCCGAGGAAGGTAATAGCCTTCATGATGGTTGTATCACACCTCACGGGTTATCGTTGACTTGATCGTGGTTGCCAAAATGGCGCAAACGCAGTGTTTTGCCCTCAGCGACGCAACTCACGCGACGGCCCTGCGTCAGGCGAAAATGCCCGATAGGCTGTCCATCAGAAGTCCTGCGATTCTGGTAATCCTCATACTGAATGCCGCCATCCTGTTTGAGTCGTGCGACGCCTCCCTCGGTCAGCAACACGCTTACCTTTGCCAGCGTCATTTGTAGATCGACACGTTCGTCACTGGATGCTCTGCTGAAATCGCGCTGAAATGATTCCTCGTAGAGAAGATTGGGAAAAGTGAGTAACTGCCTTTGATACAGATCACGGCGTGCGCGGTTCCAGATCAGCCGTCCCCACTCCGAAAGGGTGACATCGCCATGTTGATCGATGTCTAGTAAACCCTCTGGCAATCCAGCCACATCGTTTTGGTTCAGAATCGCACCTGCATCCAACAACGCTAACTGGATACAATGCGTTTGCAATGCGGCTAGATCGACCTGGATGGGCAGACGTGGAATGCGCAGCAGTTGATCGCTGCCCTCGAAGATGTAGACAATCTCATCCGCATAGAACATGCCGGCAATGTTGAGATAGCTTTGTAAACTCTTGAAAGCGCCGGTGAGATTGAAGACAATACGATAGCCTGCGTCTCGGTAGCCGGGAATATTTTCTTCACATAGACGCAGCAACTCCTTGATACCGTGTGAAAAGCAAAGGTTGTCAGCACTGCTCAATTTTTCAGGGACCCAGACCTGCACATTAGCAATGTCCTGGTTGCGTAGGAAAGACTCCAGCACCTGAGCAGCTCTGCGTCCTAATGCGGTGTCGGTGGCGATAAGTACATGGACATCGCTGCGTGCGCGCTGAAGCTGTCCTTCATACAGACCGTACAGTCCATTCATCTCGGCGCTTAGCCGGCGCTTTGGCGCCACCTGCTCCTCGGCCAGGGTTTGCTCTGCACGTGCAACAAGTTCAGCAAGAAATTGCTCCATGTCCGCCGATAATT
>CALJMI010000097.1 GCA_937981885.1 uncultured Caldilinea sp.
CAATATCGCCCTACATTTTTTAACGCGGAATTTATTCCGCAGTCAAAGGCGATATCAATATCGCCCTACATTTTTTAACGCGGAATTTATTCCGCAGTCAAAGGCGATATCAATATCGCTCTACATTTCTTGAGGTGTTTATGCCAACCTGGATCACCAATAACCGCCTGTACGATTTAGCCCGGCAGGGGCAGCGGCTCACCCCGTGGTGGGGCGTGCTTGCGCTGGCAAGTATCCTACTGCTCGTTTCGTCGTTTTTTGGCTTGCCGGTGACGCTGATCCAACTGTTGCTGACCGGTTTTTCCGAATCAGGAATGACGACTCAACCCTCCTGGCTGGCCGGGCTTTTGATGGGCTTGCTGCTGGCCACATCGTTTGGTGCGCTGATTTTGCTCGTCTGGCTGTGGGTGCGGTTTTATGAAAAACGCCCGTTTGCTACGCTGGGCTTCGAGCGGCGCGGCGCAATGTTCCAATATGGACGCGGCCTACTGATTGGGTTGCTGACCTTTGGCGGGGCCGTTGGGTTGATGGCGCTGTTTGGCTACGTTGCCCCCGAAGCCGGCGACCCAACGCGGGCAGGACTGGCGGCGTTGGGCGGCGTGCTGCTCGTTTTCCTTCCCGGCTGGTTCATTCAGGGCGCAGCGGAAGAAGTGCTGACGCGCGGCTGGATGCTGCCTGTCATCGGCGCGCGCTACCGTCCCTGGCTGGGCATTCTGCTCTCATCGTTCTTCTTCGCCGTTATGCACGGACTCAACCCCAATTTGAGCATACTGGCGCTGGTCAACCTGGCGCTGTACGGGCTGTTCGCCGCCCTGTATGCCCTGCGGGAAGAATCGCTGTGGGGCGTTTGCGCCTTTCACGCCGTTTGGAACTGGGCGCAGGGCAACCTGTTTGGGCTGGCGGTCAGCGGGCAAGAGACCGGGGTTGGCACGCTGCTCGACCTGATGGAAACCGGCCCCGATTGGTTCACCGGCGGCGCGTTCGGACCCGAAGGGGGACTGGCGGTGACGCTTGCGCTGGCTCTGGGGTGTGCCCTGATGCTCGTGTGGCCCCAATCCAGCTAAACGGCGTAACGCGAAATTGATTCCGCGCCAAAAGCAGCTTTCAATTCGCCAGGAAGAAAGCCTCCACAATCAACAGCGTGGCGTCCAGGTTGCGGCACCGCACCGGCCGCGGGGAGCCGGCCTAAAACCATCCACGAATACGACTGCGGATGCGTAACCTGCGCGCCGCAATTCGAGAATTCGTCGTTTCCATTCGTGGAAGGGGGCACCTCCCCTCCACAATCGCCATCACTTCCTCCGTCAGCTCATACAACGCATAAACCTCCCGCTCCAACCTGTTGGTCGGAATTAATTCCGACCAACAAAATAGGTGTATTTCCAGTCTTCCCATTTTTCCACCAGTCCCGCTTTGACAGGGTTGTTGAGCGTGTACCAGACAATATTTTCGTATTCTTTCTGGTTGCGGATAACATGGTCGTAACTTTCAGCCTGCCAGAACGAGCCGCTTCTTCCCAATGCCTGATTGCAAAACCGCGCCGTGCGGCCTTTGAGTAGTTTCAAGGTGTCTGTCAGTGGATATTTGGCTGTGACGCCCGCGTGCGTTGGTTGGAAGGCGCACTCTGCGGTGTCTGTGACCAAATGCACATGGTTGGACATGATGCAATAAGCAATCAGCGCATACCGTTCTCCGTCCAGTCTGTGAATTTCATCAGCGACAACTTGTGCGATTCGCTCGTCCGCCAGCCAGCGCGGACTCTTCTCCACGCAACGGTCAAGCCAGGCATCAAAGCGTCCGAAGTATTTCTTATCCAGGTTGTAAAGTTCTTGGTGTTGTTGCGCGCCGCTGTATCTGGCGCGGATGTTTTGTCTTTCCCGCTCCCGTTCCGCTTCCAGCGCCTGAATGATGTGAACGGGCAGGGAATTTGCCAGCCGAAAGGTGATGAAATAGGTCGCGCCTTCGGGCTGCCAGTGTGGCAGTTTGCGTGTGTAGTAAGACGAAATTAACTCCGTCTGGCGATTGTTGTAGTCCATACAACGCCCTCGCTTTCCGGTAGGTCGAAATTAATTTCGACCTACAATCGCTATCTCTTTCTCCGTCAGCCCATACAACTGATACACCAGCCGGTCAATCTCACGCTCCAAAAAACGCTGGTGAAAAAAATCGCCCACCAGCACATCAAAAAAACGCGCATCTTTGATGAGCTGCGAAACCGGTCTTTGAGCGTTTGTTTGGCTTCGTTGATGATGAAGGTCAGGTCAGTGGTCATGGCGTGTACACCTTCGCCCTAAAATTATAGCATGGCAAGAGCAGGTTCCCCTGCCAAACCTTCTGACAAGAGAATTGCGTTTAGTCCGTCAAGAGATGTTTCGGACGCGGCGAGAGCGTCTCCAGTCCGTAGCGGCGGACAATTAGGACGAAAGCCAGGATGACTGCCGCCGTGACCGCCGCCGCCACCGCGCCCTCGCTGCCCGCCACGACCGCGTTGTAGGTGCCGTGCCACAGAATGGTCGCCAGCACGCTGCCGCCGGTGCTGTTGTAGAGCCAGGTCAACACCATCGCCCCGGCCACAATCCCCACCACGAAGGACAGCACGGAAAAGAGCGAGAGTTCATAGTTGTAGAAAAAGGCCGGGGCGTGCCAGCCGGCCCACAGCAAGCCCAGGATGAACGAGGCGTCGCGCGCGCTGTAACGCGCCTGCAAACGCGGCAGGGCAAAGCCGCGCCAGCCGGTCTCTTCGCCCAGCCCGGAGATGAGAATCCACGCCAGCCAGCCCGTCAGCCAGTTCAAGCCGGGCAGTTCCGCCACCTGACCGAAGCCAGCCGCCGCCTGCCAGTTGCCCGTGCCCAGGCGCATGACCAGGACGACCACGCCAAACACCGCCAGCGGGCTGAACGCCGCCGCCAGCCAGACCCAGCCGATGCGCCAGCGCGTCAGCCTGCCGAGCAGTTCACGCAGGCCTTCGCCGCCGAGCGTCCACGCAGTGACGATGAACGCCGCCAGCAGCGGCCCGTAGCCCGCCGCCAGGTGCAGCCAGTTCGGGATGCCGCTCAGCAGTCCCTGCCCTTGCAGCGCCAGCGGGACGTAGGCGCACCAACTGATGAAATATGCCAGAACAAAGTAAACAGCGGTGGATTTGTTCATTCTCTCTCTATCCCTAGCGACATGGTTGTTCAGGCATGAGAAGTCGCCATTTTCAGTTGTGACCGTGCCAGCTACAGCGCAACAATGGGTAAAACCAGTAACGGTAGGTGCATCACTTGCCTATCCATTAGGTCGAAATTAATTTCGACCTACAATGCGAAATCTTTCATGAAACTTGTACGAACCATATCGTCGGCAGTAGGACAGCTACCGTCAACAGGAAAACGAATCCGGTGGCAATCCACCAGACCGGTTGAGGTTGGTCTGGTAGGGCAACGGGGTCTGGTAAGGGGCTATTCACATCCAGCCAGTAGGCAGCCAGGAAGAATGCCCAGAAAAAACCAACATAGCCAAACCAATATTGGAACGCCACGATGAACATCCCCTGACCGCCGAGCGGATGCCAGAAGGCCAGGATAGTGAATAAGATGTTGATTGCGAAGTACGGAACCAGCATAAGCGGCAATGAGACGCGCACCCGCTCGGCTTTGTCGGTGGCGTCGGCGGCGAAACGCAGGGTAGAACGTGCCAGCCAGAAAAAGCCCCACAACACGCCGCTCGCTCCGACCAGCAAAATAGGAATGCGAACCGCCCACGAACCGCCTAGCGCGTCGATAACTTTTCGCCAGTCTCCTAGTTGTTCGCCGCCGGGCTGGTAGAATAGCGGATCGACGAACAGGTAGCCAAAGCCTATGAACAGGGAATAGCCCGCGAAATACATCCAGAAAAGAGCTGGCATGGCGCGCTTTTGCTTCATCGTGCGTCCAAACAACCCGACTGCCAGGAAGCCGGTCAGGATGTTGAGCAAAGCCGGGCTGCCCTCAATGATGAGTGCACCGATCTCGTTCGATGCACCGGGCCAGTCCCAAAGCACAGCAAACAAGTTGAACGCTTGCCACTCCGCGCCAACCAAAACCGCGGCGATGCCATGACAGGCTTCGTGGAATAGTTGTGCCGCAAGCGCGCCCAGCCAGGCTGTGGTTAAAACATTGAAAATGGGAGTGATTCGGTTGTTCATGTCGCATCTCCTCAGCGGGCACTTACTTTAGGTTTCGTAAGTTATCGGCACACTTAGCTTACATCATCCATACAAGCAGAAGACAGATGGGAATCAAAATCGCCCAAACCCAGACCAAATCCGCCTTTAGCGGCGGGGGCGTGGGTTCATCGGTCGGCTCGAAGGTCACGAGGGTGAAGCGTTCCTTTTCAGCGATGAACTGCTCCGGAGTCATGGCAAACCCAGCCAGTTTCATCATCCGCCGCATCGTAGGGTTCGATTGCGCCCAGACGAAGGCGCGTCGCAGTTCTTCTTCCGAGTCGATGCGCCGCGCCCGGACGGCCTGCGCCCCGCGCCAGGTCTGTACGGTGGCGAGCGGGTTGGCGGCGAGATTGCGATACCAATCCGTCTTTTCGCCCCAGCCACTCATCACGGTGGGCTTGCCCTCGAACTCATGAAATTCAATCGCCGTGCGGCGCGGCTGACCGCTTTTGCGCCCGGTAGTGGTCATCACCATGAACAGACGGCCAACCAAAACGCCCAATCCTAGTCGGTAGAGCAGGATGGGCGTTTTGAACAGGAGTTTCAAGAGACCTTTGGGGTAGGGCATGGTCTCGATCCAGGTTCTTTCAGGCATGGGAAGGCGCCATTGCCCGCTGTGACTGCGCCAGCCACAGCGCAACAATCGGCAGTACCAACAGCGGCAGGTGCATCACTCCCAGCCATATCCGCTCTGGCGCGGTCCAGTGATTCAAATTGAACAGACCGTACAGCAGCCCGTTGAACGCCGTCACGCGCAAGGCAAAGACATCCACCTGCGGCCAGGCCAGGATGAGCAGGAACAAGAAGACCGGGGTCATGAAGCAGTAGGCCAGGCCGTAATCAGGCGAAGTGAGCAGCAGGAGCGGGTTGAAATCGGGAAGAACGCTCGTCCCTTCAAACCGCAGCGGCGACCAGAAAACGAGCAGGGCAAAGGGCAGGAGCAGCCAGCGCCAGCGCGGAATCGACTGCCAATCTATCCGCAGGCTGCCCTGCCAGGCCCCCCACAGCCAGAGCAATGCCAACAGCACCCCGGCGACCAGCGCGCCGGTATGCACGGCAGCCCCATAGGTGGGAGTTTGGGCGCGGGTTTGCGTGGCGGCTATCACCAGATAGTTCAACCCAAAGTAGGCAGCCATCACCCGCCCACCGGGCGCAGGTTTCCACATCGAAAACCCAATCACTGCCAGCGTGCCGAGATGGAAGACCCAGCCCCAGGCGGCATAGGGCTGGGTGGCCCGCTGGAGAATCTCGAAAATAACCTGTGAGGTGTTGCGCGGATCATAGGGCTGCTCGGTGTAGAGCGGAAGGAAGGAGATCACGACCAGCAAGAAATAGACCAACGGATAAAACCATTTGCGTTCGGTGAGTTTCATCCATGTCACCCTTCTATCGCAAGCCGACCATCGCAAATCATCGGTGCGGGATTAGGCGAACGATCTGGGGCACACCCTGGGGCCCCTGCCCGGTCAACCTATCCTCCCGCTGGACTTTAGCGACGATCGTTGTGGGCTGCCAGCGTCACTGTGTACGACCTGCCGCTGAGCGGTGTGCACTTAGATGGATGTCAAAACTACGCAGATTTACACGCATGTCCTCAACCGCCTACGCCAGAAACTGAATCTGCTCTAGCCGCTGGAAGGTCTGACCGCCCTCGTGCTGGTTGTAGCTGTAGATGCGGATGTCCTTTGGGCCGCGATAGTGGTTGTATGCTGCAAAGACCGTTGATGGCGGGCAGATATCATCCATCAGCGCCACCGAGAAGAGCGTGCGTGCGCTCGCGCGAACTGCAAAATTTACGCCGTCAAAGTAGCTGAGTGTGCGAAAGACTGTCTCCACCTGGTCGCGATGCACCTTGCAAAAACGCACGATCTCCTGATATGGGTGCGAGTCTGTGATTTCGGTTGCCCGTCGGTAGTGACACAGAAACGGCACATCCGGCATGGCGGCGCTGACTGCATTGTCGAGTAAAGCGGGTGACAGCCCGGCGACTGCCAGCGTAATGCCGCCGCCCTGCGAGCCGCCGGTGACAGCAACGCGGCTCGGGTCGACCGCCGGATGCGCCAACGCAGCCTCGACTGCGCGTACTGCATCGGTGAAGACGCGGCGGTAGTAATAGGTATCGGGCGCCAGAACGCCGCGCGTCATGAAGCCGGGGAACTGTGGGTTGCCGCCATCGGCTTCTGGGTCGGGTGTGTCGCCGCGCGACCATGCGCTCCCCTGTCCACGCGTATCCATGATCAAATGTGCATAGCCGGCGCTGCTCCACGTCAGCCAATCGATCGGAAAGCCGCGCCCGCCGCCATAGCCGATGTATTCGACCACGACTGGCAGTTTCCCTTCACGTTGGCGCGGCAACAGCAGCCAGCCTTTGATACGCTGTCCGCCGTAGCCGCTGAAGGTGACGTCGAAAGTCTCCACGGTGCGCAGACCATAATCCACCGGCGTAAAATTCGGGTCGAGGGCATGGCTGCGCGCATCAGCGATCGTGCGCGCCCAAAATGCATCAAAATCAGGCGGCTCTTCGCGTTCGGGCAGGTAGATTTTTAGTTCAGATAGCGGTTTGTCGAAGAATGCCATGGGTTCACTCCAGTGTCTTGTTGCGTGTTACGTGTCAGGTGTTGCGTGGTGCGTGTCAGTCGTTGCGTTTCAGGTGTTGCGTGTTGCGTCACGTAGTAGAAGGCGCGCAACACGGAATACGCACCACGCATTTTATTTCTTGCGCGATTGCGTGCGCTTTGGCCCGTAGCCAAGCAGTTGCGGCTCGCCCCACACGGCCCAATTCCACCGGTTGTCACCCAGTCCATCGGTGATGAACTGAATTACCGCCTCCTGCCCGGAAAGGCTTGGCAGGTCAATCACAAAGCGCTCCCACTTGCAGCTTTGTTTGGTCGTGCTCCATAGGCGGATTCCATTGACATAAATTCGGAAGGCGCAAAGATTGTCTCCTTCCATCAGCGCGCCATCACGAATACCCACGGCGAAACGGAGCTTGAGCACGTTCAAGTCGGGTGGAATCTGCACAGTGTATTCGCACACCGCCGCCCCGGCAATCGGCGGATGCTGCCAGATCGCCATCTGCTGCACCAGCCCACACGACGCCATGCCGGTCTTGATCTCCATCATCTGCGATGTGCGCGTTGCCACTCTGCGCGCAGCCGGAAATGCCTCGATGAAGTCAAATTGCCAGAGCAACGCCTGGTTGGGGTCGGTGACGCGATCATCCTCGACCAGACTGTGCCACAGTTCCTCCTGCCACTTCAGGTAGGAAATGTATTGCGAGAGCTGTGTCAGCGATTGCTCATTTAGATCGGAAATGCGACGCACAATGGCGTCGATGCTTTCCTGGCGGGTGTCGTAGTTCGTCATAGTAGCTCGTAGTATACCACAAGCGCTCGTTCAATGGGCGACCGGGATTGGAGGGCTGCCAGGCGTCAAGGCATAGATCGGTTCACGGTGTGAGCGGTTGCAAATGTCGGCAACGTGAGCAATCTGATGAGCGTCGAGCCATTCGGCAAGTTCATTGCGGATCGCTGAGATCGCCGTTGCGCCGCGATAGTAGATGGCGCTGCCGACGCCGACTACGCTTGCGCCCGCCATCAGCATCTCCACCGCGTCGAGGCCGCTAGTGACGCCGCCTGTGCCGATAATCGGGATGTCCGGACACGCCTTGCGCGCGTCATAAACGCACTTCAGCGCAATCGGCTTGAGCGCTGGCCCGCTCAGCCCACCACTGCGATTGGCGAGGATCGGTTGCCCGCTTTCGGCGTCGATCACCATCCCCGGCATGGTGTTGATCGCGCACAGCGCGTCGGCGCCCGCAGCCACAACCGCACGCGCGATCCTCCCGATGCTCGCTACGTTTGGCGCCAACTTGACAATGACCGGAATGCCCGCTGCACGTACGGCGTCTTTGACATAGCCGGTGACCTCAGCCGCGGCGTCGGCGCTGGCTGCATAAGGTTCGCCAAATTCGCTGTGCACGTTGGGACAGGAGATGTTCACTTCGATCAGGTCTGGTTCGGCGCTGGCGACAATTGCAGCGACCTCGCCAAACTCTTCGGGCGGCCCGGCGAAGATGCTGGCGACCAGGGGGACGCCGAATGGCTTCAGTTGGATGCGAGCTGCACGCAGCAGTTCGACTTCTGCCTTCACGCCTGGGTTGGCGAGACCGATGGCGTTGATCAGACCATGTCCCCAATCCAGGCAGGATGGGTTGACGTGACCGGCGCGCGGCGTTGGGCCGCAACTTTTCGCCGTCACTGCGCCGCAACCTGCCTCGGCTGCACGCACCAACAGGCTGACTGTCGTGCCCCAAATGCCGCTGGCAAGCACGAGCGGCGTCGGAAGAGTGAAATCGAGAAAACGAACCGACAGATCACTCATCAAAGTCTATTTCCCTTTCCTCAGGAAATCGATCACTTCCTGGCGTTTGGCCGCATCGAGGCGACCGGCATCGACCAGGACATCGAGTATTTGTGTGAGTGTGAGCACGGCGTGGGCGGCGATGTCTGCCTCGGCAAGATTGCGCACGCCGCCTTGCTCGCGGTCGATCAGCACGATGGCGTGCTCTACAATCAACCCGGCGTTGCGCAGCGTTTCCGCCGTCTTGATCGTGCTGCCGCCGCTAGTGATCAGGTCTTCGATGATCGCCACACGATCGCCTGGCCGCCACTCCCCTTCGATCAGTTTGCCGAGACCGTGTTCTTTGACCTCCTTGCGCGGATAGATCAGCGGTTTGTCCGCAGCAATTGCCACCGCCGTCCCGATCGGCAACGCAGCGTAGGGCACGCCGGCGATGCGGTCGCACGGCGCGTTAGCCAACAGCGCAGTATAGGCGTCGGCAGCCTTTGCCAGCAACGAAGGGCGGCTGACCAGCAGTCGTAGATCGACATAGATGGGCGACTGCATACCGCTTGCCAGTGTGAAGCTGCCAAAACGCACCGCGCCCAGCTCAGCCAATTCCAGCACAAGCGCACGCAGCGCTTCGCTGATTCCTTCTGTGGCGACCACCGCCGATGCGGTGCGATGTTTTCGGCGTACAACGTTGATGGCGTCGCGCATTGTTTGCGCAGCCTGGCGGTGATCGTCGGCGTTGGCGATGCTGCGGCTAACGTTGACGATGGCGCCCAGACCGTCGTTGCGCAGCCCGGCGGTCAGCGTCGCTTCGAGATTGCCGCCTTGCGCGCCGATGCCGGGGATCAGAAACCAACTCTGTGGCGCCGCCGCGCGCACACGCGCTACTGCCTTTGGGAACGTGGCGCCGACGACGAGCGCCACGTTGGGCGACCATGTGACCGCAGCGCGCGCCACATGGATGTAGAGCGGCTGGTTTGGTTCACGGTCAAGGCTTCGCCAATCGGCGATCTCCAGCTCCTGAAACTCGCCAGCGCTGGGATTGGAGGTGTGACAGAGCACGAAGAGCCCCCTGCCCGGATAGCGCGCAAACGATTGGACGCTATCTCTGCCCAGGTACGGGCTGAGCGTCACGGCGTCGACGCCAAGCTCATCGAAACACGCTTTCGCATAGGCATCAGCAGTGCCGCCAATGTCTCCCCGCTTGGCGTCAAGAATCACCGGAATGTTCTCAGGAATGGCGGCAAGGGTGGCGCGCAACGCATTCATGCCCGCCGAGCCGAGCGCCTCATAAAAGGCAATATTTGGCTTGTAGGCGCAGACGAGATCGGCGGTCTGTTCGATGATGGCGCGGTTCCACCTCACGATGGCGTCAGCGTCGTTGGCTGCTTCGACGCGGTGGCGTGGTGGAATCTGAGCAGGCGTTGGATCAAGACCGACGCAAAGCAGCGAGTCGTTGCGTTGCACAGCCGCTTCCAGTTTTGCAAAGAAATCAGACATAAGCCACCGCCGATGGATACTCCGTGTAGGGTGCAGGGGAGAAGGCGAAGCGCATTCGCCACTCGCCGCCGGTTTGTGTCAACTCCCAGGCTGCGGCAGGCGGCAGTGGGTTCTGGTGGTCGAACTGACGGCGGTAGTGCCACAGTTCGTCGCGGTCGAGGCCGAGACGCTCCAGCATCACGCGCACTGGCCCGCCATGGGTGACGATGGCGATCGGCCCTTCCTGCATGGAGCGAGCGGCGAGTGCATTGAGCGCCGGCTGAAAGCGATCAAAAACAAGCTGGTCGTTCTCCTCGCGACTGTATTCGCGAACCGTGGCGTCAATGACTACTGGAATTCCGGCGACTGCGCCCGCAATTTCAGCAGTGCGTTGAGTGCGCACGAGCGGGCTGGCGACAATTTGCGTCACACCGACCGCGTGCAGGAATTCACCGAGCTTGATCGCCTCTTCCTCGCCCTGCGGAACCAGATCAGGGCCTGGCGCAACGTCATAGCGAATATCCTTGCGGTTCCAATCGGGTGTGGCGTGACGGGCGAGATAGATCACGGGGGCGGTCAAGGCATGTGCACTGTTTATAAGAACAGTGCTCCGTGTTGCAAACATTTCGATTCAGCTCCTTGGTAATCGAGGTGAGTTGCTGAACCGGTTGCGGCGTTGGTGATTTGGATTCGTGACTGTCAATTTGCACCAGACGTCGCCCTTGCAACTCACCCCTCTATTCACCGGGCACAAAAATTCGTGTGCTTTCATAGCTCCGCCAGGCCACCAGGCTGCCCCGTGTCACCCAGGACGGTCTGCTTACCGTTGCTGCCTTCCGACCCTGGCGGGGTTCACAGTGTCCTGCCGCACAGGACCCAGCACCTGACGAAGCTATGAAAACACACGAATGTGAGCGTGGAGGACGCCGTAGACTTTTCCTTCGGCGTCGCTCCCTCTGGCGGAGAGGGAGGGATTTGAACCCTCGAGGGTGTTACCCCTACGAGCTTTCCAGGCCCGCGCACTAGGCCAGACTATGCGACCTCTCCACCAGAGAGTATAACAGCCGGAGGGGAAACGGGCAAGTCGAGAGGGCGCAATAGGTCTATTTCACGTCTGCTGCCGTAAGTCATCGTCTCCGGCGGGACATGGCGTCGACCTACGGCAGATCTCTCAATTTGAATTGCCCTTGCACAATCTGGCAGGGTGCTGTACGACTCCCTGCCAGGTTGTGCGCAAGAAAAAAGGAGAAACGTCTATTCTTCTCTGAAATAGTTGTTGACTGCGTCGACCAGCCCCTCGATGGTGTGCTGTTCCGGAACAAGCGTGACGTTGAAGCCAAAGTCACGCGCAGCAGCCGCTGTGAGCGGGCCGATGCAAGCGATGCAGACATCGTCAAGCATTGCTTTGGCGCCGCCTTCGAATTCAAGGCGCTTGACAAAATAGCGCACCGCAGTCGGGAAGGTGAAGGTGATGACGTCAATCTTGCCTTCCCAGAGCATGACGGGGACGGGATCGCCGCCTTTGCCGATCACGGTGCGGTAGGCGTTGACGGCAGTGACTTCGGCGCCGGTGTTGCGTAGGCACTTCGCCAGCCCGGCGCGCGTCGTCGATGATTGTGGTAGGAGCACACGGTCGCCCGGTTTCAATTGCAATGCTTCCGCCACATACTCCGGCGTATAGACTTCGGGAGCAAACGATGCGTCGAGACCGAGAAACTCCTTGGTGTAAATCTCCGTCATACAGCCAATTGTCGCAACCTTGAGCCGGCGCGGGATCTGATTGGGATCGATGCCGGCGGCGCGCATCGCATCACCGACCACCCACGCTGTGTCGGCGTCGTTGAGAACCAGCCAATCATATTTGCCCGCAGCGGCCTCGCGCAAAGCATTTTCTAGATCTTTGTCTTCATAGGGAATGATCTCGATACACGGATAATAGTAGATTTCAGCTCCCAATGCAGCAAAGAGATCGACCTGATCCTGCGCCTGTTCTTTGTCGTGGGTGATAACCACGCGCACACCAGTCAGGTGCGAAACGATTTCTGCGACTGCCGAACGTGTAAGTGTGTTGGTCATAGAACAATCCTGTCTCTACAAGTGCGTCATCTGCGTTCTATTTGGGTTGGGCGTGCACTAACCCTAGCGAATGAGTGTTGCTGCACAGTTTTAATATAGTTCAGTTTCAATATAGTTCAGTTTTTAATATAGTTCAGTTTTAATGTAGTTCAATCCGTCAGAAATTGTCAGTGTAGGTTGCACTTTTTTGCGCGGGACAAATCGACAATATGCAGCGTCTGTCATAGCACTTCTCCCCACAAGGTCGCAATCAGACGTCGGCGTCCGCCATGATCGCGATGTTCGCAAAGGTAGAGACCTTGCCACGCGCCGAAACCAAGCCGTCCATTGCTGATCGGAACCGTGATCTGGCAACCGAGCAGCGTCGCTTTGATGTGCGCAGGCATATCGTCTTCTCCTTCATAGTTGTGCGTGTAAACGTCGCTCTCTGATGCAAGCTGGTCGAGAAAACGTTGGAGATCGGCGCGCACTTCGTATTCAACCCGTTCGTTGATCGCCAACGAAGCCGATGTATGCTGCAAAAAAAAGTGCGCCAACCCGATTTTGTAATCGTAAATTTCTGGCAGATGACGCAGCACATCGTCGGTGATCAGATGGATGCCGCGCGGTCGTTCATCGAGCGTGATCTGTCGTTGGAGCCAGTGGTTCATCCAAGGTCATCTCTTTCGCAGCAGATACCATCGACATGGATAGGGATCAGGGGTTGCAATCTGGATTTTGACAATTTCCATTGCACCTGAGTAGCGTTCGACAATTTCGTTTTCTTCGACGCCCAGCAGTTTTCGGTCAGGGTTGGCGGCCATTTCGCGCGTGCGGTCGAACGCATAGATGTGATAGTAACCGCCGACGCGCAAATTGTCGAGAATACAGTTGACATAAGCGGGTCGTTCGCCAGGGTGAACGCCATGGAAGCAACCAACATCGAGGATATAGTCGGCGTCCGCGGCGGCGAGCGGGAGGCGCGTTACGTCAGCCTGCACAAAGAATGCGCGTCGCATAAGCTCCGGTGCGCGCTCAGTCAGGCGCCGTTGTCCGGTCAGCAGGGGCTGCAAGGCAATGTCAAAGCCGATGGCGACAAGCCCTTGCTGCGCCAGAAAGCGCACATTGGTCCCAGGGCCGCAGCCAATATCCAGCGCCAATCCACGAGGCGGCAGCCGTCCCGACATCCAAAAGTCCTGCACCTCGGGTGGAGTGATCTGCGTATCCCACGGCGTCTCACCGGTGGCGTACTGAGCCTCCCATTGAGCGCGCCAGGAGGACGGGTCGTAGGTTGCAACGGGTTTATCGATGCCGCGACTTTGTCGGGTTGTTTCGATGAACTTGTCAGAGGTCATTTTTCAGGTAATAAGCCATCAAGGGCAGAATACGCGGCAATCCTTCCAACTCATAGGTGACTTCACCGATCGTCTCTGCGCCCATACGTTGATAGAAGCCCTCGGCGTGTGGGTCGCTCTCGATCTCGACGACGTGCGCGCCCAACTCGTGTGCACGCGCCATGGCGTGTTCAAAGAGTTGCCTTCCCACGCCGGCGCCAAAGGAACTCGGCTGCACCCAGAGATGCTCGAGCGTGCGTTTGGCGCCCTCTCCGCCCAGCGCATAAAACCCCAACACAACCCCGTCTGCATCGATTGCTGCGTAAACTTCATTGAATCGCACAAAATCTGGCGTAATCGTCAATTGATTGCGCCACAATTCGATCCACTGTGAAGGATAGCCCCAATAGCTCTTCGCCGAATGCGCAATTTGGGTGAGCCGCACCGCCTGTTCAGGGGCGGCGCGCCGAATCGTGACTGTCATATGTTATTGTGAATCTTGATGTTCAGCCTTGATGTTCAGTCGCCATACTCGATGAAATAATCCTGCATCGCTGCCTGCACAACGCGCAGCGCGTGTTCGCGACCGTAAACTCGATCCACCGTCAACGACAATTCTTGTCCAGGCACCAATTTGTATGTAGCAAAATAATGGCGCAATCGCTCGATCAATACTTCGGGCAGGTCGCTGATGTCGCGCGCTTTGCCCCAGACGTTGTCATTTTCGAGCACGGCGATGATCTTGTCGTCGGCTTCGCCATTGTCGTTGACATCCAACCCGCCGACGATGCGTGCGTTCAGAATCACTTCACCGCGGTTGATCGGGCGTTCGCTCAACACGCAAATGTCAAGTGGGTCGCCGTCGCCGCGTGTGGCGTTAAGCGACAGTTCCGCCACGTTTTCGTCGCAGTAGGTGCGCGGGATAAAGCCGTAGAGCGCGGGGGGCTGCGAAGAGCTGCGTTGCGGCCGGTCGACGCGAATATAGCCGGTGCTTTTGTCGAGCTCGTACTTGATCAAGTCGAACGGTGTGATCTCAATAAATGCATGAACCACTTCTGGTGGATTTGGACCAACTTCCAAACCGTGCCATGGATGTGGCCGCCAGCGATAGAAAGGCGGCGGGAATTTTTTGCTCGACATTGGCTTGTCCATTTCCTTTGAGCTTACATGGGATCTCCATGCCATGTATTATGCCAGATGCGTCGACTGCAACCAAAGAACGTTGCTGACGCTATGAGTGAAGAAGAGATGGAAGAGTTGCGAGCCTGCTCGCTGTTTGCACAAAGTGGCGCGTTGCAGTATCGTGAACAGTTGATGTCTATTCGCTGAATGAGGACGAAAGCAGGCGTTTGTCACCATGACTCGCATTCCCTGGTCGCTCAGCCGACCGATCGTCAGCTCTGGAGATCCTCCCTCACGGCTGTGGGTGGCAAAGCTTTATTATCTGGCCTTCTTTGCCGCCATTGGCGCCATTGCACCGTTTTTCAATATCTACCTGAGCAGCCAGGGACTGAGCGGCGCTCAGATCGGGTTGCTCGGCAGCATCCCACCGATTGTGGCGATGCTGGCGAACCCATTTTGGGGCGCTCTGGCCGATCGCTGGCAGATTCACCAACAGGTATTGGCGGTCTGCGTGCTGGGCGCAGGTTTGTTGACATTCCCGTTCTTGTGGACAACCGGTTTCTGGCCGATATTGTTGCTAATCATCATCATGGCTTTCTTTCGCTCACCGGCGCCGGCGCTGCTGGACAGCGCAGTGATGGATATGGTTGGCAAAAGGGGCGCCAGCTATGGGCGGCAGCGGCTCTTTGGCAGCATCGGTTTTGTGACGTTCAGTTATGGCTTGGGACAGATGCTCACAGCGCGCAACCTTGACGCAATTTTCTGGTTGCACGGACTGCTGTTGGCTGGCGTTTGCACGATGCTCAGTCTGCTGCTGCCGATCGAACGCATTGCCCGGCGTCCCGACCTTTTGTCTGGGCTTGCGCAACTGTGGCGACAGCCCGGCTATCCCAACTTTCTGATCATGAATGTGTTGATGGGCGTCGGCGCCGCCAGCTTCATCGGCTTTGTTGGGTTGCACATTCTTGCGTTGGGCGGTTCTGAAGCGCAGGTTGGCATGGTGTACGCGCTCACTGCTGTCACCGAAATTCCAATCATGTTTGTCGGCGCATGGATTCTAACACGCTTTCGCTCGTCGCACCTGATCGTGGCCGGATTGGTGGGTTTTGCCATCGTCTATGGGGTCATGGCGACGGCGACGACGCCCATAACGATTCTTGTTGTGGCGCCGTTGCTTGGCGTGCTTTACGCCTGTTTTTGGCTGGCTGTCGTCAACTTTGCGTCGAAGTCGGCGCCGGATGGGTTGCGCGCCACCGGTCAGGCGTTGGTTGGCGCAGCCCAGTCTGGCCTCGGCTGGTCGATCGGCGCCGCAGTTGCGGGAACGCTGTGGGACGCCTTCGGCGGTTCAGTCGTGCTGATGACGGCTGCCGGGACGATGGGGGCGGCGGCGTTGGTCTACGTTCAGGCCAATCCCTTTAAGCCCGCCATGCAGCGATAAGATCGGGCGATGCGTTTGGGCGGCAAAAAAGAAGGGTTCGCTGAGCAGCGAACCCTTCTTCTCAGGTGGAGATGGCGGGAGTTGAACCCGCGTCCGAAACATTCGTCCAGAAACCTCTACAGGCTTAGTTGCACTATTTGTTGTCGTCTGACGGACTCCGTGCAACAGGATTCACTATCAGATCAGCCGGTTGACCTTTGACGACAGCACCGGCGTTTGTCGCCGCAGCGTTCCAGTTGGTGACGGCTTACGCTTGACCTGGTCGCACCATCGAAGCGAGCCGTGACCTTCCGCAGAAGGTCAGTTGGTTGGCTTCAGATTAGGCAGCGAGGGCCATCGAAGTGGCCGGTGCGCCGAATGCAAAAGCCTTGCCAGTGTTTTTGGCATTTGTATGGTTGCGCCTGTTTTTACGTAGTCGACGCTCTACGGCCTGCCATTTCTGAACAGCCTGCCCCGTCGAGACCGTTCATCCCCATGACAAAGATACTATGCCACAATTTCGTGACATTGTAAAGTTTATCGAATTTGAAAAAAAGTTTCATATCTTGGGGAATTGTTGCGTGGTGCGTGTGAGGCATGATGCGCCACGCAACACGCACCACGCAACAGAGAGGAAAAGAAAGCGGCTGCAACGCCGTTCTCTTCCTCTCTCGTCTGCTCTCTGCTCTATTGCGTCGGGAAAGTCACATTGATCTCGATATTGCTCGATTGAATTACAGGCAGCAAGGCGTCCACGACCTGTGTGAGTGCGGCGGCATCCATGTCGGCGGCGTCGAGCATACCGGCGCCTGCCGCCAGCTTGAGCAGGTGGCTCAATTCACCTTCAGCCCAGCCAAGCACAGGCAACTCCTTGCCGTTCAGAGCAATGTGAATACCCTCGGCGTCGGTGCGGACAGTGGCGCCGGTGATGCCAGCGGCGACCGCGTCCTTCACCAGATTGCTGTCGAGTTTCAACTGTCCGAACGGCGCGCCGGTCAACGCCTGCCACTCGGCGTCAGTAATGCCCTGGACCGTGTAGTTGCCGTCGATATCATAGACGACCGGGATGCGAATGACCGGCGCAGCACCGATCTCCGCTGCGAAAGCCCGCTGTGCAGCTCTGGCGGTTGCAGCGGCTGAGGCGTCGCCGGCCACCTGCATTGGAATCATGTCGGCGCCCTGAGCGACAGGAAAGCGCAGCGCCACGCCCACGCCAACATCTGAAATGATCGGCAGCACCGCCTTGATCACCGAAGGCGCCGCTGGCCCCAACAGATCGACCACGTCGCCAAGGTTGGCGAGCTTCTCACCATCCCAACGCAGCGAAGGGATCGGCTCGCCATTGACCAGGATCAGCAATCCGGTCGGGACGGTGGTGATCTGGATATGCTGGATGTTGGCTTCGGTCAATAGAGCAACGACATCGCTGCCGAGATTGAGATCTGCAAGACCTGCCGGGAGTAGCGCCGCAAAGCTGGAGAGCGGGGCGCCGCCAAGACTGGGGGCGCCGTTGGCGTCGAAGTCAATGGTCAGCGCTGGCAGATCAACGGCAAGGGCGGCGCCAGATGCAGCCGCAGCGGTCTCGCCGGCGCCAGCGCGTGCGCCGCAGCCGGTCAGCAGCAAGCTGGCGAAGATCGCAAGTGAGACCAGGAGCAGAAAACGCTTGACAGCCATGAGAATTCCTCCTGATGGATTTAGGATCGAGTAGAAATCAAAATAGTGAATGGTAAAGTTGCCTTGATTCTACTTTGCCGAAGCATCTGTGTCAAACAACGCATCGGGAAGGCTTGTAAAGAGGAGCAGTCGCGTTATGGAGGCGAGCCGCTGCTTTTTGGCGCTCTTGGGTATGAACGCTATATTATACTGACGTTAAATCGTTGTTGGCCAACAGGTGGGAAGAACAAAGTGAGAAGAAAAAAAACAGAACCTGATTCATCCGAATTAAGCCGCAGAGCGCAAGATGTCTGAACACTCACCTTCGTCAGAAGCAGGTCTGGTTGAAGTGGACCTGGCGAGGCAGCAAGTTCGGCGCCATGCCCAGGTTGGCGACCTTGCTATGCTCTTCACCTCGGATTACAAGCGCTACGTGGTGCGCCTGCACAAAGAAGGCGTCACACACACGCACCTCGGCGCGTACTGGCACAGCGCGCTGATCGGCCGGACGTGGGGCGCCACGGTGCAAAGCCAGATCGGTCATCAGGCAATGCTTCTGCAGCCTTCGCTCACTGATGTGATGAAGTCGCTTAAGCGCGGCACGCAGATCATCTACCCTAAAGACGCCGCCTATATTGTGCATCGGCTGAGCCTCCACGCTGGCAGCCGGGTGATCGAGGCGGGCACGGGCAGCGGCGGGCTGACGACGGCGCTGGCATGGGCAGTGATGCCGTCGGGGATGGTCTTCACCCATGAAGTGCGGCCAGATATTCACCAGGTTGCGCGTGACAATTTGGCGCGGCTTGGTCTCTTGCCGTTCGTCAAGATGTTTCTAGCCGACATCAAAGATGGTTTCAAGGCCACAGACGTCGATGCTGTCTTTCTCGATGTGCGCGAGCCGTGGCGCTACCTGCCGCAGGTGCGCGTTGCACTGCGACCGGGCGGCGCCTTTGCAAGTCTGCTGCCGACCGCCAATCAGGTGATCGAACTGCTGCGCGGCTTTGACGAACATCACTTTGCCGATGTCAGCGTCGAGGAGTTGATTTTGCGCCGTTACAAAGCCACGCCCGACCGTTTTCGACCGGATGACAACCTGATCGGTCACACCGGCTATCTGATCTTTGCGCGCTGCATCGACCCTGGCGAGGATATGACGCGCTGGCAACGTCCAGAACGCCAGCGCTATGAAGCACGGATGCAGGCACGCGCCGAGATTGAGGCGCAGGCGCAACGGCGCACCGATGAAATGGCCGCAGGCGGCAAGAAATACCCGAAGCTTCCGTTGCCGGGCTGACGGCGATTGCTGCTTTGTATTCGGAAATCTCGTCTGCCAATCGTCAAGAAAAGTTGAGCGAAACCTGCTACATTTACGACACGCTGACGCGCTATCGGGTGACGTAGAAACGCCTCATCGACCAGGTCACCGGCGCCGTGCATGTCTTCAACTACAGCTACGACGAGCCGGCGGTCAACGACCCAGTGCACTCGGCCGTGGTGCAGCAGGTGCTCAAGGACGACTGGACTTGTTGCCGCAACAACGACCGCGCGTATGTCGAGCCTTTCACCAAATTCCGCGGCCATGCGATGGTGGGCGAGCGCAGACCGGATGGGCGAATACGATACACCGACGCCCAGGTCAACGGCGCCGCCCATGACGTGGCGGTGGACTACGCCTACGACGCCTATGGCCGGTGCACGCAGGAGACCAAGCCCTATCTGCTGGCGGTGTGGACGCAAGCGACAGGCGGCACGCCCTATGGCTGTGGGGCTGGCTCAACGTCTTGCTCATGGCCGAAGACGGCGACGCCGTTGAAGCCTTCGTCGTTTACGATAACCAGACAGCCTGGGTGAGTGGTCAGTTCGCCACCCAGGAAGGCAGGATCGTCGTTCAGAACCCCCAACTTCGTTTTGGCGCCAATGCCCCTCACCCATCCAGTGCAGCCTGGAGCGAACTTACCTTCGCCAAGATGGCGCTGATGGGATCCTGGGAAGGGTATCACCATGCGCAATATAACAGCGATAGGTCCTTCACCAGCGTCTACAACCAGCGTTATACAGCCTGTCAGACCTGCTCTACCGTTTCCAAGATATGTTGATAAAATGTATGGAGATCGGCGCCAAGCAGTCGCCAATCGTAGCGCGCGAGCAGGCGCTGGCGAGCA
>CALJMI010000098.1 GCA_937981885.1 uncultured Caldilinea sp.
GCGCTGCTCAACGCCTTTTCCGGCTTTCAGTTCGACATGGTGCGCAAGGAGCTCGGCTTCCGCCCGGTGCACATGGTCGATGGAAACTTTCGCTGCTTCTGGTCGCTCGACAGCGGCTGGGGCGAGTTCGAGCTAACGCCGGCGCGCGCCGAGCTGCGTCTTCTCTATGGACGCCTCGACCTGAACGCGCTGACGCTGCCATTAGCCGAGGGACAAGCTGTAGCGTCGGTGCGGGTGGGCGACGCGCCGATTCCATTCACAACAACAGCAGGAAAGCTGCTTTTGAGCGATGGTGTGCGCTTGGTTCAGGGGTCTTCCATGACTGTGATGTTTGCGTAACGGACAGGTGTGCATCTTTCAGGAGGCTCGTCGCCTTCTGGAAGATGCACGCGAGCAAACCGGCTGCTTTCCGGCTCAACTTTGCGGCTGGGGGCAAACCATGTCACGCCGGAGGCGATGACCTACGATGGCGCCTTGAATTACACCCTACTCTCCTCCGATAGGAGCCACACCCCGATCACCCCGAACCAGAACTGGCTGCTCAGTTGCGGCGCGTAACCAGCGGCGGCGAGCAGAAGCAACGCCCAGGCCACGCTGCGCCGCCCATTGCGTAAATTGTGGACGATGGTCACACTAAAGAGCAGCAGTGCAGCGACGTAGAGCCACCACGGCAAGGTTAGCGTCAACCCATGCGACCAGACCACGATGGTGGCTGTCATCGCCGGCGTGGTCAAGTAGGCTGCTGTAAAAGAGATGGCAAGCAGGAAGCCTACGAGCCAGCTGCGACGGTCGGCGCAGCGGCCAAACACCCACCACAGCGCGGCCGCGCCGAGGACAACCAGTCCCTCGCCCACACGGAAGAGCGGAAGACCCCACGCTGGCGGCCCAGACCAACGCAGCAGCGCGTAGAGCGTAGGCGCCCCTTGATAGAGCGCCGCCGCCGCCATCGCCAGCACGGGCAGTAACAACGCCAGCCGCACAGCAATTGCCGGAGCTACCGTGCGGATAATGCGCCAACTCAGCGCCAACAGCACCATCACCGCCAAAAGAGAATAGCCAGGGAGCCAGATGGCAGGTCGAAAGAAGGGCGCCAGCATACCAATCGTCGCCAGCCCGGCCATTGGCAGCGCCAACCACCATGTACGCCGCGTCCTCCATTCGATCACAACGATGGCGCCAACGCCCAGCAGCGCCAAAAACGCCGCCACAGTCGAGCCGGCCTGCCCCAACCAATTCAGCCACTGGTAGCCGGTGATCATCTCCGGCGTTTTGGGAACAAAGATCGCAAAGCGGGTGAGGGTGCGCGTGACCAGCCAGTCAACCAGCGCCGCCGCAATCAGCCATGGCGCCAGCGTTGCAAAAAAATCACCGGCGTTGCGTTGACTGCTGAGTTCCTGTTGTACATGTTCTCCATTCCACGTGAAGAGTCTGCTCGTTACGTTCATAATGAACATCCTCCTACGGTTTGCTGCCAAGATGGAAGTAGAGCATGACGACGCCGACCCCAAGCGGGATCAAGATCAAGAGCGCAATAAATCCCCAAAACAGCGCATTGAAGCCGGTCGGTTGGGTGGCTGCCACTCTGGCGGTCAAGGGCGCCTGTGCAGCCGTTCCCGCAGTCATGGCAGCGCCTGTCCCCGGTGCACCGGCCAGTTGGAACGAAACCCACTGCGAGGTGGACTTGGCGCCGTTGCGCTCCTGATTGGCGCCGTCCCAGGCAGCAAACGCCACAGAATAGAGCTTCTCCGGCGCCAATGACACATCTTCAGCCTCCGCCGACGTCAGCGCGCGGCTAAAGATCACCCTCCAGACGCCGTCGCTCCATTCGCCGTAGCCCTGTACATTCTGTCCTTCCAACGGCTGGGTGGTCAGCGTGCCAAAGCCGCCAGCGACGATGTCTTCGACCGGCGAGAGATGCACAGGCAACGCCAGCAAATTGCCCACAGCCTCAGCGGTCAGATAATCCAGATCGGTGTAGGCGGCCAGATAGATGTCGCCTTCGGTCTCCACGGCTGGATCGGCAAAAGGGTATTGATCCACATAGATATTCGGATAAATATCCTGCAGGCTTTGTTGCGCGATCATCGCAGCCTGCCAGTCAGCCTTCCAGTGCCAGATGTTGACATCGCCGCCTTGCTGCCCCATGCAGTAAAATGGCTGTCCGTCGATCAGCGGGAATTGAATGGCGACGCTATCGCGGAAGGCGTCTACGCTCAACGTGGAGTCATTGCGCGTGGCGTCTTGCCATTCGAGCAGGAAGGCGATCGAGACGTCGTTGTGCAGCGCACGCACAGTGATCGCTTTGGCGTTTGTCTCCGGCATAATCGGGCGTGCGATCATCTGTGCGCTCATCGGCACTTCCACCGCCGTGGCTTGCTGCCAAAGTGTGGAGTCCGGCGCGTCGAGCGGCAGGTCGCCCTCTATGGCGGCGGCTGTGATGGTCAACCCTTGCGAACTGACGAGTGGCGCATTCGCCAGCACTGCGCCCAGCGCCAGCAGACAGACCGCCACCACGATGAGTCGATTACGACTAAACATAAGCACCTCCTTTGCAGGGTTGTGGCTGCGTCATCCACGCACCAGATCGACAATTGGGCAGGCGGCGCAGGAAAAATCGCTGTCGAAAGGCGTATGCTTCACCTCCTTGCGGCTGCGCAGGGTTAAGGTGACGCCCAACCGGGCCGCCTCCGCCTGCACAAAGGCGGCGGTGAAGTGCGCCAGAGGCAGATAGGGCGCGTCTTCGGTGTTGAGCGCCAGGCTCTGGACAAAGAGATCGACCCATGTCCCCAGGTGGTCGCCGAGGAACTTTGCCTGCGCGGCGACGCAGACTTCCACTTGCTCGGCGACGCCGTTCAGCCGCGCGTGCGCCTCCTTGAGCGCCAGCACGTGCAGGAACTCCAGCTCGACCGACAGGTGATCGGGCCGTTCGCGCACAGCGCCGCCCATGTCGAAGCCAAAGGCGAGGTAGAAGCCGCGGATGTCAGCCAGCTCCTGCGCCTGGCGGAATTCGTGCGGAAGCCCGTACTCCGTCTCGTAGCAGAGCGAACCGGCAGCGCCAAAGCCATGACGAAAGGCGGCTTGCAAGTCCTTCAGCGGCAGCGGCTGTAATGTCGGCCATGCTGGCGCACCGGCGACTCGCCCTGCTGCTGCAGCCGCCAGCGGCAGTTCCTCGCTCCAGTTCTCGAAGGGATAGAGATAGACGGCGGAAAGAAACGCATAGACCTGGGCGCGATAGACAGCCTGCTCAGCGTGTGCACGCTGTGACTCGTCAACAGCCAGGCGAGATTCGATTGATTCAAGCACACTCATTGTCCACTCCTGAGAACATAGTTCACTCGCCTTCCCGGAAGCCTTGAGCTTCCGGGAAGGTGGGATTCCATCCTCGCCCCTATATCGAATTCAACCGCTCCGTGGGGCGTTCGTGCAGCGGTTCAACCACGCTCAGGCGCACGATCTCGCGATCTTTGGCGTCGAAACCGATCACGGTGTCGTCGTACATCTGCCACGGCTTGCCGTTGATCTCGGCCTCGCGCACCAGCGGCCCTTCCTCGATCTCGTAGCGGAAGATCATCTTCTGCGTCGTGCGGAAAAGCTGAAGCACGGCAAGCAGTTCGCGCGACGGCGCCGTATAACGCTCGATGGCGTGATCCACCCCCGGCCCAAACATCTGGCGCAGATAGGGGCGCGGCGCCCAGCGCGGCGGGATGTAGTAGATATTGGGTTCGGTGCCAAATTGCGGGTAAAGCGGCAGTGCGATCTGCTCCATGCGCACCAGGAAGTAGAGCGGGTGTTTCGGATTTTCCACCCAGGAACCATCCTCAGCTACATCGACCAGCCCGTTGAGGCGAATCTTGCCTGGGCAGACGGCCATACAGCGCGTCTCCATGGGCACGCCGTCGCTGAGCGGGTCGGCGCCCTCGACGCGCGGATAGCAGCCGACGCACTTTTCACTGACCTGCGTCGTACCCCGGTACATCGATTTCTTGTATGGGCAGGCTTCCACACACTTGCGATAGCCGCGACAGCGCTCCTGGTCGATCAGGACGATGCCATCCTCCTCACGCTTGTAGATCGCTTTGCGCGGACAGGCAGCCAGGCACGCGGGATAGGTGCAGTGGTTGCAGATGCGCATCAGGTAGAAGAACCATGCCTGATGCTCCGGCAGCGACGCGCCGTCGGGGCTGAGGCCGTAGGCGCCGCCCTTGTAGCCGGTCGAGACGTCCTCGTAGAAGTTCGGTGAGCGCCACTCACTCTCGGCGGGCAGATAGCCCAGCACCTGCTCATTAGGACCATTTGCTTCAGTCAGCGTGAGACCATTGTAGACGCCGTAGGGCGCCCGATCGCTAACCTGGCTGTGATCCCATTGCGGCTGCACGCCGGCGGTCTGATGCGCCTCATCGAGCAGTTGCAGCACCTTCACATCCCAGTGTTGTGGATAGCTGCCGTAGGGCTTGGTCTCGACATTATTCCACCACATGTATTCCTGCCCGCGTGAGAAGGTCCAGGTCGCCTTGCAGGAACCGGTGCAAGTCTGGCAGCCGATGCAACGGTTGATGTTGAAGACCGCAGCAAACTGCTTTGTCGGGTGCGCTTCTGGATAGGGATAAGTCATTGTCCGGCCAAGATGCCAGTTATAGACGTCGGGCATTCTTTATCTCCTTGTCGGTGACGTAATTGTCGTGATATACTCCACCCATGTTCACATTCACAGGGATTCTCATTCATGATGAGCAAGGGTACAGTTCACTCTGTCCTGAACTCGATGTGGCCTCGATGGGCGCAACGCCTGCGGAAGCTGCCGCCAACCTGCTTGAAGCCGCCACTTTGCATCTTGAAGGCGCCTTCGAGGATGGATTGCCCTATCTCCGTCCTGTGCCCAGTGAGGCTGACCCACGAGTCGTTGCGCCTGACACTGTCATGCAGGTCTTTCGCTTCAAAGTCGATGTAGCCGTCCACGCGTATGCCTAAACTGCCGGTACTGCGTTCTGCTCAGGTCGTTCAGGCATTAAAGCGGGCCGGCTTTATCGAGATGCGTCAGCGTGGCAGCCATCTGCGGTTGAAACGCGGCAACCTGGCTGTGACCGTCCCTATGCATACGGGCGATCTCTCACAGCCTGTGCTGCGTTCGATCCTTCGCCAGGCACAGATGACGGATGAGGAGTTTCTGGCATTGCTGTAATCCGCCACTTTGCACACGTCGCGTCGATCAATTCCTGCACATAAGCCTCGCCCTTCTGCCGATAGATGCGATGGGTGGCGACGAAGAGCGGGTTGACGAAAAGCGTCATCAACCGCGTGGCATCCCAACCCAGCAGAACGTATTCCTCCACCAGCGTCTCCGCCATTGCCTCCAGCATCCCCGGTGCGCCCGGCATCACCATGCCGACCAGCTCCATCGGGTCTTCGGCGACAAATTCATCCTTCGGCATGATTTTCTCCTTTGGCAGCGGTTGCGGCCGTCAGATTCCAGCGCGGCATGACTTCGGCGCGACGATGGATCAGAAAGGGCAGGCAGTCCGGGCAGATCCAGAAACGTTGCCCCGACATCTGCCATTGCGTCAGTGGAATCTCGTTTTCGTTGCGCTGGCAGTTGATGCAGGTCAGCGTCTCGATTGTCGTTGTGCTCATCCTTTCACCTCGATCGTGTCACCCGCAATATAGCGGAGCATAAAGTCGTTTTCGTGCGCCGGGGTGAAGCCAGTCTTGGTTGGCTCCCACGGCCCAACGCCGTTCAACCCGCCGTCTTCGGCTTTGACCACGCGCACCAGCGTCTCCTTGGGCACGGTGTTGAGCGCGTGGTTGTCCGCTTCCCCGCCAAAGATGAACTGCAAGCCCGTCTTTTGTTTGTGGAAGAGCGTGTCGGTCTGGTGCATGGGCATCGACCAATCGCGCGTGACCGATTGTTGCGAACCGTAGCGCAGGTTCGCCATGTAGCCGGTGCCTTCAGATTTGGCGAGGCCGTCGGGTCGCGTCTCGTGCGCCTTGACCGATTTCTCCGTCGCCATGAAAGGCCCATGCTTGAGCATGACGATGTGATAGGGATAGGCTGGATTGTACTTGACGCGCAACATCAGCCGCGCCACCTTGTAGAAAGGATCGTCCTCTTGCCAGCCGATGTAGGGACGGTCAGCAGGGTTGGCGTCGACGTAGACATAGTCTCCATCCTCGATGCCCAGGTCTTTGGCAGCCTGCGGGTTCATGTGCAACTGATGGTCGCCGGGACCGGGCAACCGCTTGTCCGTGCGATACGGGTCGCCGAAGTTGGAATCGAGGATGATCGTCCAGTCCACCGTGCTCCACGATGAATGCACACGGTGGCGCGTCTTGGGCGTCATACAGTAGAAGTGAAAACCCTGTTCCCAGAGCGGGTTTTTGGTCGCCTTTGCCTGTTCCCACGGCATGGCGATGTTGCGCACGGTGCGCTCCTCCCACCCCATAGCGTCCTGGGGTATGCCGTAGTCCTCTGGCCGCACGAAACGGCTGCTGGTGACGATGACGTTCGGCAACAGCGGCGTCGCCTCTGGCCCCTCGCGGTGGCTGATGATGTTCTCGCCATATTCGATGGCTTCCGGGATGTCGCAGTAGCTGTTCAGCCGCCCTGTGTCGGTGTAGAAAGGCACGGAATCGTGAATCTGCTCCCAGAAAGGGATGCGCGGGTAGGTGCGGAAGAGCATCAGCGCCGCGCCCGGCTCGCCGTACTTGCCGGAAACGATATCCTCGAAGCGATAACCGCTCGTGGTCAAGGATGAATCGAGCAGGCGTTGAATATAGACCTCCGGTCGTCCCTCCAACACGAACTTCCAGTAGTCGCGCAGCCGCGGTTCGCCGATCTCGTCGGCGAGGGCTGCCGCCACCTCGGCCAGGATACGGGAGTCGTCGCGTGTGTCATAGAGCGGCGGGATTCCCCCTTTCCAGATTTGCAGGAAGGGATTGGAGCAGGACGCCGTGATCTCGTAGGTCTCGAATTCGGCCCAGGAGTTGGCAGCCAGGGCAAAGTCAGCGTACTCGACTGTCGACGTCATCTCGATGTCCATGGTGATGATCAATTCGATGTTCGGGTTGACGTTCTTGATCATCTCGTAGTGGTGCTTGGCGTTGTTGAGCAGGTTGACATTGGTGAAGAACTGCACCTTCGTCGGCGTGGGCATGTGCGTCTTGCCGGTGAAGACCTTGCGCCCATACTTCGGTGTATCGACGATCAGCGGGCGTTCAGAATGGTTCCAATAAGCCGGCTCCTCGTCTTTGGTGTAGGCGTGGGCGTGGATTACCTTGCCCGGCGCGTCCGCGTCCAGGTTCATGTCGAAGGGGTCTTCCGCCACCCAGCCTTTGAAGCCTGGACCTGTCTGCGGCGATCCCTGAAAGAGCGCCGCCTTGTAGTTGCCCGCCCAGGTGTAGCAGCCGGCGCCCGGTTTGCCAATGTTGCCCGTCAGCATAAGCGGCAAGAACTGGGCGCGATTGGCAAGCGTGGCGTGGAACCAGTGGTTGATGCCCTCGCCGATGTGCAGCGCCACCGGTTCCATGGTGGCGATATCCTCAGCAAGTTGCTCGATCAGGTGACGCGGCGCGTTGGTGATCTCAGCCACGGTGTCCAGGTCGTATTCCTGCAAATGCTCGACGTGCATCGCCCAGAGCGTCATCACCTCCACCTGGCTGCCGTCAACAAGCTCGATTGCACCGCTCCAATCGAGCACCGGGTCGATGCCCTTCTGCGTCAGCGCGTCGCCCACATCGTCGCGGGTGACGGCTTTGAACTTGCCGCTGGCGTCGCGCACCACATAGTCGCCCAGCTTTTCGTATTGCTCCTGGGTCAGGCCATGCTGCGCAAAGCTGGGACCGGTGGGATCAAGCCCCAGCTGGTAATTTGGGAAGACATCCGCCGCATTCAGCCGCTTGAGTGTGTCTAGTCGCACCAACAGCGGGAAGTCGGTGAAGCGCTTGACGAAGTCGGCGTCATATTTTTCGTTGTCCATCAGCCAACGGGTGACGCCCAGGAAGAGCGCCGTGTCCGTAGCCGGGCGAATGGGGATCCAATAGTCCGACTTGGTGGCGGGCGG
>CALJMI010000099.1 GCA_937981885.1 uncultured Caldilinea sp.
GGCGTGGCGCAGCGCGCGCCGCTGTGGATGCAGCGGCTCAATCTCGAGTGGTTGCATCGACTGGTCACACAGCCATGGCGCTGGCGGCGGATGTTGAAACTGCCGGTGTTTATGGCATTGACGCTGTCACAAGGCAAGGGAGAACAAGCGTGAGTGAACGTGCATGGTGGAAGGAAGCCGTCGTCTATCAGGTTTATCCCAAAAGCTTCTACGACAGCAACGGCGACGGCGTGGGTGATCTGCAAGGAATCGTCGCCAGGCTGGATGTGCTCGAAACATTGGCTGTTGACGTGCTCTGGCTGACGCCGGTGTACGCATCGTCCGAAGTCGACAACGGCTACGACATCAGCGACTATCAGGCGATCAACCCCCAGGTTTGGCACGATGGCGGATTTCGAGCATCTGCTGGCGGAGGCGCACCGCCGCGGGATGAGGGTGATCATGGATCTGGTGGTCAACCACACTTCGGATCAACATCCCTGGTTTGTGGAAAGCCGCAAATCCAGGGACAACCTGTATCGAGACTACTACATCTGACGCAACGGCAAGGATGGACGCAAACCTAACAACTGGGGCGGCCACTTCACACAATCGGCGTGGAGCTTCGACACCGGGCGACCGTGGATCGGCGTCAACCCAAACTATATCGACATCAAGCGGGAAACGAACCTGGCAAACCCGGATTCCGTCTTCCACTATTACCGCAAGCTGCTCACCCTACGCAAGGCGACGCCAGCGCTGATCTACGGTGAGTTTATCCCACAGAAAGCGCTGGCGCAGCTATACGTCTACCAGCGCGCGCACGCCGATCAGCGTTATCAAATCGTGTTGAACTTGAGCGACGAGACAGTCGAATATACATGTGTGGGACAGCGGCTGATCGGGAACTTTCTGGAGACGGAAAAGCAAAGACTCCAGCCGTATGAAGCTGGAGTCTTTGTGTTGGAGTGAGAGCGTGAGACAATGGACAAAACGGCGCAACAGCCGCCTGAATTGGCAGTTGTCACGCCAACATACAATCAACCCTTGACGGCGCCTGCCGTCAAACCGGCGACGATGCGACGTTGGAAGATGAAGACCAATGCAATCAGCGGGATGCTGGATACAATGCCGGCTGCCATGATCTCGCCAAAGGGAATCTGCATCGAGAACTGCGAGGGAAAGTTGGCAATGATCACTGGTAAAGTGCGCGCATCGGGTGCAATTGACGTAAACGTCAGCGCAAAAAGGTACTCATTCCATGCACCAATGAACGCTAACAGACCTGTTGTGACCATTGCCGGCGCAGTCAACGGCAGCATGATCATATAGAAGGTCTGGAAGGGAGATGCGCCGTCCACCTGCGCCGACTGGAAGATCTCCGTCGGCAACTCGCGGAAGAAGGCAGTCAGCACCCACGCCGTGAAGGGCAGCGTAAAGAGCATATATGTGATGATCATACTGGCGATCGGTGGAATGCCCAGGTTTGTGATAATCGCATAAAGCCCGGTCAAGACAGCGATAGCTGGGAACATCGTCATCGCCAGAATCACATAAAGTGTGACTGTCTTGCCGCGGTAGCGTAGTTTGCCAAGCGCAAACCCTGCAAACGACCCGACAGCCAGTGAAAGCAACGTCACCGAAGTCGCGACAATCACGCTGTTCCCAATTGCTCGCAGAAACGCTTGATTGGTGAACACCGCCTGATAGTTGCGCAAGAAGAACGAAACATCTCTAGTCACTGGGTCGCGCGGAACGAAGGTCGTTGGCGTCATGGCTAACATTCCTTCTGACTTGAACGACGAGTTGATCGCCCAATAGAAGGGAAAGAGCATCCAGATTGCCATAAGAATGATCAGCACCCAGAGCAGGATGCGGTTGATGCGTTGTCTTGTCTTAGTGGTCATCAGACTTAACCCCCAAACTGCGCATATACGCAACTGCAAACACCGACAGTACAACGAAGATGATGACGCTACTGGCTGAAGAGTAGCCCATCTGTCGGTTCTGTATCAGCTGATAATAGGTGAAACTAGCCATCGAGTAGCGCGCCTGCCCCAGGACAATTTGGAAGAGATCGAAAACGCGCAAAGCATCAAGTGTTCGGAAGACCAACGCAACAGCAATCGTGCCTTTCAACAATGGCAGCGTCAATTGGAAGAAACTGCGAGCTGGACCGGCGCCGTCCACATCAGCCGCTTCGTAGATATCCGCCGGGATCAACTGAAGGCCAGCCAACAGCAACAACGCCATGAAGGGCGTCGTCTTCCAGACATCGATCATGATCATCGAGGGCAATTGCCAGGCCGGATCGGACAAGAAGGGAATCTCCCCGTTGCCCAATCCCAGATACCAGAAAACAGTGTTGAAGAAACCTGTACGGTTGGGCTGGAGCATGTATGCCCACATCTGGGAGGAGACAGCCGTAGGGATCGCCCACGGAATGAGTATGATCGCACGCATGAGCCCGCGCCCTTTGAAGTTCGCGTTGACGATCAAGGCAACAATCATGCCCAATACCAACTCCAGAAACACCGTTGCGACAGCAAACACAATCGTATCCCACACCGCGCGTATAAAGTTGGGATCGGTCGCGCCTAACACAAATTGTGTTCCAAAGAGATTGAACTGGGTGACTGGTCGAAAGCGAATCGGCTCACGCGGAAGAACCGTGACGGCGCTTTCATATTGCACAGCGCCGGTCACAGGATCGACAATTGGCCGCCCGGATTCATCCAGCCGCGGGGGCACCTGCTGGATGGTCATACTTAACAATCCTCGGTAGTTCTGAAGCCCAACAAATTCAGTGGGAGCTGTGCTTGCAAAAACATTGTTTGTAAAGCTGTTGTAGAAGACAGAAAACAGTGGATAGATGGCGATCACCAGCAAAATGAGAAATGTCGGCGCCAGCAACCAGTATGCAAGCTGCTGTTCCCGTTTGGCTAAATCGCTGCTACCTTCCTTGGCCATGTCTGACACTCCTTCCCAACGCACTCTGAAGCTGGTGGCAACCGGTGCTACAAACACGACTCTCCCGTGCGATACAGGCGCCAGTTGCGATGTGAATCAACAGATGTTTTGATCTTTTTTTTGCCCAACCTTCCTGGAAGTTTGGAACTTCCAGGAAGGTGCAGACTCGGGAAGTATCCCTATTCGGGAATGCCATGCCCGTGCGCAGCGTCTGAGGACAGGGAGCATTCAGATGCTTACACGAGACAACAAGCCACATCGACTATGGCGCGCCAACTTCAAATCCCAACAGGTCTTGCAGATCCAGCTCAATCGTCGCCACAGCATCGGCGCCGCTCATTCTGCCGGTCAGAACCTCAAAGACATTCGAGAAGAAGACATTCGAAGTCTCGTTGTACTGCGGCGCAGTGGCTGTCGACGGGCGAGCCACTGCGCTCGTAAAGACTGGCAGCAGCTTGGGCATGAACGGACGTTGCGCTGCAATGTCTGGATCCGAATATAGCTCGACTTTGGTCGGAATCAACGAAGACGGAGCAAGAGCCTGAGCTTTTTGCTCCTCCACGGAGGTCAGCCACAAGGCAAGCTTGGCGGCCGCCTCTGGATTTCTGCTATACTTGGACACTCCGACCTGCCAGCCGCCCAGAGTCGCTGCGCTCATGCCTGGCTCAGCGCCGGGCAGCGCTGTAGCGTCGAATTTGCCCGCAACTGCGCTGTCAGCGCCTTCGCTCAGACCATACGCATAGGGCCAGTTGCGCATAAAGGCAGCATTGCCACCGTGCCAGACGCGACGCGATTCTTCTTCCATGAAGCTCGTCACACCCGGCGGGCTAATTTTGCCGATCCAACTGTAGGCGCGGTCTAAAGCTGCAGCGGCGGCATCGTTGTTGATGGTAATCACCTTGTCGGGGCTGACAATGGTTCCACCACCGCTCGAATAGATCCATTCCAACGCATCACACGTCAAACCTTCATAAGGTGCGCCTTGCCACACAAAGCCCCAGAAGTCCTGGTTGCCTTCGGCGCGCTCGCCATCCTGGATTGTCTGCGCCATTTGCTCGAGTTCGTCCCAGGTCGCAGGCGGGGCGTCGAAGCCATACTTCTCCAGCAGATCAGTGCGATAGTACAACAGGCCGCCATCTGTAAACCACGGCAGACCGACCAGGCGACCATCGACGGTGTTGTTCTCAACAATCGCTGGGAAGTCACCCGCCACAGCTTCAGCGCCGCCATACTCATTGAAGTCGATGAGATGTTCGGCCAAATCGCCAGGCCAGATTACGTCAATCTGCATGACGTCGATATCTGTTGACTGCGCCTGAAATGCTTGCAAGTACAGACCAATGCGATCAGTCGCCGAAACAGGCCCTTCGATCAGGCGCACCTGAATATTGGGGTTCGCTGCATTCCAGCGTTCGACTTGCTCTTTGCGTAATTCAAACTCTGCCCCAGGGCCGGGGCCAACCCAGGTTAAATTGATGACGCCTTCCGCAGCTGGCGCAGCAGGCGCTGCCTCCTGTTGTGCAGGCGCTTCGGTCGGCGTCGCTTCCTGTGCAGCGGGCTGGGCGGGCGCCGCCGGCGCGGGCGTTGCCGGGCTGCCGCCACATGCCGCCAGCACCATCGTGAAGATGATGAGCAGGCCCATCATGGCCAAATATCGTCGCTTCATAGAGACATTCTCCTTTTGATAGTAGATAGGACAACCACTTGTATCGTTAACCCGGAAGACCCGGAGATTAACCTGATGATGCGTGGTGCGTGTTACATGTTGCGTGTTGCGTGTTTCGTGTTGCGTGTTTCGTGGTGCGTGAACAGGCTATTCACCACGCAACACGCAACACATTTCACGCCGTCTCGCGTTCAATCACTTTCAGCGGCAATTGCACGTGGCGATTCATGCGCGCTGGCTCCGACAACATCGACAACAGCATCTCGACCGCCAGCCTGCCCGACTCCTCAAGCGACTGCGACACGGTGGAAAGCCCGATGTATTCGGCGAAGTCGGCGTCATCGAAACCGAGCACCGCCAGATCGCCCGGCACAGAAAGTCCTGCCTCACGCGCCGCTTTGAGCACGCCCAGCGCCAGTGTGTCATTTGCAGCAAAAATAGCTGTTGGTCGATTTGTCTTTCGCAATAAATCCTGCGCCTGAAGACGCGCCTCTTCATGCGTCGCCGAGCGCGGCGTAAATCCCGGCAAAATCGGCGTGACCGCATGGTGCTCTAAGGCGGCGGCGAAGCCGCGAAAACGCAGGGCGCTCGTGCCAATGGCGTATCCAGGAAGCTGCCGATCGCCGCCGACAAAACCGATGCAACGATGCCCTTTCGCCACGAGATAGTCCGCGGCCAAAGCACCGCCGCCGATGTTGTCGATCTCCACCGCAGCCAGTTGAGAATGTGTTCCCTCAATCAACACCGTCGGCAGTCGATGGTGTACAAGCCGCGTGGCTTCCGGATCGCTTATCATCAACGAGATAATCAACAGACCATCCAGACGATGCGTGATAGGCAGCGTATGTAGATAACTGCGGGCATGTTCTGGCGTATCAACATTATAGACGACTAACTCAAATCCAGTGTCGAGCAAGGCGCTCGCCACACCGCGCAGACGTTGCGTAAACGAAGGATAGTGCATGAAAAAGGGCGCCAACACCCCAATCTGTCGATGTGTTCTGCGGGCGCGTGCACTTGCCTCGGCTTTTGGAACAAATCCGAGTTCGTCGATCGCCTGTTGAATTCGCTGAAGCGTCGTTGCATTGACCGTCTGCGGCGCGTTAAGCGCGCGCGAAACAGTTGCAATGCTCACGCCAGCGCGTGCAGCAACATCGTAGATTGTCGAAGACATTTGCACCGAAAACGAATGAAAACTTAAATCTACTGGGTGGCCATGGAGCGTATGGCTTGCGTATGCTGTAAAGCACTCGTACTGTAAGAGCTTTCATGAAAGCTCTTACAAGTAAATAGCCTAGCACACTTTTAAGGGCATGTCAATCAGAAATTTCCCGTAAGGTTTTCTTTGAATAGCGCCTTAACAATTTACGAATTCACAATCTCTGTTGCGAGAAGAGGTGTAATCGCTGACCAAGAAACTTGCGACCATCGATCGAAACGCCAACAAAGAAGCTTTCCTTGCAGATGCGGGGTCCAAACCGCAGCGAAAACTTCACCAATCGGTCGGGGCACGGGCAATACTTGGCATGGAACTGCGGCGAATGCGCCTATGCGTCTTGCCAGACAGCCGGGTTGACAATATCAGCCGGTCGTTCCCCACGGAAAAAGGCGAGCAAGCGCTCTATCGCCATTTCCTCCATGCGGCGGCGTCCTTCGCGCGTCACCGATGCGCTGTGCGGCGTAGCGACAACAGCGGGGTGTGTGCGCAGGCGGTTCTCGACTGCGGGCGGCTCGACGGCAAAGACATCCAGCCCCGCGCCGGCAAGCTGGCCCCGATCCAGCGCATCGAGCAGCGCTGCTTCATCGACAAGCGCGCCGCGCGCCAAATTGAGCAGGTAGCTGCCCGGCTTCATCCACGCCAGGCGTTCAGCGTTCATCAATCCTGCGGTTTCGGGTGTGGCGGGTGCATGGAGCGATAAAAAGTCAGCCTCACAAATGACGGTTTCCAGCGGCGCCAGTGTTACGCCTTGCGCTTGTGCAGCATCCTCGCTGAAATACGGGTCATAGGCGAGCACGCGCATCTGAAAGGCCAGGCGACAAATTTCGGCGACGCGGCGTCCAATGCGCCCCAACCCGATCAGCCCTAACGTCTTGCCCCGCACTTCGACGCCGACCAGTACGCCTGTGCGCGGCCCCCATTTGCCCGCCGCCAGATTGTCGGCGCCTTGCTTAAGACGTTTTGCCAGCGCCAGCAACATCGCCACGGTGTGTTCGGCGGTGGACTCGGTTGGACCGTCCGGCGTATTGGCAACGACAATGCCACGCGCTGTAGCAGCGTCGAGATCAATATTGTCGATGCCAATGCCGGTGCGGACAATCAGCTTCAGATTGGGGCATGCATCCATCAGCGCGCCATCGTAGCGCACCTGAGACGAAGCGATGATTGCCTGCGCCGGTGCAGCGTTGCCATAGGTCGGCGGCTGCGCTGCGGCATGAAGCGCCTGCACGCCCACCGGCAACCGCGCCAGCACCTCATCAGAAAGCGGAGATTCCAGCCAGATGTGGGTTAGGACCGGGACATACATTAATTCTTTTTCCTTCTTGGCGCTCTTGAGAAGTCACGTGGGTTGGTTGTTTGCTGTCATACAGGATTATAGCACAATATCCATATCAATCACCCTATCTCCTTTTCTAAAGTTGACATCACCTCCTGTGCTTGGTAGACTCTCAGCACGCTTGGCGGTCAGTCATTGCACCGCTCTTTCTCCTGTACATCCTGGCAGCAGCGCGAAGGCTTGCGCATATTTGCGCCAAATACCTTGATTTCACGCTAGTCATTCGCTGTGAACAAACTCATCTCACACACTGGAAGGAGCATCTCGATGAACACTGAAGAACGAAGCACAACTTCTGGCGGGCGCAAGTTGACGCGCCGCGACTTTCTGCGCGCCACCGCCGTTGGCGGGTCGGCGGCGGTCTTTCTGGCTGCCTGTGCGCCAGCAGGGGCGCCGACCGGCGGCGCAGCGCCGACAACCGCTCCTGGTGAGGCGCCCGTTGCCGGCGCGCCAAAGCAGGGCGGCACGATGGTCTGGCTGGGACACCAGGAAGTCGCCGGTCTCAGCCCGGACGACGCCGGGCCTGACGTTCAGGCGGTGATGATCAACAACATCCACAATCCGCTGGTCTACTACAACGAATTCAACGAACTGGAGCTGGTGCTCGCCGATTCCTACGAAGTCTCTGAGGACGGCTTGACCTACACCTTCAAGCTCAAAGAGGGCGTCAAATTCCACGACGGCAGTGACTTCACCTCCGCCGATGTGAAATACACATGGGACTACTATCGCAACCCGGACAACGGCGCAGTGCGCGCCGGGCTATTCACCGGCGTCTCCGAGATCGAAACGCCGGACGACCTCACCGTCGTGGTCAAGATGGCGACGATCAATGCCGCGTCGCTGGCGAACTGGGCGACGTTCCCGATCGTACAGTCGAAATATCACGCTGAAGTGGGTGAATCCACCTATCGCACGGCGCCGATCGGCACCGGCGCGTACAAACTCAAGGAATGGCGCGCAGCGGAGTTCACCGAACTTGAGGCGTTCGAGGATCATTTCCGCGGCCGCCCCAACATCGACGTCATCCGGCTTGAGGTCGTGCCCGAACCGTCGGTGCGCACGATTGCATTGCAGACCGGCGACGCCGACGCCACCGTCTGGCCCTTGCTGGTCGAGGATTCGCTCTCCTTTGCGCAGGACCCGAATTACGTGGTTCTGAAAGCGTTGGGCAACTCGATCAAGCACTTCCCGCTCAACAACTCGCTGCCGCAGCTCTCCGACAAGCGCGTGCGCCAGGCAATGATGTACGGACTTGACCGCGAGAAGATCGTCGCCGACCTGTGGCAAGGCGCAGCCAGCGTCGCTCACTCCAACATTCCACCATCGAGCTTTTACTACGACCCCAATCTGAAACAGTATCCCTACGACGTAGAGCAGGCAAAGGCGTTGCTCGATGAGGCGGGTTGGGTTCCCGGCAGCGACGGCGTGCGCGCAAAAGATGGCGTGCGTCTCGCCTTCACAATGACCACGATCACCGGCGACCAGGCGCGTCGTCCGATCGCCGAGTTTGCACAGCAGCAGTTGAAGGAGATCGGCGTCGAAATCCAGCTTGCCGAAGCGCCGGTCGCCTCGATCCTGGAAGGCTTGCGCAACGGCACGCTGGAAAGTTCAATCTTCAACTGGACGTACAACAACGGCGCCATCGAGCCGGATCCGTTCTCGACGCTGCACTCGACTGGCGGCAACAACTTCAACCAGTTCAAGAATGCAGAGATGGACAGACTGATCGAAGAAGGCTTGCAGGTTGTTGATCCGGAGGAGCGCCGGAAATACTACGACCAGATTCAGGCAATTTTCGTTGAAGAAGTGCCGTGCCTCTATCTGCAATACGACGAGTGGCTGAATGTATTCAGCGCGCGCGTCAAGGGGCTGCCGGTCGATCCCAAAGCATCGACCGTCTGGTTCTACCGTGCGCATGAGTGGTGGCTGGACTGACGGCAAAGCTGACTTCTTCACCTTCCAGGAAGCTTGATGAGGATGAACGAATGAACCCGGTAATCAACGTAGGTGCGGCTGGGAGCCGCACGTTCTCGCCAGCAGAGGAAATGCGGTTGCGAACCGCATCTACGATGACCGAATCGATTCGTTAATCTTTATGAAGCTTCCTGGAAGGTTATCGCAATGTAAAGAAAATGGCGCGATATATTACAGTTCGCCTCTTTCACGGCGCAATCGTGATCATCCTGATCAGCCTCTTGACCTTCATCGTCCTGAGGCTAATGCCAGGCGATCCGGTGTTTCTGTTGCTCGGCGAGGGGCAGGTGCGCATCTCCGAGGAGCAGATTCAGGCAATCCGCACCCGTTGGGGACTCGATAAATCCTACCCGGAGCAGTATTTGATCTGGGCAGGCAACATGTTCACCGGCAACTTTGGCGAGTCGATCATCCGCACGGGCGTGCCGGTGCGCGACATGATCCTGGAAGCGGTTCCGGTGACGCTGCAACTCAACGTCTACTCGATGTTGCTGGCGTTGGCGCTCTCGGTGCCTTTGGGAATTTGGGCAGCGGTGAAGCGCAACTCGGCGGTGGACTACGCATCGTCGGTCATCTCGGTTGTCGGCGTGGCGACGCCCAACTTCTGGCTGTCGCTCATGCTGATCATCCTCTTTTCACTGATGTTGGGCTGGCTGCCGCCGTTCGGATTGCGCTCCTGGCAGGGTTTCATCATGCCGGTAATCGTGCTGGCGATCGAGCAGATGGCGGTGTTCACACGCGTTATGCGCAGCTCGACGATCGAGGCGCTCAAACAGGACTATGTGCGCACGGCAACGGCGAAGGGGCTGTCGCGCAACGCTGTGATCCTGGGGCACGCCGTGCGCAATTCGCTGCTGCCGTTGGTGACGGTGATCGGCTTCAACATTGCTTTTCTATTGAGCGGCACCATCGTCGTCGAGACAATTTTTGCATTGCCAGGCATCGGGCGACTTTTCACAGACTCCATTTTCCGGCTTGACTATCAGGTTGTTCAGTCGTTGGTGGTGGTGTTAGCAGTTCTGGTGGTGGCGGCGAACCTGCTCACCGACCTGGTCTACGCCGTGATCGACCCGCGCATCCGGATCAGCCGCTGAGGACATGATTTCATGACAGCTACAACGTCGCAGACGCGCCTGGCAACGCCAGCGATTGAATCCAAACACCGCTCCGAATTTGAAAACGCATGGCGGCGCTTCAGCGCCAATCGCGTGGCGCTGGTTGGGCTGGGAATGTTGGCGTTGATTGTGTTGACCGCGATCTTTGCGCCCGTGATTGCGCCCTACGATCCAATCAACGACATGGACACCTCGCGGCGCGGCTGCCCGCCTTCACCCGACCATCTCTTTGGCTGCGACCATTTGGGGCGCGATCTGTTGAGCCGGGTGATCTTTGGCTCGCGCATTGCGTTGGTCGCCGGCTTCACAGCGACGATTATTTCCGTCCTGATTGGCGTTGTAGTCGGCGCGTTGGCTGGCTTCCTGGGCGGTTGGACGGACACAATCTTCTCGCGCATCATCGACACATTGATGGCTTTCCCGATCATTGCGCTGCTCATCGTGCTTGCATCCGTGCTGGGTCCGAGCCTGGTCACCACCATCGTCGTGATCGGCGTCACCGTGTGGTCGCGCTATGCACGCGTCGTGCGCGCCGAGGTGTTGAGCCTGCGCGAGCGCGATTTCGTGATCGCCGCGTACGCATCCGGCGTGCGCAACTGGCGCATCATCTGGCGTCACCTTGTGCCCAACGTCATGGGGCCTGTCATCGTGCTGGCGTCGCTGGGCGTCGGCGGCATCATCATCCTGGAAGCGGCGCTCTCCTTCCTCGGTCTGGGCGTGCGCCCGCCGACGCCGTCGTGGGGCGCCATCCTCGCCGATGGGCGCGCTTACATCCTACGCTACCCACACATCTCCTTCTTCCCCGGCGTGATGATCGTCATCACTGTACTCGCCTTCAATTTCGTCGGCGACGGGCTGCGCGACGCGCTCGATCCAAAGGACTGACTTCCAAAACAAGTATGGATCAAGGTTCAGCCAGCAGCGCGGCGCTCACACAATCCGTGCGCAGCGACGCTCATTTTATTATCGATCGCATCATCAAGGCTGTGCTGCCCGAGCCTGCCGTGCGCGCGTTTCTGCGCAGGCGGACGCCACCGCCGCGCGTGACCTTGATCGCCATCGGCAAGGCGGCCTGGCGCATGGCAAGCGCGGCGGTGATGGAATGGGGGGACGCCATCACACAGGGCGTCGTGATCACCAAATACCACCACGCGCTCGGTGAGCTGCCCAACCTGGAAATCTACGAAGCGGGTCATCCCCTGCTCGATGCAAACGGCCTCCACGCCACGCAGCGCGCGCTAGCGATGGTTGATGAACTGGGCGCCGACGACATGGTGCTCTTTCTGGTTTCGGGCGGCGGTTCGGCGCTCTTCGAGGCGCTGCCCGAGGGCGTGACGCTCGACGATCTGCAGGCGGTCAACCAGCAGTTGCTGCGTTCCGGCGCCGACATCGTGGTGATCAACACGATTCGCAAGCGGCTGTCGTTGGTCAAAGGCGGACGCTTTGCGCAGCGCGCCGCGCCGGCGCGCATCCTGGCGCTGGTGATCTCTGACGTGCTCGGCGACCGGCTTGACACCATCGCATCCGGCCCCGCCTATCCAGACGCCATGCGCGCAGAGACTGCATTGGAGTTCGCACGACGTTATTCTCTGCGCCTATCACCCACGCTCTGGCGGTTACTGGAAGAGGAGACGCCCAAGACGCTGCACAATGTCGAGACCCACGTCATCGGCAGTGTACACACAGCGGTCGATGCGGCGGCGCAGGCGGCGCAGGAACGCGGCTACACGCCGCTGATCCTGACCACGCTGCTCAACTGCGAGGCGCGCGAGGCTGGGCGCTTTCTCGCCTCGATCGCACGCACGGTGCGCAGTGTGGGACAGCCACTGCCTGCCCCCTGCGCCATCCTCTGCGGCGGCGAGACGGTCGTCACCGTCACCGGCGGCGGCAAGGGCGGGCGCAACCAGGAGCTGGCGCTGGCTGCCGCCATCGAGCTGGCTGGCGTCGCCGACGTTGTGCTCGCCTCCGTCGGCACCGACGGCACCGACGGCCCCACTGACGCGGCTGGCGGGATTGTCGATGGCGACACGACGGCGCGCATGGCGGCGCAGGGCATCGACGCCCAGGCGGCGCTGGCGCAAAATGACGCCTATCCTGCGCTCGCCGCCAGTGGCGACCTGCTCATCACCGGGCCCACCGGCGCCAATGTTAATGATGCGACGCTGCTGCTCGTGCGGTAAAAAGCCTGCCCCAATGTGGTACAATCAAAAAGCTCGAAAAGCACGGCGAACAGGGTTTCACATGAGCGATGAGCTTTATCATGAATTGTTGATTAGCGCCGATGAGGTTGCACCATGAACTACCTCGATACGATACGCATCTTCGTGCAGGACAGGCTCCTACCACTCGAACCGACCCTGCTACAACAGGGCTTCGAGGCCGTTGCGCCGCAACTGGACGCGCTGCGCCAGGAGGTCAAAGCGCTGGGGCTGTGGACGCCGCATCTGCCGCCTGAACTCGGTGGAATGGGGTTGGCGCTGCATGACTTTGCGCGCGTCAGCGAGGAGTTGGGGCGCAGCCCCCTCGGCCATTACGTATTCAACTGCGCTGCGCCCGACATCGGCAACATGGAGCTGCTGCACGCACACGGCACAGCGGAACAGCAGGAGCGTTGGCTGCGTCCGCTGGCGGAGGGCAAAATCCGCAGTTGTTTTGCCATGACCGAACCGGAGCACGCCGGCTCCAACCCGGTGTGGATGAGCACGACTGCGCGTCGCGAGGGCGACGAGTATGTGATCGACGGCCATAAGTGGTTTACAACCGCAGCCGAGGGCGCCGCCTTCGCCGTAGTGATGGCGATCACTAACCCTGACGCACCCAAACCACACCGCCGCGCCAGCCAGATTATTGTGCCGCTCGACACGCCTGGTTTCACGCTGGTGCGCAACATCTCGTTGATGGGCGAACGTGGAGCGGGGTGGCTGAGCCATGGCGAAGTGCGCTTCGAGGGCTGTCGTGTGCCGGTGAGCAACCGCATTGGCGCCGAGGGCGATGGGTTTACGTTGGCGCAGGAACGGTTAGGCCCCGGTCGCATCCACCACTGTATGCGCTGGATCGGCATCTGCGAACGCGCCTTCGATTTGATGTGTCGCTATGCGGTCAGCCGCGAGCTGGCGCCCGGTCGCCCCATCGCCAGCCAACAGGTGGTTCAGCACTGGATCGCGGAATGTCGCGCCGAGATCAACGCAGCGCGGCTGCTTGTGCTCGACGCCGCCGCCAAAATCGATAGCATCGGCGCGTCGGCGGCGCGCATCGAAATTTCCACCATCAAATTCTTCGTGGCGAATGTGCTGCAGCGCGTGCTCGACCGCGCAATCCAGGTGCATGGCGGGCTGGGCGTCACCGACGACACAGTGCTGGCGTTCTGGTGGCGACACGAGCGCGCCGCCCGCATCTACGACGGCGCCGACGAGGTTCACAAGGACGTTGTGGCGCGACATGTGCTACGACAATATGGATTTAACACAAACCAGTCGAAATGAGGGAGAATAAGGCAATTCATGCAAAGGCATCCGTCATCCGGCGTGGAACACTCTGCTGCAACAACCTCGACTCAGGCTGTCCACGCCGGTGAGCAGCGTTTCCGAGCACATCACAGCCTGACCGTTCCTGTGGTGCAGAGCGCAGTCTACACGTTTGATACAACGGCGGACCTGGTCAATTACACCGAAGATCGTCTTTTCTGGAGCGAGCCGGAGCGAGAAGAATACGGACGTTACGGCAATCCAACCGTACGTGCGCTCGAAGCAAAGCTGGCCGAATTGGAGGGTGCGCAGGATGCGATTGCGGTAAGCAGCGGCATGGGCGCAGTAACGGCGACGCTGTTGCTGTTGTTGCAACCGGGTCAGCACTTTATCCTGACTGACAACTGCTATCTGAGCACGCTGGATTTCAGTCAGGGCTTCTTGAAACGCTACGGCATTGCCTGCACGCTGACGCCTTTCGGCGATTATGATGCTATCGAAGCGGCAATTCGTCCAGAAACGCGGCTGATCTTCTCGGAGTCGCCGACGAATCCTTTCATGCGTTGTCTCGATCTCGAACGGCTGACAGAGATCGCTCAGCGACGCAACGTACTCACCGTGGTCGATTCGACCTTTGCCACGCCCTACAATCTACGCCCGCTTCGGTTTGGCGTCGATCTGGTGATCCACAGCCTGACCAAATATCTCGCCGGACACAACGACGTGATGGGCGGCGTAGTTGCTGGGCGCTACGACCTGACGACGCCGCTGCGCCAGATGCAGGGGCTGTTGGGCAATTTGCTGGCGCCGCAAAACGCGTACCTGATCCTGCGCGGGATTAAGACGCTGGCGCTGCGCGTCGAACAACAAAACTGCAGCGCGCTGGCGATAGCTCGTTTTCTGGAGGCGCAGCCAAAAGTGCGCCGCGTCTGGTATCCATTCCTGGAAAGCCATCCCGACTATGCAGTCGCTGCCGCAACGCTGCGCGGTGCTGGCGGCGTCGTGAGCTTCGAGATCGACGGCGATATGGACCGCACGCATCGCTTTCTCGACGCGCTGCGCATCCCTGTGATCGGGCCAAGCCTGGGCGGCGTGGAGAGCATCGTCAGCCCGCTGGCGCTGATGGGCTACGCCTCGCTGTCGCCGGAGGATCGTTTGGCGCTGGGCGTTCGTGATGAGCTGGTGCGTCTGTGCGTCGGCGTTGAGGAGACAACCGACCTGATTGCGGATTTGTCTCAGGCGCTTGCGCAGATATAGTGCGAGATTGCGGTCTAGAGCGACAGGGTTTCCAGCTTTCTGCAGTTATTCAAATTCAATAATTTTTGTATAAGAAGAAGGAGTCACCATGGACAAAGACAAACCGATTGTGCTCGGCGCTGACCATTTTGGAATGCAACTCAAAGATGCAATCCGCGACTATTTGGTCAACAAAGGTTATCAGGTGGTTGACATGGGCGTCAATGAAAACACGCCGGTCGATTACCCAGATGTCGGGGCAAAAGTAGCGGAGGAGGTTGGCGCTGGCAAATATGAGCGCGGCATCCTTGTCTGCGGAACCGGCGCCGGGATGGCGATCGTTGCAAACAAAGTGCCGGGCGTACGCGCCGTATGCGTGCAGGACCCCTATACGGCCGAGCGCGCCGTTGCAAGCAACAATGCACAGATCATCACCTTTGGCGCACAGATCACGGGCGCGGCTGTAGCGGAAAAGTTGATCGACATTTGGTTGGCAAGCGAGTTTCAAGGGGGGCGGTCAGCGCCAAAGGTCGCCAAGATCGACAGCCTCGATGAAAAATATCGCGCGCAGTGCGCCGGTGAATAGCAGATCAGGGGGTGGCAAATTTGCCTATTCTGCCGGAGAGCTGAGCGGTGTTTTGAGAAACCCTCGCGTCATACGTCGCGATCGTCGCAAGTTCACCAACAAATGGTAACGCAGCGGTCGTTGATAGCGATACGCCAACCCGGCCAACACCAGGAAAAGCGCCCACTGTCCCACCACAAACCAGCCTGGCAGATGTGCTGTCGCCATGCCGAGAGTGCTGCCAACCAAAATGCCGATGCTGCGTCCAAGCAACACCGCAGGAATCAACAGGCGGATGGGCGTTGTGCCAAGACCTGCAATGTAGATAGCCAGGTCAGGCAGCGGAAATAGGAAGACCACAAACCAGAGCAAGGGTGAGCGCAGGCGCAGCTTGCGCTCCCACCGAATCAGTTCAGCGTGGTCAAAAAAACGCTCCAGGAGCGGGCGCCCCAGCTTACGCCCGACCAAAATCGCCAACGTCGCCCCAATTGACAAGCCAAGCAGACTGAGCAACAGCCCGGCGCCAAAGCCAAAAAGATAGCCGCCAAGCACCGATAAAAAACTGCCGGGCAGTGGCGCAATCAGAATTTGCACCGCAAAGAATGTTACATAGGCCAGCGGCGCCAGCGGCCCAAAACTGATAATCCAGCCGCGTACGTCCTCCGCTGCGTCCAGCACATCGGTAATCGGCTCGTTGAGCCACCAGATCAGAATCACCAACGCCGCGATCAGAAGGACAAGAATCCCGCTGTCCCGCCACCGATTGCCAGGAGAAAACATAGCGATCCTCACTCCGCTTGTCAGGAAGTTATGTCAGGCGTCGAATGTGAACACCGATAGCTTGATGACGAATAACGCCCTAGATCTGTTCCGGTTGGTCGCCACAGACCTGGCTCGAAGCGCAAGTACAGGGACGGTGCACCGATGCCTGGAGAACAAAAAAGGGAGATTACAGATGAAATCTCCCTTTCCAGTGACTCACCTAGGACTCGAACCTAGAACCCGCTGATTAAGAGTCAGCTGCTCTGCCAATTGAGCTAGTGAGCCTAAATGGTTTATCACTATTTTATAACACGTAGCGAGAAACAGGCAAAAATCCGGGGGCAAAATTCACGACCACAGCGCAATAAACAACCGTATTTTCTGGGATAGGTTTATTCCATCATTGCGGCGCGAATCTGGCGGGTAACACCCGTCGGGTCTTCTGATTGCCACACGCGCCGCCCGATGGCAACGCCAGCAGCGCCAGCCGATAGCGCATCACGAACAAGCTGCAACGTGGAATCGTCCCCTGCAGTCTTCGGTCCGCCGGCCACAATGATCGGCACTGGCACAGCCGCCACGATTTCTCGAAACTGCGCCACATCTCCGCAGTAGTTCGTCTTGATCACATCGGCGCCGATCTCCATGCCAATACGCGCTGCATGGGCGATAGCAGTGGCATCGAATGACCGGTCATCCGGCGGCATCATCTCGGCGACAACCGGCATTTCGTATGGCTCGCACGCTCGAATCAGGTCAGCAAGCCAGCGATAGATGACAAGGTCGCCCTCCCGCCCAAAGAATACAGAGACCGCGACTGCATCTACATCGAGCCGCAGCGCCGTGTCAACCTGGGCAATCGGCGTTTCCTGGGCGCCTTGTGCACTGAGACCAGCGGTCAGACTGACGCGTAGCACCAACCCAATCTCCGGCCGAAGTGCGGGCGCAGCGGCGCGCAAAAAGCCTGGCGCAGCAAGGATCGCATTGGCGCCGCCGGCAATCACTTGTTCTACAATCATAAGCGGGCGATGCAATCCTTGCACCGGACCCAGCCAGCCACCATGGTCGAGGGGAGAAAGCAGGCAACGTTGTTTCTCACCCACAAATAGACGGCTCATTCGCCGCGCTTTTCCCAACATCGATAGCTCCTTGCTGATTACTGATTCGACTCGGAAATACTACACGATTACCTACGCCAGCATCCTGTCGGCAAATTCGGTCAACTGGCAATATTGGCGATATAGTGGATCATATCGCTCGCCGCCAAATTCTGGTAAATAGATCGAAGGCGCATCAAAAGTCTGCGCCAATGCAGCAGAAAAGTCAGCGCCGTCGCCCAGAGCCAGGCGTGCGTAGGCATACAAAGCACGCGTCACCGTCTCATCGCCAGCATAAACGTGGACGGGCAGTTGACAGATATCGGCGATGACCTGTGGCCAGCCAGCCACAGATGCGCCGCCGCCAGCCAGCGCAATGGTCTCCAAAGATACGCCAAGCTCGGCGAAAATGTCCAGCAGATACCGCAAGCTGAAAGCGATGCCCTCCATCACAGCGCGCAACATGTGCGGGCGGCGATGGGCGAGAGTCAACCCATAAAAAGCGCCGCGCAGATTATCGTTCCAAAACGGGCTGCGCTCGCCAGAGAGAAACGGCAAAAAGATCAGTCCTGCCGCCCCAGCGGGCATTGCCAACGCTTGTTGCACGGCCGAATCAAACGTTGTCTGGTCGTCATACAGGCTGCGCCAGGCCCACTGCACAGCAGCGCCAGTGGTTGAACTGACGCCGCCCACGAGCGGGAAAGCGAGCAGCGGATAGGTGTAGACGCGTTGGAGAGGATCGTTGATCTCCTGCCCAGGCGCCAACGGAGCAAAGATCATCGAAGAACTCCCCAAACTGCAGGTCACTTGACCAAATCGTGGCGGGGCGCCAGAAACCAGCGCTAGCACATCACCGGCGCCAACGATCACCTTCACATCGCGCCGCAAATAATAGCGCTCCGCTAACTCCGGCAAGAGCTGGCCGCCATCGTCCTGCGGGTGATGCAATGGAGGCAGAATGTCAGGATCAATGCCCACCATCGCCAGTCGGTCGGTCGCCCAGGTCAACCTGTCCCAGTCCAGAAGGGCAGCGCCGCCGGCCTCGGTGTAGTCGGTCATCTGGAGGCCGGTCAGTCGATAGCGCAAATAATCCTTGGGCCACAATATACATTTCGTGTTGCGCAACACTTCTGGCTGATGGCGTACAAGCCATAACAATTTGGGCAGCGTGTAGGTTGAGTTCAGGTGGTAGGGCGCCAGCCCCAGCCGCTCCTGCAACTCACGGGTCTCTGCAACTGCGCGCCGATCCAGCCAGAGAATCGTGGGAGAAAGCACTTCTCCATCGCCATCCAATAAAACCGCCGTGTGCATTTGACCGGTCACCCCAAGCGCCTGCACTTGTCCCAACTCTGCACCTGAACATCGCAGCTCGGTCATCGCATCTTCAAAAGCAAACCACCAGGAGTGTGGATCAGCTTCCGCCCATCCGGGTTGAGGCGTGGCATAAGCATACCGGCGGCTTGTACTTGCCAATACCTGTCCCGAACAACTATAGACTACCACCTTCAGTGCAGATGTACCGACATCAACAGCGAGCACCAAGGGCGTCTCTGAGCGCGCTGGATCGATCGTCTGTACGTTCACGCTTCGCCGTTGACTTCCATGACGATCTTGAGACCAGCGCGATTCTTGACCATCTCAAGCCCTTTCACCAGTTCTGGAAGAGGCAAGACATCGCTGATCAACGCTTCGGTTTGAACCTGCCCAGACTCAATCATGGTGAGCGCACGATGCATATTTTCCGGCGTACTATCCGCTGAACCTGTGATAACCCACTCTCCGTAGTGAATCTGGTTTGGGTCGAGATGAATCTGATCTTTGGGATAGATGCCTGCAAAGATGTTTAAGCGACCGCCCGGCGCCAGATAGGGGACAACTTCTTCCACCATGCGCGCTGAGCCGACCGTCAGCGCAATCGCATCAGCGCCCCAGCCGTCGGTTACGTCTCTGATAAATTCTCCAAGATTGGTTGTCTGTGGGTCCACCACCCAATCGGCGCCCAGCGCCTGCGCCTTTTCACGGCGGGCGGCAACCGGGTCAGAAGCAATCACGCGCGCGCCAAATGTGCGCGCCACCTGCATGTGCATCAACCCGATCGGTCCCAAGCCTACGACAAGTTCGACCTCGCCTGGATAGAGGCGCAGCATATCCTGGCCGCGCAACACGCACGCCAACGGCTCCATCATCGAGGCGGCTTTCAAGCTGACGCCACCGCGAATCGGGTGAATGTTGCGCTGCGGCACACAGACATAGTCCGCATATCCCCCGCCGTATTGCAAGTAGGTCGGACGTTGACATCGATTGGGACGCCCGATGCGGCAGGCTTTGCAGACGCCGCATTTGACGATCATATCTGGGGCGACAGGTTGACCCACCTCCAATCCTTTGACGTTCTTGCCGACAGCGGCCACGCGCCCTGCAACCTCGTGCCCCAACACGCGCGGAAAAGCTACAGCCGACGAAAGACCTGAAAACGCGCGTACATCCCAGGGACAGATGGCGGCGTAGGCAACTTTCACAAGTACATCGTCATCTCCAACCGGATGAATTGGAAGATGACGCAGTTCGACTTCGTGTGGGCGTTCACACCACATCACGCGCATCATGTTCGCCGATGACATAGGATGCTCCCCTTTATTGTTCTATGAATTGTTTCAGCCAGAAGTGCAGCGGCTTGCTGCGTAATTCTTTGGCGGCGGCGTCGCCGACGTGTGTGTCCGTTTGTCATCCTTTGGTGGCGCCCATCGTGGCGCCCTGGACAAAGTAGCGATTCAAGAAAAGTGCAATCACCAACGCCGGAATAATCGCAAAAAGACACATCACGGCCATCTTGCCCCAGTTGATCTCCACGGCGCTAAACGAGGAGAGAATGCCGAGCGGAATTGTCTTGGTCTCAGGCGACGTCAACATCAGCGCAAAGAGAAAATCATTCCAGCTAAAGATGATGACATAGATTGCGGCTGCCACGACGCCCGGAATCGACAACGGCAGTGCAACACGCCAGAAAGCCACAAAGCGCGAGGCGCCGTCGACCAGCGCGGCTTCTTCCATTTCCTTGGGGACATCGGCAAAATAGCTGCGCATCATCCAGACGACAAACGCAGCATCAAACACCGTGTCCAAAATAATCAGCGAAGCGTAGGTGCCCAACAGGCGCAAATCGCGCATGATCAAATAAAACGGGATGAGCATGGCAATCGGCGGCACCATCAGCAAGATTAGAAAAAAGTAGGCTGAGCTGTTCAGAATGCGCGATTGTGAGCGCGCAATTGCGTAGCCGGCTGGGACGCCCAACACCAAAGAGAGAATCGTAGCGCCAGTGGAGACGATGATGCTATTGAGCAAGTATTGGCTGATCTTCGTGGTTGCCAGCACTTCCTGAAAGTTGCGCAGCGTGAACTCAAAGAACAGCCATCGCGGTGGAATCGCAAATGCCTCGCGTCCAAATTTGAACGATGTCGTCACCAGCCAGAAGATCGGCAGCATAAAGAAAAGCACAACAAAAATGGTGACAATGGTCAAAACAGCCTGTTCGAGACCGCTTCGCCTGTTCATCACACTGACTTCGTCGCTATGCCTGCTTCGTCGAAAGATCACAACTGTTGCCTTTCCAGCAGCATGATGTACAGGGCGGATAGAATCGCAATAATGACCAGAAGCACGTTGGCAAGAGATGCCGCATAGCCCATGTCAAAGAAGGTCATGCCGACTGTATAAATGTGGAAATTGAGAACCGTCGTCGTGGAGCCAGGGCCGCCGCCTGTTGTGGCGTAAATCGTATCAAAGACTTTGAACGACTGCATTGTACGCAGCAACAGCGCGACCAGAATCGTAGGTTTGAGTAAAGGGAGCGTGATATGGATGAAACGACTCCAGCGCGTGGCGCCGTCGGCATAGGCTGCTTCGTATGGTTCGGTGGGCAGACTCTTGATGCCAGCCAGAAAAATGATCATCAACAAAGGCGTCCATTGCCATACATCGATCAAAATGACCGCCGACATTGCCCAGGCTGGCTCCGCCAACGGACCACGACCTACGCTGACGCCCATCTGCTTGAGATAATAGGGGATGACGCCAAAATCGGCGTTGTACAATGACTTCCAAACCAGTCCAACCACCAATGGCGGCAGCGCCATTGGCACCAGCAGGAAAGACCGAACGAACCGCGTTGTCCGCATTTCAGACGCCAGGAGCAACGCCAACGCAAGACCGAGCAAGAGTTCAATGATCACTGTGCCTGCGACATAGACCAATGTCACACGCAGCGCAGTGAGGACAGTCGGGTCTTGCAGCGCGCGCAGGTAGTTGTCCACTCCCACAAAGGTCTGGACTTGATTGGGATCAGTCAGACGATATTTGAAGAAACTGATTCGAAACGAAAAAAGAAGCGGGTAAATTGCAACGGCGACGACGAACGCCAGGAGGGGCGCCAGCATAACCCAATAAGCGCCCTCGCTGAAACGAAAACGTCGCACGCGAGCCAGCCAGCGATTCTCCTGCGTCGATGTCTGGTTATCTGTGGTGACCATGCGGCATATCCAGAGTCGAGGTGGGGGGTGATAAGCACATCCCCCACCTTGACAGTACGGTGCTGAAGTTACATGAGCGATATTGTAGGAACGTTATTGCCAGTTGTCTTCGACTTGCTTCTGCGCTGCACTGAGCGCCTCCTCCGCCGTCACCTGTCCGACAATGAAAGCATTTACGTGCGTCCCAAGTGCATCCTGGATGATGCTGTATTGTGGAATTCGCGGTCGGTAGTCGCCGTCACCCTTCTCGAACGATTCAAGCAAGACTGGCATCCAGGGATATTTAGCCACGATCTCTGGATCGGTCATTGTGCTGCGGCGGATGGGCGCGCCATCATTGCGAAGCCACTCTTTTTGGATTTCAGGCGAAGTCAACCACTTGATGAACTGCCATGCGCATTCCTGCTCCTGCGGCGTCGAGTCAGCGTTGACGCCGATGCCCCAACCGCCAAAACCAAACTTCGGCTCCAGGCCTGCTTTCACCGGCGCCACGGCAATATCGACTTTGCCAACAACCGAGGAAATTTCTGGATTTTCATAGCCAGCGCGGGCAATGCTCCAGCCCTCCATCATCGCTACGTTGCCGCTGCGGAAGGCGGTCTCTCGTTGATCCCACCAGTAGTCCGCTGATCCTGGCGGTGCGTAGTTGAAGAGTTCGCCAAAAAACTTCAATATCTCGGCGTTCTCCGGTGTATTCAGCGCCGGTTTGCCCTCATCGTCAAGAATGCGACCGCCATGTTGCTGAACCCAAACCATATAATCCTGCGCCACCGCCGGCCCTTTGGCGCCAAGCAGCGCCATCCCATAAAAACCTGCGTCTGGATCGGTGAGCGCCTGCGCCGCTGCAAGCAATTCTTCTTGTGTTGCAGGAGGTTCAATGCCAGCCTCTTCCAGAATATCTTTGCGATAATTCAACACATTGGCATAGCCGGCCAGAGGATAGGCGACATGGGCGCCCTGCCACTCGCCCAATGTCCATGCCACCGGCAGGATGTCGTCAAGCTGGAGTTCCGCTTCGTCACGCGCCATAAAATCGTCGAGCGGCAGGGTGTACTGATTCTGTCCAAATTCGCCCGACCATACGATATCTACGGTCATCAAGTCATAGTTGGCAGTCTGTCCGACAAAATCTGCAATTAACTTTTGGTACAGATCGACATACCCCAACTCATCTAACGTCAACTTAGCCCCCGACGCCTCTTCGAACTTCGGAATCAATGCGCGGAACGCTGCGACATACTGATCAGTCATCGAAGCCAGCACCAGGCTCTGCCCCTGGCACGCCTCCAACCCTGTGACCATCGTCGCAGGCGATTCTGCAGCAGGCGCCGCCGATGGCGCTGTGACCGGTGCAGCGCACCCTGCAACCGACAACACCAATATTGCTATTACAATCGAGTGACATAGCTGGCAAAACTTATGATACACCTTGATGCTCCTTTCAATTCGGTCTTAGAAAAAAGGACGAGTCCGCTGAAATATCTACAACACGGCAAGACTAGATCGATTGTGAAGACGCTGTTGAGGTATGGAAAATGATAACACCGATTCAATAACTCCTGCAACCACAGTTATTTGGCAGTCTAGAGTCTGATACCGAGGGTGGTTAAGCACTTACGCGCGCTTGCATGATGCGTGCGTGAATCTGTTAGTGGTTTCCAAAGACCATCAAAAATAAAGATCGCTGTATGCCACAGCGTCGAAGGTCATCAAACTCCAGCCAGTCGTTACTGCTGGCGCCTTCATACACGAATCCGATTGAGTAGGTTGGAAACTTGAAGTGCAGCCAACAAAAGGCGAAATTCGTACTGGCCATCCGGTTGGACTATCGAGCACTCGATATAGACGAAACCTCTGTCAATGCGCCGCACAAAAGTCGCCTACCGTAATCCCGGTCGGTTGCCGCTGCGTTCAGTGTGCGTGTCGAGCAGCTCTTTGATCTTCCTGATCGCATCGTTGCTGGCGCTTTCCAGGTCGTGTTGCACGGTCTCCTGGTTGTTCATGTACGCCAGGCGCGTCCAGTAGGTGTTGTAGATCAAGCCCAGCCAGGTGATGAACTGGAGATTTTCTTCCAACGCCTGCAACGGTCGCGTCAGGAAGAAGGTCAGAAATGCAGCCAGCCCGATGCCGCCGAAGAGCAGCGTGTACATCTCCTTGCCGTTCTCGAAGCTGAGCCGCGCCGCCATGACGAACGCGCCGATGCCCACCAAAAACAGCACCACATACATGGCGACAGTGAGCCAGTAAGGATACATGAAGGCGTTGAGCGTGCGATCGAACATGCGGTTGTTGTTCTCGAAGCCACGTTCGACATGCTTGCGCCAGGCATCGTAGAGTTCCGGATCCATCTCTCCAGCCGACGGTGCAGGCATGGGCAGGGCGGCGCCAGGGCCGCCCGGAATCGTCTCAAGGGCGTCAGACATACTTTCCTCCTCAATCATGGTGGATGCTGCAATGATGGAAACCGGCGTCGGGGCAATCAGCCGGTCATAGATGGCAAGCTGTTGGCGAATGATGGCGGCGTAGGTGGGCGCGTTGCCGGCGCCGTTGTACGTCGTGGCAAACGCCAGGAAGTCGCGCCGCCGAATCGCATCGACCAGACCACGCGCCTGGAAGAAACGGAACATCCCCGACAACTGGGCGCGTTCGCTGCGCTGAAAGGCCTCGAACATCTCCTGCACGCTGGCGTAGCCGATCATCTGATGGTTGAAGCCCATGATCTGCGGCGCGCCCATGCTGATCGAGTACATGGCCGCGCGCTCATCAAACGCACGTGCAAAAGTGAAAACCTCCCACTCGGCGGCCTGGTTGCCATGAAACTCGCGCCAGGCGCTCTCCGCCGTCGGACGCCAGGCATGGCCGCTGGTGACCTTCTGCGCGTCGAAGCGGAAATGACGGTCAAAGAGCGCCGGGTCAGACGGTTTCCACTCGCGGCGAAAGATGTGCACCTCGAAGCGGATGATCATGCGGCCGTCGGCGCCAAACGCCTCGCCCGCCGATTCGGCGATCAACACCGCCAGCGCCACACCCGGATCGATGTCCAACTGCACGGAGAGACGACGCACGAAATTGCCGTAGCGATTCCAGGCAGCAATCACGCGGCGTTCGGCGCCGCTGGCGCCGGCCGGGGCAGGAACCTGCTCGTTGGGTGGCAGAGCAAGCGGCTCGTCGTCGTCCTCGAAGGTCGCCGACTTCAGCACATGTGCGGCAAAGAGATAGCCGTCCTCCTCGTCGAGCGCGGCGTAGAGCCAGGCGCCCAATTCCGCCAGCACCGCCAGCCCGGTCTCGTGGGGCAGCGTGCGCAGGATGGCATGCTCTGTGCCAGGTCCCGCGCGCAGATTCAAGCCATCGGGCGAGTTGACCAACCCATGCCACAGCGGTTTCGAGCGCAACTGCGCCAGCAGCAGCGCACGCACTTTGCCGAACGCCTCGCCCGCCAGGTTAGGCAAATCTTCGAGCGGTGGGCCTTGATAGAATGACTCGCGCGCCGACGCCATCTGAATCAGCGACAAGCCGGCGCGTTCGAGCAGCGCCCATTGCGTCAACCCCAGCGCGAGGGCGGCGTCGTGTAGTGCGTTGATCATCTGCTGGTTGGTGTAGATGCGCGGGATGCGGGCGCGCAAGACCGTGTCGGCGCCGACTGCCAGTTCCGGGCGCAGCGCGGGCGTGCGGTAGACATCGGGCGGCAGCGCACGCAGCGTCTGCATGAAATCCTCGATGATGCCGGGGCGGTCCGCGATCGACCACTGTGGCTGATCGTGGATCACACCGGAGGGAGGCCAACGATAGAGCACCAACGCCTGGATCGGCTGGTGCGCAGGGTTGGCGTTCCAGTTGGCGATCTCTTCGTAGGCGGTGCGCACCCAGTGTACGTTGCGTCCATCCTCCCAGCCGGTGGTCGGCTCGGTAGGGTCAGTCTCGGTAATGAAAACGGGTAAGTCGCGCAGCCGCGTGGGGATCGCCTGCATGAAGTCCTTGTAGCTGCCGAACTCGTCGCGCAGATGACGGTAGCCGTCGGCATTGTAGGGCACGTCGATGCGGATGCGCGTCGGATCAAGACGGCGTGTATAGGTGTGGATGGCGAAGCCGTCGCAGCCGCCGGTCGGCAATGCAGACAGCGTGTCGGCGAAATAGCGCGCCCAGTCGCCGGAAAGGTTGCCCGGATAGCGCGTCTGCACATTCCATGGCGCTGGCCCCGCCACCAGCACTAAATCTTGCTCATGCCCCGGCTGCTGACGGATCGCCGTGCGGCAGCGCTGGTAACAGTCCGCATACTGAAATGGCGTGACCGGCATCCCGTGCGGGCGCTCGGCTTCGTGGTTTGGCTCGTTGCCGATGATCCAGATGTGACAGCCCGCCGAGCGCGCCACAAAGCGCGCACAGGAACGCGCAAAATCATCGTAGAAGGCAGGCGGCGGGATCGAGCCGTTTGGTTCGTAGCCGTTGTGGATACGCACGATCACGCCCAACCCACGGCTCGACAGCCGCGTGTAGTCAGCGGGGCTGTCGCCGCCGCCGTCCAGCCCAACGCTCGCCAGTTCGACCACCCAGCCCGGACGCCCGGCTTCGAGCATGAGGTGTTCACCGCCTGATTCGTGCAAGCCGTAGATGAAAGGGGCAAAGAAGGCAGGCAACGCTGGAGCAGCCGCTGGCGCTGCTGCGGACACAGTGGCGTCAGCGGTGTTGTCCGCGCGCCTGGGGCGGCGGGGCGGGCGCGCTTTGGTTGGTTCGCTCATGGTGATGCTCTCCAGACAGCCGAACTGTCTTACTCCAGCGGCGTGATGCGATAGATGGTGCGCAGATCACGCAGCGACCAGCGGCGAAAGACGTGCGCTTTATTGGGCGCGGCGGCTTGTTTTTCCCAAAATGCAGCCTTCTGTTGTCCGATCTTGCGCGCGTCCTCAAATTCGTTGGCGCCGATCATTGTCGTCTCCAGGTAGTCCCATTTGCCGCTGTTGGCGCCGGTCTCCCAGCCGACAAAGGCGTGACCGGGGACGATGACCAGCGCCGGGTTGATCGAAATCGCTTCGAGCAGGCTGGCAAATAACAATGTGCCGTCGATGCAGTTCGCCTGCTGTTCTTCCAACGTCTCGCGCGGCAGACGGACACGCTGACCGCGCGCGCTCTCGTCGGGGTTGAAGGCGATCAAGGAGTTGACATAGGTGATGTCGGCTTGCTGCTTCAGCGCGTCGAAGATTGCACGCGCCTGCAAGGTGACATCGCTTTGATAGCCCGCCAGTTGATGCTCAGGATGCAGGCTGGCGGCATGGCGCAGAAAACGCATCACGTCGCGTTGGTTGGGCGTGACGAACGCGCCGAAGTAGCGGCTGAGGTCAATCCAGCCGCCGCTCGCCGGGTCGCGCACCGCCAGCGGCGCGGCGTTGCGCGCCAGCAGCCAGATCGGCAGCGTCTCATGCGTCTCGATCTTGCCGCCGATCTCTTCGACGAGCACACTGACGGTGGCGCGCGTCAGCTCCTGAACCGGCCGGATGCGCTCTGGGAACAGCGTGGGCAGTTGGGTGATAGTGCGGGTTGCGCCTGGCCTGGGTCTGCCCTCCAGCTCGATGGTGTCGATGGCGTCGGCGCTGTAGCCCTCGATGCGCGAGGTGATGCGCAACCGTCGCGGCGTGGTCTTGCCATTTTCGACCGTGACCTCGACCAGCGGATTGGCGGCGGCGTCAAGCAGGTGATAGGTGGCAGTCGGCGCATGCGCCATGCGCAGCCGCACCGTCGCTTGCAGTTGTGTGGTCGCCATGCTGCGTGTGACGCTGCTGCGCACCTTTTCATCGCGCGGTTCGGCGGACTTTGCCTGCGCCTGCTCCGCTGTCTGCAGCTCCGCTTCCGCCGCTGCCAGCGCCGCTTCGATGGCACCGGCCTCTTGCAATCGTTGCGCCAACTGATCGGGATCGGTGGTCTGCACCACAGCCTGCTGCACGACGTTGCTGCGCAGACGCAGGTCATAGATTTTCTGGCGCAGCTCGATGATGGCATTCGACGTTGACATGGTCAGTCTCCTTTGCCGAAACCGTTTCCTGGTTGCAGCGCCGTTATCCAGGAAAGGAGTACATCTGTCCGATGAACTCCTTATCCAGTGGCGAAAGCTCGCTGTTGCTCCATGGAATCTCGAAGCCGCCGACGGTCAGCTCCTTCGGCACGGGATAGAGCATGATCGACTGCGGATCGAAACGGGTGAAGGCGTCGGCTTTGGAACGCGCCAGCACATTGGCGCGCGTGTACTTTTCATCCCAGCCGTTGGTGCGTTTGTAATAGGCGACCACCTTTTGCTCGTCCCACGGAATCTCGGCGGATGGCGAAAGATGCTCGTGCACCAGACCGAGAGCGTGACCGAACTCGTGCAACACGACACGGCGATACTCGACCTCAGGCGTGGTTGGCGTCAACCAGCCCAGGTTCATGGTTGGGTGACCGGCAAGCTGCGGCAGGCTGCAATCGGTGCCCATATATGACCATGATCCCCAGTTTGGCTTGAAGGCAACGCGAATTTCCGCGTCGGGCCCGGCGCCAAACTCGAAGTAAATGTTGGCGTACTGGCTCCATTCGCTGGCGATGGCGACGACGCGACGCTGCACCTCTGGATCGCCCTCCATGAAATGCACGCGCAGCGTCATGCCGGTGGGCCAGCGTCGCCACGTCTCCATCGCCGCCGACAGCGCCTGCGGGTCAGGCGACGTGCCCGGTTCACCCGCTCCCAGTTCCAGCGGATAGTTCTCCGGGTTCAACTCGACCGCGTGCTGAAACGCGAATTCCCGGAGATGCAACTCCGGCATCACGATGGTGCAAAGCCCCTTGAGCGGTTCCATGTTGGTCTCCTTTGTGCAGCAAACGGTCAACGTGTCGCATGTCACGTATTGCGTGTTGCGTTACGTACGGCCTCACGCAATACGCAACAATCTCCGTATGCAAACATACTCAAATCAAGTAGCCGTATTGTCTACATAAAGTGTACGCCTGTTTGAGGCAAAATGTCAATGTGCAGTTTTGGCTGCGAAATCGCAAAGAATTTGCAATAGAGATTTCAGAAAGTAATTTCTGCGATCTGATGCAAACTCTGCGCAACGTCCTGGTGATCGACCTCTCCACCCGATCGGCAAAGGTGGTTGTCAGCAAGCGCCAGGAGGCCAAAGAGGCATTCGTGCATACAGCACACAGCGCGCAGCGTTCCGCCTTCATTTTAGTACCTAACCAATGAAAAGCTTGTACATTGAGCAAGAATTTTGGGTCATCTATCGGCCAGGGCAGGAACGACAATGAGTTCTCGCAATGTGAGCGCCAGAGTAACTGCTCGCCGACCAAGATCAGCAAGATAGTAACGGTAACGCTTGCCGACCCGTTTGATGATGCCATGAACATGCAATCGCTTGATTAAACGGGTGACCTGCCCAGAATTCAAAGCTGGCAGACGCTGCCGAAGCGCACGGTTGGAGAAGCCATTGATAGCGAACTCGCCGCTGGCAAGAATACGGAACAAAGAGGAATCCTCCTCGCTGAGGAGATTGAAGCCTTTGTAGCGACGATTGTCCACGATCTCGGTTTCTGCCAGGTGGTGAAGGTTATCCGCACCGCCAGCAGGCGTATCAATGTCAGAGATGAATTTGAGATAACGCTGATGCACGGCATAGAGGGTTTCTGCCAACGGGGGCAGACTGTAGATCGTCTTCTTCATGGGGGCATAAGCGGTTGAGGTCGTACCATCCCGGTGTTGAACCTGGCGATAGTGGTCAAAAAAGGAGACATCATTGACCGTGGTCTCAATGCGCAGGATGAGGCTGAATTTGTCGTACATCTTGATGGTGACAGGCCCCATGGTGTGCTTGATGCGTGTACCGAGCCAACGGCGATTGAAACGATTACCCATCTCGTCTTGGTAGTTGCTATGTAGCTTGCGCCCCAAAAAGGTGGCGATGTCAGCCGGTTTGACGGCTTGAATCAGGGTTTCCACGAGTTGTGGATAGAAGCGTTGCAATGCCGCTTGGTTGCGAAAGATGATGTCGGTTGCGTACTCCGCTTGCATGATGCTCCAGCTGTAGCACATCTGCAAGGTGGTCACTGCCGGACAGTAGGTTGCCGCATAAGCGTCCAGACGGGCATGTAGCGCCTCAACATTGAACGCCTGCGCTAACGTGTTGGCCTGTGCAAAATCTGCAATCGTCAGAAATGCATTGTCAGTCATCTCAAAGTTGATTTGATGACTGTCCAGTTGATTGGCCAGCATGTTGTGCCCGTTGCAATAGAACTGGAGTCGAAACGGCGACCAGGTGGGGACGCGCAAATAGCACAGCCCCAGCGCCTCATCGATAAAGTAGAAGTAGTAGTGGAGACATTTACCTTGCGTCATTCTGATATACGTTTTTCCAGTGCTTTTGTCGTGCCAGGGCTCATACGCCTGGCACGTTTCCATTGCCGAAAAAATGTGCACCAGTCCTGGGTGAGCGCCCCGTGCTTGCACGATGGCCTGAATGCGATCTTCCTTGCGAAAGCTCTTGTGCTTCGTGATGAACTCGATCTCGATCCCGGCAGCAGCAGCGATTGCGGCAGCATTCTGCCGAATCGCATCACGCAGCGGTTCGGCAAACTTTGTGTAGTCGAAGATGCGAATCCCTTGCACGTACAGATATTTCGTTATCCCTTTGGCATAACAGATCGGCGCAAGTTGACCACTGATGACGATGCGGTCGTAACAATTCAACACACCCGCGATATCTGCTGCGTATCTTTGTGTAATCAGGCTTTGCGGCATCTTGTCACCTCTCTATTGGCATGGCTCAAAGATACTTTACCGCAACTGGCTCCGATGCGCACTTCAACGACCTGTTTGGTTCTGGCTCTGCCAGGTTAGGA
>CALJMI010000100.1 GCA_937981885.1 uncultured Caldilinea sp.
AATGCCGACCGGGGCGCCCTCGGCTTTGGAGAGGTGATAGTAGTAGTGGTTGACCAGCCCCAGTTTCAATTCGCCAGCGCCGACCGCCTTGCGCACGTCGGTGTGACCGCCGAACCACTGTGTATCGTTGGCGACCAGCCCGCGCACGAACGCGCTCATCGTCTCCTCGCCGAGCAAATGGCGCATGGCGACAAGCTGCGCCACCATCGCGCCGTTGCGGCTGTCAGCCGAGCCAACCTGTCCCTTCCATTGCGGGTCGGTCAACCCCATCATCGTCGTGGGAACCTCCTCCGGCGAGACCAGCTCAGTGTTGTACATAATCACGCGCGGGCGCAGCGTCAACGCCACCCAACTGCCGTCGTCGGCGCGGTAGGCTTCTGGCACGGCGGCGACTGCTGGCGAATCGTTGCCGGCGAAGACGCCCTGTTCACTCAGGCTCTGCATCGTGAGGATGTCGCTGTTGATCAGCACGTCGGCTTGCGGATTGGCGCGTTCCTCCAGCAATTTCGCCGCCAGCTCGCCGTTGCTGCCGGTGAGCACCGTCACCTTGACATCGGGGTGCGCCTGGTTGAAGGCTTCGATCACCGGTTTAAAGAGCGATTCGGCGCGCGAGGTGTACACGATCAGCTCCCCGGAGACAACCTCGCCAGCTGGCGCCGCCGGTGCCGCCGCTGGCGCTGCTGGAACGGGCGTTGCAGGCATTGTGCAGCCGGCCAGGGCTATGGCGACTATTATGACAAAGATAACGATCGACTGAAACATTCTGTTTTTCATTGAGACTCCCATTTTTGAATCCATAGACTTTGTACTGTTCCGTTGCGTCGGCTCTGTGTAAGACGTAATCTGTCTCACCAAACCGACAATGTTAGCCTATGAGGTGGCGGGGTTGCGTTACGAAGGGAATCTTACAATTCAAAGTGCGGTGAACGTTGCGGCGCAACTTTAGCAAGGTTAACAAGGCGCATCTACTTCACTTCAAAATGTAGTAGGTGGCGCGCTTGCTGCCGATGCGGATCAGCAGATTCTTGTCGACCAGGTCCGCCAGGTCGCGGCGGATGGTTTCGGGGTGAACGTCGGGCGACAGCGCCTGCAAGTCGCTGTTGGTGATGCGCCCGTGCTCCTGTACAAACGCCAGCGCCGCTTCCTGCCGCTCGTTGAGAAAGGCGTGATGCCAGCGCTGCTGTTGCGGACGGGCGCTGACCAGTTCCTCGCCCGACGAACGTAGCGTGACGCGAAAGCCGGCGGCTGTCTCCTCGAACTCCGGCTCGGGCAGACCCGCCTCCTGCATGGCGACGATCATGCGGTCGATGCCGTAGCCAAGCCGCTCAATATAGCCGAGGTCGGTCAGCACTGCCACGACTGCTTCGTTGCGGCTGTAGCGTTCGTCTTTGATGTTTTCCAGTGTGACGTGGCCCGGCAGCCGTCCGGGACTGTAGACTTCGAGGCGGTCGCTGAACATCAGTAGCCGGATGCCCTCGCCGCGGATGCTGTAGTCGCGGTGGGCGATGGCGTTGACGATTGCCTCGCGCACGACCGCAAGCGGATACTCGGTGGTCTCCTCGCGCGCCAGGCCGCGGATGCGCATCCCGCGACGCATATTGCTGGCGACGAAAGTTTCGGCCTGTCGCGCTTGCTCGACCAGCACGCCGCCGATGTCCTGGCGCACGAACTCGTCGCTCATGGTCGCGCCGGCATAGCGTACGCAGATGATCTCGGCGCTGCGTAGGAACCGCTGTGGCTCGCGCCCAAACAACAGTAGCCCGGCGACGGTCGGCAGCGGCGTTGCGGCGGGCAATCCGTCGGCGGTGCGGCGGGTGACGCAGCCGCGGCTGAGCAGCGCCTCGACCATGTCTTCATCAGGCGGCAGGCCGAGTTGGTCGAAGTAGCGACTGACGCGCGCACTGTCCAGATCGGCGAGCGTTGCCTCCTCGACCGGCTGGCTTTCATAGCCGCTTTCGCCGCGGTCGAGCAGCAGTTGACGTAGTTCGGAGGTGGTCAGCGGGCGATTCTGGTTGCCGGTGCGGGTGAGATAGACGCCGCGTACATTGTAGACGTGGGGCAGTCCTTCGGGCACGGCGATCGTCATCACCTCGACGCCGCCCAGATCGATGCGCTGCGGGCTGGGCAGGATCAGCGGCGGGTCGGGCAGCAGGCTGGCTTCGACGACCAGGTCGCGCAACGCGGTCAGGTCGCTGCCGGCTTGCGGGACGCCTTTTGCCGTCACGCCGAGCAGCGCCACACCGCCGCCGGCGTTCGCCATCGCCGCCAGCGTCTCCGCCAGGGTTTGCTTACTGGTTTTGGCAGACAGTAGCGCCACGCGCGGCGACGCGCCAACCGTCAGCAGATTTTGCACTTCCTCGGTTGACATGGCGGCATGGCGGCGGCGCAGCGTCACGGTTCGTCTTCTCCGGCGGGTTCGTCAACATCCATCTCGTCATCGTCGAGGGATTCGTCCTCTGTGCGCAAAGCTTCGGATGTTGCGTAGAAAAGCAGCATCACCGAACCGTACTGGCGACGGTCATACTCTTCTAGCCGCTGCAGTTCGACGGGCGCCAGCTCGCGCGGGTGAATCTGCACGATGACGCTGCCATAGCTGGCGAGCAGATCGGGCTTGCCGTCGATCAGCGTCAACGCCTTGAGCCACAAGCCCTGATACTGTGGCGGCGCCACAAAGATCAGGTCGTAAGGTTCGCCATGATAGCGCTGCAGATAGGCAAAGCTATCCCCGCGCACGACCGTTGCCTGGCGCTCGAAGCCGCAATGACGCAGGTTGGCGTTGATGGTCTCGATGGCTTTGCGATTCAGCTCAACAAAATCGCTCCAGCGTGCGCCGCGACTCAGGCACTCGATGCCGACGCCGCCGGTGCCGCCGAAAAGGTCGAGCACGCGCGCTCCCTCGATCCAGTCGCCAAGAATGCTGAACAACGCCTCTTTGGCGCGATCGGTGATCGGGCGGGTGCTGTCGCCCGGCGTCATCATCAGTTTGCGCCCTTTGGCTTTGCCCGCAATCACGCGCATCGTTCACTATCTGTTGCGTTCACTGTCTAACGCACGGTCATCAACTGCCACGAGCCGTCGTTGAACAAGCTGAAATAGCGGATCGTGGCATCCTCGAAACATGCCAACACGCGACCACGTTCAAAGGTCTGCACGACGGCGTACTGACAGAGGCGCTCTTCGCGATCGGTCAGCCCAAGCTGCTGCTGAAGCGTCTCGATCGAGCACCACAGCTTGCCAAAGCCGCGCCGCGGCAACGGCGGCGATGCAGGCGGCGCACTGAGCGGGTTGCACGAAAGCTCAGGCTGGCTTTCGTCCCAGGTGTCGCGATAGGATTGCCAGGTCTGATCTGGGAAGAGGACGTAGATCAGCCCTTCGCTGCTGAACCAGAGCATGAAGCGGTTGTATGCGGGGCCCTCGCCAAATTCATTGATTGCCACCGGTTCATGGCTGCTTGCTCCGACTGCACAACCCATCCGCGTATAAAGGTCAGGATAGCCAGCGAGGTCCATATCGTAGTCTGTGTTACACCGTGCTTTCTGATCATCCACCGTCAATTCAGAGACGGTCGGCGTCGCCAGCACGACCGCAGCCTGCGTCGGCGCGTCGAGTGTGACAGGCAGCGTTTCTTCCGCCGGTGGAGTGAGCGTCTCGATCGGCGGATCGGTGGGTGTGGGCGGTGGCAGCGGCGTTGGCGTTTCGCTTCCGCCACAGCTGGCAAAAACAACCATTCCTGTAACGAAAAGAGTAATACGAAGTAAAGTTCTCACGGTGTCTATTCCTCTCACCGAACCTGAACCGGGCCGACTTCGATGGCAAAGTTGGCCGGGCCGGCGCTGACCGCCAGCCGCTGTCCGGTCACCGGATCATACAAGCCGACAGCCAGCGAATAGCGTCCCGCTGCCAGGGTTGCGGGCAACAGCAACCCATAGCGATCTGTGATCTCCTCGCCTGGCTGCCAGGTGCTGGTTGGGCGCATCCACGCCACAGGCTGACCGTCGCGCTGCAAGAGCTTAGCGCCTTGATCGTCGAGTAGATGAACGAAGACCTGATAGTCCTTGTCCACAGCTTGTAGGCTTTGCCAAAGCAGCGTCAGCAAGATATGTCCTCCTGGCTCAGCGGTTGGCGTCAGGGCATAGCCGCGCAGCCGTATCCAGCCGTTGGTGTCGTCCACAGTCGACAATGTCGGGTCGCCGAAGATTGTGCCCAACCCGGTTTCGATCATATCGGCGGCTGGCTGCATGGCGTAGAGCGCCAGCCGCTGATTCGACGGCCCGGAGATGCGGTCATCAGCCAGCACGAAATCGTGCAGACGCAGCGTGCGCTCCCAGCCCGACTGTTCGGGGAGCAACGCATCAGGCGTCACCCACGCCCGTGTGTAGCGGTTGCGCAGGCGATCTAGCAACATGGCATCGGCCTCGCCAAGGTTGTTTTGTTGCAAAACGCCGTACACTGGCAGCGAACCGCGGTAGAGATTGGCGAAGCCCTGCGTCCAGTCTGGACGCAGGAGCAGCGCAACATCGCTAGCACGCTCCTCCCGCTCGATGCGCTCGGCGACAGCGCGAATTTCAGGGTTGACCAGCGCCGTGTGGTAGTACGTCAGCAGCCCGACGGTCAGCAGGGTCAGCGCGCCGCCATAGAGCCAGTTGCGTGTGTGATCTTCGATGTCGTCACGCTGTGTGCTGCGCATCTGCTGGATCAAGAATATTGCGCCAATCAGTGCAGCGCCCAGCGAAATCGTGAATGGCAGCCAGTCAATTGTGTCGGGCCAGGCATGGCCGCGCCACCACGCCAGATGGATCGCATTGCGTTCGATCATCGACCATTGCATCAGGAGCGGTGAATAGCGCGGATTGGTGAAGGTTTCGTCGGCAAAGAGCGGCGTCACCAACTGCGTCAACCGCTCCTGCACCAGACCATACGGAACTAGCAGACCTAGCGCCTGCACCACAAACGAAGCAACCAGCAGCAGCGCACCCACGCCAAAGCCAATCCAACCCCATACCCGGTCGGACATCAGTATTTTCCAGCCAGGCGTTGCCAGCAGACTAAGGAAAGGCAACGTCGGTGCGATAAAACGTGCGCCCCAACTGTAGCCGCCGTGCCACATGTACCACTTGGCGTAGACGACGAAATAGACGACCACCAGCGCCAACGTCAGAATCAATATCCGCCGCTGATGACGCCAGAACCAAAGAGCGCCGGGAATCGCCAGCAAAAGGATCGGGTTGTACCATATCACCCCGCGCGCTGGACCCACCGTCAATCCGAACAGCCCGAAAAACCAGTTGGCGCTGAAGCTCTCTGTCTCGACGTAGCCGGTGTCCCAGATGCTGCCAAAGCGCGCCCAGTTCCACCACAATGAGATCAATCCAGCGATTACCACTGGAATTGCAAAGGTGACGACAGGTCGCCAATAACTCCAGAAAGCGCGACGCAGTTGATCCCTGGTTGTCTCATTGTTGCGTCGGGCGAGCGCCGGCAAAACCAGCCACAACCCAATGATGTAGATCGGCAGTGTCATTAAGTTGATCGTGCGCGACAGATAGGCGATTCCCCACGCCATGCCGGCGCCGAAGAGATAGCGCTTGCGCCCTGACTGTGCGTAGGCAATCAGGCCATACGCCGCAGCGAACAGCCCCCACCCACTCACCGGGTCGCTGAAGAAGGTCTGTGTGTAAGGCCATGCCATTGTGAACAAACCAAAGAGCAACGCCGCCGCAATCGACAGCGCGCGCGACCAACCCAGACGACGCCCTGCGCGAAAGAGCAGCGCCCCTGTCCACGCCGTCAGCAGCGGGTTGAGCAGCATCGCTGCGTGCACCAGCCCGATCGATGGCCACACTTTTGCCGCCCATACCAACGGCGCCGCCAGCAGCACCATGCCCAGCCCCTTACGTGTGTAAAGATTGCCGTCGGGACCGATGTTGCCCTGCTGATTGCCCATCCACAACAGTTGATTGCTATCGAACGCGCTGCGCCGCACCAGGTTTTCCGTGGTCGCAAAGGTGGAAAGCCCATCGCTGCTGTCGATCAGACCGGTGAAGGTCAACATGTAGCATGCCAGCAAAAAGCCAAAGATCAGAAAAGCTGTGCTGCGGTCTTTGGGGCTGATATTGGGATTGACCGTTTGCATCATCGTCAACGCACTTCCACGAATATAGTCACATGGTCAGCGGTCGCGCCGTCGGGCAACGTGACCATTTGTCGTCCAGATTCATCATACAACCCGACATGCAGCTCGTACAGCCCGTCGGGCGCACCGACGGGCATCGTCAATTGATACGCATCGCGCACCGGTTCTTTGGGCGCCCATCTGTTGGTTGGCGCCAGACCATTCACAGGCAGATTGTCCTGTTGTGCTATCATCTGTCCGTTGGGTGCAAACAGCTGCGTAAAGACAGTATAGCTTCTATCGACCGGTTCTGCTGCTTGCCAGTATAACACCAGGGGCAGCGTCGCCCCCGCTTTTGCCTCGCCCAACGCTGCGCTGCGTAGATCGATCCGCCCATCCTCCACAGCGAAACTGCCGAGCGGGGACGCCGTTGCAAGCGTGTAGACGCGCATCAGGTCACAGTCGTCGAGACGTTGCACCTCGGATCGATAGACGCCGGGCATGGCAAGAAAGTTCGCTGCGGCCGGCGCCCAGGCAAACGGTTTGTCGCCGTTTGGGCTGCGTTCGATCCACCAAAACTCGCCGCGCTGCGCCAGTTGCGCCAGCTTCGCGGTTTTGACCTCGTCGAAAGGGCGGTCATCGGGATTGTAGCCATCAACGATCATCAATGTATAGTGTTCGCGCAGCCAGGGATAGAGATCGCGCCAGAGGTCAGCATCCTCCATCGCAATTGTATGCGTCAACCCGTTCGCCTCAGCCTGGAGATAGGCGATGGCGGCGCGGCAGGAATGTTCTGCCAACCTTCGCTCCTGGTACGCCTGCGCAGCGCGCGGCGCGCCGACGAGCATCACGACGACAATCGCTGCCATCGCCACGGCGCTCAGACGCACGGCTATAGTCTGCAAGCGGCGTCCTATCTCTGTATGGGGCCAGATCTGCCCCAGGAAATCGATGGCGAGTAAAATCAACAGCGCTGTTCGCGCCAGCACGGTTGTCACCATGATCCAGCGTTCGTCCGGCAAGAGGATCAGAAAGACGCTGCTTTCGAGCACGTTGAGCAACGTCAATGTCACCGCCATCAATACACCATACATGTCTGCGCGCAACAGCGCCACGAAGGCAAGCACCCACACAACAAACTGCGGACTCCACCCCTTGCTGTAGAGAAAAAGCCAGATGACGCTCACCGCTGTGAAGACAATCGGCGTACGTACGCGACGCCAATCGTAGGGACGCGTGTACAGCCAGAGATAGATCAGCGCAAAACCGAGCGTGATCCACGTCCAGGGCAGGCTGGACGACCACTGACCACCTTCCATCAACCCGCGCAGATTGCGCATATCGACCGGCACCAGCCCAAAGCCGTAGTAGCCGTCGAGCAACGCCCAAACGCTCTGCCACGGCGGGCGGATGCTGTTGACGGTGAAGCTGCTCAATGCCAGCGACAGGTTGAAATGCGCCAACGGCAGCCCGACGCCGATTACAACGCCAACAAACATCAATGTATAGAAGGCTGGCTTTAGCAGATTTCCTCGCGATTGTCGATTGAACCATTCATGTCGCACCGCATCGAAGCTCAGCCGCGCGCCAAACCAGCGCACTGTCACCGGCAAGAGCATCATCGGCGTCAGCTTGACCAGAAAGCCGAGCGCCGCCGCCACTGCACTGGCAACCCACAACCCGCGACGCTGGCTCAGGAGCAGATCAAGACCAAGCAGCAGGAAAAAGAGCGGCATCGCCTCAAACCAACCGAGCAGTGTGTAGACCGGCGCAAAGAGCAAGGCGTAGAAGACTGGCGCTTTGAGCGACAAGGGGATGTGTGGGGTGATGGGGTTCTGGGGTGGTGGGGAGGAGTCGGCGGCGTGTTGATCTTGCTCCAGGCGGCGCGCCAGCCGGTAGATCAGGATGAAGTTGCCGATCTCGAAGAGCAGCAGTTCCAAGCCAAAGAGTACGTGAAAGAAAAGCCGCGGCTCAACCCACGGCGGAATGCGGCTCGACCACTCGAAGACAGGCAACATCAGCGCCGGAAAGAGCGGCGGGTAGGCTGTCCACAGATCGACGAAGGTGGTGTAGCCCATCGGCACAGTAAGCCCCCAGGCGGCGTAGAACTCGTAGTCGGAGTTGTCGGCGATGAAGCCGCCGGGCCGAAAGAGCAGGATCGCAAACAGGCGAAAGCTGCTGAAGAGGATCAGCAGGGCAAGGAACCAGCGATGCCGAGTATAGAAACGGCGCAGACGCGCCACAAGCGTCGTCATGAGGTTGGGTCGGATGTCGGTTGCACAGCAGCGGGTTGTCCCGCCGGTTGAATGGCTGCCGGCGCGGTTGACACATCGGAGCGTACGCGCTGAAGCAACTCGCCAAAGCCAGCCAGCAAAGTCACCAGCCCGCTGAACATCAAAAAGCTCCAGTAGGTGATGAAGCGCACCAACAGAACAGCCGCGCCGATATTGAAAGCGGCAGAACCCGGCGCAGTTGCTGGCAGCAACGAAAAAATCGCTGCGTAAGCTGCATCGATCTGCCCCACGCCGCCGGGCGTAAGAGGCGCAGCGGCCAGCACATCGACCGTTAGCGCCACAAAAGCTGCAATCTCGAAGGGGAGAGCAACGTCTATGCTGCGCAGCACGAACCAGACCACCAGCGCATCGCACAGCCAGATGTAGAGGCTCTCCATCGTCACAAGCGCTGCGCTGCGCGGGCGGCGCAGCAACATGCGCAGGCTGACAGCCAGTTGATCGCCAAAATCCAGCAGCGCCTGCCAAAAACGGCGTTGACTCCAACGGCGCAGCCAGGCGATGACCGGCGGCGCCAGCAGAACGACGATAATCAACACCGCCAGCAGCGCAACGGCGGCGGCATAGCTTGCTAGCAGCCAGCTTGGCGCCTGAGACTGCAGCACAGCCCAGCCAAAGACAAGGCCCAACCCAACAATCGCCAGGATGTCCAACGCTCGCTCCAGCACCACCGAACCCAGGCTGTCGGCGACCGGAATCGATGCATGGTGGGAGCTATCGAGCCGCAACACGCCGATGCGCATTAAATCACCGGCGCGTGCTGGCAAGAGTGCGCTCACAAACCAGCCCGCAATCAGCAAACCGGTGGTGTAGAAATAATTGACGCGGCGCCCCATCATGCCAAGCAACTGCTGCCAACGATGGCCGCGCACGGCAAAGCTGCTGTAATGCACAGCCACCGCCAGTAGCAGCCACCAGGGATTGGCTCCAGCAATCACCTGCACAACCGCCTGCCCGCCAAACAAGGCGATCAACCCGGCCCATGTGGCGACGCCGAGGCCAAGCAACACAATTAGCCGTCCACGCGGCGCAAAGCTCGACGAATTGGCGGCGGAGAAGCTAGTCTTCCTCATTCCACCCATTTTGCGAAGGAATGCGCGGAATCGCAAATCAGGGACAGGTGCAGTGAAAAGGAGATTGGAGATTGCTCGGGGACCGACCAAATCTCCAATCTCCGAATCTCTCGGTGGCTATCTGCCCCAGTCGGCCACCTGCTCGCCACCGAAGCCGTAATCGATCTCGATGTCGAGCGGCAGGGGGCGTTGGTTGCTGCCGTCGGCGTTCATCACCCACAGACGCCAAGGGCCGGCGTCGTTGCGTTCGTCTCGATTGCTCAAATAGACAATGTGCTGGCCGTCATAACTGAAAGCGGCTGCCACATTGCTCGGCAACTGATCGACCAGCGTGGTTGCCGGGCGCGTCAGGGCGAACTCGCCGGTTCCATCGGGATTGATGCTGAATAATTGCCAGTGAGAACCTTGTCTGGATTGGTAGACGATGCGACCGCCGTTTGGCGCCCAGTCTGGATCCCAGTCCCAGTGACCGTTCTGCACCGAGCGCGTGTCGCCGTCTGGTGCGTCGGTGGTGATCTCTAGACCAGCTTTCGACTGGTAGACAATGCCATCCTCGTTCCAATCCGGGGCTTGCGCCGAGTCGAGCGCAGCAATGTCGCGGAACTCCTTACCATCGGCATTAATGCGCGAAAGACCAAAATTGGGCAAGGAGATGCGTTCGTAGCCACTCAAGAAAATCTTTTGCAGGATGCCTGGCGGAACGCGTGGGAAGCGCGCAGAAAGCTCGCGCACGCTGATGCAACCAAAGAACTCGGTGTCCCAGCACTGATAATCTCCTACCAGTCGGCTGAAGACGATCCACTCCCCATCCGGGCTCCACTTGGGCGAGGTGATCAGCTCATTGCCGCCATAAATCTTACGTTCACCGGAGCCATCAAGGTTGATGGTGTAGATGCCATCGCGCAGGAAGGCAACCTTCTTTCCATCTCTGCTGATGGTCGGGTCAAAGCCGTTGGTCAGGAAACCCACATTGCCGCGCGCCAGATCATAGACGTAGATGCTGCCGCGGCCATCTTGAAAGACGATGTTGCCGCTCAGTCCGGTCGGCCCGGTTGCGCGCGTTGAAGGCTGAGTGGAAGGCGTTGGGGTTGCAGCTGCGGTGGGCGCAGCCGTTGTCGATGAGGGCGTCTCATCGGCATTGGTTGTTGCGCCAGCTGTCGGCGCAGGCCTCGGTGTAGCGGGCGCTGCCGCTGGAGCAGGTTCGTCCACAGCGTCGGAGTAGATGGAATCCAAAACTGGCAGATTGCTTGCCGCGCCGTCAAGACGCACCAAGCTGGCAGAAACCCAACCGGCGCCCTGCGGCAGATCGTCGCGCACGATGACCAGCCAGGCGCCATCCTCGCTGCGGGCGGCGATTGCAAGCGTCTCTCCGCCGGCTGCTTTGCCGATGATGCGGTAGTTGCTGCCTGGGCCGGAGCGGACGTTGAGTCGCGCGCCCGACACATTTGCTGCCCCGATCATCGCTGCTTCTGGCGTCATAGGCTCATTCGTCAATGACGCGCCCGCAACGGTGTCTGTGGGTGTGAGGGAAGCTGAAACGGGTAATGCTGGCGATGCAGCTGTGAGGGTGATTGCCTCGCTTGCAACAGGTTCTGTGGCGCCGGTGATTGGCTGCTCATCTTCAACAGAGGTTGCGTCAGCCTCTGCGTTGAGCTGGCTGCTCATGTCCGGCAATTCTTCAACGTCAAAGATGACCAGGTCCGAAGCCTTGATCCAGCCCTGTTGACCGTCAAGCGTCAGCGCCATCAGCCAGCTTGCGTCTGCGTTGCGCCCGACCACGGTTACAGCTTCAGCGCCAGGCAGGTCAGCGACTGCCTCGCCGTCAGGTGACGTGTAAAGGCTGGCGCCTGCGCCCATTACCACGCCAATCGCGCCGATGGAATCAAGAGAGATGGGAACGCGGGTAGTTGCATCGGTTGTGACTGTTGGCGTTGGCGCCGCTGTCTGAGTTGGAGCAGCCGATGACATCACCGTATTCGTCGGCGTCGGTGAAGGCTGCTGAGTGGGCGTTGGCGGGAGCGGCGTCGGCGAAGGTTGCTGGGTGGGTGTTGCCGTTGGTGGTTGCGGCGGTTCCACAACCGGCAACTGTGCAACGCCAAAGATCACAACGCTGCTGGTCAACGTCCATCCTGTGACGCCGCGCTCTGTCTCGACCTGGAGATATTTGCTGTCCTCAGTGCGCCCCAGCGCAGTCACCACTTCGCCGGCTGAAAGTTGTACGAGCGTCCGCCCTCCCGGTGCATCGTGCACGGTGGCGCCGTCCAACCCGACGACCGCCATCTTGCTGATGTCCATGCCGCTTTGGGCGGACACCGGTAAAACGCCAATTGCCAGGGACGCGACAATCATGCCGAACAGCATCACAGCCGTCAATCCGCCCCAAACTTTTGCGCCCCAATTGGCGCGCATTCGACGAAACATCATAGCTCGATATCCTCTGCAAATCTGTTCTTGTTACGTCATCTTATCTGCTGACCATAGTCTCAAAATCACGCAGAAATGAGTATGGGTTGTTCATGACAAACCATATTTAGAATACACCAGATTGAACGTTCTGGCGTAATTGCAAAGGATGCTCGCATCGGCGCCGGATTCATGTAAGCAAAGATGCATTGTTTGGACTGTCAAGCGGCGTCTTGATTTTCTTGTGTTACCCCTTCAGCCCCGTTGTGCTGATGCCTTCGACCAGGAAGCGCTGGAAGAACACAAAGATCGCAAAGACCGGCGCCAATGACAGGCTGGACATCGCAAAGATGGCGCCCCAATCGGTTGTGCCCGATGGGTCGGCAAAGGCGCGCAGCGCCAGCGACACGGTGTAGAGCCTGGGGGCATTGAGATAGATCAGCGGCGTCAGGAAATCTTCCCACGTCCAATAGAAGGAGAAGATTGCGGCGGTGATCAGCGCCGGCGTGACCTGCGGGAGAATGATGCGGAAGAAGATGCCGCCCTTGCCGCAGCCGTCCATTTCCGCCGCCTCGTCGAGATCGCGCGGGATGCCACGGATGAACTGCATGATCATGAAGATAAAGAACGCCGACCCGCCGATACGCGGCAACAACAGCGGATAGAAGGTGTTGATCCAACCTAGCTGGCTGAAGACAATATACTGCGGAATGATCTGAACCTGGACAGGAAGCATCAATGTCGCCAGCATGCAGGCGAACCAGAAACGCCGCCCGCTGAACTGAATGCGCGCAAAGCCATACGCCACCACCGCCGACGTCATCACAACGATCAGCGCACCGACGCCTGCATAGATGAACGAGTTGATATAGAAGGTGGTAAAGGTGATGCCGCCAAACCCCCTCCAGCCGTTCACATAGTTGACCAGCGTAGGCTCGCGAGGGATCAAGGATGAGATATTGTTCCAGATTTCGGCGGCTCCTTTGAGGGAGCTGGCGAAGAGCCAGAGGATCGGATAGAGCATGACAAAGCCAAAGCCAGCCACCATGAGATGATAGAACACGGTCCGCACAGCTTTGTTACGCCAAAGCGCACGCGTTGGTGTATGGACGGCGGCGCGCCCGGCGGTCGTGGTCGTCGCAGTGCTCATGTTCCCTAGTCCTCCTGTGAACCGTAGAAAACCCAGTACGACGACGAGCGAAAAACCAACGCCGTCATGACGGCAATCATCGCCAGCAGCACCCACGCCATCGCCGACGCATAGCCCATCTGTAAGCTGACAAAGGCGCGCTGGTAAAGGTAGAGCGCATAGAAGAGCGTCGTATCCAGCGGCGCGCCGCCGGTGATGATGAAGGCCTGCGTGAAAACCATGAAGCCGCTGATTAACTGCATCACCAGGTTGAAGAAGATGATCGGCGTGAGCAGCGGCAGTGTGATGCGCCAGAATTGCTGCCAGCCGTTGGCGCCGTCGATGGCCGCTGCTTCGTAAAATTCACGCGGAATCTGCTTCAGCCCGGCCAGAAAGATCAGCATCGGCGAGCCAAATTGCCACACTGCCAGGATAATTAGCGTCCAGATCGCCGTGTTTGGGTTGCCGAGCCAGGCAATGTCAGTGCTAAGAATTGAATTGATCAGCCCGTTGCGCCCAAAGATTTCGCGCCACATCACCGCAACGGCTACACTGCCATGATTTAGTCAAGTAGCTCATCGCTTACGGATCTATTTCATAGTTGGAGCAGGCGTTGCTTTGTGGATCATCGCCTCCGGCGTGACATAGCGTCTTTCTACCTGCGCAAGACGCCAAAGCGCCATTCTCCCTGCACCG
>CALJMI010000101.1 GCA_937981885.1 uncultured Caldilinea sp.
CATCTCGTTCGGCATTTGTGTTGATTGCGAGTATAATACTCGCAATGAATCATGCAACACGGGTGCTTGCCCTCGATCTTGACGATACACTCCTGCGCAGCGACAAGAGCGTCAGCGCTGCGAATCTGGCGGCAATCGAACGCTGGCTTGACTGCGGCCACGCGATCGTCGTCGCCACGGGTCGTCCGCCGCGCAGCGTGCCGCCGGTGCTGCCGGATTTGCTGCGCCAGGCGCCGCGCATCGTCTACAATGGCGCGCAGGCGATTGTCGATGACCAGGTTGTCTACGCCAGACCACTGCCAACCGAGGATGTGCGCCACATGCTGGAGTGGGCGGAGTCCTCCGGCGAGCGATGGTATATCGGGCTGGAGATCGACGATGCCCTCTATGTGAATCGAGATTTTTCCAAACCCGGTCATTTTGAGGTGGCAGACCTGGTGCAGCTCTGTAACCAACCTGTCTACAAGATGATCTTCTTCTTTCCCGAAGGGCGCGGCGACATCGAGCCGCTGCTGGCGGCTGTGCCGCCGACGACGCGCAGCCTGGTCACACCCAAGTTCGATATTGTGCAACTTTGCGCGGGCAACGCCGATAAGGCGACCGCACTCGATTTCCTGCTCAGCCAGTGCGGCTGGTCGCTGGACGCAGCGGTCGCGATCGGCGACGACATCAACGACATTGAAATGGTGCGACGCAGCGGCGTCGGCATTGCCGTGGAGAACGCGCTGCCCGAAGTCAAAGCAGTGGCTGACTGGATTGCGCCACATAACGACGCCGACGGCGTCGCCTTTGCAATCCACCGCCTGCTCGCCTGATCCAGCTTCGCAATACACACGCCATGACCAAACGCAGCTCTCTTTCCGACGCAGCCGACCGCTTCATCACACTTAGCACCAGCTTTCGCACGCAGGCGCTTGGCGGCGCGTTCACCGTGATCGGCGCGCTGCTGCTCTGGAGTGTGCTGCGCCAGCCGCCGGGTGCACCGGCGCCGTGGCTGGTCACACTGGTTGGCTGGACTGCGCCGTTGGTTGCCAGTTCGCTGATCGTACTGGGGTTGGTGCTGCTGCTCGGTCAGCGCGCCGGTTACTGGAGCGCCGAGGCGTTGATCGGGGCCGAAGTGCTGCTGCTCGGCTTGATGACCCGGAGCTTTGTGCATGACGAAGGTATGGTCAACTGGAATGCACGGCTCGACGGCGAAAGCGGCGGGCTGGTGGGCTGGGCAATCGGCAATCTGTTGATAGCAGCGTTGGGGGAAACATTTGCTGCAGTGATCGCAGGAGCATTGATTGTGGCGGGCGCAGCGCTGCTCGTGCGCTATACACCGCTGATCTTCATTGCAGCAGGGTTGCTGCGCGCACTTCCTGGCGTCGGCAGGCTGCTAAACGCTGCAATTGCAGGGATAAGCCCAGGGATAAGCCGTCGCCATGACGAAGATGACTGGACGCCCATGCCACACACGCCAAACTTTGTCTCAGCTACTGCGCCGGAGATAAACCAGCCGCCCACACCGGTAAAATCCGGCGCGCCGGCGCGTAAGACAACAAAAGCATCAGCGCCTGTGGCGCCAGCGCCAGACACTCAGAAGGCGGTCTCCAAACAGCCTGCCATCCCCAAACCCCAGTCACCCCATGCAGCGCGTGCGGTGGCGGCGCTGCCTGCGCTCGATCTGCTCTACGCCGACGCCGGCGCTTATGGCAACCGCGATATCGCCATGTACGAACAGTTGATCGTCAACACGCTCGAAGACTTCAACGTGCCGGTGCGCGTTGTACATGTCGAAAGCGGCCCCACAGTGACGCAGTTTGGCGTCGAGCCGCTTTACATCGAGAGCGCAGGGCAGAAACGCAAGGTGCGCGTCAACCGCATCGTCAATCTTGCCGACGACCTGGCGCTGGCGCTGGCCGCGCCGGCTGTGCGCATCGAAGCGCCGGTGCCGGGTCGCCCCTATGTCGGCATCGAGGTGCCCAACCCCGACAAATCGCTGGTCAGTCTGCGCGGCATCCTGGAGAGCAGCGAGATGCGCAAGGGCGGTGCACTGGCGTTGCCGCTCGGTCGCAACACTGCGGGCAGTCCCGTCGTGATGGATCTAACCAAAGCGCCGCACATGCTCATTGCCGGCGCAACCGGGTCGGGCAAGTCGGTCTGTATCAACACGATCGTCACCGGTCTGCTGATGCAGCATGGGCCTGAAAGCCTGCGTTTCATCATGGTTGATCCCAAAATGGTCGAGCTGCCCGGCTACAACGGCATCCCGCACCTCTACGGCAAAGTGATCACCGATGTCGAGCAGGTGATGGGCGCGTTGACCTGGCTGCTGATCCAGATGGATGACCGCTACCAGCTTTTCCGCGACCTGGGCGTGCGCAACATCGACGTCTACAACGCGGCGATGCGCAAACGCAAGGGCGGACAGCCGCTGCCCTACATCGTGCTGGTGATCGACGAACTCGCCGACCTAATGATGACCGCCGCTGAAGACATCGAGCGCCAAATCTGCCGTCTGGCGCAGATGGCGCGCGCCACCGGCATCCACCTGGTGCTGGCAACGCAGCGCCCAAGCACCGATGTAATCACCGGTTTGATCAAGGCAAATTTCCCGACGCGCATCGCCTTCGCCGTCACCAGCCAGATCGACAGCCGCGTTATCCTTGACACGCCGGGCGCCGAACGGTTGCTCGGACGCGGGGACATGCTGTTGATGCGCCCTGACGCCGGCAAGCTGCTACGCGTGCAGGGCTGCTTCGTCGCCGACGAGGAGATCAATCGCGTCGTGAGCTTCTGGAAATCGGCAAATGCCGGCGAGGAGCGTCCCAAAGCGGCGCCGTGGGCGGGCATCCTCGACCAGCTTGACGACGAAGATGGGCTGATCCAGGATGCCATTGACGCTATGCGCGGGATGCGGACGTGCAGCGCCAGCATGTTGCAGCGCAAGCTCAACATCGGCTATCCCAAGGCGGCGCGGCTGATGGAGGAATTGGAAAAGCGCGGCGTGGTGGGGCCTGACCTGGGCGCAGGGCGCGGGCGCGAAGTGCTGCTGAAAAAACAGGACGAGGATGCGCTTGACGAGTTTGACGACCAGGCGTGACGGGCGTCGCAACTGATAGTGCGTGCGTTGCACCGGTCGCATGATGCGCCGCCAGCCAAAACACTTTGACCGGTGCGACGCACGCCAGGCGGCTGCAACTTACCAGACATTTTGTGCGTACTGTGACCTGCGAACCGATAGCGCCGCCTCGACGCAGAGTCGCATCGGAGCGGAGATTCGCAGAAAAAGACAAAAGGAACGATCGTTGCAACGAGTTTTGTCGGCTGAACAAGATAAACTGATCCGTCGCGAGCGCAGCCTGCTCGAAGATTTGCGCGTGCTGCTCGTGCGTCTCGGCGCGCCCGACGATGACCTGGCGATGCTTAAACGCTCGCTGCACCAGCTCGACGAGCTGTTTCTGCTCGTGATCGTCGGCGAATTCAACGCCGGCAAGACGGCTTTTCTCAATGCGCTGTTGGGCGAGCGGCTGCTGACCGAAGGCGTGTTGCCGACCACCAGCCAGATTCAGGTGTTGCGCTACGGCGCGCACAAGACGGAGGACATCGCCGGAGACGATACACTGGTGATCCACCTGCCGGTCGACTGGCTGCAGGAGATCAACCTGGTCGATACGCCCGGCACCAACGCCGTCATCCAGCGCCACCAGGAGATCACCGAGCATTTTGTGCCGCGCAGCGACCTGGTGCTTTTTGTCACCAGCGCCGACCGCCCCTTCAGCGAAAGCGAACGTCTGCTGCTCGAACGCATCCGCGAGTGGGGCAAGAAGATCGTGATCGTCGTCAACAAGATCGACCTGATCGAGCGCGACGAAGACCGCCAGCAAATTGTGGACTTTGTGGCGCAGAACGGCGCGCAGTTGCTCGGCGCAGCGCCGCGCATCTTCCCGATCAGCGCACGGCTGGCGCTCACCGCCAAAGAGCAACTGCGGCGGGAGGGGCTGCCCCTCGACCGCAACGACCTGTGGGAGCGCAGCCAGTTCAGCGCGCTGGAACAGTTCATTCTCTCCTCGCTCGACGCCAACGAACGGCTACGCCTCAAGGTGGAGAACCCGTTGGGCGTCGCCGAACATCTCAGCGCGCACTATCGCCACATCATCGACAACCGCCGCACTGTCCTCAAGGATGACTTCGCCGCGCTGGATCGCATCGAGGCGCAGCTCGAAGCCTACGAAGCCGACATGCGCCGCGACTTCAAGTATCACCTCAGCCATGTCGACAACGTGCTCTACGCCATGGCGGAGCGCGGCGACCGTTTCTTCGACGAGACGATGCGCATTGCGCGCGTCTTCGACCTGGTCAACGGCGACAAGGTGCGCGCCGAATTCGAGCGTACGGTTGTGGCCGACACCTCGCGTGCGGTCGAGCAGCAGGTGAGCGATCTGATCGATTGGATGGTCGACCGCGATTACCGGCAGTGGCGCGATGTGATGGAGTATCTCAACCAGCGCTCCAGCCAGCACGCCGACCAGATTGTGGGCAAAGTCGGCAGCGAATTCGAGTTCAACCGTCAAAACCTGCTCGCCAGCGTCGGGCGCGAGGCGCAGCGCGTGGTCGATTCCTACGAACCCGAGACCGAATCGCTCAAGTTGGCGCAGCAGGTGCAGAGCGCGCTGGTGCAGACCGCCGCCATCGAGGCGAGCGCGCTCGGCCTGGGCGCAGTGCTGGTGGCGGTGCTCAACACCACGCTGCTCGACGTGACCGGATTGCTTGGGGCAGGCGCGCTAGCGGCGCTTGGCTTCTACGTGCTGCCTTATCGCCGCAACCGCCTGAAACAAGATTTGCGCACAGCGATCACCGACCTGCGCGCACAGTTGAACGAGACGTTGACGCGCCAGTTCGAGCGCGAGCTAGGCGACGGCATGCAGCGGATGCGCGAGGCGATTGCGCCCTACACCCGCTTCGTGCGCGTCGAGCGAGAAAAGTTGGAACGCGTGAGCGATGAGATGGAGCGTCTGCGCCGCGAGTTAGCCGAGCTGCGCACCGCTGCAGCAAAGGCGCTGCCCGTGCAGACATAGGGAATCCTGCACCGATGACAGAATTGATTACCTTGATGCCGCTCGACCCGACGTTGCACACCGACGCATTGCAGGCGGTCTTTGCCGCAACGCCTAGCTATTGGCAACTCTACAAGCTGGACGCCCCACCCGCCGACCATGCTGCAAAGGAATTCGCCGCCGTCCAGGAAACGCCGGGACGCTCACTGCTCGGCATCCTGCGCCGCATCGACCGCAATAACCCCGACGCCGGCGCCGAGTTGATCGGCGTGCTAGACTTTCAGCTACACTATCCCCAGGAAGGCGCCGCGTACATCGGGCTGCTGTTGGTGGCGGAGCCGTTGCAGCGGCAAGGCATCGGCGCGCAGGCGTGGTCGCTGCTCAAACCGTGGCTGGCGTCTGCGGCGGGCATCCACACCGTGCGCGTCGGCGTCGAGCAGTTCAACGTCGCCGCACTCAAATTTTGGGAGGCGCAAGGCTTCACTTTGACTGGTGAAAGCGACCGTGTGCGCATAGGCGAGAAGTTTATACGGTTGTTGTATATGACGGCAGCATTGGCAGTGGAATAGATGGTATACCACGAGCTCTGTTCTATTTATCTACACATTGAACCGGAAGTGGATGACATCGCCATCCTGAACGACATACTCGCGCCCTTCGACGCGTATTTCGCCAGCGGCTTTGGCAGCGGCTTCGCTGCCAAGGCGGATGTAAGTATCGAAGGGAATCACCTCGGCGCGAATAAAGCCGAGCTCAAAATCGGTGTGAATGACGCCGGCGGCTTCGGGCGCTTCGGTTCGATCGTGCAGAACGGATAGTTTGCTGCCTCTGCGTTTTGTTCCTTGGTCAATGCATTGAACGTAGTGCTCTTGCCGACGTTGGGCAAGCCCACGATGCCGATCCCTAACGCCATAATTCACCTTCGGTTCAGATTCCCTGCGCGCTTCAACCTTCTGTGGTTCTCTGCGTCTTTGCATCAAAGCGGGTTTTGACCGATCACGCATTGGCGTAGCCCGCGCGCAATTGCGTGGGAAAGCGGCGCTTCAATGATCGCCTTCGCCACCATCGGCGAGGAGTCGACTTCGCCGGCGCCGACAATGCCAGCGTCGGTGTGCACGCGCACGCTCAGCGTGTCCTGAGTGCCATCGCAGCGCTCGTCCACGACAGGCAACTGCAGCCAGATCGCTTCCACATCGGTGATTTTCATTGGTCGCATCGTCTCCAATCGTTTGCCTGGTCGCCAGGTGTATACCACATCAGCTTGTTGTTGCGTGCTGCGTGTTTCGTGTTGCTGGCCGTTTGACACGGCACGCAACACGAAGCGCGCAGGAACAAAACCATTATCAAGCGACGCAACGCAATGACCCTTGAGAACGCAAGCAGGTGAATTTTGGCTCGGGCGCGGGGTGCAATTCAGGGGCGCCCATCCCAGGCGTGAAGTAGACTTCTCAGACGGCGCTTGACAGCCTGGATCAACCTCTGTATACTGCACACGTGTGCAAACACTGTGCAACAACAAAATTCTTGAGGCGGGTGTGATGGCGGCGGCGCAAACAAATGACCCAAAGACTCAGCGCAGACCAGTGTCGATCCAGGACATTGCGGAAGCAGCTGGCGTTTCCCATTCAACCGTCTCGCGCGCGCTGCACAACAGCGAGCTGATCAGCCGGGAAGTGCGTCAGCGCATTCAGCAACTCGCCCAAGAGATGGGTTACACACCGAATGCAGTTGCGCAAAGCCTGAAAGGCCGGCGCACGAACACAGTTGGGCTGGTGATCGCATCGATCTCCGACCCATTTCTCGGACGCGTCGTGCGCGGCATCGAGGATGTAGCGCAGGCAGCCCGTGTCAGCGTGTTTCTAAGCATTTCCTACAACGACCCCGACCGCGAAATGGAGATCATCAAGACCTTTCAACGGCGTCGCGTCGATGGCGTGATCAGCTCGGCTACGCAACTATATGGACCTTACATCGAGCAACTGGTGCAGCTCAATATTCCTTTGGTGATGATCAACCAACAAGCAGAAAGCGTCGCCGAACATGTGCATTTCGTCGATTCAGACGATTACGCAGGCGCCCGGCAGGCGGTTGAACACTTGCTGGCATTGGGTCATACGCGCATCGGCTATCTTGGCGTCGGCAGCCGCGTTGCCTCGAACCAACGAAGGCTGAAAGGGTATCGAGACGCATTGGCTGCCGCTGGCATTCGCCACAAAGAAGAATGGATCAAATCGCCGCCGTCACCCTATTATTCGCATTCAGACGACGTCTACATCGGACAGACGATGCTGCCGGCATTGTTGGCGGCTGGCGTGACCGCCGTATTCTGCTACAACGATATGATTGCCGTCGGCGTGCTGATGAAATGTCGCGAACTGGCGATCAGCGTGCCGGAACAGGTAAGCGTGGTGGGCTACGACGATGTAGAGATCGCGGCCTATGTGACGCCGTCGCTCACGACAATCCATCAACCGAAACTGCGTCTTGGCGAAATCGCCATGCAGATGCTGCTCGACTTGCTCGACGGCTGTTCTGTGCAAAATCAGGTGTTGTCCACCGAGCTGGTCGTGCGCGCCAGCACCAGCAGACCGACGGGCAACGGCGCGACTGAAACAGCTCCTCTGTGACAGAACAGCAAACAGACGCCTTTCCACTGACAGGCTACACAATCGTTTCACGCCCCGTCTCTACATTGCGCAACATCCGGCTATTGTGCTACACTCTATACAAGATTGGGTCCCTAGCTCAATTGGCAGAGCAGCGGCCTTTTAAGCCGCGGGTTCTGGGTTCGAGTCCCAGGGGGCTCACCTTTCACCGAGGTGACACACCACAATTGTAAACCCGTGTAAACCCGTGTCACTGTGAAAGGGACGCGGGTTTTCATCTTGCAACAGCGTCTCTCTCCTGGCTATTTGGCAACCACAGCAAAGTGAAGTATCCTGCAAGCTAACGCCGAAAGCAATTCCACTCTAGCAATAACTCTCGGTGCGCGACTAAAAAAACAGCGCCTGGCTTGATGTTCCAACTGCACCCTCACGCCGTCCACAAAAACAATGGGTGCACCCTTTACTGGCGCCTCCTCCAGGTGTGGATCACAAAACGTACATTCGTAGATCGCCGCCTGATGCAGAGATCGCGAAGGCACTGACTTCAACCATTCAGGATAGAAATAGCAGCCATCATGAGCACCATACCGGATAATCTGAAAAGCCAGCACCTTTTTGTCTTGGTGGGCGGCAACCCTCTGCCCAATTACGTTGCGATCCGCCTGTTGCGCCGAGAGGGCGGGCACGTCTATCTGGTGCACACGGCGCAGACCAACAAAATCGCCGACCGCATCTGTCAGGGCGCCGGGCTGGTGCTCGGTCAAGACGCTGTCAAAGTGCTTGTCGATGACGGCAACGCAGCGGAAATACGCACAAAAGTGCTGCGCCTGGCCGCCTCAAAAAGCGGCGTTGGTCTGAATTACACGGGCGGCACGAAACACATGGCGCTGCATGTCTTCCAGGGGCTGATCGCCGCCAACCCACGGCTGACGCTGAGCTACCTCGACGCCGAAACGCTGAGCATGCGCATCGAGCAAGGCGATAGCGCCACGCACAGCTTTGCGATCGGGCTGGCGGTGCAGTTGCGTTTCCAGGAGTTGCTGGCGCTACACGGCCGCACTGCCTCAATCATCGAGACCGACCTGATCTGCCCCGAAGTCTATCCCGACCTCCCACGCGTGCCCTACGACAGATGGCGCGAGTGGTGGAACAGCGCCAGCCGCGGCATGGGTGGGCGCACCACCGACATTGCGCTGCCGACCGACCCTGCCTTCGCCCCGCTGCGCCCGCACTGGGGCGATGCAACCACACTGGGCGACCTGGCAGCGCACTGGCGCACCGACGTATCGACGCTCGCCAAATGGTTTGGCGAGGCGGGGCTGGAGTCGTATGTGCTCTGGTCTGTGCGTAAGGTGGCGGAGGCGGCGCAGCTTGGCGAGACGGCTAAAAACGTCAAACCCAGTGCGATTGATTTCGAGTTCGATGTGGTGGCAATGCGCGGCTACCAGCTTTTTGCTATCTCCTGCGCCAACAGCAAGGACAAAGGCACGATCAAGCTCAAGCTGATGGAGGCCTACGTGCGGGCGCGCCAGATGGGTGGCGACGAAGCGCGCGTGGCGGTGGTCTGCCGTGCGCCAGCCAACGACCCCCTGAGTTCACCCCGCAGAATCGAACAGGAAATGATGGAGCAGCTCGGCGCCGATGGCAAGATTCGGGTCTTTGGCGCCGAACACATTGCGCAGCTACCGACTCATCTGTTGAACTGGTTCACTGCCAAATAAACCGAACAGGAGGTGTGTATGGGCAACCGTCCGCGCCCGCTTGTGCTGACAGTCGTCGACACAACGGGCATTCAGGAGTACATCTTCGGCAGCAACAAGCTGCAACACAGCATCGGCGCGTCCTATCTGGTGCACTGGGCCACGAACGGTGCGGTGTATGAGACGCTCCGCCAACTCGAAGGTGGGGCAGGCGCGACGAATGTGAATTCGGATGGGGTCATCGACGAGGACCGGCGGCTTGGCGCAGGCGGCGTGGTGGCGGAACTGGTCTACTCTGGCGGTGGCAACGCCGTCATGCTTTTCCGCGACCTGCCGCTGGCGCAGGAATTCACGCGCCGGCTCACCCGCCTGCTGCTGGACAAAGCCCCCGGTCTACAGGTGGTCGTGGTGCATCATGCCGTGAAGGATCCTTCCGCTTCGCTCGCCGACGCAGTGCAAACCGCCATGCGGCTCATGGCAAAGAAGAAGCAACAGCGTCGCCACTCGATGCCGCTGTTGGGATTGGGCGTCACCGCAATGTGTGGCTACACCGGCATGCCGGCGGTGGCTGAAGACGAGGATGGGCGGCTGATTTCAGCGGAGATTCAGGCAAAGAACGCGGTCATCGACGCCGCCGAACGAAGGCTCAGGACGGACGTGCAAGACCTACTCCGCGAGGCAAAGCTGTGGTTCATCCGCAATTTCGATGATCTCGGCAGCAAGGGCGAATCGAGCTACATGGCGGTCGTGCACATCGACGGCAACGGGATGGGCAAACGTGTGGAGGCGCTTGCCAGTCATCACGCCGGCAGCGATGACGACTATATCACTGCCATGCGCGCATTTGCCGGTTCCATACGGACAGCCGCTCGCAATGCTCTATGCGATGCCGTGAGCACCCTTCGGGCGGCAATCCGTGAAGAACAGGGGCAGGAGTGCATTGGCGGCGTCATCCCTATCAGAGGCAATCGCCTGCCCTTCCGTTCGATCGTCTTTGGCGGCGACGATGCCACCTTTGTCTGTGACGGGCGGCTGGGCTTGACGCTGGCGGAACTCTATCTGCGCGCAATGGAGCAGGAACTTGCGGATGGCGAGAAACTGTATGCGCGCGCCGGCGTGGCGGTGGTCAAGAGCCACTACCCCTTCTCGCGCGCTTACGAGTTGGCGGAGGCGCTGGCGAAATCCGCCAAGGAGTTCATTCGAGAACGCCAGGCAACATCCAACAGGGCAGGGCTATCGGCGATGGACTGGCATTTTGGCGTCAACGGCGTGGTGCTTGGACTCAAGGAACTGCGGGAGCGCGACTACCGCTGTCCTGGCGCTGGCGAACTGACGATGCGGCCGGTGCTGGTCAACGACGCCGCCTTGCCCGCGTTCTCACGCAACTGGCGCACCTGGGAAACATTCACCAGGATTGTCGACACATTCCGCGACCCGAACGGCGACTGGGCGCAAAGTCGCAACAAGTTGAAAAAGCTGCGCGAGACGTTGCGCGAGGGTCCAGCCGCAACCAAACAATTCCTGCAGATCGCAGCGCCCGGCAAGCATTTGTATGAGGCGCCTGGTCAGTCCGACAGCGCTGAGACCGGCTGGATCGTCGGCGATCGCTCAACGTGTTTCGACGCGCTGGAGGCGTTAGATTTCTATGTGCCGCTGGTGGAAGCCACCGCTCCCGGAGGTGAACGATGATCGACTTGAAGCTGAAAATCACGTTGCTGAGCGATACGACCTTTGGACGCGGCGACGGCGTGGCTGGCCTGGTCGACGCCGAGGTGCAGCATGACGCCGCCGGTTGCCCGTTTCTATTTGGACGCACGATCAAAGGCATGTTGCGTGAGGAGTGCGTCAACCTTCTTTACGCACTCAAGCAGGCGGCGCCGGCAATGTCAGCGCGCTGGGAGAAGGCGGCGAACGCCTTGCTGGGCGCGCCGGGCAGCAGCGAGCGCGGGCGCGCCGCATTGATCGTCGATGACGCCATGATCGCCGCCGATCTGCGCCAGGCGATGGCCTGGCAGGTGGCGAACGGCGCGTTGCGCCGTGATGAGGTGCTCGACGCCTTCACATCGATTCGCCAACAGACCGCCGTCGATGCCGAGAGTGGCGCTCCGCGCAACGAGACCCTGCGCGCCGCGCGTGTGATTCTGCGCAATACGGTCTTCTGGGCAGCGTTGCACATCGACGAACGCCGGCTGGACGCGCAAGAGGTTTCCAGTGCGGATGCGTTGATGCTGTTGGCGGCGGTGGTCAGCGGCTGGCGGCGCGCTGGCGCCAGCCGCAACCGTGGCCGCGGCGAGATTGCGGCCGCGCTGTTCGAGGCGGGCGCCGAGGGCAATGCCGAGTACATCCAAAAGTATCTCGGCGCATTTGCTGCGGAGGTGATGCCATCATGAACGCTATCGAATTTCTGCTGACGACGCTCGCGCCGGTGCTGGTCACCCGACCGGGCGGCGGCGATCCCAACAGTGAGTCGTCGCTCACCTACATTCCCGGCAGCGCCATTCGCGGCATGTTGGCGTCTCGCTGGCTGGCTGACCATCCGAGCGTCGATGCGGCGGCTGACCCCACGTTTCGGCGTCTCTTTCTGGATGGCGGCGTGCGCTATCTGAACGCCTATCCGGCGCTGTCGGATGGCACGCGTATGTTGCCGACGCCGCGTTCGTGGCGCGTGGACAAAGAGGACAGCAACGAAAAGCGTATCTTTGACTTTGCCTTGACCGGTGACACCAGGCAGCCAGGTTCTCCGCAACCCACCTGGCGGTCGCCAGGCGCAGCGTTCTGCACCGTGTTCGCCCACTATCACGAGGAGAACTTGCTCTGGCAGTTCAATGCGTACACCTGTACGCCGCGGCAGACCATTGCCATCCACACGGCGCGCGCCGACCGCCAGAAAGTCACCGAGGATGCCACGGTCTTTCGTTACGATGCACTAGCCGCAGGACAGACCTTCGCCAGCGCCATCCTCGCCGACGATCCGGCTGACCTGCTCGAATGCCAGCGCCTGTTGTCGCAGGATGAACGGGTCAGGCTGGGGCGGTCGCAGAACACAGGCTACGGTCTGGTGCAGATCAGCTATCCGCCTGACGAGACCGGCGCTCCGCAGATGGCGCCGCGCCAGGGCTGGCGTGAATGGCAGCCGCCGGTTGCGGACACAATGGAGAACGCTCCAAAGCCGACGCGCCTGGTCGTGACGCTGCTCAGCGACGCCATCGTGCGCGATCCGCTGACCGGCGCCGAG
>CALJMI010000102.1 GCA_937981885.1 uncultured Caldilinea sp.
AGTCGGTCTAGCCTTGCTCTGCCCTATTACAAGTCAAGTCAAAGGGTATCCGTTTGAAGTCCTGATACCTGAAGGTTTGGAAGTCAAGGGTGCAATTTTATCCGACCAAGTAAAGAGTCTTGATTGGAAAGCAAGGCAAGCGGAATTCATTTGTAAATTGCCACCTGAAAAGTTCAACGAAGTCGTCAAGAAGTTGAACACCCTAATTCGTGAGCAACTTCAAAGCATGTAGGAGTCTTACTGCTCAACCCTATTCGGCAATTACATAAAAAACAGTTGAGTCTTGCGCAACAAAAACGTGCCAATACCGTTTGCAGCGGACAGCGGCTTCACCGCTGAGGGTGCATGATTTTGGCTTTGAATCATTTCACAGGAGAAGACGTTAATGGCAGAACCCACTGATAACCAACCCCAGTGGTACAGCATGACGGTCGAGGCGGTGGCCCAACAATTGGGCGTCGATCCGGCCAGGGGACTAAGCACGACCGAGGCGCAAAAGCGCTTGCAGCAATACGGCCCCAACAAGCTGGCCGCCAAGGCAAAGGAGCCGGGCTGGCGGGCTTTCCTGCGTCAGTACCAGGATTTCATGCAGATCCTGCTGGTGGTCGCGGCCATCGTCAACCAGATCTTCACCGGTCAACTAGGCACCACCCTGGTCCTGCTGCTGCTGACAGTTTTCAATGCTGCGCTCAGCCTCAGCCAGGAGTCCAAGGCCGAGGCCAGCCTGGCCGCGCTGGAGCAGATGATGAAGAGCATCGCCCGTGTGCGCCGCGACGGTCAGGCGGTAGAGATCGACGCCGAGGAGCTGGCGCCGGGCGACATCGTGTTGATGGAGGCGGGCAACCGCGTGCCGGCCGACGGCCGCCTCTTCGTCACGGCCACGTTGGAGATCGAGGAGGCGGCCCTGACCGGCGAGAGCGTGGCCTCGTCCAAGGACGCTGCACCCATCGACCAGCCCGACGTGCCGCTAGGCGACCGCCACAACATGGCCTTCATGAACACCTCGGTCACGCGCGGCCGCGGCGAGATGATCGTCACCGCCACCGGCATGCGCACGGAAATGGGTCACATTGCCGACCTGCTCAACAAGACCAAGGCCGACAAGACGCCCCTCCAGAAGCAGCTCGACAAGCTCGTCGTGATCATCGCTGGCGTGGCTGGCGTCACCTTCCTGCTGATGTTCGTGCTGGGCTGGCGCAACGCCCAAGCTGCAGGGATACCCTTCAACGAAGTGTTCGACGCGATCTTTCTGGCCGGCATCGCTCTGGCCATTGCGGCTATCCCCACCGGCATGCCGTCAGTGATCACCACGCTCTACTCCCTGGGCACGCGTGCGCTGGCTGCGCAAGGCGCCATCGTCAAGCGGCTGCCGGCGGTCGAGACGCTAGGCTCGGTCTCGGCAATCTGCTCCGACAAGACCGGCACGCTGACCCTCAACAAGATGACGGCCGTCGAGTTCTCGATCCCCGGCCAGAACCGCTACCGGGTGACGGGCGAGGGCTACGGCGTCAAGGGCGAGCTACAGCTCACCCGCGGGCTGCGCCCTGGCCAGCCCTGGCAGAAGGCGACTACGCCCTACAGCACGCAGGGCCAGATCAAGAGCGCCGGCGGCGCCGACATCGACCTGAAGCTGCCCATGTTGGCCATGGCGTTGTGCGCCGACGCCCGGTTGGACGGCGATACATTGATCGGCGACCCCACCGAGGGCGCGCTGATTGTGCTGGCCGAGAAGGGCGGCATCAGCGTGGACGATGCACGGCAAATGTTCCCGCGCATCGCCGAGGTGCCCTTCGACTCCGACTACAAGTTCATGGCCACCTTCCATCAGATGACCGACAAGCAGGGCAAGCCGGCGGTGGTGGCCTTTGTCAAGGGCGCACCGGACGTGCTGATCGCCCGCGGCGGCTACTACTGGATGCACGACGGCGAGCCGGCGCCCATCACCGAGGAGACGCGCAAGCTGGCGCTGCTGGAAAACGACCGCATGGCGCAGGCCGGCGAGCGGGTGATGGTCGTGGCCTTCCGCAAGTTCGATCCCCAAACTTTCGATCCCAAGGCCAACCTGATCGATCTGATCCAAGACCTAACGCTAATGGCCATGGTCGGCATCGTCGACCCGCCTCGGCCCGAGGCCAAGGACGCCATCGCCAAGTGTCACAGCGCTGGCATCCAGGTGCGCATGATCACCGGCGACCACGCGGTGACCGCGGCCGCCATCGGCCAGCAGCTCGGCATCACCGGCAAGGCGCTGACCGGTGCGCAGTTTGCGGCCATGAGCGATGAGCAGCTCATGCAGGAGCTGGACGACATTGGTGTCATCGCCCGCGTCGCGCCGGAGGACAAGATTCGCCTGGTGGATCTGCTACAGCGCAAGCAGAACATCGTGGCCATGACCGGCGACGGCGTCAACGACGCGCCGGCCCTCAAGAAAGCCGACATCGGCGTGGCCATGGGCATCACCGGCACCGAGGTCAGCAAGGGCGCGGCCACCATGATCCTGACCGACGACAACTTCGCCACCATCGTCAAGGCCGTGGAGTATGGCCGGGCCATCTACGACAACCTGGCCAAGTACATCCGCTTCCAGATCACCACGCTGGTGGCCTTCATTGCCAGCTACCTGGGCGCAGCGCTCTTCCTCACGCTTGGCGGCGTGCCCTTCTCGCCGCTGGTGGTGCTGTGGATCAACTTCCTGGTGCAGGTGCCCATCGCCCTGGCTTTGGGCTTCGACAAGCCACTGCCGGGGTTGATGGATCGTAAGCCGCGACCGCTGAACCAGCCGGTGTTGACGCGTGCCCAGTGGGGGCGCCTGATCTTCATCGGCTTGTTGGTCGCCCTGGGCACTCTGTATCTGGAGATGACTTACGAGCCGGTGAGCTTCGCTGTGGCGGCCACCATGGGCTTTGTCGGCTTCTCACTGCTCAACATCGTCATTGGCTTGAGCTCGCGCTCCGAGACGGAAACTCTGTTCCAGGTTGAGAACTTCACCGACCGGCGCCAGCTGGGCCTGTACGGGCTGTCGCTGCTGTCCATCATCGTGCCCGTGGAACTGGGCTTCCCGCGCTTCCTCGGCCTGGAGCGACTGACCAGCGACCAATGGCTGCTGTGCGTTGTCTTTGCCATCGTGCTGCTCCTGGTCTACGAGGTCATCAAGTTCTTCCTCCGCAGGAGTAGGAGCAGCAACAGCCAGGCGTAGTCTGCGCCGACAGTGGCCGCCAGCAAGGTCGCCTGACCTGCGCAAGCGCCTTCCAGTCGGCGCGCTACTCAACGCGCGCCGACCGGAAGGATGTCCTCGCTCAATCTTGCCAACAGCCATTGAATGAACAGCGAGACGGCTACGCCATCGCCAGATCGAACTCGCAGACCAGCCAGGCGCCAGTCCACTTGAGCAGTGTGCCGCGACTGCGCGGGATCAGCCGCTTGGTACAATTGACCCCGAAAACTGGACCATATACTGAGGTGAAGAATCGGCTATAATGAGAGCGGTGCGCTTGACGTACTGCTGCGCGCCAGCGGGCGAGAGCAAGCTCAACTTGCACTTGATGCGCCTGATCGACGAGCAGTACTTGAAAACAAAGATGACCGCCACCTGATCCAAAACTCTGAAAGGATAACCTCATGTCTCAGGCAACGTCTTTTTGGGCAATGGACATGACCATGCCCATGGTTCCCTCAGGAAGTTTTGCGCGTTTTTTCCAAACCCTTGACGCCATGAAAGCGGCTGGCTTCAAGTTTGTTTCGCTGACGGTGGCTTCGGACTACACCAGCACAAAGGAAGCGTTCAAGAACATTCGGCTGGTGCGTTTTTTGCTGCTCGGACGACTGGGGAAAGTGCGCTTTGTTCGCACTGTCGACGAGATTCGTCAAGCCATGCAGGATGGCAAGCTGGCTGTTTCGCTACACTTTCAAGGGACTGTGCCGATTGGTCAGGATTTGTCATTGAAATCAAGCAAATCGCTCACGCTCAAATGCCCCAAGTTGCAGAAGGGTTGCTCAAGCGGGGATACTCAGAGCAGGCAGTGCAGAAGATTCTAGGGCAAAATTGGCTGCGGGTGCTGGAACAAGTTTGGCAATAGCGCGCCCAACACGTAAAGTTCCATCATTCGGCTGGACTATGAAGGAATTCCTGGGCAGTGCAATGTACAGAAAGTGGCGTTTTGCCTGGCTGTTTGTGATGGCAGGGGTGTGGCTGCTGGCGGCTGGATGCAGCGCGCCGGAGAACATCCCTTACGTGCGCCTGCAGAGCGTAGACAATATCGATGTGGCGGGCGAGGAGCGCGCCTCTGGCAAGCTGCCGCTGCGCGTGGCGGTGGCAGCCGTGCTCTCGCCCGAAGCCACCTTTGATATCTACGGCCCGCTGCTTGATTATCTTGCCATGCGCCTCGATCGACCGGTGGAGTTGCTACAACGGTCCACTTACGCTGAAATCAATGACCTGATCCGCACCGGTCAGGCGGATGTGGCGTTCGTGTGTGGGGGCGCTTTTGTGGAGGGAGAGCGAGAGGGATATCTGGAGCTGCTCGCCGCACCAATCGTGAATGGTGAAATGCACTATCAGTCACTGTTGATTACGCCAGCGACGAGCAGAGCGCTGAAGCTGGAAGACCTGCGCGGCGGAAGATTCGCCTTCACCGATCCGCTCTCGAACTCAGGTCGGCTGTACGTACAATATCTTCTCACCGAGCGCGGCGCCTCGCCTGAAACCTTTTTCGACAATGTCATTTTCACATACAGCCATGACAATTCAATCCGTGCTGTTGCTGGGGGCGTGGTGGATGGCGCAGCCGTTGACTCGTTGGTCTATGCCGCGTTAACTGCGCGTGAACCATCTCTGGCGGATCGCACACGCGTCTTTCATCGTTCCCCGGCTTTTGGGATTCCACCGGTTGTGGTGCATCCCCAACTAGACAATGCACTGAAAGCGGCGCTGCGACGCGCCTTGCTCGAGCTGGACGCCTATCCTGACGCAGCGGAGATCCTGACGCGTCTCGGCGTCGATGCTTTTGGCGAAGCAGACCCGACCCTGTATGAAGATATTCGCACCATGGCGGCGATCGTGCGCGGCTGGACAGCGCCATCAGGCATGAGAAACCCATGAAACGGTGGTTGCACACCTGGCGCCGACGGCTTGCCGGCGTCAGCGTTCGATTCAAGTTGCTGGGCGTGGTCTTCTTGGTCGTACTTTTGCTCGCCGCCGCCATGATCTTGCTCACTCGACAACGACTGCTGGAAAACCTGGAGCAAGAGCTGGAGATGCGCGGGCTTGCCATCGCCCGCGATCTGCGCGACGACGCCGAACCGCTGATTCTAACCCAAAACATCTTTGGTTTGTATCAAAAGTTGCGCACTGGGCTGGAGAACAATCCGGATGTGCGTTATATCTTCATCCTGGATCAGAGCGGTCGCGTCCTGGCGCATTCCTTTCCGGCAGGAACGCCGGTCGATCTGATCGGCGTCAATCGATTGACCTCTGGCGAAGCGTGGCGCATACAACGCCTGCGCAGCGATGAAGGCATGTTGACCGATATCAATATGCCGATCCTGGATGAACGTCTTGGCGCCGTGCGCGTTGGCTTGACCCATCAGCGCCTGGAAGCAACGGTCGCCGCCGCTACGCGTGAACTGCTGTGGGTGACGATGGCTGCATTTGGCGTGGGCGCACTGTTGTCTCTCTGGTTGACGCGCATTTTCACTGCACCCATCCTGGCGCTGGTCGAGGCCGCGCGTGCGGTGGGACAAGGCGATCTCTCGGTGCAGACGCCGGTGCGCATGGACGATGAGATCGGCGAGCTGACCACTGCTTTCAACCTCATGACCCGTAATCTGGATGCCTCGCGCAACGCGCTCATGGAGCAGAATCGTGAGTTAGCCGCACTCAACGCCATTTCGGCCTCGATCAGCACCGCGCCAACCCTGCAAGAGATGCTCGATCGCGCGCTGGCGACCACCTGCCTGGCGTTGGAGGCTGACGCAGGGTGGATTTTGCTCGACATTCCTGAGGAGACGCCGCGCATCGTCAGCCACCATGGGCTTTCCACCTCCTTCCTGGCGCAAGAGACGCTCCCGGAGACGCCAACCTGCCACTGTTATGATGTGCTGAGCCAACAACAAGATTGGCGACGCCCAATTTTGCGGATGGAATGTCCGCGCCTGGAGCGCGCCCGTCGCCGCCATCAGGCTGAAGCACGGTTCAGTTGTCATCTTTCTGCGCCATTGACGGCGTATGACCGCCCCTTGGGTGTGTTGAACATCGTAGCGGTGACGCCGGAGTGGTTTCATCCTCAACAGATCGAATTGATCGGCGCCATTGCTCGACAGATCGGGGTGGCGGTGGATGCCGAACAACAGCGTCAACGCGCCATCGCAGAGTTGCAACGGCGTGAGCTGCTGCGCAGACAACTGCTGGAACGCGTCATGACCGCGCAGGAAGAGGAGCGACGCCGCATTGCGCGCGAGCTGCATGATCAGGCTGGGCAATCGCTGACCTCGTTGTTGGTCAAGTTGCGTCTACTCGAAGAGCAGGTGAAGGATGCAACACAACAGCATCAGGTGGCGGAATTGAAGCAATTGACGGATGATGTGATGAACGAGCTGCACCGGCTCGCCATCGATCTGCGCCCGGCGAGCCTGGATCATGTCGGGCTTGCGCCGGCAGTCGAGCAAATGTTGGCTCAGATGATCTCGTTGCATGGCATTGCAGCCCAAATGGAGTGTGTGAGCATGGACACTGTCACTCTGCCTCCAGCCGTCGAAACGAACCTGTATCGCATCATTCAGGAAGCCGTGACCAACGCCATTCGGCATGGTCAGGCGCATCATATCGATGTCCTGCTGGAAGCGCGCAACGGCAAGCTGATCGTCGTCGTCGAGGACGACGGACAAGGCTTCGACCCAAAGGTGGCGCCTGCGCAAGGACATCTAGGGTTGATCGGCATGCAGGAACGCGTGGCGCAGCTCGATGGCACGCTCACCATCGAAAGCACACCAGGAGCAGGCGCCACGCTGGTGGTGGAGGCGCCGCTATGACCAATCAGAACTCCGCTTCGATTCGAGTCTTGTTGGCGGACGATCATCCTGTGCTGAGCGCCGGGCTGGCCTCGCTGCTCAACCGCCAGCCCGACATGACCGTCGTGGGCGAGGCAGCGGACGCGATGCAGTGCATTGAGCTGGCGCAAAGCCTGCGCCCCGCCATCATCCTGCTCGATGTTTCGATGCCAGGATTGGGCGTTGCGACCACGATTCGTCACCTGCGCGAAGTGACGCCCGCCAGCCGCATCCTGATTCTGACGATGCACGAAGATGCAGCCATTTTGCGGCAGGTGCTCGATGCCGGCGCAATGGGCTACGTCATCAAGCGCGCCGTCGAATCGGAACTGCTCAACGCAATTCGCGCCGTGGCGCGCGGCGAACACTACGTGCACCCGGCAATGGTGCACCACCTGCTGCGTCCCGCTGCTACCGGGGAAACAACGACAGGCGTCACGTCGGAAAAGCTCACCCCGCGCGAGCAAGAAGTTTTGCGGTTGGTGGCGCTTGGCTACACCAACCAGCAAATTGCGGTTGAGTTGAACATCAGCATCAAGACAGTAGAAACGCACCGCGCCAACCTGACTGCCAAACTCGGCGTCAAACGTCGCGTCGATCTGGTGCGCCAGGCGCGCGAATTGGGGCTGCTCGACGCCTGAACAAGCTACCTGCCTCGCAATCACCGCCAGCTCAGGGTTTTTCCCTGAGTGTGGCGTTGCGGCTTCCGGTTTTTGCCTGACAACCCACCGCGTAATTCACTCCATTTCCCCTGAAGTCTCCAACCTGCACTCTCTCTATACTCGGCATAGCGAATTCACTGCATTAGCGCTGGGAGTTGCCTGACTCCGGTCGTGCAGACAGACGCCTTCACAGTCAAGTAAGGAGCAAGATATATGGGACGTGTGCAACCGATCACGGGGGAAATGGGCGTGATCGACCGCATGGAAGCTGACCTGGAGCGGGCGCTGGAGAAGCGCGCCGAGGGTAAAAAGGTGCGCTTTGGCATGGTGGTCGATCTGCGTAAATGCACAGGCTGTCGCGCCTGCACGCTCGCCTGCAAAGCCGAGAACATGACTCCCCCCGAAGTGTCGTACAACGTGGTGCTCGAAGAAGAAGTCGGTGAGTACCCCAATGTACGCCGTATCTTTATGTACAAGCCGTGCTTTCATTGTGAAAATCCGCCTTGTGTGCCGGTCTGTCCGGTGCAGGCCACCTGGAAGCGTGAGGAGGACGGCATCGTCATCATTGATTACGATCGCTGCATTGGCTGTCGGTATTGCATGACAGCCTGTCCCTATGGCTCGCGTTTCATCGACCTGGGAATGAGCTACACCGACCCGATGCAACCCTACGAGCAAGCCGCCTCGCCCGAATACGCCGAGTATCGTGTGCGCGCCGACGGCAATTCGCCGGTTGGCAACGCCCGCAAGTGTCACTTCTGTCTACACCGCCTCTATCAGGGCATGTTGCCAGCCTGTCTGGAAACCTGCATCGGCCGCGCCATTCACTTTGGCGATCTGGACGACCCCGACAGCGTGGTGGGGCAATTGCTGGCGACGCGCAACCACCTGCGCCTGAAAGAAGAATTAGGCACCGAACCCAATGTCTACTATCTGACATGAGCTTGGACATCGACAGGAAGGAGATGAACATGAAACGCTTGGGAATGATCGCTTTTTGGGGTGTTGTCGCCGTTGCCACGCTCATCGGTTTGGCGGCAGTTGGATTGCGCATTTACAAAGGGTTGGGCATCACCAATCTGAACTACATCGTCCCCTGGGGATTGTGGGTCGCCTTTTACATATATTTCATCGGTCTCTCTGCAGGCTCCTTCTTGCTCAGCACGATGATCTTTGTGTTCGGCATCAAGCGCTTTGAGCCGATCGGGCGCATCGCGCTCTTTTCGGCGCTGATTGCCCTCAATGCCGGCTTGATGTTCGTTCTACTCGATCTCGGTCACATGGAGCGTTTCTGGACAGTCTTTATCAACCGCAACCTCTTCTCTGTGCTCTCGATTGAAATCCACTTCTATCTGCTCTACATCGTCATTATCTGCTCTGAGCTATGGCTGCTGATGCGCCGTGACCTGGTGCGCCTCGGTCAAGGCGAGGGCTGGCAGGCATGGCTTTACCGACTTCTGAGCTTTGGCAGCAAAGACGCCTCGCCAGAATCGGCGGCGCGCGATATGCGCCTCGTCAAGATTCTCGGCTTGATCGGCTTGCCGACTGCCATCGGGGTGCATGGCGGCACGGGTGCGCTCTTTGCCGTCGTCAAGGCGCGGCCAATGTGGTATGGGCCGCTCTTCCCGATCATTTTCATCGTGTCGGCGTTGGCTTCAGGCGCGGCGCTGCTCACCTTCATCGTGGCGTTCTTTGGCAGAATGCCCAAGGAGGAACGCACAGAGCTGACGTTGGCGTTGGGCAAGCTCACTGCGGGCATTCTTGCCTTCGATCTATTGCTGATCTGGAGCGAGTTCTCTATCGGCTTCTACGGCGCCATCCCCGAAGACCTGGATGCACTGCGCCTGATCGTCTTTGGTCCGTTCTGGTGGGTTTTCTGGCTGCAACAACTGCTCTTCGGCGCCATCGTGCCGATCATCTTGATCCTGTGGCCCAAAACCGGGCGCAATCCCTACTGGGTCGGGCTGGCTGGTCTGATGGTGGTGATCGGTATCTTTGGTGTGCGCCTCAACATCGTCATTCCTGCGCTGAGCATGCCGGTGTTGGAAGGTCTGGCGGAGGCGTACAGCGTGGTGCCAGCGCCCAGCAAAGCTGCCTTTACCGTTTCCGCCGAAGTCGTTCTCTGGCTACAACGCGGCGCCATCCTGCTGGCACTGGCAACTATCGTGGCGTTCAGCCTGATCGGCTGGCACGCCACACGTCAGAAGACGAAGACATCGCGATCAGGCGCAGGTCACTGGGTGGCGCAGGTCGCTGCGGGCGTCGGCATCGTTGCGATTGCGTTGCTGGCGTTGTCGTGGTTTGGCAGCAATTCGACTTTGCTGAGCACGGCGAGCGCCAACTACCTGGCGGATAACTTCAGCGGTCTCAGTGGCATCTTCCACCTCAGCCCGGTCAAGGCGCTCTACTTCCCCAGCCCCAACGAATGGCTGACCAGCATCGGCGTGATCGGCTTCACGTTGATCCTGTTTGCGATCGGCTGGCAGTTGCTGCCCCTGGACGTTGATCCGCACGCAGCGGAGGCGCATTGATCACCCGTTTGACTCAAACTGCGCGTCCTATCTGCAAAACGCGGCGCGCTTGAACCTGTCAGGAGAAATGGCTATGCTGGAAGTAACACGACGCGATGTTCTGAAAACCGGCGCCCTGCTCGGTGGCGCCACACTACTCGCCGGTTGCGTCAACCGGGTTTTCGAGACCGGGCGGCTTGATGGCGATGGTCTGGCGCGACTGGAAAGCGGCGCCAGCGCCTTCCCTGGCGCCGACGCCCAACATGTCATCTATTCGCAGTGCTTGAATTGTCACACTGCCTGCGCCATCAAGGGACGGATCGTGGATGGCGTGTTGGTCAAAATCGACGGCAACCCCTACTCGGTCACCAATCGCCTGCCGAACCTGCCCTATGAAATGCCTTTGCAGGAAGCAGTGCGCAAGGATGGCAAACTCTGTCCCAAAGGGCAGGCAGGCATCCCGGTGCTCTACGATCCCTATCGTCTGCGCAAGGTGCTGAAGCGCGCCGGCAAACGTGGCGAAAACCGTTGGGTGACCATCCCCTTCGATCAGGCGATTCGCGAGATCGTGGAGGGTGGCGATCTCTTCGGCGAAGGGGCAGTGACGGGGCTGCGCGATCTGTTCAAGCTGCGCGACCCTGCCCTGGCGCAACAGCTTGCTGCCGACGCCCGCGCCGTCGCCAAAGGACAGATGACGCTGGCGGATTTCCAGCGCGTTCACGCCGATCATCTCGACCTGCTCATCGACCCGCAGCATCCTGATTTGGGTCCGGTGAACAACCAGTTCGTTTTCCTGGGCGGACGCATTGAACATGGCCGCCAGGAGTACACCGAGCGTTGGTGCTACGAAGGGTTTGGCTCCACCAATTACTACCTGCACACATCCATCTGCGAGCAAAGCCACCATATCGCCTTCAGCAAGATGAGTGGCAAGACCCACTTCAAGCCCGATCTGCTCAATACAGAGTATGTCATCTTTTTTGGCACCGGCGCGTTCGAGGCTAACTTTGGGCCGCCCGCCATTGCAGAAAAGGTGACCGACAGCTTGGTGAATCGCAAAAACTTCACTGTGGTAGTCGTCGACCCGCGCCTGAGCAAGACGGCCGCGCAGGCGGATCGCTGGGTGCCAATTCGTCCGGGTGGTGACGCAGCGTTGGCGTTGGGCATGGCGCGCTGGATCATTGAAAATAGCCGTTACGATGCAACCTTCTTGCAGGCGCCTAACCGCAAAGCCGCTGAAGCCATCGGCGAAAGCACCTGGACAGACGCAACATGGCTGGTGCGCACCGACACCATGAGCTTCCTCACGCCAGCCGACGCCGGTCTGACTCAACCTGATGGCGTTACAGCCGCTGTCGTTATGACAACCAATGGCGTCCAGTTGGCAGACGTTGCCGCGGTCGGCGAACTCGATTTTGCTGGCGCCGTCAATGGGGTGGCGGTCAAGAGCGTGTTCCGCCTGCTCAAAGAACGCACGCAAGAGCATACGCTGGACGAATACGCCGACTTCGCCGGCATCGACGCCGAGATGATCACACAGTTAGCCGACGAATTCACCAGCCACGGCAAGAAAGCCGCCGCCGAACTCTATCGCGGGGCAGTCAAACACACCAACGGTTATTACAATGCCCAGGCCATCATCACGCTCAATCTGCTCATTGGCAACGTAGACTGGTCTGGCGGTCTGGCAGTGGGCGGCGGTCACTGGCACGAAGACGGTTCGGACAATGGACCTTTCCCGCCTGAGGTGATCATCGAGGCGCCCGGCGGGCTGCCTCACTGGGGCGTCTACCTGAGTCGAGAACGAATTGCCTACGAAGACACGACCCTCTTTGCGCGCGATGGCTATCCGGCGCGGCGGTTGTGGTATCCCTTCTCCAACGAGATGTACCACGAGGTGATCCCCAGCGCCGGCGACGGCTATCCGTATCCGATCAAGGCGCTCTTTTTGCAGAAGGGCACGCCCGTGTTGTCCTGTCCCGCCGGCGACAAGTCGATCCCGATCTTGATGGACACGCAGAAGATTCCGCTCTTCATTGCCTGCGACATCGTGATCGGCGAGACCTCCATGTACGCCGACTACATCTTCCCCGACCTGACCTACATGGAGCGCTGGGGCGTTCAACACGCCTCGCCCGACAACCAGGCGCGCACCAGCCGCATCCGCCAGCCGATGGTTGCGCCCATCCCCGAAAGTGTGGTCATCGACGGCGAAGAGATGCCGATCTGTCTGGAGAGTGTATTGATTGCCATCGGCAAGGAGCTGGGCATGCCTGGCGTCGGCGTTGGGGGTTTTGGCGAATGGGGCGACCTGCAACGACCGGAAGACTACTACTTGAAGATGATGGCGAATCTCACCGGTGGACATGGCGACGACGCGGCAGTCCCGCCGGCATCGGATGAAGAGCTGGCGATCTTCCGCCAGGCACGCGCGCACCTGCCGCCTTCTGTCTTCGACGAGACGAAGTGGAAACGCGCCCTCAACAACGACGAGACGCTCTGGCGACGGGTCGTCTATCTGCTCAATCGCGGTGGGCGCTTCGAGCATCTGTCTGCGGTCACAGGCGGCGAGAAACTGGCGCATCGGTTTGCCAATCTGTTCCACTTTTATGTCGAATCAGTCGCCAAAGCGCGCCACCCGATCACCGGCAACCGCTTCGACGGTCTGCCCATGTTCGACGTGCCGCGCAATGGGCTGGGCGAAGTGGCGGTCGATGAAGCCTATCCCTTTCAGGCGATCACCTTCAAAGAGATCACCGGTGGGCAGAGCCGCACCATTGCCAGCTACTGGCTGAGCGCCATCCTGCCAGAGAACTTTGTGCTGATGAACAAAGCCGACGCCGATGCCCGCAACATTCACGACGGCGACCGCGTCAGGCTGATCAGTCGCAGCAACCCGCAAGGTGTGTGGGATTTGGGACACGGCAACCTGCGTCCGGTCGAAGGGAAGGTGCGTCTGATTCAAGGGTTGCGGCCCGGCGTCGTAGCCGCAAGCTGGCACTACGGGCACTGGGCGTATGGCGCCAGCGATGTGGTGATCGACGGGGAAGTCATTGCGGGCGACCCGCGTCGCGCCACCGGTTTGTGCACCAATGCGCTTTTACGCGTGGACGACGCCACCGGCAACCAGGTAATCACCGATCCCATCGGCGGTTCAGCCAGTTTTTACGATACGCGGGTAGATGTCGTGCGCGTATAGCAGCTAGGGTGACCGACCACCGAGTTTGCCGTATGCCGACAGCGCCATCATCCGAAAGGCTTCATGGCGTCTGGCAAAATAGTTCGAGCAAATACCCTGACAATTTGTCAGGGCAACTCATGCAAAGAGGCTGTGGGGGAGCGGTAACCGGCAGCGATCATCCTGGCCAGGAGGGTATTCGCTTCATCCAGAGAAAGGATTCTCAGGTCTACAAGTCGCAACAACAGGCCCAACGTCCCGGACACCGGAATGCGCCACTTGGCAGCCAGCTCGCGTGCGTCCCGATCATCTGTGAAGACGCGGTATCCTCGGGTGGCAGCGATGGCAAGACAGGAGGCCTCGCCTGCGTTCAGACGTTGGGCCATCAGGTAGAGGAGAGGCTCCTCACCTTCTGTACAAGACAAGATTGGCAACCACGACCAATCCTCTGGCGGCAACTTGCTGATGTGGATGCCTGCTTGGAGTTCAGTCCATGCCATATCGCTGGTCGCAGCGTCTTCACCTAACGCCAGATGCACCAGGTCAGATCGTTCGACAGTAGTAAAGTTTGACAGCACCGTGTTGTCCAGCAGGGCGATCAAGTCTGTTGTTCCCCTGCGCCCTGCTCATACCAGGCGCGTACAGCCTCGACTTCAGCCCGAGCCTCAGACAGATCGGCCGGCCCCAGTCGCAGTGGAATGCCCAGTTCCAAAAAGCGTTCTCTCAGTTCTAGCTCATGAAGCCCCAGAAACTCCGCTGCTTTGCCCAGGTTGATGCGCCGCTCCTGATAAGCCTGAATGACCAGAGACCAGGACAACTCCTTACTTTCAGACAACAGGCGGTGTAAGAGTGGATGGACTAGATCGGGCCGCTCCCGATATAGCCTGGGGAGCTCATCAATCAGCCATGCATCCGGTAGTAATAAAGTTTCAATCGCCATCAGCCCGCCTTGTCCAAATCTCAAATAACTGGATCAACTCGATTGATGCAAATTCTAACATACGCCTCTGGCTAGACAAAGAGATAGAGAGAGTAAGGAGTAAGGGGATGTACTTCATCGTTGGGGCAGGATTTATTTTGTAGGTCATCGCCTCCGGCGTGACGGGCGCCATGTCACGCCGGAGGCGATGACCTACGATACGCTCCCGCCAACCCGAAGCGCAGCCGGCAGGAATGAGTAGGTTGTAACAGTCTTTATGCAATCCACAGGAAATAGCCGCCCACTGCGATCAGTAGCACGCCAGAAACGCGTTCGATCACGGTCGACCAGCGCCCCATCGCCATCATCTGCTTGAGTGCGCCGGCAAAGGTTCCCGCCAGCACCACCGGCACGCCGCGTCCCAGCGCATAGACAAAGAGCAGTGACGCACCATAGACCAACGCCGCCTCAGCCATGACATAAGTCAAGATGGCGGCAAGCACCGGTGTAGCGCACTGCGACGCCACCAAGCCGGAGACCAGCCCCAGCGCCAGTGCGCCCGGCAGCCCCTTCAGCGTGATGCGTTGGCGCGGATCCTCGAACCAGGCCGGCATGTGCAGCGGCACTGCGCCGAGCATGTTCAGCCCGATCAGAATGCAGACCGCCGCCACCAGATAGTACCACCACGTCGGCGCCAGTCCCATCACGCTGCCGATCAGCGCGGCGACAACGCCCAGCAGCATGAACGTGATCGCCAGCCCCACGGCGAAGGTGAGCGAAAGCGCAAAGGCGCGCCCCCGTGAAGTCGTCTTGGCGCCACCCACGAAGCCCACGATCAGCGGCACTGTCGCCACGTTGCACGGTCCCAGGCTGGTGATGATGCCACCCGCAAAGACGAGCACATAGCTCCACAGCGACACTGTTTGCAATGTCGTGAAATCGAAGGGCACGGTCAACCTCCCTGCTGCAACTCGCTGAGCACCTGGCGCAAGTCAGCGGCCGGCATGACGCCGATCTGCATTTTGCCGGCGCCGGTGCGATCGAAGAAAACCACCGTCGGAATGGCGCGGATGCCGATGCTACGCAGCAGACCCGCGTTGCGCGCGTCGTAGACATCCACATCCACCAGCGCCACCGAACCGGCAAACGCCGGATAGACCTCTTGCACGATGGCTGTCATCTCTTTACAGGAGTCACAGGTCAGGGAGTGAAAGAACGCCAGCGTTGGTGTGCCGCTTTCCAGCGCGCGCATCAACTGCACTTCCGGCAATTCCGGGGGCGCTGCCGGCCCCAAGGGAACTGCCCCTACGACGCGCGCGGAAGCGGCTGTCGATGCGGTTGCCGTGACAGCCGTCTGTGCGCCAGCCACCGACAGGGGCGTCGTCTCTAGCGTAGGCGTCTGTTTGAGCAGCAGAATTGCAATCACCCCCAGCGCCACGCCGCCGAGGATCAAAAACTGCCACAGTTTCACTTGCTGCTGGTGACGGTTGGGCGCAGGCTTCGCGGCGTGTGTTGCTACGGCTCTGGCTTTAGGCATGGCTCAATTGCTCCTTTACCTGTGGCTGGGGTGCACGCCCCAATAAATAGCGATAGAAGAGGCTGGCGGTGATCATCTGAGCGATGAAAGCCAGCGCCACCGGCAATGCAATCAACGGCTGGCCCGGGAAACTGGCAAAAGCCAACCCCACGGCGATGGGCAGGTTCTTCATCCCCGCTGCATAGGTGACAGCCACCCGCTGTGGCCAGGCAAAGAGGGTGCGCCCAAGCCAGTGGGGCAGCAAAAAACCGATCGGGAAATACAGAATCACGGCGATCAGGAACCCGGCGGTCAACGCCTGGCCCTTCATGATCAACGGTGCATTGAGGTTGGTGACGGTGAACATCAGCAACACGGCGGTCAACGCCGACAGCGCCGGCAGCAGCGGCAGGATCGGCTGCGTGTTCCACAGGCGGTCGCTCAACCAGCGCAGCCCCACGCCCAACGCCAACGGCGCCAGCAAGATGATCGCCAGTTGCTGAAACATCCCCCACGCGCTGATGGCGACGTCGGCGCCCGCCAGGAGCGCCATCGAGAAGGGGATCAGGAATGGACCGAGCACCATAGTCAGTGCGTTGATCGCCATGCTCAACGGCACATCGCCCTTGAGCAGCGCCGTCCACACCGCCGCCATGCCGGCGCAAGGGACGACGCCCACCAGAATCAGGCCGACAGCAAAGTCCGGGTTGTTCACGAGCAGTCGCGCTAGCCCCCACGCCAGCAACGGCATGAAGAGAAAGTTGAGTCCCAGCCCAGCCAACACGGGCCAGGGTTGTCGGCTCACGGTCAAAAACTGGCGTGGCGTGATCGTGAAGCTGATGAACAGGATCATGAAGAAGGTAAGCGCCTGCGTATATGGCTGCAATGCCCGCCCTGGCGCCGTGGTGGCGGCGCCGGTCGCAAAGCCAACCACCAGCGCGGTCAAGATAATCGCCTGATAATGACGCCGCACCCATTCGGCGGCGCGGTGAAAGATACTCACAGGCTACCCTCCATCATTGGCGCAGACGACGGTGTCAGCGCTGCAGTGGGAAGCGCAATCACGCGGCCCTCCACTTCGCAAGCCGCCGCCAGCGTGTTGTAGATTGTGCCCTGCTTGCGCAGGTTACGCTCCAACAGATCGACGCGCGCGGCTGGCTCGTCGGTCCAGATCGTCAGTTCCCAGTCGATGCGCACCAGGCGCGGCGGCTTGTCCTCGCGCACACCATGGACGCGGATTGCAGCGCGCGTATAGGCGAAGCGCAGCAATGGCGCCAGGCGTTCGACATTCTTGAGCAGACAGGCGCTGAACGCGCTCAGCAGCAGCTCGGCAGGGTTGAGCAGGTGCTCGCTTTGACCTGGCGAAGAATCGAAGAAAATCTGGGCGCGTTTGGCGCGTGCAGTCGACACATTGGGGACAACCTGCTCGGCTTCAACCGTATATTCCAACATCGCAATGACTCCTTAATCGTTGTTGTCGACAGGCGCCAGAAAAATCCGGCGCACCGCCGCCTCATCCACCTGACAATCGGGCCGGATCAGCACATCGAACGGGTTGACGCTGACGCCATCGACCAGGATGCCGGGCGAGGCGCGCAGATCATGTTCCTGCATCAACGCCTGTCCCTCCGGCGAAGTCAACGGAATCTCGGTGAACGGGATCTGATGCTGGCGCAGGTAGGTCACCATGCGCTGGCTGCGCCGGCAGCCTTCTGCAGGCAAAATGATGATCGTGCGATAGGCGTTCATGCTTACCCCTCTCCTACGCGGGCTATCGTAGACGTGACAGTGTGAAGGTGTGTGCGCTCGGCTTCAGGCTGGTCGTGCTCATGATCGTGCTCATCATCGTGGGCGTGATCATGGTCGTGCGCATCGCCATGCCCGTGATCATGTCCGTGCAGATCGAGCATCACGGGGGCAGTGGACGGTGTGCAGATCAGCGCGCCGTCGTTGCACTGGGCGCACTCGAGCTGGATCGTCGTGTGCTCGATGCTGAATTGCTCACGTAGCGTCGTCTTGATGGCGTCCATCGCTGGCTGCGCCTGGCTCAGCGCCTGGTCATCCAGCACGACGTGCGCACTCAGCGCCACAAAGCCGGGGCGAATCGTCCAGACGTGAAGGTCATGCACGTTGCTGACGCCCGGAGCCGTCGCCTGGATCGCATCGCGCACCTGCTCTGCATTCACGCCGCGCGGCATGCCCTCGTTCAAGATGTGCGTGGATTCGCGCAGCACACGCCACGCGCCCGACAAAATGATGACGCCGATCAAGACGCTGACCAGAGGATCGACCCAGTACCAGCCGGTGAAGAGGATAATGACGCCAGCAGCAATCACACCCACCGAGGAGATGGCGTCGCCCAGGACGTGGAGATAGGCGCTGCGCGTGTTGAGGTCGTCGTGATCATGTTCCTGCAGCGTGAACGCCACCAGCAGGTTGGCTGCCAGACCGACGACAGCTACAACCAGCATCGGCCCAGCCAGGATTGGCTCCGGCGCCTGCAAGCGCGTCCACGCCTCACGGAAAATCTCGATGGAGATCAACAGCAACGTAGCGCCGTTGATGAACGCAGCCAGCACCTGAAAGCGATGATAGCCAAAGGTGTGACGGCTGTCCGCCGGGCGCAGGGAAAGACGCATCGCAGCAAAGCTCAGCACCAGCGCGAAGACGTCGAGAAAAACGTGACCCGCATCAGCCAGCAGCGCCAGGCTGCCCGTCCACAACCCGCCGATGATCTCGGCAACCAGAATCGTTATTGTGATGCCGATGGCGATCAAGAACCGTTTGTTCAGGGTGGGATTTCCATGCAATTCCATTGAAATGAATCCTTCATGAATACGCGTTGTCAGGCGCAGTTATTCAAAGAATAGAGAATAGATCGTCAAAAGTTGAAGGTGATAAGGCCGGACCGCCGCGCACCAGCGTGAAGTACTCGTGACATACCAACTTTTTCGCCTCTTCTTCCGGCGCGCCGGTGAAGGGCGGGTGCTGGCTGACATGTTGCTGGGACGCACGCACTTTGGTCGTCAGAAAGGCGCCCACATCAATGGCCGCCACCGGCCCCCCGGCAAGCTGGGGCAGGGGCGGCACCCCGCAGCCCTGTAATGTAGCCTCCGAGGGCGTGATATAGAAGAGGCGCGCTGTGGGCGCAAGCATTTGTCCGGCGACGGCGCGATCAAATGCCTGTGTTGTCGCGTGAGACACTGCCACATGATCCGGGTGACCGGAGATGCCATCGGGGCCGAAGGTGATCACCGCGTCAGGACGCACCTGGCGCATGACGGCCAATACACGTTCGGCCAGGGCGTCCACAGGCGTCTGCGCCACCTCGCCATCGATCAGATCGAGAAAGCGCACTTCTGCCACTCCTAGCAACGCGGCGGCATTGCGCAGCTCCTGCTCCCGGATGCGTGCCGTCTCGGCAGCGGCGACGCCTGGAATGCCTTTCTCGCCGCGCGTTGCACACAGCAGCGTCACGCGGACGCCCTGGCTGGCGTAGCGGGCAATCGCGCCGCCGATGGGAAAACTCTCATCGTCAGGGTGGGCTGTCACGATCAGCAGTCGAGTCTGCGCACACATCGTCAATGCTCCTCTGGTCTTTACAACTTGTTCTCGCTCACTAGCGTGAGTCCGTTGCGACGGATCAGATCGCGCACTTCCGGCAAGAACGCCTGGATGTCTTCCTGCTCGGTGGAAGTGACATCGAACGACATAAATGCAGGCGTCTTTTCCATCGCGCCTTGGACTGTCGGAACGCGCAAACACAAATTGACGAAATCAAAGGGACGCCCCTTGATCAACTCTTCCATCTGAATCAGGAAGCGTTTTTCCCCGAACTCACCGGCGACTTCGAAGCGAGTCTTGATGATGAGCTTGGCGATAGCATCCTCAGCAGCAGCCCGCGCCTTGGCTGCTTCCTGCTTCGCCATCTTCTCTTTGGCTTCCTGGCGCACCACTTTGAAGATCTTATGCTCGCGCTCCAATTTCCAAATCAAATCCCGATCCGGGAAGGAAATCGCCTGCACCGGACAAACAGTTGCGCACGTGCTGCACCCAACCATACAATTCAGCGGGTTGACAACTTCCGCTTTGTTGTCTTGCATCTCATAGACGCTGCGGCCACAGGTGGTGTAGCAAAGCGTGCAGCCGATACAGGTCTCTGGATCGACAGTGGGATACCAGGGAATGTCCTGGCGAGGAATGCCATGCCACGTAGGTGCTGTTTTTACATCTGCCATGTCTTGCAGTCTTCCTTTCGAGCCACCCTGTGGCTCACATCATCAGTTTCGATCAATCGCACAATTACTGCGCCTTCACAGAGATATCGGTTGCCGCCCGGATGTTGTCAGTCACCGGACAACGTTCCTCAGTCTCTTGCAGCCAGGCGTCGATTTCTTCCTGGGTAGCGTTTTCCATATCAGCATGGACCGTCACCTGCACCTTCTGAAAACCGGCGCGTTCTTCATATGAGCAGCCAATAAAAGTGCACGGGTTGAGGACGCCTTCGATCTTGACTTCCATCCCGTTGAGCTTCAGCCCGCGCTGCTTCGCCACTTCATGGCCGGTGACGTTCAGGCACCCGGCCAGCGCCATAAGCAATACTTGAATTGGCGATGGCCCGGCGTCGGCGCCGCCCAAAGCAGGCGGTTCATCGATGACCATCTGAAACTTGCCTGCGGTCAGATTCATCTTCGTAGCATTCTCGCTCTTGCCTCTGACCAGAACCTTCATTTCACGCATTGGATTGTTGCTGCTCATCATTTTTGCCTTTTTCACTCCCCGTAGGGAGAACGTTGTAACTGGTGGAACTACCGTTCGATCCATACATTCTTCTCATAGCCGGAACAGGGAATGCATACCGGCTGCCCATCCTTCATACGCACGTAGCGGTCGAAGACATGCTCGCCGCACACACTGCACTTGGTCTTGCCAAACGAGCCCTTGACCGGCTTGTAGCTAAAGTCGGGGCGCGCCTGCACCTTGAAGATCGCCTCATCTGGCTGCTCGTACACCCACTGGATCACCTCCTGGCGCACCTCAAGCGGAATCTGAGAGGGTTCGATGCCCTTCTTGCGGTAGACAAAAAACTCGAATTTGCCCATGGCGTCGATAAAGTCGGGCAGGAGTGCATAACGCACCGCCCCTTTTTGTGGATGGTAGAAAGTGGCAGCCAGTTTGCCGTAGAAGGTCTTGGCGATCATCACCTTGCCATAGGTGGCGCCAGTGGCGACCTGGATGCCATCCATCATACAGGTTTGCGGGTGGCCTTCACCGAGTTCCGGGAAGACAAAGAAGCCGTGATCGGCCTCCTTTTCGGCGCCTAAATAAGCCAGCGCCAGCTTACCCATGCGATAGCCGCTCGGCATGAACGGGCATTCATGGCCGTGAAACTCGAAAGCCCAGGCGGGCGGAATCAACTGCGTTGTCATACGATGCTCCTAACGAAACAGATCGAAAATCATTTTGGCGGCAATCACCCAGAGGAGAATGCCGATGATGCGCTTGAGTTGGGCGCTGGAGAGTCTGGTCTTCATCAACTGTGACCCAACGATAGAACCGGCGACGGCGGCAATGGCGGTCACGATCAGGAACGTCGGATCAAGTCCGCCCAGCGTGGCGTGCCCCAGGAAACCGGAGAAGGAGGCGAAGACGACCACCAGCGCCGTCGTGCCGGCGGCGACTTTGGCGTCCAGCCCCAGCCAATTGAGCACCGGCACAATAAAGTTGCCGCCGCCCACGCCCAGCAATCCGCCCAGAAAGCCCGCAACGCTGCCCACGCCGGCGCCGATCACGCTCTCGGCGCGGCGGCTGAAGGGGTGTGAGCGCGGCTTCGCCTTGTAGAAAAGCATCATGGCGCCGGCAAAGACGAGAAAAGCTGCGAAGAGAGCGAGCAGCAACTGCTTGTTCACCAGCGGCGTGACGCGCGCGCCGAGCGGCGCCAGCAGTACTGCGGTGATCAAAATGGGGATGCCAACGGGCCAGTTGATGAGCCTGCCGCGCCAGTAATTGATCGTAGCAAAAACCAGACTTACCACATTGAGCAGCAGCGCCGCCGGCGTCGCCTCCGCCAGCGGCATGCCCATGTAGTAGAACAACGACACAAAAAGAAAGGCGGCGCCGAGGCCCGCCATCGCCATCAAGCCAGAAAAGAGAAAGACAAGGACGGCGCTGATCAGATCGAACCAAAGTGGTGACACAGAAACCTCACACAACGAGATGGACAGTCAATTCTGGCAACAACACACCGGCAGCGCGCAGGATGTCCTCAATCTGCCGGTTTGCCAGGCGATAACAGACGCGCTGCCCCTGCGCGCTGCCCACCACCAGCCCGGACCTGCGCAAAATGCCAAGCTGCTGCGACACATAGGGCTGTGGGCGGCCACACAACTCAACCATCGTGTTCACGTCGCAAACTTGCCCCTCCGCCAGCGCAATCAGCAACCGCAGTCGGCATGGATGCGAGAGCGCGCGGAAGAGGGCAGCCGTCTTGCGCAACGAAAGCGGCGTACTCATGCTGCCTCACGCTGCCTGCCGCACCGCCACGTCGTATTTCGCACGGTTGTTGCGCAGCGCATCCTTGGACTGACGCAACACCTTGCGCTCCTTGATCAGATGGCGGATATAGCCCTGCGACGGGAACTCAATAGCGTCCTGTGTACAGATTGTGGCGCAGGTCGTGCAGCCGACCATGCACATCTCCGGCGCCACGACTACGGGCCGGTTCTGCTCGTAGTCGAACGCATAGACGCCGCGCCCGCAGGATGTCACACACAGCCCGCAGCCGACGCAGCGGTCCGCAATCACCGTTGGATGCCAGTCGATCTCGTTGCGGGGAATGTCGTGCCAGGTCATCGTTGCTTGCGTACTCATGGTGCTCCTCCTGAAAGAACAATTGCAAGGGGCGAGGGGCGACATCGGCGCTGCAGTGCGACGTTGAACCACATAGCGAGTCGCCCCTCGCTCGCGCAATTCCTACCGATCGTAGTCCGAACACGGAATACAGTAATGCTTGCCATTCGCCACGCGCAGATAGGGCAGCGCCACCAGTTCGCCACAACGGGCGCACGGCTCGAAGCCCATCACCTCCGGGAAAAAGTCTTCGTCGCTCTCGAACACCGGCTCGATCTTGAGGATGTCCTCCTCCGCCGCGTCCCAGATCAGATTGACCGGCTCCATCACTTCATCTTCGGGAATTTCGTTGGGGTAGATGCCCGCTGCACGCTTTTGCATGAAGGGTGTGGCGCTGATCTGTTTTTGCAATGTCGGCTTATAGGAGACGCGCACCGCCCGCCCGCTGGCTTTCTCGATCAGCGTGAACGCCAGCTTGCCGTAGGGTTGCTTGCGGATGTTGCCCTTGCCAAAGGTGCAGCCTGTCGTGTACTGGATGCCATCGCCAAAACACATGGCGGCGTGGTCGTCGCCGATCTCGATGATGCCGTAGAGCTGCGTGCCTGGTGAACGCTCGACGCCCAACGCGCGCAGCGCCGCCAACCCGGCGCGCACCCCAGCCGTGCTCGCCCAACACTTGTGGCCGTGAAACTTCTGTGTCTCCAGCAAAATCTGTCGATCGTCCATAAACCTGACTCCTGTTGTAGCCATCTGAACAGGCTGTGCATTGTTGAAGAAACCTCATCCCAATCGGGCACAGTATATTCAGAAAATAAAATATATTGATTTATGCATATAATCGCGCTGATGCCAGCAATTGTCAACATGACAAATGTCATCGAATTTGTACGTCACCACGAATCACGTTTGCCGCTACAACATGATGCCACCCACGATGACCAACCAGGCGCCGATCAAGCGCAACAGCAAGCATCGCCGATGCACCCCAGACAATGCCAACTTGTGATGCGGTGATTTGCGCAGTAAAATCGCAATCATAGCGAATATTTCGTGCAAAAGGAGTTGCCATGCCCAGTCCCATACCCCAAACCGCGCCGATCAGCGCGTTGCGGCGTCAACAGGACAAGATTCTCAAAATGACAGAAACTGCACCTCAACTGTCGCCCATCTTGCGCACGAACGCACACAGCCACTCCGTCAGCAGCTCGATATCGCCGAGATGACCTGTCTCGAGCGGGGTGGACGAACTGCCTGACTGAACATAGCGGCAAACCCGACATCAACTATCTCACCATAATCACAAACAGGAGCATCACCATGTTCAAGAACCTCAACGCCGGCGCCATCGGCATTCGCAACCTTGCCCTGCCCGAAACGATTGCGCTGGCGCAGGCGACCGGCTTTGTTGGCATCGACTTCGACATCCGCGAGGCGGCGGCGCTGGCGGATACACACGGCGTCGCCTATGTGCGCGATCTCTTTACGCAGGCAGGCGTGCGCGCCGGTTTGTGGGGATTGCCGGTCGCCTGGAATCAGGATCGTTGGCAAGAGGACCTGGCTGATCTGCCCAGGCTGGCGGCGCTGGGCGTAGCACTAGGCTGCCCGCGCACGGCGACGTGGTGTCCGTCCTGGTCAGACAGCCGCGCCTTCGACGAGAATTATCAGTGGCACATCGAACGTTACCGACCCATTGCCGCAATCCTGCGCGACCACGGCTGCCGTCTCGGCATCGAGTTTCTGGGGCCGCGCCATTTGTGGGCTTCGCATCCGCACCGGTTTATCACGTCGATGGGGGAAATGTTGAAGCTGGCATGCGACATCGGCACAGGCAACGTCGGTCTGCTGCTGGACGCCTATCATCTCTACACGTCGGGCGATGAGATCGACGCGCTCGATGTGCTGACGTCCGCCGATGTCGTCGTCGTTCACATCAACGACGCGCCGGCAGGCATCCCACGTGAGGAGCAGGCGGACCTGGTGCGCTGCCTGCCGTTGGAGACCGGCGTCATCGACCTGGTCGGCTTCATGCGCAAACTTGCCGCCCTGGGCTACGATGGCCCTGTGACGACCGAACCCTTCAGCCAGCGCCTCAACGCCATCGCCGCTGAAAACCCGCAGGCGGCGGCGCGTGAGGTCTCGCAGGCGATGGATCGGCTGTGGCAGCTCAGCGAGTTGTAAGGCTAGATCGCATGGTTCATGGCAAATCAAACGTATGTTGTTGATACGTAGCAAGCGAGTTTGATCCGGGAAACGGGAAGACAGGGGGTATCACGCTTCATCCTCCGCTTCAGCCCACTCTGCAGCCAGTGCAGCATCATCCGCAGCGTTTGCTTGATAGCCTGCGATTAACCGTTCGCGCAGAGACTTGCGTTGTTGTTCGGCAATGTAGGCGCGCAGCGCCTCGGCGACAAACTGGCTTTGTCGGCGCGATGGCGCCATGCTACGCAGAGTAGCCACTAAGTCCGCCGGCAAAGTAAGCGTGACCTTTTCGGTTGTGACCATGAAGCACCTCCTGTTACACAGTGAATATGCTGTATTTACTGTACGATGAGGCAAATGTGTCGGCAAACTACGCTATCAGCTACGCCGAATCGACGCCCAGATACAACCGCTCTACACGTCGGGCGACGAAATTGATGCGCTCGGCACACTGACGGCAGCCAATGTCGTCGTCTACATCAACGATGTGTGAGCGGGCGTCAATTTCAACACGCTCGACATACAAAGTATAATGGGTGAGATTTCTAACAACTTCTCCGAGCCTGTGCGCCTACTGACGGCATCGTCTACGGTTCACAGGCCGCACCGTGGATAGACCACGGGGCGATGGAACCATCGTCGTGGGCCGAGAGGGAAACGTCTCGACCTCCACATTCTCGGAAAGGAGAACCCAAATGATTACCGTTCAGTTGTCCCTCGTTCATCGCGTCGTTTTGTTAGGTCTTGTGCTCCTGGTGAGCGCCTGCACCGCCGTCCAATCACCTGCATCCTCACCACAAACACAACCTGCTGACACTGCTAATGAAATCGTCGTGACCGACGCGCTGGGACGTACAGTGACGCTGCCCCAACCGCCGGAGCGCATCGTCCTGACCGGACGCGGCCTCTTCATGATTGCCAACATCATCTATGCCTTCCCCGAAGCTGGCGACAGAATCATTGGCATGGGACAGACCAACCAGGGCGGCGCCAATTTTGTCAAGCTGGTCGATCCTGCATACGACCAGAAAGCCAGCCTCGATCGTGACGCAGGCGCAGAGCAGATCGCTGCGCTGCAGCCCGACCTGGTGATCATGAAAAGCAGTGCGGCGGAATCGCTCGGCGCACCGCTAGAGGCGCTCGGTGTGCCCGTGATCTATGTCGACTTCGAGACGCCGAACCAATATTGGCGCGATCTGGCGGTGCTAGGCGCAATTTTCCAGAATGAGGCGCACGCAGCCGAAATCACGGAATTCTATCAGTCCAGGGTTGCGCAGATCGAAGCAAGCGTGGCAGATGCAACCCGCCCGCGCACATTGTTGCTCTACTACAACGACCGTGACGGCGCCGTTGCCTTCAACGTTCCGCCCTTGAGCTGGATGCAGACCCAAATGACACAGATGGCAGGCGGCGAGCCAGTGTGGGCGGACGCCAATCTCGGCGGCGGCTGGACACAGGTAACGTTGGAGCAGATCGCCGCCTGGGACGCCGATCAGATTTTCATCATCGCCTACACACGCAACTCGGCTGAAGTCGCTGCGGAATTGCAGGCTGACCCGAACTGGCAGGCGTTGCGCGCGGTGCAGTCCGGCGGATTGCACGCGTTCCCCGGCGACCTCTACAGTTGGGATCAGCCCGACGTGCGCTGGCTGCTCGGGCTGACCTGGCTCGCCGGCAAGCTGCACCCTGATCGCTTCCCCGATCTCGACATGGTGGCTGAAGTGGAGACCTTCTACAGCACGCTCTACGGCCTGGACGCTGCGTTTGTCGAGACGAACATCGTCCCGACCTTCCAGGGAGACATCCCTTGACCGCAGCAGCGCTACAAAGCGTTGTCCACCGCAATCATCGTCGTCAGCAGTTGTTGTGGCTGTTGGCGGCGATAACGCTGGTAGTCTTTGCACTCTCCCTGCTTTTGGGGCGCTATCCTGCGCCGGGGCTGCTCGACTGGTCGCGACTGGGGGAAGACGATCTGGCGCTGCGGCTGGTGCTCAACCTGCGCCTGCCACGGCTGATTGCAGCGCTGCTGCTCGGCATGACGCTCTCGGCGGCGGGCATGGTCTTTCAACTGCTCTTCAGCAACCCGCTGGTGGAGCCGGGCTTCCTGGGCGTCTCGCAAGGAGCGGCATTTGGCGCAGCCATGGCGATCGTTTTTCTGGGTGGCGCAGCGTTCGTCACGCAGATTGCCGCCGTCGGCTTTGCGCTGGCCGGGCTGGGCTTCTCCTATCTGCTGGCGCGGCGGCTGCGCTATGGCGGCTGGGTGTTGCGGTTGCTGCTGGCGGGCATTGCGGTGTCGGCGCTCTTTTCGGCGGGCGTCGGGCTGCTGAAATATCTCGCCGACCCGCTGACGCAGTTGCCAGAGATCACCTTCTGGTTGCTGGGCAGCCTGGCGAGCATCACCTGGGGCAAGCTGCTCGGCGTGGCGGCGCCGGTCAGCATCAGTCTGCTGGCGTTGTGGTTCTTTCGCTGGCGACTCAATGTGCTGGCGCTCAATGAGGAGACAGCTTTTTCGCTGGGTGCGGCGCCGGGGCGTGAACGGCTACTCCTGATCGTGGCGGCGGTGCTGCCGACCGCGCTGCTGATCTCGATCAGCGGGATGGTCGGCTGGGTGGGTCTGATCGTTCCCAACTTCACGCGGCGCATCTTCGCTGCCGACACGCGCTTTGGCTTGCCCGCCACGATGTTGATCGGCGGCATTTTCGTGATGCTCTGTGACGACCTGGCGCGCACGCTGCTGCCGGGCGAGATTCCGCTGGGCATCCTCACCTCCTTCTTTGGCGCGCTGGCTTTCCTCGGCCTGATGATGCTGCAACCATCTCGCCCCAAATCATGAATGATGCACTGCTGGCGTTGCGCCAGATTACCTTTGGCTATCGCCGCGACCGGGCGCCGGTGCTCAACGACGTCACCTTTGCGCTGCGACCGGGGCGCATCCTTGCCATTGTCGGCCCCAACGGCGCCGGGAAGACGACGCTGCTGTCGGTGCTGTTGGGCTGGCAGCAGCCCTGGTCAGGCGCCATCGAGCTGGCAGGACGACCGCTCGCCAGCTACACACGCAGCGAACGCGGACGCTGGCTGGCGCTGACGCCCCAGAGCGAGCACACGCCCTTCGATTACTCCGTGCTCGATTATGTGTTGATGGGGCGGGCGCCGCATCTGCCGCCGCTCGCCATGCCGACCGCCGCCGACTATGCGATTGCGTTGGGCGCGCTGGAACAGGTGGGCATGGCGGCGCTGGCTGACCAGCCGGTGCCGCAGCTCAGCGGCGGCGAGCGGCAGTTGATGCTGGTTGCGCGCGCGATGGCGCAGCAGCCGAGACTGCTGATGCTGGACGAACCGACCGCCCACCTCGATCTGCACAACAAGGCGCGGCTGATCCAGATCATGCACCGCCTGCGCAGCCAGGGCGTCACGCTGCTGATGACCAATCACGAGCCAGAGGTGGTGCTGGCGGTCGCCGACGACGTGCTGTTGATGGAGGCGGGGCAGCCGCCGGTCTTCGGGCCGCTCGACCGGGTCTTCACCGAAGCCGCGCTCAGCCGCATCTACCAACTGCCGATCCGCCTGATCGAGGTGGAAGGGCGCAAGCAGGTGTTGTGGACATGACGCGACGTGGGTGCATCATCCTGGTCACCGGCGCCGTCGGCTGCGGCAAGACGACCTATTGCCGCACACAGATCGACGCTGCCCGGCGCGCGGGTCTGGATGTCGCCGGCGTACTGTCGCCAGCGCGGTTCGAGCAAGGCGTCAAAGTGGGCATCGATGCCCTCGATCTGCGCAGCGGCGAACTACGACCGTTGGCGCATCTGCGTAGCGCGGCGGCGGATGCGACCGGCGTCGTCACGCAGCGTTGGCGCTTCGAGACCGCGACGCTGGCTTGGGCGAATCAGGCGCTGACGACAGCAACGCCCTGCGATCTGCTGGTCGTCGATGAACTAGGGCCGTTGGAGTTGGAGCAGGGGCGCGGCTGGACGGCGGGTCTGGCAGCCATCGATACGCGCGCCTTCGACGCTGCACTGGTGGTCGTCCGTCACAGTCTGATAACCCAAGCGCTGGTGCGTTGGCCGGATGCAGACGTAACCCCAATCGAGTAGCGGGCGACATTCGCCTGAATCGCGTAGAAGTCACGAATGATCAAACGTAGCAGTGAAATACACCTATTTGGAAGCGTCGTCGACCTACGCCACCAGTTGCGCCGAATCCGCATCCAGATACAACCGTGCATGCTCCACCGTACGTAGCACCGACCCAGGCCGATCCGGGCTGATCGGCGCCAGCAGACAGAGGCGCACCGCCTCAGCCTTGCGCGCTTCCGGCACAATGGCGAGGATGGCGCGCGGGGCAAGCAGCGCTGGCACGGTCAGAGTGATGGCGTGCGTCGGCACATCGGCGAGCGTGGCGAAATGTCCCTCGCCTACCTGTTGACGGCGACTTGCTTCGGCTAGCTCGACCACCTTCACCCACACCGGATCGTCGAAATCTGCATACGGTGGATCGTTGAAGGCGATGTGTCCATTCTCGCCCCAACCCAGCGCCACCAGGTCGAGCGGCCCGGCGCGCAGCAACGCTTCATACTCACGGCACGCCTGCGCTACATCCGCTGGACGTCCTGGCACGGGATAGAACTTGCCCGGCTGCACATGGTCGATGATGTGCTCGTGCAGGAAGCGCGGGAAACTGGCCGGATGCGTCGGGTCGATACCCACGTACTCGTCCATGTGAAAGATCGTGACCTTGCGCCACTCGATGCCGTCCAGATCGCGCAGCGCGTGAAGAAAACTCAACTGTGAGTTGCCGGTGGCAAGAATGATGCGCGCCTCGCCGCGTTCGGCAATGGCAGCCTGAATCAGGCAGCGGGCGTCCTCAGCGGCGGCGGCGCCCAGGTCAGCATTGCTGGCGTAGATGGCGACCGGAAGCCGGTCAACCTGGAAGGTGCGCAGCGGTTGTATCTGCATGGTGATCTCCTTGTGAACTAAATTTGATAGCACGCGGATCACGCGGATTGCGTTTGATCCGCCCAATCCACGTTATCCGCGTGCTATTCTTCCTCTTTCCAATTCACCCATCGCCCACCGATCAGCGTCCGCCATGGGCGGAAACCCGGATCGAAGATGACGATGTCAGCATCCTTGTCCACTTCCAGACTGCCCTTGCGCTCGGCGACGCCTGCCACGCGCGCCGGCGTTAGCGTCGCCATGCGCACTGCCTCCACTACGGGCACGTCCACCGTTTCAACCAACACAGCCAACATCTGATCGAGCAGCGTCGTACTGCCTGCAAAGCTGGTGTGGTCGAGCGTCATGCCCACACCGTCGACGACTTCGTACTCGGCGCCGGCCATGAAGAAGCGGCTACCCTCAGGCAGACCGGCGCCGCTGGTCGCATCCGAAACGACGCATAGACGATCCGTCCCCAAACAGCGCCACGCTAGCTTCATCAATGTCGGCGGCAAGTGCTTGCCATCGGCAATGATTTCGCCAGTCAGGCGTTCGTCCGTGAGCGAGACTTCGAGCAGCCCTGGTCGCCGCCACGGACCTTCGCGCACGGTGGTCGATTGGGCGCTCCACAGGTGGATGCAATGGCTAAGACCGGCTTCGATGCAGGGACGCACATGTTTTTCCTGCGCGGTGCTGTGTCCCGCCGCAGCCACAATGCCGTGGCGACGCAGCGTGCGGGTCAACTCCAGCGCACCGGGTAGCTCCGGGGCAAAGGTGAAGATGCGGATCACGTCGGCGTGGGCGAGAAGCAGCGCGGCGCCGCCGTCGTCGGGTGTGCGCAAATATGCGGGATTTTGGGCGCCAGCCTGCGCCGGATGGAAGTATGGGCCTTCGACATGGACACCCAGAATCTGCGCGTGTTGGCTGTCGCCCGTCCGCTGCATCCATGTGCGCGCAAACGCCAGCACTGCCATCAAATGTTCCAGCGCGTCGGTGGCAGTGGTCGCCAGGAGGCTGGTGACGCCGTGCTGCGCCAACAGCCGTGTGATCGTGGCGAACGCGGCGGGCGTCGGTTCGTTGAAGGTGTGTCCCAGCGCGCCGTGAATATGGATATCGATCAGTCCTGGCGTCACCAGACGGCCGCCGACATCGAAGCGCGGCAGCGCCGGATCGAGCGCGGCCGGTGCGACGAACGCAGCGATCCGCCCATCTTCGATCACCAGCGACTGATCGGCGACGATGCGATCCGGCAGCACCAGCCGCCCGTTGACGATGGCAAAGCGATCCCTGTAGGTGCGGTCTTCAACCGGACGTAGCGGCCTATCCGCGGATTTACTCATCTCCCTCGCCCTCCTGATTTGGCGGAGATATGCAACATCCTGCCGCACCTACTCAACCAGCTCGATCTCCACCGGCTGCCCGCTGCGGATCGACCGGTTCGCCGCCGCACCGATCAGCACCGAGCGTGCGCCGGCATGCGCGTCCGCCATCTGCTGTAACAGATCGTCGCTGCGGCGCCCGCCAAACAACTCGGCTTGAAGCTGGGCATCGCTGCCGCCATGTCCGCCCTCGACTTTGGGCAAAGTGTATAGGACCTGTTCCCCGCGCAAATTGTACACGCTGAGCGTCTGATAGGGCGTCTGCGCTGGTAGCCCGCTCAGCGCCTCGCCGACCTCCAGCCGTCCCACCGTGCCGGTGAGTGTGGCGCGCCAGCCTTCGTATGGGCTGTAGGCATTGAGCGCGTAGCTCAGCAGCGCGCCGCCGCGATAGCGCACCGTGACGCTCATCGTGTCCCAGATGTCGATCTCCTCGGCGAAGACGCAGCCGTCGCGCCAGTAGCCGTCCACCGTTTCTGCTTCGACGTAGAGATCACGCAACAGTGGATCGGCGTTCAGATCAATGGCAAATTCGCACGTTTCACGATGCGGGCAGCCAGTGCAGCGCGCGCTCCGTTCCGCGCGCGTCGGGCCATAGACCAATCGCTGCCCGTTGGCAAAGACGGCCGCCGGCGCGTCGTCCACCCACCAATTGACGAGATCGAAGTGATGCGTCGCCTTGTGCACCAGCAGCCCACCGGAGTTCTCCAGCCGACGATGCCAGCGACGGAAGTAGTCGGCGCCGTGCCGACGATCCAGCCACCACGCCAGATCGACGGCCAGCACGCGCCCGATGACGCCCTGCTGCACCAACTCCTTGACGCGCGCCATGAGCGGAGCAAAGCGCAGGTTGAAGGTGACGGTGACGTTGCGTCCGCTGTGCGCTTCGGCGGCGAGGATAGCGCGCACCTGTGCAGCGTCGATGGCAAGCGGCTTCTCGCAGATCACGTCATAGCCCGCTGCCAGGCTACGCAGGATGTAGTCATGGTGCCAACGGTCGATGGTTGCCACGATCACCACATCGGGATGAGTCGCAGCCAACATGACATCGAAGTCAGCGAAGACCGGGACGCCGCCGCAACGGGCGCCGACGTAACGGGCGCGCATCGGATTGGGATCATAGACGCCGACCAACTGCGCGTGGTCGCCAAACCGCTCGACCAACGGGCGCGCAAACATCTCCAGCCCGCGCACGCCTGCGCCGACCAGGACATACTGTTTCCGTGTCTCCATGTAACGAACCTGATCCGTGTGCATCTAACTGTATAACAAATCGTGCTCAATCTGATTTTTTCCGCAGATTACGCAGATTGCGCAGATTAGATTGCTATTTCTTCTGCGTAATCTGCGTAATCTGCGGATCAACTCTTTTGACCGTGTTTTGTCCGCAGGCGATTGCGGATAACATCGAGAAGGATTTATGCCATGACCCGATCTCAACTCAATCCTGGTGCATCAGGCGCAGCGTCGACTCGTCATCACGTCACCTTCCGCGAAATCAGCGAACATTTTGCGCCGGGCTGGTTTGCTGCGGTCATGGGCACGGCGGTGATGGTCGTCGCCATCTTTGTGCTGCGGAACTCCGTGCCCTTCGCCGCCGCGCTGCAGGTGATCTTTCTGGCGCTGGCGGTGCTGCTGTTCGTCGTGCTGCTCGCACCCTGGAGCATCCGCTGGCTCAAGCATCCGCAGGCAGTGCGCCGCGACCTGGCGCACCCGGTTTCGGCGGCATTCTTCCCAACTATGCCGATTTCTTTGCTTGTGATCGGCATCGCGCTCGAAAAGACGCCGCTGCCCTTTCTACCAGAAAACGTGCTCTGGCCCCTGCTGTTGACGCTGTGGGGCATCGGCGCCGCCGCCATCCTGCTTTTTGCGCTCGTGATCCTGACCACTTTCTTTCATCACGCCGAAATCCGCTGGGAAGCCTCAACGCTGGGCTGGCTGATTCCACCGGTCTCGGCGCTGCTGATCCCGGTGTTGGGGCTGACGCTCGCCATGCACTACGCTGGTTCGCTGTGGGGCGATGTCACTTTTTATGCCAGCCTCCTGTTCCTGGGCATGGGTAGCCTGCTCTTCGTATTGATGATGGCGACCGTCTTCACACGCTACATTTTCTACGCGTTCCCGCCCGCACATCTGACGCCGACGGTGTGGGTAGGCATCGCACCGACCTCGATTTTGACGATCATTGCCCTGCGCATTACGGCGCCGGTGCAAAAGTACTTTGCCGCCAGTCCGCAGGTGGAAGAAGTGCTCACCTTGCTGGCGAAAGTCAGCGGCGTGGCGCTGTGGGGCTTTGCCCTTTTCTGGCTGATATTGGCGCTGGTAGTGACGCTCGAAACGCATCGCAAAACGCCGCTGCCCTTTGCGCTCAGTTGGTGGGCGTTCATCTTTCCGTTGGGCGCCTTTACCGTTGCCAGCGGCGTGCTCTATCAGGCTGTGCCCGTCGCCTTCTTCCTGTGGATCGGGCTGGCGGCGCTGGCTGGGCTGCTCGTCCTCTGGCTGGTGACATTCCTCCGCACCACCCAAGGCGCCTGGCGCGGCACGATCTTTTTGCCGCATAACGCGCCAGGAAAGTAAGGGATTATGAGATTGGGAGATTGGGAGATTGGAGAGTGGCGTCCCCTAAGGTTATCTGCTCGCCCAATCTCCAATCGCCTAATCTCTCAATCTCCAATCTCTCCCTGCCTTGCGCCCAACGGCAATGGCGCCGGACGATCACACGTCGATGCCAGTTTGACCACGCCACCGCTCTCTGCTGCCTCGCCGATGGACTGCATCACGTCCAACGCGTGGTACGTCAATTCGCCGCTGGCGCGGTGCAGACGACCGCTGCGCAGCGCCGATGCCATGTCAGCCACGCCGATGCCGCGCTGCACGTGCGGATTGTACATCAACGGCAGCTCGCGCCAGCCGTCGTTCTCCGGGCGGAAGAGTTGCACGGGACCGCCAAAGCCATTGGGATCAGGCGCGCTAAGCGAGCCTTCCGAGCCATAAATCTCGATGGCGGGCAAATGATTCGCCCACACGTCGAAGCTGCTGATGAAGGTGATGACTGCGCCGTTTGCAAACTCCAGCAACGCGGTGACGTGCGTGGGAATCTCGACCGGAATGCGGCGCCCGCGCTGTTCCGGGCTACCGGCGATGCGCTCCGGGAAGGAGGCTTTTGCCACGCTGCGCACTTCCCGCACTGGCCCCAACAGGTTGACCAGCGCCGTGATGTAGTAGACGCCCATGTCAAAGAGGGGGCCGCCCCCGCGCTTGTAGAAAAAGTCAGGGTTGGGGTGCCACGCCTCCGGCCCACGTCCGGCGACAAAGGCGACGCCCGCCACCGGCGTCCCGATCCAGCCGTCGTCGATCAGTTTGCGACAGGTTTGATGGCCGCCGCCCAAGAAAGTGTCCGGTGCGCCGCCGATGCGCAGACCACGTGCGGCGGCAAATTCCAACAGACGCTGACCCTCGGCGCGATCCACCGCCAGCGGTTTTTCGGAGTATGCGTGCTTGCCCGCCGCCAGGATCGCCTGACTCACCTCGGCGTGGACGGCGGGCACAGTCAGGTTGATGACGATCTCGATCTCCGGGTCAGCCAGCACCTCATCGACGCTGCACGCACGCGGGACGCCAAATTCCTGCGCCTTCGCTTCGACGCGCACCATGTCGATGTCCGAAACGGCGGCCAGGTCGAGGATATCGAAGCCGCGACAGCCTTCGGCGTAAGCCCAAAAGATGCCGCCCGCGCCGATCACGCCAACTTTGGTTTTAGGCGCCATACTTCACCTGCTTTTCCAGTGTGGCGTAACTGGCCATCACCGCCTCGATCATGTCGGTGGCGCACCAATCCAGCTCGACGATCAGCCAGCGTGCGTGCGATCGCGCCGCCGCTACGACCTCTGCCAGCGGCAGCACACCGTTGCCCAGCGCCAGCATAGCGCCCTCGATGTCGCCGGGGCCGTCCTTGATGTGCAGCAGTGGCGCACGGTCGCCGTAGAAACGCACAATCGCCGCCGGGTCGAGACCAGCGACGCGGATCCAGTAGGTGTCCAGCTCGAAAATGATGCCTGGATCGAGGCGCTCCAGCATGATCTCGTAGACATAGCGGTCGCCCAGACGCTCGAACTCCATCCAGTGGTTGTGCAGCGCCAGCGACAGACCATTGGCTTTGGCGACAGCGTAGCCCTCGTTGTAGCGGTCGCAGACGCGCAGCAGGTTGTCGAGTGTGTCGGCGTCGTGTAATGAGTTGCCCGACACCAGCGTAGTGCACTCATAAGCAGCCATGAAATCGAGCACGGCGTTGCGCTGGTCGCCCAACGGCAGCGGCATGTGCGCGGCGACGGCGGGCAGCCCCAGCTCCTTCAGCCGCCGCACGACCGTCTCTTGCGGCGCGCCGGGCACCGGATAGATCAGCTCCACGCCCTGGTAGCCAGCCGCCGCCACCTGCATGATCGTGGCTTTGAAGTCGTGCGCCAGCTCCTCACGCACGCTGTAAAGCTGTAATGCAATTGGGATAGACATATAGTCTCCGTTCAGCAAAGATAATTGCCAAAGTTGAGTGAAAAATGGCGTTGCTATCGAAATTGTGGCAGATAGTCACGTTGGGCAGTCAGCAGCTCGTCCAGGATCGCTTCAGCCTGCCGCGCGGATGTGATGTGTGGATCGAGCAGCAGCGCCTGCAATGCAGCATGGCGGTCGCCGTGAACGCCTGCCTCCACCACCCGGTCAATAATTGTAATCTGTGTGCGGCATAGCGCGGCAATCGGTTCGGGCAATGCGCCGATGGGGAGCGGGTGAATGCCGTTGGCGTCCACCATCGCCGGCACTTCGACGATGGCGTCGTCGGGCAGGTTGGCGACGTAGTCGCGATTGGGCACGTTGACCGACAGCTCATACTGGTGCGCGTTGGTGAGCATCGCCGTGATGATCGGGATCGCGCGCTCGAGAGACTCTTCGGTCAGCAGCGGCGCCACCGGCTGGATGCCCGCTGCCCAGCGCTCGAGCTGCTGGCGGAACTCGACGGACTCACGATCGATGCGGTCGAATGGATACCCTTCTAACCCACAGAACTCCCAGGCGTAGGGCAGATATTCGCCCACATGGTCGTCGGAGGGCAGGGGCCAGTAGCCAAAGGTCTCCATCAGGTAGCGACTCAGGCTCAAGGTGTGGCCGAACTCGGCTGCCACTGCATCGGCGCGTTCACGCACGGCATGGCGAAAGGCGGGATAGAGATCGGCGCCGGTCTCGGCATGGCGTAAGGCAAGCACCCACGAAAAGTGATTCAGTCCACCGGCGGTCGGATCAATCTGCTGTGGCGACAGGTCGAGCAAGCGCCCGGCGACGCGGCGCATCATCTCGATGCCGTGACACAGCCCCACGAACTTGAGATTGGTGTAACGGTGCAGCGCCTGACAGATACGTCCCTCCGGGTTGGTGAAGTTGATCACGAACGCACCCGGCGCCAGTTCCTCAATGTCGCGCGCAATGTCGAGAATGATCGGGATGTTGCGCATAGCGTGGAAGAGACCGCCCGGTCCCCCATTTTCGCCAAGGACGTGCCTGACGCCGTGTTTGAGCGGAATCTGAAAATCGAGCCGCCACAGTACGTTGCGCCGCACCGCAATAGAGATGATCACGAAGTCGGCGCCGGGCAGGGCTGCGCGACGGTCGGTCGTCGCCTCGAAGGTGAAGGGGCAGCCTGCCTCCTCGTTAAGCCGCTGCGCGAAACGGTGCATCAGATTCAACGCCTGCGGGTTGATGTCGACGAGTACGATGGTGCTGCCCGCCAGCATCGCCCGCGCCGCAAAGAGATCGCGAAAGGTGGCGTAGCCAAAGGCATAGCTGCCCGCGCCGATCAGAACAATTTTACTCACAAAACACTCCTTATAACGTGCTATCGATTTCTAGGTTGTCACATGATATTGCTCGCAATCTTCCCGGAAGCTTTGGAGCTTCCGGGAAGATAAATAGTTAACCTAGTGGCCAGTAAAAACAGGGGCGAAGGGCGAATTGCAAGGGGCGCAACGCCGATAGCCGCTGTTGTCACCAGCCTGCAACTTCATGAAAAACGGGCCAGGCCAGATCGGCGAAAAAGCGATGACCGCCGTTGCCCACCACCAGGCGGGCGCGTTGAGGTGCGCCTGCTGCGGCGTAGATGCGCTGAATTGTGGCGAAGGCTTCCTCGACGCCGGCCAGCGGAAAACTGGGGTCGTCGCGCCCGGTGACGACGACCAGCCAGCGCGGGGCAATCAGCCCGGCGATGTCGCCGATGTCGAAATAATTGAGAAAACCAGGAAGGTAGTGATCTTCGCAGTGGTCGATGGCGCCCAGGGCGTGGCGCACCGCGCAGACATAAGCGGCGGGCATCGTCACGGCGATGCGCTCGTCGAGCGCGGCGGCAAAATAGGCAATCGTGCCGCCGGTGGAGTCGCCGACACAGCCGATACGCTGCAGGTCGAGGTCGGGGAAGGCGGCTAATGCATCGATGGCGCGCGAGACATCGAAGACGCGCTCGCCCAACAGCGTGCGTCCCAGCAGCAGCGCAGTGAGTGTGGTGAAATGGCACGGACGGTCGATCACGTGGCGCACATGATCGGGACGGCGGTCGCGACGCTCACCAAAGGCGCGCTGCTCGATGACCAGCGCAGCGTAGCCTTGTCGGAGCGCCTGGAGCGCGTAGTCGCGGTCTGCAGCAATGCTGGCTTCGTCGCCAGGAAATTGGGGACGCCCCAACGAAATGTGCATCCCGCTCGTGTGCCCTTGTAAGCAGATCATCACCGGGTAGGGCGGCTGGCCGTGTGTTGGGACAAGTAGGTGCGCAGGCACATCGGCGCCAGCTTCGGCGGTGAAGACAAAGCGCGTCTCGTGATATTCCGTGGCGCGGGCAGTGTATTCGACGCGCACATCGAGTGGATCGTGAGCAGGGATGACGCCGATCATGCCCTGCAACTGTGTGGCGACCAGGCGGCGCCACGTGGCAAAGTCGTAGCGTTCATCAAAAGCCAGCGCGCGCGGCGCCTGCTCGATCTGGCGGGCGCGTTGAACTTCCGGTGCAAAGGCAACCATGGTCCCGCTCCTGCACTATCCCTTGATGGCGCCGATGGTGATGCCCTCGGTCAGGCGATTCTGGAAGATGGCGTAGATAATGAAGGTGGGGATGAGCATGATCACAAAGCCAGCAAACATGGCGCCCCAGTCGGTGGCGTACTTGGCATTCTGCTGTAGATTCGCCATTCCCAGCGGCAGCGTCTTGATCTCGTCGCGCGAAAGGGTGATCAGCGCCCACATGAATTCGTTCCAGACGCTCAGGAAGTTGAAGACCGCAATCGTCAGCAGACCGCTCTTGGACAGCGGCAGCATGATGCGCCAAAAGACGGTGTAAAGCGACGCGCCGTCGACGATGGCGGCTTCTTCCAGCTCGCGTGGCAGCGTGCGGAAGAACGAGTGCAAGAAAAAGATGGTGAAAGGCAAGAAGAATGCTGTATACTGAATTACCAGCCCGGTGCGTGTGTCGAGCAGACCGAGCGACATATGCAGAAACCAGGCCGGGATGTAGGCGAGAAAGCCGGGGATCATCATGCCAGCGATGAAATAGAAGTAGATGATGCGGTTGCCTGGGAACGGGTAGCGCGCCAGCACATAGGCAACCAACGCACCTGTCATCATCACGCTGGTCAGGGCAAAAGCGCTGACTAGGACGCTGTTGAAGAGGTAAGTGCCAGCGTTCATCTTTGTCCAAGCATTGACGTAGTTTTGCCACTGCGGCGATGCGGGCGCCCCCCACGGCGCGTTGAAGAGTTCCGGGCTACTCTTGAGTGAGCTGAAAACTGTCCAGACCATTGGGAAGACCACCGTGATCATGAACAGCCACAGAAGCGCCTGCGCCAGCCACCAGCCCAGGCGCGCCGACAGCGCGGACCAGGCAAAGCTGGCTTTGCGACCAACCAGTCGGTTGGTAAGGGTGGCGTCAGTGCCTGCGGTTGTGTCGTTCATCATGCTTCTTGTCTCAATTCATAGGCGATGAAGTGTCGCCAGAAATACGCCATAACGTAACTGCAGTTTGCAACCGCAGTTTCTACCAGAAACCCATGTCACGCCAGAGGCGACGACCTAGGTGAGCGCCTTTCACAATGTCAACTACAGCTCACACCCGCACGCTTCGGGACGGGCAGCCACATGTGGTTACGAACCACATCCACGAACAAACTCGCCTTCACCCCTTGCAACTTGCTAATACTGCACTGTATCCCGATCTAGGAAGCGATATGCCAGCGCCGACGTAATGAAGGTGACGACAAAGATGCCAACGACGATGGCGGCGGCGTATCCCCAGTTGCGTTCACGGAAAGCCACAAAGTAGTAGTAGCTCAGGATCAGGTCGGCGTGCTTCTGTGGCATGCGCTCGAAGAGCACGTAGGGCAGCGCAAAGCCGCTCAACATGCCGATCGCCACGAACACAAGCACGGTGCGCAACGTCTCCCAGATCAACGGCAGCGTGATTACCCAAAAGATCCGCAGTTTGGATGCACCATCAACGGTCGCAGCTTCGGTGTATTCAGCAGGCACGTTCTGGATCGCCGCCAGAAACAGGATCATGAACCAGCCGATGCCACCCCAGATGCCGATGAAGCCGACAGTGTACAACCCCAGCTTGAAGAAGGGCATCTCATATTGCAGGCTGAGCCAGGGCAGCGCCAACTGCTCCAACCCCAGACTGCGCAACGCGTTGTTCACCAGCCCAAAGCTGGGGTTGAGCGTCATGCTCCACAGTACGGCGATGGCGGGCAGCGCCAGCACGTTAGGAAAGAAGAACGTAACGCGGAACGTCTTGTAGCCGCGCGGCTTCTCAGCAATCAACGCCGCCGCCATCAACCCCAGAAAGACAGTCGCCAACGAAAAAATCACCAAGAACAGATTGTGCGACAGATAGAGTCGCACATTGTAGAAATCCGCTGGATCGGTCAGTTCGCGCCAGAGTCGCGCAAAGTTGTCCATGCCGATAAAAGTCATGTTGCTCGTGAGCCCCGACCAACGAAAAAAGCTAATATAGATGCCGCGCAACGATGGATAGACGCTGAAGATCGTGTAGATCAGCAGTCCTGGCGCCAGGAAAGGGATGATCAGCTTCCATTGTTCACGACGCAACATAGTCGGCTCCTTAGCTGATGCGTACTACGTGTTTCGTATTATGTGGATCGTGTTGCGTATTACGTGACAAATTTTGCCGAGTACGAGCGCAATCACTGTCACACAACACGCAACACGCAACACGTACTACGGCTTGCACTCGTAGGTGCGCTTGGTGATGGCGTCGTCGTTGCGCGTCTCTTCAGCGGCGCGCTCCAGGTTGGCGGCCATCTCTTCGGCGCTGATCTTACCCCACAGCAGGTCGCCCATCGAGTCGCCCCAGGTCTTGCCCAGCAGCGGGTACGATCCCCAGTATGACTGGACGTAGTGCCCCTCAGCCTTGTTGATCGCCTCCACCACGGAGGCGAGCGCGTCACTTGGCGTAGCGCCCATCATGGCGTTCTTGATCGGCAGCGGCGAGGCGATCTTTTCAGCCCAGAGACGAGCGTTGTCGGCGGAATAAAACAGGCGCATCAACTCCATGCCCCACAGCGGATTCTTGCCATTGCCGATCTGCATGTCAGAGCCGCCCAGCGCCACTTCCAGCGCGTAGGGGAAGACGGTCGAATCCTTGGGCGCCGGTGCACTGCTGAACTTCATGCGGAAACCCTCAGGCGTGGTCGAAGCCTGTTCGCTCTCCATCCACGTGCCATTGGGAATCATCGCAACCTTGCCGTCCACGAACATCTGCTGCGACTCGGTGTGCGACATCGCCTCAGAGCCTGGGTAAATCCAGCCGTTGGCAAAGATCTTCTGCAATTCCTTGATGCCCCAGATGAACTTTTCGTTTTGGAAGGCGCCAGGCGCCAGGTTGTTCATGGCGCAGTAGCTCTCGACGCCGACGGCTTTCCACAGCAAGCCCGACCCCATCATCATGAAGTAGCCGGGATATTGGCCGGCGTAAGTCCACGGCGGGATGACCTTGGCGATCTCTGCCTGCAATTCCATAAATTCTTCCCAAGTCAGGCTGTCGGGCGCCGGCCAGCCGTTCTGCTCGAAAAGATCGGCGTTGTAGAAAATGCCGTAGGCGAACTGCGTCTGCGGGAAGGTCCAGGTGTGATCGGTGAGGCCGCTGTTGGCGGCGGTCAGTGCGCCGGGGAACATAATGTTACCGACGGTCTCACCATTGAAGCCATACGCCTCAACGTCGAGCAGGAAATCGCCCGGCGCGACCAGGTGTTCATCGACCGCCTTTTGCCAATCGCCGCCCCACGCGCCCAAAGCATAGAACATCCAGTCTGGGATGTCGCCCGACACCAGGCGTGGCTGGATTTTGTCCCAGATCGTGGGGTCGAAGTCTTTTTCAACCTGGACGCCAGGATGCTCCTTCTTCATCAGGTCGATGATCAAGTCGGCGTAGGCATCGCCAAAACCACCCTTGAAACCGACCATCGAAATCGGCTCGGCCGGCGGTTCGCCCAGGATTTCGTACCACTGCGCCTGGGTGATGGGCGTGCCGGGGACGTGGTCGGCAGGTAGACGCCCCCACTGTTCCTTGTTGTTGATGAAGTCGGCGCCGGCAAAAAGCGGCCCGGTTGCGGCTGGCGCAGCTGGGGCCACAGGCAGTTGTCCAGTGCATGCGGCCAGCGCCGCCGCGCCTGCAGTCATGCCGGCCAGGCGCAAAAAGCCACGGCGCGTCAGGTGAAACGAAGCAGCAGGATGAAGCATGGTCAAGTCCTCCGTAAATAGTGAACAGGTCGAACGAAACAAGACAACAATAAACCAGGCGTCCATAGGATGGACACTTTTTTGCAACCAATTCAGGTTGCCAGTAGCTTGTACAAATCGTCAGAAACGGGGAGACAATCAATAACCGAACGTCGTTAGCGTGTAGTCACCGCCAGTTGAATAAATGCTTCGGCGTATTGAAAACGCGCCGTCGTTGCACCGCGGAAACGATTTAAACCCAAAATACCGTCGTCGTAGGGCACCATCACCAGTTGGCTGGCGTACTGACGGATTGCCGTCACTTTGGTTTCGACATACGGTGTAATGTCAAGATAAAGATTAGGGCGCTGGATCGGCGTCCACATCTCGTAATAGCGCACCTCTTCGACCGCCCACGCGCGATCCACCAACGTGGGAAAGGCGCCCCACCCTGCACGCGGGACAGCGTCGCTCACCAGCTGTGACGCCACACGATGGTCAGAGTGGCTCTCGTCGGCGTGAGGAGCGTAAACAATCGACGGTCGGTAGCGGTTGATCAGCCGCACAAACTCGCGCAACAGGTCGGGCGTCCAGCCCATAAAGCCATCGTCAAGGTCGAGATAGACCTGACGCACTACGCCAAGCACCTGCCCAGCTTTCTCCGCCTCAGTTTTGAGTGTGCGCTCCGAAGTCTTGGGATCCATTTCGTGACCGGGCACGGTGCTGCCGCTGTCGCCGCGGCTCATAAAGACCACAACCACGCGGTCGCCCTTCGCCGTATGTCGGGCAATTGCTCCACCGCAGGCGATGGCCTCATCGTCAAAATGCGGCGCAAAGACCAGGATCGAGCGGCGGGCGTTATTTTGCCCGCTGCCTTCCGCTTGCTCCGCCGTATTGAACATACGATTGACAATCTGTGGCTGCTCGATAGCTGACTGAACGCTCACCGCGCCGCCATGCACGCGCTTGATACGTCCCTGTTCGCTCAATGCCTGTAGATCGCGCCGCGCCGTCGCCAGGCTAATCGAAAAATAGCGACATAGGTCTGTAATCGTGACGCGACGATTCAGATCGATCCAATCCGCAATTTGTTCTTGCCGCTGCAATACAGCTATCGATAGGTCTGTCATGTTAAAGTTACATGGGAAATGAACAGGCAGCTGTAAGAGTACGCCAACAATCAGTCGTCGTCAACTATTTGAGCGAAAACAGAATCAAACACAAGCGAAAAAACACCAAAACAAACTAGCATACAATCATTTCACTCACAAAAACGCCATGTCATTGGCGATCACGCTGATGTTGCACTGTAGTTGAGATGGGGCGAGGTCTTGCGAGTGGTCAGGGTGACGGGGCGCTATCGACTAGCTGTAGAGACGGACATATGCATCGTCGACATGCACGTGCCAAGCAGTAATTCTATCTCGTCACAGGCGTTTTATGATATAGTTGGTCAAGCCGTTTGCGTAGGAGCCTCCTTCTTGGCTGAGTGCGTTAGCGGTTGCCAAAGTCCAGCAATTTTATGTTTACGCCTGTTTTGCAGATTTTTCTCTTCGGCGAGCCGCACCTGGAATATGAGGGGCAAAGAATTTCCCTGCCCCAACGCGAAAGTTTGCTACGCCTCTTCGTGCGTTTGACGCTGCAGGCAGGGAAACCCCTTGCGCGCAAGAACCTGGCTTTCACGCTCTGGCCCGATGTTTCAGAGTCTGAAGCCCTTGCTAATTTGCGCCGTCACCTGTACCTGCTTCGCAATCTCCTGCCACTTTCGGCGCGTGAACTGCTCCTCGTTGCGCCACAAACCGTTTCATGGCAGTTGTCTCCCCGCGTTTGGGTGGATGTGACCGCCTTCGAGCGGGCCGGAGAAACGCTGGAAGAAATGGAGCGCGCCGTCGAACTGTATCACGGCGACCTGGTCGCGGGAATCGAGGGAGACGACTTCCTGGTTGCCCGCCGGGAAGCTTTGCGGGAACGCTTCCTGATGTTGTTGAAGCGGCTGGCAAAAGGCTATGCAGAATGTGGAGACCTGAACCGCGCCCTCGAATGGACGCGCCGCCTGGCGCTGAATGAATCCTGGGACGAGGAAGCCATCCGCCTGAAGATGACCCTCGAAGCCCAAACCGGCAACCGCACTGCCGCGCTTGCCACCTACCAGACCCTGGCGCGCGATTTGGAACGTGAACTGGACGCCCAGCCCATGCCGGAGACAATGGCGCTTTACAGCGACATTCTGCACAACCGGCTGGCGCGCCCAACCCTGTCACAAAAAGCCGTTGCGCCGCCCTTTGTCAGCCGCGCAGCGGAGTTGGAGCAGCTCTCTGGTTTGTGCCGTAGCCTGGTCAATGGGCAGGGACGGATCGTTTTCATCTCTGGCTTGGCGGGAGTCGGTAAGACAGCGCTCCTGCAAGAAGCCCTGCGTCGCCTGGCGGAAGATTTGGGCGAAACAGCGCCGCGCGTCTTGTGGGGGGCTTGCCCGCCGCCGGTGAGCGATTCTCCGCCCCGCCCTTATGCGCCCTGGAGGCAAATTCTCAATGCCGCTGCGCCGCTGCTGGCGCGCAGCGAGGAGATTCCCCCTGAATGGTTGAACCGCCTCCTACCGCTTGTGCCCGACCTGGCGCTGCTCAAGCACGGCCTGCTTGCGCATTTCCGGCCCAGTGCTGACGAACTGCGCGCCGCTTTGCGGCAGACTTTTCACGCCCTGGCGCTGGCGCGCCCGCTCATTCTGGTTCTCGAAGACGCGCACTGGGCCGACGACGCTTCGCTGGACGTGCTGCGCGAACTGACCGAAACCTGCACCGTTCTCCCGCTGCTGATTCTCGTCTCGCACCGGCTGGATGACCTGCCCCTGCCGTTTTTACAGCTCAAACGCGCCTTGCGTCAGCGGCGCGTTCTGATTGAACTCCCGCTCCAGACCTTCAGCCCCGTTGAAGCGCAGTTACTCCTGAAGACTCTGTTCCGTGAAAAAGCCCTGCCGCCTTCGCTCTACGAAGAACTGACCCGCTACGCCGAAGGCTTGCCGCTCTTGCTGCGCGAAGCCGCCGAAACCATCCGCCGGGCGCGCGGGACGCGTCCAACGCTGCCGACCCTGCGCGATTCGATTGTCCTGCGCCTGAGAGAGTTGAGCCGCGCTGCGCGCGAGATGCTCGATGCTGCGGCGCTGCTTGGTTTTTCGTTCTCCAGCCGCGAATTGGAAGTCCTGCTTGGCTGGTCGGAAGCGGCTTTTACCGCCGCGCTTGACAGTTTGTCAGCCAACCGCTTTCTGACCGAATCCGCTCAGCCCGGCGCAGTGGAGTATGTCTTTCCCCATCAGTTGATTCACGAAATCCTTCTCGAAACGATTCCCGCCGCACGCGCCGTTCATCTGCATCAGCAAGCTGCCTCTGCGCTGCAACAGGTGCACGCGAACGAGAGCGGATTTGCCGGGCGGATTGCCGCGCATTACGCGGCCGGGGGTCAGCCCCTGTCCGCCGCACGCTTCTGGCTGGAGCACGCCCGCGAAAACACCGATTTGGCGGCATTCGACCCGGCTTTACAGGCGATTGAACGCGCCGAAACGCTGCTGGCAGGCGATGCCTCGCTCGAAAGCCGTGAGCTGCGGGCGCAGGCCGTCCTCCAGCGCGGCGTCATTGCCCACTATCGTGGTCGGGCCTCAGACGTCTTGCCGCTTTTGCAAGAAGCCCTGCGTCTTTCCAGCGACTTTCCGCCCGTCCGCGCTCATGCCCTCTCCCGCCTGGCTTACGCGCTCTACACCAGCGACCGTTACACCGAAGCCTGGCAATCAGCCGACGAATCGCTCTTGCTGGCTCGCGCTCTGGTCGATTCGCAGGCTGTCAACCGCGCGCTCAACATTCGCGGCATGGCCGCCCTGATGTTGGGACGCACGCAAGAGGCCATTCGCGATTTTCGCGAGGCGCTCTCGATCGAGGCGGGCCATTTTGCGCCCTCCGTGCAAACGGTGCAGAGCCTCAATCACTTGGGGACGGCGCTGGTCTTCGTCCAAGATTATGCGGGGGCGGGCGAAGCCCTCGCCAAAACGGTGGAACTGGCGCGGCGCGGCGGGCTGCGGCGATTGGAATCGGCTGCGCTCACCATGCAGGGGCAGGTGGCGTTCAACTGCGGACGGTATCCCTCAGCCATCGAAACCTACCGTCAGGCGATCGAAGTGGCTGGCGATTCGTACCTGCCCGGCATGTGGGGCAAATTTGCCGGGCGCGGCGCAGCTTATCTGCGCATGGGATGGCTGCGCGAGGCTCAATCCGATTTCGAGCGCGGGCTGGAGATTGCCCGCCAGGTGGAAAGCCGCTACGGGCAGTTGCTCATGCGGGGCTATCTGGCGTTCACGGCGCTGGCTGCCGGGCGCGCGCCCGCCGATTCGCTCGCCGTGCTGGAGACTGAGGCCGCCGCGCTCGATCTACATGCGGTTGTCCTGGTCACTGCCCGGTTTCGCGCCCGGCTGCGGCGGCTGGCAGGGGATTGGGATCAGTCGGATGCGGCGCACCGCCGCGCCCTTCGGGCGGCGCAAGCCAGCGGAGTCCTGCAATTCCTGCAAACCGCGCAGATGGAATGGCTCTACGCACAGGCGCAAAGGGGTGTGGCAGACCGGGAATTGTTGGAGACGCTCACCCGCCAGGCGGGAGCTTCCGGCGAAGCGCCGCAGCAGGTTCTGGCAAAACTGACCCTGGCGGCGATGTTACGGTTCGAGAACCGACCCGCTGAAGCGCTGACCACCGCCGAGGAAGCCCTCATCCTGGCGCGCGCCTGTCCCGACGCTATTCTCATCGGCGAGTCGCTCTTGCTGACGATGGGGCTGCGCCAGGCGATGGGACAAGCGCGCGAAGCTTGGGCTTCGCGCGCCGAACTGCTCTCCCTGGCTCAAACCGCCTTTGCGCCGTTTCAGCTTGTGGTGGAGAGTTCATCTGCGGAATTGCGACGGGAAATCGTGATTCGTCATTCGTGATTCGTCATTCGTGATTCGTCATCCGTGATTCGTCATTCGTCATCCGTTATGCGTAATCCGTAATCCGTTATTTGTCATTCTCCATTTTCCATTCTTCATTCTCCATTCTCCTTTTTCTCCCTCCCAAATTACCTATCTCAAACGCCCTACTGAAGACGTTTTGAGGACGCTTTGAGGACGCTTGATCGCTACAATGCAGCGCGTCTGATCGTGATTGCAGACCAATTCTTAATTATGGCTATCAACCGTCTCAGAGGTGCTTTCATGCAACGAATCGTCTATCATCTGCTGTTGTTGCTGACAATCCTGTTCTTCCTATCCGCCTGCGGAGCGGACGACAAGGATAAAACGACCACCAGCATGCCCAATGCTGCGCCCACTGCCACACCCACCGCCACACCGGTTCAGACGTCCGCTGCTACATCGCCGGACAACGCTGCGCCTACATCTGTTTCCCAGGCCGGTTCGCTGATCGATATGGAGGTCGTGATCGAAGCGCCACCGGAGATGGCGGGCGTCACTACGCTGAAAAGCCTGAAACTCGTGTCCATCGCCGGATTTGTCCTATGCTCATTCACGCCATCAGCAGACCCCTTCATCGTTACGTTCACCGCTCCGCCCGGCCAGGATCCGCCGACGGCAGTCGCCACATTCATGCTTTCCGTCAGCGGTGGGGTCACCCCGAATCAACCAATGCCGGCGACATTCGAGATCGGCCTGGGTCGCTCCGAGGATCCACAAATGTTTGCCGGGGAAGGAACCGTTGTCGTAGCGCCCGATGGAAAGTCAGGAACCTTCGAGACAAGCAGACTGAAAGGACGATGGACCTGCACTTTCGCAGAATGACGGGCGCTGGCAATCAGCGATTGACGCGGTTCGACGCGTTCACCGTGGTGCGTGGTTCGTGCTGCGTGTTGCGTAAGGGATTCCACACGCACCACGCACCACGCACCACGCACCACGCAACACGCAACACGCAACATCACAGACGACCCTTCTCGCACTTTGTGTGTATCACTTATCTCACTCTGGAGGTTTCAGCTTCAAAATGAATAAGCGTAAGTTTCTCACAAGGTTTGTTTTGCTCATTGCCTGCGTCGT
>CALJMI010000103.1 GCA_937981885.1 uncultured Caldilinea sp.
AGTCTCCCAGGCGCTCGTCACCCTTGGTCATCTGGCGCCATTTGCTGCGACAGCCGAAGGAACAGCAGTCGATGTATGCGCAGGCAACGCGCCAGTTCCTGGATTGACGAACATCCAATATTCCGACATTTTCGCTAATCTGGTTCTATCACCGGATATCTATGATCTGGCGATCGCTGTGCATGGATCAAATTGCCAGACTGTTGCAATTGATCTGCCACCGTTCCGTCTCAAGGCAGGCGACATCGTCAACGCATTTGCGATCGGCTACCAGCTCACTCCGGGGGGTGCATTCCCGGTGGAAGTCATCTCCACGACGGGTTTACGTCCTGCCTATGAACTGTACCTGCCGACAATCGCCAGAATGGTGGCGCAGTAGAATGTGACACGCATCCTGGAAGCTTTGCGTTTCCAGAATGCGTGTCATGGCAAGACTTGCAGACATTCAAGATAAAAAAAGGAGAGGCGTCTATAACTTGGATGCCTCTCCTTTTTGTTTTATGAGAACTTTTTGCCCCTGCACCTTTGCATCGAGGGAACAACTGCCGGGCTCAACGCAAATTACTCGCCACCAGGTCAGCGATCTCGTCGGGGTGACGCGCCACCTTGGCGCCAGCCTGCGTAAGCGCAGCAATCTTCTCGGCGGCTGTGCCTTCACCGCCGGAGATGATGGCGCCAGCATGTCCCATCCGTCGTCCTGGCGGGGCGGTCTGACCGGCAATGAAGCCGGTGACCGGCTTCGTCATCCTGCTGCCGATGTATTCTGCAGCTTTCTGCTCATCGGCGCCGCCAATTTCACCAATCAGGATCACCTGTTCAGTTTCTGGGTCCTCCTCAAACATTTGCAGCACATCCAGAAAGGAGGTGCCGTTGATCGGATCGCCGCCGATGCCCACAGCCGTAGTCTGCCCGATGCCGCGCGCGGTCAACGCATAGACGACCTCGTAGGTGAGCGTGCCGGAACGGCTGACCAACCCAACGTTGCCTCTGGTCATGATATGGCCCGGAATAATGCCAACTTTGGCTTCACCCGGCGTAATCACTCCCGGACAGTTGGGGCCGATCAGGCGAGTATGCGTTGTGTCGAGGAAAGCGCGCACCTGCACCATATCCATCACCGGAATGCCTTCAGTGATACAGACCACCAGGTCAACGCCAGCGTCGGCGGCTTCGATGATCGCGTCGGCGGCAAAGCGCGCTGGCACGAAGATGATGCTCGTGTTGGCGCCAGTAGCGATGACAGCTTCGCGCACCGTATCAAAGACCGGAATATTGCCAAACGCCCACTCGCCGCCTTTACCCGGCGTCACGCCAGCCACAACCGGCGTGCCGTAATCTATCATCTGTCTGGTATGGAAAGCGCCTTCGCGCCCGGTAATGCCCTGTACGACAAGACGAGTCTGCTTGTTAACAAGAATGCTCATTTCAACTCTCCTTTGGCGGCGGCGACAGCCTTTTCGGCAGCGTCCGCTAGGCTGGTGGCGGTGATCAGGTTCGCTTCAGCCAGAATCTGCCGACCTTCTTCTTCGTTGGTGCCGACAAGCCGCACCACAAAGGGAACCCTGACATCAAGCGATCCGATCGCCTCAAGCACGCCACGTGCAACCTCATCGCACCGCGTGATGCCGCCAAAAATGTTGATCAGCACTGCCTTGACGCGACTGTCGCTCAGAATGATGCGCAACGCCGCAGCTACTTTGTCCGCCTGTGCGCCGCCGCCGATGTCGAGGAAGTTGGCTGGCTCACCGCCATAGAGCTTGACAATATCCATCGTCGCCATCGCCAACCCTGCGCCGTTGACCATGCAGCCGATTTCGCCGTCGAGGTGGATGTAGCTCAACCCATAGCGATTGGCCTCGCGCTCGCTGGCATCCTCCTCGTCGGGATCGCGCATCTCGGCCAGTTCTGGATGGCGGAAAAGGGCGTTGTCGTCGATAGAAATTTTGCCGTCAAGCGCCAGCAATTTATTCTCACCCGTGATTACCAACGGGTTGATCTCAGCCAGGCTGGCATCGACATTGACAAAGACCTGATATAAGTTCTGGGCAATCTTGATGAAATCATTGGTCAGTTCTTTCGGCAGGCCGATGCCATCCGCCAGGATGCGCGCCTGATGCGGCTTCAAGCCAAGAAACGGATGCGCCGCGACTTTGATGATTTTATCCGGCGCAGTGGCCGCCACTTCTTCGATGTCGACGCCACCCTCGCTGCTTGCCATGAGCACAACGCGGCGAATGCCACGGTCAAGCACGGCGCCAAGATAAATCTCCTTGCGAATGTCAGCCGCAGGGTCGACGAGCACTTTCTTGACTGTCAACCCTTTGATCTTCATACCGAGAATCTCATCGGCGCGCTGCTCGGCTTCGTCCGCATTTTTCGCCAGTTTGATGCCGCCAGCCTTGCCGCGCCCGCCGACCAGCACCTGTGACTTAACGACGACCGGACCGCCAAGACGCACAGCGATATCACGCACTGCGCCCGGCGTCGTTGCAACTTCGCCGCTTGGCACGGGAATCCCGCAGCGGGCGAACACGCGCTTGGATTGATATTCATGTAGATTCAAGCGGAAACCTCCTCGCAGTTTGGCTCAGTGTTTGAGCACAACGGTTGACATCATAATGCTTGACACCATATGCTGTCTGCGTCTCTGTCGCGGAGGCGCCGACCAGCAACGCTTAGGATGTTTTGTAGATTGCCCAAGATGTATGACACATCGTGCGCACACAGATTCACATTATAGTCTTGGGCAAGCAAGGATGACAAAACAGTCGGGCGTTTTGAGACGGTAAGGTGTGGCATATGGAAGGGTGTATGATGCATGAGCGGCGGCGTGCGTCATTTGCCTGCCTGCTCATATGCCACGCACCGTCGATCACGCGCCAGCAGCGGCAACGCGGCGTAGAAATGCCAGATTCTCGCTCAGCGCAGTGCGTGAATCATACGCCTGGCTGAAATCCTCGACGACGACCCAGCCATCGTAGCTGACTGCGCGCAGCGCGGCAAAGAGCGCCGCAAAGTCCACCACACCATCGCGCAGCGGCGCCCAGCGTCCCTTCCAGACGCCGCCCTCCGCCGGACGGTCGAACGCCGCATTCTTGACGTGGACATGGCCGAGGTGCGGCCCCAAGATTTCCAGCCCGCGGCGGTATTCCTCGAAGCCCTCAAAGACCATGTTGCCGCAGTCGTGAATCACGCCGATGTGCGCCGGGTCGAAGCGCTCGACCAGCCGTCGCGCCGCCGACGCACTGGCGGTGATCGTGCCGTGGTGCATCTCGATCAGCGCCTTGACGCCGTAACGCTGCGACAGCGCCTGCACGTCGGCGAGAAAGCCGGCGCTGTGCTCGAAGATCGTCTGGAAATCGCCCAGCTCGTCGTTGCGCGCCACACCGACGCGAATCGAAGGCGCGCCGGCAGTGACGGCAAACTGCATGGCGTTCTCGACCGCCGCCAGGTCGCCGACGTTGATATACGTGCCAAGATTCGGGATCGACAGCCCGGCGGCTTCCGCTACGGTGCGTGCACGCAGTGCGTCTTGCTGAGTCGGTGCAAGTGTGCAGAAATTATTGCGCCAGAACGATGGCGCCTCTCCCTTCACGGTTTCAGGCACAGTGGTGACGCGCCATTCAACGCCATCGTAGCCCGCGTCTTTCAGCGCAGTGGCGGCCTCCTCCGGCGTCAGGTCGGGCAGCATGACGGTAAAGACGCCGTATTTCATTGCATTCTCCTTACTATACAGGGGCGAGGGACGAGTTGCGAGGGTGGATCGCCTCTGCCGGTTTTGTTGTTTTGGTTATATGATAATACACAAAAATATTACGAAATCCGGTCGAGCAGACGGAAATAGGCTGAGACCAGCGGCAGGTAGAGTTGGTCGTAGGGCGTGAGCGGCGAGCGTGGGTGGTTGATCTGCGCAAAGAGCGTGGAGGTGCGCCGCCCTGCCAGCACCTCGCCCATCTCTTTGCCGAGCAGGCTGGCAACAGCAACGCCGTGCCCGGCATAGCCGACGGCGTAGTGCACACCCTGCACACGGCCAGCGTGAGGCATCAGATCGAGGGCCGCGCCGAGATTGCCGCTCCACGAATGGGTGACAGGGGCGCCGGCAAGCTGTGGGAAGACCTCGACCATGCGCGCCTGCATTTTTTGCGCGCTCTTGACCAGGTCGAGCGAGGTTGACAGATCGTGCCGCCCGCCAAAGAGCATCCGGCCGTCGGGCGTCAGGCGAAAGTAGTTGAGAAAGTGCTTGCTGTCGAAGAACATGCGCCGCCGTGGGCTGAGTTCGCGTTGAAGGTCGGCGGGCAACGGCGCGGTGACGATGATGTAGCTGCCAATTGGGAAGATGCCCTGACGGAGCGGTTTGACCACGTCGGTCGTGTAGCCGTTGGTGGCGAGCAGCACCTCGCGCGCGCTCATCTCGCCGTTAGAGGTCACGAGCCGGAAGCCGAGCCGCGTGCGTGAGAGCGCCTTGAGGCTGGTGTGCTCGACGAGCAGTGCACCGCGCCGCGCTGCCGCCTGCGCCAGCCCAAAGACATAGCGCGCTGGATGCAGCCCCGCGCTGCGAAAATCGAGCAGCCCACCGTAATAGCCTTGCGCGCCGATTTCACTGCGCAATTCCGATCGGCTCACTATCGCCAGGTCGTCGTAGCCGAGCACATCATGAAACCAGCGCACTTCCTCACCAAACCGCTCGAAGTGGCTTGGCTTGAACGCCAACAGCATGTGGCCTGAACGCTCGAAGTTGCAGTCGATGTCTTCCTCGGCAATCGTGCGTTCAACGTGGTCAATCGATGCGAGCGACCATTCCCAAAAGGCGCGCCCCAGCGCCTCGCCATAGCGTTTGCAGACGGCGGGCATCTCCTCTTTCAGCCCGGTGAGCGCCATGCCGCCGTTGCGACTCGACGCGCCCCAGCCGATGGTGCGCTGCTCCAACACCGCCACCGACGCGCCTGCCTTGCGCAGCGCAAGCGCTGCGTGGAGGCCGGTGTAGCCGCTGCCGATCACGGCGACGTCGATGGTTTCGGGCAATGGGCTGATCGGTAAATCGGTGGGTCGGGGGGAATCTTCAGTCCAGTAGACGGTGGTCTTCATGTGTGCGCTCGGTAATTGTGCGGTGCAGAACACGGATTTGCGGAATGGATGGGTTCTTATCTTTGCGACCGATCATCCGTTCATTCCGTAAATCCGTGTTCTACTGCTACCTCATAGTGGGTCTGGATATAGGTGCAAAACTCAACCGACGTACCAAAGAAACGGGCGTGACGCAGCGCCGCTTGTCCCTTGCTTATTTCAATTGCCGTATCTTACCCGATACAGGTGGATCGTTCAAGGGAAACAGGTGATCGAAAACGCCTTTCCAAAATGGAAAAAGTAGGTCATCGCCTCCGGCGTGACGGGGCAGCCCTGTCACGCCGGAGGCGATGACCTACTTCTCAATCTTGTCACGCCGGAAGAAGGCGCGAACTTGCTACCGTCCCTGCGCCTCGATCACGGCGATTGTGGTGACGTTGAGGATGTCGCGCACTTCGGCGCCGGTGGCAAGGACGTGGATCGGCTTGTTCATGCCGACCAGGATCGGGCCAATGGCTTCGGCGCCGCCCAGCTCACGCAGCAGCTTGTATGATGTGTTCGCCGAGCCGAGGTCGGGGAACACGAGCACGTTGGCGTTGCTGACGCGGCTGAAGGGATAGTGCTGCTTCATCAGTTCCGGCGAAACCGCAACATCGGCCTGCATTTCACCGTCAATTTCGAGGTCGGGACGCTGTTGACGCACCAGTTCGGTGGCGCGCTGCACCTTTGCCTGCTGCGGATGCGGCGTGCTGCCGAAGTTGGAGAAGCTCAACATGGCGATGCGCGGCGTTGCGCCGAAACGCTCGGCCAGGTCGGCGGCGTTGAGCGCAATGGCGGCAAGCTGCTCGGCGGTTGGCTCGATGATGACGGTGGCGTCGGTGAAGAAGACCATGCGATCCTGCACCAGCATCATGTAGACGCCGCTGACCCAGCGCCCACTCTGTGCGCCGACGCATTCGAGCGACGGACGCAGCACCTCCGGGTAGTTGTAGGCAAGGCCAGCGATGAAGGCGTCAGCGTCGCCGCACTCAACCATCATCGGGCCATAGTACATCTTCTGGCGCATCAGCTCACGCGCACGTGTAAGCGTCACGCCGCGGCGTTGGCGTTTGGCGTAGAACTTGTCGGCGTATTCCAGTCGTCTAGTCGATGAAATGGGGTCGATGATCTCCGGCGACCAGTTCAAGCCCAACTCCTTGATCTGCGCAGCAATTTCGTCGACATGACCGAGCAGAATCGGCCTGGCGATGCCCTGCACTTCGGCTTCGTGCGCAGCGCGGATGACGCGCGGCTCGCGACCTTCGCCATAGACCACGCGTTTGGGATTCTTGCGCGCCTTGGTTTCGAGCATGTGCATCGTCTGTGCGCCCTTGCCCAAACGCGCCGTCAAGAGGTTGATGTACTCATCCAGGTCGATCGTGCGTCGCGCCACGCCGGTCTCCATCGCTGCTTTGGCGACGGCCGGCGCCACCCACATCATCACGCGCGGGTCGAGCGGCTTGGGGATGATATACTCGCGGCCAAAGCGCAGTTCGGTCAGTCCATAGGCGCGGATCACGCTGTCGGGCACATCCTCCTTTGTCAGCGCCGCCAGCGCACGCGCTGCAGCCAGCTTCATCTCCATGTTGACCTTGCGCGCACGCACATCGAGCGCGCCGCGAAAGATGAAGGGGAAGCCGAGCACGTTGTTGACCTGGTTTGGGTAGTCGCTGCGCCCGGTGCCGAAGATGACATCCCCGCGCGCAGCTTGCACTTCTTCGTAGGTGATCTCCGGATCGGGATTCGCCATGGCAAAGATGATCGGGTCGCGACTCATGCTGCGCACCATCTCGCGCGTAACGCAGTTGGCGACCGACAGCCCGATGAAGACGTCGGCGCCCTTGAGCGCATCTTCCAGCGTACGCGCGTCGGTTTCGACTGCGTACTTCTCCTTAAACTCGTTCATGCCGGCGGTGCGCCCTTTGTAGATGACGCCCTTGCTGTCGCACATGATAAAGTTCTCGCGCTTTGCGCCCAGCGCCAGATAGAGGTCTGCCGTTGCAATCGAGGCGGCGCCGGCGCCGTTGAGCACGATCTTGACCTCCTCGATCTTCTTGCCGACGATCTCCAGTGCGTTGAGCAGGCCGGCGCCCGAAATGATGGCGGTGCCATGCTGGTCGTCGTGGAAGACGGGGATGTCGACGCGCTTCTGTAGCTCGGTCTCGATGTAGAAGCACTCCGGCGCCTTGATGTCTTCCAGGTTGATGCCGCCCAGCGTCGGCGCGATCATCTCGCCAAACTTGATGATGTCATCGGGGTTCTTGGAGTTCACCTCGATATCGAAGACATCGACATCGGCGAAGCGCTTGAAGAGCACCGCCTTGCCTTCCATCACCGGTTTGGCGGCCAGCGGCCCACGGTCGCCCAGCCCCAGGATCGCCGTACCGTTGGAGATGACAGCGACCAGGTTGCCTTTCGCAGTGTAGTCGAAAGCCAACTCGGGGTTCTCTGCGATCTCCAACACCGGATAGGCGACGCCCGGCGAGTACGCCAGCGACAGATCGCGCTGCGTCTCCATCGGCTTGGTGGCGACAATTTTGAGCTTGCCTGGTCTGCCTTGCGCATGATAATCGAGGGAATCTTGTTTGAGGTTTGCCATTTTTTGTTCTCGCTTTCAATGAATGCATTGTGGCGCAAATGATATATCGTTGATCGTATGCCTATTTTGCTCACAATGCAATTGCGCCTGTCCGTGAGAATTGGGGACAAATGTCATGTGTTCGTGGTGCGTGGTGCGAGGACGCACGAAACACGAAACACGAAACACGCACCACGAAACACGCACCACTGTTCTACTCCACCGTCACGCTCTTCGCCAGATTGCGCGGCTGATCGACGTCGGCGCCGCGGCGCACGGCCATTTCATAGGCGAAGATTTGCAGCGGCATCACCGCCAGGATCGGCGTTAGCAGCTTGTCGGCGACCGGGATCGGCATGACCGCATCGACTTTGGCGCGTATCACGGCGTCGTCGGCGTGGGCGACGGCCAGCACCTGCCCGCTGCGCGCCTTGACCTGCTCCACCTGGCTGATCATCTTGTCGTAGACGTGGTCGCGCGGGGCGACGACGACGGTCGGCATGTTGGCGTCGATCAGCGCGATCGGCCCGTGTTTCATCTCGCCGGCGGGATAGCCCTCGGCGTGGATGTAGCTGATCTCCTTCAACTTGAGCGCGCCTTCACGCGCAATCGGGTAGTGGATGCCGCGACCAAGATAGAGGAAGTTGTAGAAGGTGTGATAGCGCTCCGCCAGCTCACGGTAGCGGTCGCCTTGCAGCGCATCTTCCAGCAGTTCGCCCGCCAGACCGGGCAGCGTGGAAAGCGCCCGGATGACGCGCGCGCTTTCCGCTTCCGCCAGCACGCTGCGCTGTTGACCCAGGTAGATCGCCAGCAGCAGCAGGTCGGTGGTGGAGGCGGTAAAGGCTTTGGTGCTCGCCACGCCGATTTCGGGACCAGCCTGCATGTAGATGTGGCCATCGGTGACGCGCGCGGCCTGGCTGCCGATGGCGTTGACGATCGCGGCCGTGAACGCGCCGCCGCTGCGCGCCTCCTCCAACGCCGCCAGCGTATCGACCGTCTCGCCGCTCTGCGTGATCGCCAGCACCATCTGATCGGGCGTCACCAGCGGTTGGCGATAGCGGAACTCGCTGGCGTAGTCCACCTCGACGGGCAAGCGCGCCAACCGTTCGATGTAGTATTTGCCGACCAGACCGGCGTAATAGCTGGTGCCGCAGGCGACGATGGTGATCTTGCTCAGACGCCGCGCGTGTTCCGGCGTCAGGTTGAGGCTGTCGAGTACGACGGCGTTGCGCTGGAAGTCGAGACGGCTGCGCAGCGTGTCGGTGAGGCTGCGCCCCTGCTCGAAAATTTCCTTCTGCATGAAGTGGCGAAACTCGCCCTTTTCAGCGGCGGTCGGGTTCCAGTCGATGCGCGTGCATTCTTTCTGGATCGGGCGACCGTTCAAATCCTTGAAGGCGGCGCCGTTCGCAGTGACGACCGCCATCTGCCGGTTGTCGAGAAAAGCGACTTCGCGCGTGTGGCGCAGGATCGCCGGGATGTCGGAGGCGACGAACATCTCGCTGCGGCCAAAGCCGATGGTCACGCCGCCGGCGTTGCCCAGCCGCGCTGCAATCAGCCGGTCGGGGTGATGCGCCGAAAGCACAACGATGGCGCTTGGACCTTGAAGCCGCAGCAGCGCCTTGCGTACAGCGTCCTCCAGGTCGCCGGCGCTGCCGTTGTGATAGTGCTGGTCGATCAGGTGGACGATCACCTCGGTGTCGGTGTCGCTGCGGAAGGTGTAGCCGGCGCGTTCCAGCTCCTGGCGCAGGTCGAGGAAGTTCTCGACGATGCCGTTTTGGACGACGACCAGATCGCCGTCGGGGCTGCTGTGCGGGTGTGCGTTGCGCTGGCTGGGCGGGCCATGCGTCGCCCAGCGCGTATGCCCGACGCCGACCGCGCCCGTCACTGGCGCCTGGCTGACCGCCTGTTCGAGGTTGAGCAGTTTGCCCGCCTCACGCCGCACCTGCACGCCGCCGTCGCCATCCAACACGGCAAGACCGGCGGAGTCGTAGCCGCGATATTCCAACTGCCGCAGCCCGTGCAAGATGATCGGGGCGGCTTCCTGATTGCCGACATAGCCAACGATGCCACACATGAGAGAGTCTCCTTTTTGTGAAAATGCAATACGCACCTTTGGCAGCGCAGACGAATCGCCTGCACCTCTGAAGGTGACCGCACGTTCGACGCAGGCAGCAAAACTGCGCGCCCGAACACGTGCAACGGGTGGATCTGATTTGCTTGCATTCCACTGCCCACGACTTTGTAACGACGGTTGCCCGCCGCTTTTCGCCGCTGGCTTGAAGGCTGGTTGGTGTGGAAAGATTGACCCAGGTTCATGTCTGGGTTGGGCCGGTGGATCGACCCAGGGGCATCCGCTGATGATTCGATTTTCTTGCGCTGTCCCGACTTCACCAGTGAGTTCGGTCTGGCGCAGTTATCCCGGCGCACACCGGGAACCCCTTCCTCGTCACCCGCACAGGCATACAATGGTTGTGCGGGCCATGCGCTCTCTTTCCGGTGGTTTTAGTTCCTCGCTACGCGCCTCCTTTGCAGATAGAGCAAGAGCACTGCAAAAACAGCCTCATTAGTATAACAGCAATTTTTTCGGAACAAAAAGAGCTTCGCTGGCACGGGTGCGTCCCAAAGTTTGGGCGAAAAGCGTGCGACGCACTGGTCAACGAGTTTTCGGTGGGACACCACCTCATGACCAGTGCGTCGCACGCGCCAAGAATCTGGGACGCACCCCGCTGGCGCGGGTCTTTTCACGATCGGGGCAAATTGCGCCGCACCGGTGAATCATGGAGTTCAACAAATAGATTCGGTAACCGTAGGTTCGGCTTCCAGCCGGACGTTTCCGGTCAGCCACGCCGTCACGCCGGAGGCGATGACCTACGGGAAAGGACGCTTTGTGCGCTGAAGGCAGCAACGTCGATTACCGGATCATTTTGTAAATCCTCATAAGCCGACTTCAGCTTTCAGTCTCGATTTGAATCGAAGGCTGTGCTATGAAAAGGATCGGAGGACGCTCCGCAGATGCGAACATGCAGCCTTCCGGTCAATCCTCCAAACTTACTCTGGCGCAAGACGAAACGTGTCTAGAACTCTCTCGCCCGAAACCTGACATTCCTTCATTGCACTGTCGCCTGTATCGGGAGGGATCTGAAGACCAAAACCATAATAAGCCTGCTCCATACTGAATCCATACGAAATAAGACCACTTTGGCGAAATTCGCGCACCTCGACGGGATATCCTGCCAATTCCTTTTGCAGAATTGTGGGCATTTCTATCATGCCTCTGCCAATCGCCATCAGAACGAGCCTGCAGCCTTCGATTGTGCGGTGAATCAGAACAGGGCCTTCTTCATGTTCTTCCAATCGCCATAAATTGCTGTCAAAGGTGACCTCGAATCGAGGATGTTCCTGGTATGCGCTGCGCCCACGGAAGATCAACAAGCCTTCCTGCGAATGCGGCGCCAGAAGATAAGATGGAGTCGGCGTTGTGATCGGCGGTTCGGGCGTACTGAAGGGCATAGCAACCTCAAGGATACAGTTCGCCATATTTCTGGTGCAGATAAGCAAGATACGGCGCCGCCGCAAACTCCTCGCCAGTGACGCGCAGCAGCAGCTCGTCCAGCCCAAAGGTGCGACCGTGCCGGTGGATCTTTTCCGCCAGCCAGTCACGCAGCGGCCTGTAGTCGCCGGCGGCGAGCGCGTCGTCCAGCCCGGCGACCGCGCGCCGCGCCGCGTGCATGAACTGCGCCGAGAGCACGTTGCCGATGGTGTATGCCGGGAACGTGCCAAACTGCCCCGCCGACCAGTGAATGTCTTGCAGCACGCCCTCGGTGTCCGTCTCCGGCGCAACGCCCAGATAGTCGCTCATCTTGCGCCGCCACAGCGCGGGCAGATCGTCGACGTCGATGCGCCCGTCGAGCAGCCCCATTTCTAGCTCGACGCGCAGCATGATGTGTAGGTTGTAGGTGACTTCGTCCGCTTCGACGCGGATCAGGCTCGGCTGCACGCGGTTGACGGCGCGGTAAAACTGTTCGACGTCGACATCCGCCAACTGCGTCGGGAAGTAGTCGCGCAGGCGGTCGAAGTGCAGATGCCAGAAGGGCCGGCTGCGTCCGATCTGGTTTTCCCACAGCCGCGACTGCGACTCGTGCACGCCGAAGGTGGCGCCGCCGACTGCGTACAAACCCACAAAATCGGAGGCAAGCGCGGTGCGCGTCAACTCGGGCGCGATGCCCTGTTCGTAGAGCGCGTGTCCGGTTTCGTGAAAAAGGCCAAAGATCGCGCCGGGCAGGTAGTTCTCCTGATAGCGCGTCGTCATGCGCACATCCTGCCGCGTCATCGAAATCTCGAAGGGATGCGCCGAGGCGTCGACGCGCCCGCGCTGAAAGTCATAGCCGAACTTGCCGGCAATCTCCAGCCCAAAGGCGCGTTGCTGCGCAGCGGGATAGTGTCGATAGAGAAAGCTGGCGTCGACGGCTGGCGCCGCAGTGATGCGCCGCAGCAACGGCAGGATGCCTGCTTTCAGCGCCTCGAATAACGCGGTCAGGCGCGCTGCGTTCATGTCCGGTTCGTATTGCAGCAGGAGCGCGTCGTAGGGATGATCGGTGTAGCCGATGGCGTCGGCAAGCTCGCGGCTCAGGCGCAGCAGCGTCTTCAGATGGGGCGCAAAGCGCGCAAAATCGTTGGCAGGCTTTGCTTCTTCCCAGACGCGCTGCCCGATCGCCCGCTGCACGGCTAACGCGCCGATCAGCGCCGGCGGCACGCGCTGGCTGATGGCGTAGGCGTCGCGCACACTGCGCACCGCGCGCACGCGGTAACTATCTGGCGCGTCAGCGCGGACTTCCGCCTCGGCGCGGTCGAGCAGCCGCCCCAGCTCTGCGCTGGCAAGCCGCTCCTGCACGATGCGCGTTAGCGTCGCCATCTGTTGGCCGCGTGTCTCCGCAGCCGCGGGCGGCATCTGCGTGCGCACGTCCCAGGTCAACAAGTTCAGCGTGCACAACAGATCGTTGAGTTCGGCGATATACGCCGCAAATTCGGTGTATGCAGACACGGTTCACCTCAGAGCACACTTCATCTGCCTGGCTTCGGACGATGGATGGATGCAATTCGTCAGCAGCCAGGCGTTCTGGAAATTCTACAAGTTCGCCTGCGTTTGTTTTTGATTGCAGCAGCGCACTGTGAGAAAGAATAACGGCAGTTGTTTATGTACGCAATAGTGCACTGAAGTACATCCTGGGTTTTTGATCAACATGGACAACGACGTCATCGTCATCTATACTATACTGAATCAAAGCACCAGTATTGGAGCGTGATGCGTCCGCAAAGCGCTGTCGAATTCTTGACCCATCTACGATACGCGCCACCAACTTAAAGTACGTCCCTGCTTTGGGCAGGATTGACCATCCACGCCTTCGCCCCTATACTGGGTTGTGCGTGCTGGTTGCCAGGTGACACGTTGGAGAGCTTGAACCATGAACATGACGCTTACTGCGCCCACTATTTCGCCGCGTGCAGGGCTGCTGTTGACCCAATTGACCAATACTGCCGATTTCGATGCTGCGCTCTGGAAGCTGCTGCTCGATTACCTTGACTTAAAGTTGCAAACGTTGGCGTCGGAAGATGCTGCGTTTGCCCAAAAGTGGGGAATGTCGTTCACCGAGTTTCAACGCAGGCTAGAAGCGAATGCGCTGGAGCAGGATGCCTATTCGTATGCGGTCGAACAAGACTTCTGGGCGTGGGAAAAGATCGAGACGCTGCGCCAGTATTATGAGGGGCTACGTGAGCGGTGGATGTAACAGCCTTCATCGAACAAACGCTCAGCGGGCTGGCAGACATCTCCCACATCGTCGATTCGATGGTCACCGCCGAAGGCCCAATTGTCGATGGATATGGCTTCATCAGCGAGACGCTTTATCTCCACTTTTACTACAACGCACAAACCGGAACGACTGCTTTTGCTCTCATTCGCGCCAACCAGAGAATATGGGGAATTGACTATGACAAACGGCGCGGCTGGCATCTTCACCCATTTGGGGCAACGGATCGGCATGAGCCGATCTCCGCAAAGTCGATTCCTGAGATCATCGATCTGTTCGCCATTGTAGTTTCGTCTTGCACCGACTCCACTGATTTTGTATAGCGGCAGGTTCGCAGTTTACTTCCCCCCGTCGATTGACAGCACCTGCCCGCTGATCCAGCCGGCGTAGTCGGAAGCCAGAAAGAGCACGCCGTGGGCGATGTCCTCTGGCTGGCCCAGGCGACGCAGGGCGATGCTTTCGATCAGCGCCTGCTGCCCAC
>CALJMI010000104.1 GCA_937981885.1 uncultured Caldilinea sp.
TGGTGCGTAGGGGATTCCGACACGCAGCACGTAGCACGCAACACTGAAAACACAAAAACTCTACCTAGCAATCAGTCGAATGCACTGGCGGGTGGCTTGTGTTGTTTGAGATGATTTGCAATTTCGCTGGGCAGGGCGATGCGGCGTCCGAATTCGTTGTATTGAAGCTGCGGTTGGCGAGTGTTGTATAGTCGGCGGAGTCTGGCGAGTGTTTCGTTGGGCTTGGTGGAGGGGCGTTTGGATCGTTTTCTTGCCATTGTCGTCCTCTTCAAACTGGTGATGTACAGCGGATTCATCGACCTATCGTCCACTTTATCAGAAGAAGATGATCGTTTTATTAACAACCCTGTGAATAGGTATACTTCATCTTTGGAGTGCAAAACGGTTCCAAGAGTGGTTCCAGAACATACTACTTGAGCGTGCGCTGTATGACATCATCTTGATCTTGTGAGAGTTAGGAAACGATGCGCAAACATTCTGTGATTTCGGCGCCTGCCACGACAGGCTTTCGTCTCGCAAATCAGCACCATCGCGCCGTGTTGCTGTTATTGGTCTGTGTGCTCCTGTGGAGCACTTCGGGGGTGCTGATCAAGCAGTCGAGCCTGGGCGCGCTTGCCATCGTCGGCGGGCGCAGCGCGATCGCAGCGTTGGTGCTGTGGGCGTTCATCCGCCGCCCGCGCTGGACGTGGTCAGTTCCGCAGGTGGGCGGCGCGATTGCCTATCTGGTCATGGTTGTGTTGTTCGTGCAGGCGACGCAGCTCACCTCGGCGGCGAACGCCATTTTGCTGCAATATACTGCGCCAATCTGGGTGGCGCTGTTCAGCTTCTGGTTCTTGGGTGAGCGTCTGCGTCGGTCGGACTATATCGCCATCGTTGCAATCTTTGTGGGCATGGCGCTCTTTTTTGGTGATGCGTTGACGCCTGCTGGTATGCTTGGCAATGGATTGGCGGTGTTGGCGGGCGTGGCGCTGGCGTGGATGACGCTTTTTATGCGCAAACAAAAAGATGGCTCGTCGCTAGAGACAGTGTTGCTCGGCAATCTGCTGGCAGCAGGTGTGGGGTTGCCGTTTCTGATCACGGCGCAGGTTCAGCCAGTGGACTGGGCGATCCTCGGTTTTCTCGGCGTCTTCCAACTTGGCTTACCCTTCCTGCTCTACGCCGTCGCCATTCGTTCACTTTCTGCCATCGAGACCATCTTGATTTCCTGTCTGGAGCCGATCCTCAACCCAATTTTGGTCTTTGTCGTAATCGGCGAGACGCCGGGGCCGATGGCAATAGTTGGCGGCGCAATCGTACTGGCGGCGGTGCTCGTACGCGGGCTTGCTGGCTGGAGACGACGCTCGCCTGTTGTTGACAGCCACGCCGTTTTCGTTTCAGAATGAATGAGGGCGATGCAAGCGATGCCAGCAAGAGGAGCAATATGAACAACGGCAAAATTCTGGTTGTAGAAGATGAACCTTCATTGATCGAAACCCTCGATTATTCGCTGCGCAAACAAGGATATGAGGTGATCACAGCCGTTGATGGGCGTAAGGCGCTTGAAGAGGCGCGCCACCAGACGCCCGACCTGATCGTGCTCGACATCATGTTGCCAGGGTTGGATGGCTTCGAGGTCTGCCGCATTTTGCGCCGCGAGATGAATGTGCCGATCATTATGCTTACAGCGCGCACCGAGGAAGTTGACAAAGTGGTTGGGCTGGAGGTCGGCGCCGACGATTATCTGACCAAACCGTTCAGCATGCGCGAACTGATCGCACGCGTCAAGGCGAATCTGCGCCGTGTGCGCATCGACCGCGAAGAGATTACAACGACAACAACCACTCCGAATGTCGCCACCGAGCGCATGATTTTTGACGAATTGACCATTGACTTAAGCCGCCGTGAAGTCACCTTTCAGGGCAGGGTGCACCATCTCAAGCCAAAGGAATTTGATTTGCTCGTCTTTTTGGCGCGCAATCGCGGCATCGTGTTGAGTCGCGACCTGATCCTGGAGCGGGTGTGGGGCTGGGAGTTCGACGGTGGGAGCCGTACGGTCGACGTGCATGTGCGCTGGCTACGCGAGAAAATTGAAACCAACCCCTCCGACCCCCAACGCATCATTACCGTGCGCGGCATCGGCTATCGGTTCGAGGGATGAAGTGTGCAGGTTCACCGACGGTGTGCGTCACATTCACACGAGCGATTGCAGCGCGCACTCTTCTTTACAAATCATTGACCAATTGTTAATTTTCCACCTTTATTGTGTGCGTAGATTCGAATTTTTCTTTTTTCGGATAACGCACTTATGCAACAATCGACCGCCGCTTTTCCGCCTAAACCGGACGCTTCGACACGGGATAATATCTCGATCGCGGTTGCAAATGATGCTCGCCTGCAACCTGAACAGGCTATTGATCGTCCTATGAAGCCTTTCACTTGGCGCAGCATCCAACACACCGTGCGCGACCGTTGGCGTTATGTTTTGGTGGTCTTCTTTGCTTTGTGTGTGATTGCCGCCCTTCTAATGTGGTTTGTGAGCCAGGGAGAACGCACGACAACGGAGTTGCTGATTGCGGGATTGGCGTTGGCTGTGGCTGCTACGATCTTGCTGGTCGGTGCGCTGGATTTGAGCGCCTGGCGCGTGCGTCAGATCACGAATACGGTCGAACAGATTGCTGCGGGCGATCTTGAGGCGCGTGCTCCGGCGCACGGCGTCGGCGACATCGGCGCGCTCAGCTACGCCGTCAACAGCATGGCAGCACGACTGGAGCGCCAAAGCCGCAAGCGCAATCGAGAGCGCGATCGCCTGCACACCGTGCTACACGTAATGACTGATGGCGTGATCATGCTCAACAAGCACGGTTATGTCAGCATCATCAATCCGGCGGCTGCGCGCATCCTCAACGTCAAGAGCGATGAAGCTCTCAACAAATCGTTCGTGCAGGTGGTCAAGGATTATCGCATCGCCGAGGTCTGGTTGAGCTGCACCAAGCACAATTTGGAGCAATCTTCGACGTTGGAGCTTGCGAATGAAGCCTACGTGCGCATCATCGTCACGCCCTTCTTGCGTGGGGCAGCCAATGGCTACCTGGTCTTGATGCAGGATCTCAGCCACCTGCATCGACTGGAAACTGTGCGTCGCGACTTTGTCAGCAACCTGTCGCACGAGCTGCGCACGCCGCTGGCTTCGATTAAAGCGTTGGTTGACACATTGCGTGATGGCGCCATCGAAGACCCGCCTGCCGCCGAGCACTTTCTGGAGCGCATGGAAATTGAAGTCGACGAGATGACGCAAATGGTGCAGGAGTTGCTCGAACTGTCGCGCATTGAATCTGGGCAGGCGCCGCTGCGTCTCTTTCCTACTGCGGTTTCGCTGCTGGTGGAGCCAGTTGTGACGCGCCTGCAGGCGCAGGCTGAGCGCGCTGGTCTCACGCTGAACGTCGTGCTGCCGCCCGACCTGCCGGAGGTAATGGTTGACGCCGACCGTGTGCGTACAGTGATCCTGAACCTGGTGCACAACGCCATCAAGTTCACTCCACCGGGCGGCTATATCACTGTCAGCGCCCGCCCGGTCCCAGATACAAGGCCTGAAGAGATCGTGATCTCGGTGGCCGACACCGGCATTGGCATTCCTGCTGAAGACGCCACGCGTATCTTCGAACGTTTCTACAAAGCTGATCGTGCACGCAGCGGCGGCGGCACCGGACTCGGTCTTGCCATCGCCAAACACACGGTTCAAGCCCACAACGGCCACATTTGGGTCGAAAGCACTGAAAATGTGGGTAGCACCTTCTCCTTTACACTGCCGCTCGTTCACCTGCCGTTAACAAACCAATAAAGACGCCTTAACAGCGCTGCTCCTGATTCTTAATCCTGTTGCCCTATGGTTATATCGGGGGGAAGATAGTCAAAAGCCCTCTAATGAATTTTTGTTCAACAAACGCAGTAGCAAATCAAGTATGTAAGTATGGAAGGGAATGAAAGATGCGAACTGTACTGGGAATACTAGTTTTATTGTCGATGCTCCTGAGTGCATGCACCGCAGCAGCGCCTGCGCCATCTGCTTCAGCGCCAGCCGCCGAAGCGCCAGCCGCCGAAGCGCCGGCTGCTGCACCGGATAGTGGCGCTGACACGATCATCATTGACGGCTCCAGCACGGTGGCGCCAGTCACATCGGCGGTGGCTGAGGAGTTCCAGCGCGAGAATCCAGACATACGTGTACCGGTCGGTATTTCGGGCACGGGTGGCGGCTTCAAGAAGTTCTGTGCAGGTGAGACGGACATCTCTAATGCATCGCGCCCAATCAAAGAATCCGAGTTCGAACAGTGCAAAGCAAACGGCATCGAGTACATCGAATTGCCGGTGGCTTTTGATGGGATGGCCGTGATGGTGAACCCGACGAACGACTGGGTGGAATGTCTGACGGTTGAAGAGTTGAAGAAGGTTTGGGAGCCTGAAGCTGAAGGCGTCATCATGAACTGGAATCAGGTGCGCGAGGGCTTCCCGGATCGCCCGCTGAATCTGTACGGCGCTGGCGTCGATTCGGGCACCTACGACTACTTCACGCAGGCGATTGTTGGTGAGGAAGGCGCCAGCCGCGGCGATTTCCTGCCCAGCGAAGACGACAACGTGCTGGTGCAGGGCATCGCTGGCGATGAAAATGCGCTCGGTTTCTTCGGTCTGGCCTACTATGAGCAGAATATGGACAAATTGAAGCTGGTTGCTATAGACAATAACGATGGTAATTGTGTGTTGCCGGACATCAACACGGTGGCTAACAGCACCTACCAACCGCTGGCCCGCCCGATCTTCATCTATGTGAACCGGGCGCGCATTGATGAGAAGCCTATCCTGGACGCGTTCATTGACTTTTACATGGTGAACGCCAGCGAACTGAGCGCCGAAGTTGGCTATGTGCCGTTGACCGACGAAATCTATCAGGCGGCGCAGAAGCGCTATGACAATCGCGTCGTGGGTTCGATCTACGCCGGTGGCGGCTCACAGGTAGGCGTATCGCTGCTTGACTTGCTGAGCGCCGAGTAACGTCATCCGATGTAAAGGTGCAATTCATCAGCGAAGATTGTGAATTGCACATGCAGTTGGAGGTTGCGATGATGCAAAATCACCGTAGCCTCCAACTTTGCTATCAATCAACAGTTGAGGAAGGTGCAGGTTCGACATGGCGGTGACAGATTTTCAGTCGCAGATGCCACAGCGGAACAACGATCTGGGTGCGTCCAGGCGCCAGCGTGCGCTGGGTGAGCAAATTATCCAGTTCATCCTGCTGGTATGCGCTGTCGTCTCCATCGGCACGACCATCGGGATTATTCTCGTCTTGCTGCAAGAGACTATTTTGTTCTTTCAGCAGGTTTCGCCGCTGGAGTTTTTTGGGGACACAAGATGGACGCCGCTCTTTGCATCACAACGATTCGGCGTCTGGCCGCTGGTGGTCGGCACAGTTTTGGTTGCAGTTGGCGCCATGGTGGTCGCCCTGCCACTGGGATTGTTGGCGGCAATCTATCTGAGCGAGTACGCCTCGCCGCGCCTGCGGCGGTTGCTAAAGCCGATTTTGGAGATACTGGCTGGTATTCCGACCGTGGTGTATGGTTATTTTGCGCTGACGTTTGTCACGCCGCTGCTGAAACAGATTTTTCCGGGAACACAGACGTTCAACGCTCTGAGCGCCTCGATAGTAATGGGCATTATGATTTTGCCGACGGTCGCCTCCATTTCCGAGGATGCATTATCCGCTGTGCCGCGTTCATTGCGTGAAGCCGCATACGGTTTGGGTGCAACCAAATTCGAGGTCGCCACGCGCATTGTCGTACCGGCAGCGCTGTCAGGCATCTCCGCGGCCTTCATCCTGGCGATTTCACGTGCCATCGGCGAGACAATGATCGTAGCGATTGCCGCCGGTCAGCAACCGAAGATCACTTTTAACCCGCTTGAATCGATTGAAACAATGACGGCGTACATTGTGCAGGTCAGCCTCGGCGATACGCCCCATCAAAGTCTGGCGTACAAGACGATCTTTGCTGTGGGTATGTTGCTGTTTGTCATGACCTTCGCCTTGAATCTGATCAGCCACTGGATCACGCGCCGCTATCGTGAGGTGTACGAATGACAACTGATGTTCGAACATTTGTCGATCAAACGAGCAGCGACCAGGTCTTTGATGGCAGTGCACGTCAGCAACTGCAGCATCGACATACCATTGGACGCATCTTTGAGATTCTTGCCATCAGCGCTATTCTGATTGGCATTATCTTCTTGATTGTGTTGCTGGTGGATGTCGTTATCAATGCCATTCCCTGGCTGCGTCCACAACTGTTCACCGAATTCCCTTCCCGTTTTCCCGACCGGGCAGGTCTGCGGTCGGCGCTGTTTGGGACTGCCTGGTTGTTGGTCTTGACTGCGCTCTTTTCATTTCCGGTGGGGATCGGCGCAGCTATCTACCTCGAAGAATATGCCCGCAAGAACTGGTTCACACAACTGATTGAGATCAACATCGCCAACCTGGCAGGCGTGCCTTCGATCATCTATGGTCTGCTTGGGCTTGGTCTTTTCGTGCGACAACTGGGGCTGGGGCGCAGCCTGATGGCAGGTGCGTTGACGATGGCGTTGCTGGTGATGCCGGTAGTGATTGTGGCCGGACGCGAAGCGATCCGTGCTGTGCCCAGTTCGATTCGTGAGGCCGCCTACGGATTGGGCGCCACCCGCTGGCAGGTGGTCTGGGCGCATGTGTTGCCGATGTCCTTGGGCGGCATTCTGACCGGCACCATCCTGGCGCTATCACGCGCTATCGGCGAGACAGCGCCATTGATCACAATCGGGGCTTTGACATTTATCGCCTTTGACCCGCGCGGTCCCTTCGATATTTTCACGGTGCTGCCAATCCAAATCTTTAACTGGATTTCGCTTCCACAGAAAGACTTTCATGATCTGGCGGCGGCTGGCATCGTTGTATTGTTGGTCATCCTGTTGTCGATGAATTCACTGGCAATTTACCTGCGCGGTCGTTTCCAGCAACGTTGGTGAGGACGTATGAGCATTTCTCTTGATTTTCAGCTCTCAAAACGTAATGACGCCCCACTGGATGGGCATGACATATCTCCTGCCCTGGATGTAAGAGGGTTGGATGTTTACTATGGGCATTTCAAGGCGGTCAAAGATGTGACCTTAACATTCCCGGCGCAGCGCATAACCGCATTGATCGGTCCCTCTGGCTGTGGCAAGAGCACTGTGCTGCGCTGTCTCAACCGCATGAATGACCTGATCCCGACCGCGCGTGTTGAGGGTGAAGTGTTGATGCACGGACAGAATATCTATGCGCCGCAAGTGGACCCGGTTGAGGTGCGTAAACGGATCGGGATGGTCTTTCAGAAGCCGAATCCTTTCCCAAAGAGCATCTATGAAAACATCGCCTGGGGCGCCAAGATCAATGGTTTCAAAGGCAACATGGATGAATTGGTGGAGCAATCCCTGCGCGGCGCCGCCTTGTGGGATGAGGTGAAGGACAAGCTGAAGCAGAGCGCCTACAGTCTATCGGGTGGCCAACAGCAACGTTTATGCATTGCGCGCGCCATCGCTGTGCGCCCAGAGATCATCTTGATGGACGAGCCAGCATCGGCGCTCGATCCAATTGCCACCTTGCGCATTGAGGAATTGATGCGCGATCTGGTGGAGCAGTACACAATCATCATTGTCACACATAATATGCAACAGGCTGCTCGCGTCGCCGATTATACGGCGTTCTTCATGGTGGATGAATCGCGCACCGGTTTCCTGGTCGAGTATGGCGAATCCGATCAAATCTTCACGCGACCCAAAGACCAACGCACCGAAGATTACATTACTGGACGCTTTGGCTAAAAATAGGTACTTGAAATCAACTCTTTTGATTCCTGTATCTGAACGATAGATGCCTTCAAAGGCGCTTTTGATTTTATCAAGGTGATGAAGCGAGGGGACGCCTCGAACGGCGTCTCCTTTTGTATTTCTCCGCTCCTGCCTCCACCGATTTTCCGTCAACTACCTGACGATTGAAATCGTGCACTCCACTCCAATAAGCTACACCATTTGTCTGATGAATTGGCGAATACTCCCTGATACGCTGAAAAAGACGACATTTGGTGGTCCTGCATAACACCTGGTCGTCCTGCATATCTGCAGCTTCCAACATAGCTGGCAGAAAACACAAAACAGAAGACGGACATCTCCCCTGGGACAAAGAACTTCGACCTGGCCCAACTTGTCCACTACTGCCAGCCACATCGACCATCATCATTGTGTGTAATTGAGGAATGGATCGTGATTTCTTCGAGACAATTTCGGCGTACCTGGATAACCGCAGCGATTCCGTTGTTGGCAGTAATCCTGATCGGTATTCTGCTGACGACTCTTCGCAGTGGAGGGAGTCAAGCTGCTTCCGCTGCAGCGCAGATGGAACTGGTGGCTGCGCCAACGAAGAGCGAGTCTACAACGGCTGCGGCAACGAGCAATGTTCCAGCAAGACAGGCGTCGGCGTCAGAGAAGCCTGCTGTGGAGGAGATAGTTGCCATCGTCGGGGGCGCCGCCATCACGCGCAACGATTTGAAAGAGGCCGCCGCCATCGATGCACTGATGGCAGGACTGGCAAGACAATCGCCAACGAACGCCGCCAGAATTGTCGAGCAACTGATCAACACAGAAGTTGTGCTGCAACGGGCTGACGGTGTGGCTACACAGCAAGAGGTTATCGCAGCGCTAGAAGACCTTTTAGCCATGCACAACCGCACCTTCGATGACCTGACGGCTGCTTTGGCAGCGAATGGCATCCCTCTGGAACGCTTTGATCGCTACTTTTCACGTTTGGTGAGCGCCAATGCCTATCTGTACAGCCAACAGGCTGCCACCGGCGTAGCCGCCGCTGTCCTCTTGCAAAGCTGGCAACAGGATACGCAGATCAGCTTTGGTTCGGTTGCCAGTTCACTTCTCGATGCTGTTCAGGCGCCAATGGCTTCCTCTGAAATTGCAGCGGCGCCCGTTGAGGCTGCCTTTGCGCAACCGCCTATCGAACCAACCGTTGAGTCGACAGTCGAATCGACTGTCGACTCGCCAGCCGAACCGTTCGTCATTGAACCTGACGAGCCGCGCGGTGTGGAAACAGGTCAGCTCGCCCCAGATTTTGCACTGCCAAAACTTTCGGAAGATTTTGCAATAAAAAATTTACATAATTTTCGGGGTTCTCCAATCGTTTTATCGTTTTGGACAACCTGGTGCCCATATTGCCTACGTCAGACGCCAACGTTGGTGGAGGCGCATCGGCAGTGGAGGGAGGAGGGCATCCAGTTTGTAGGCGTCAATGTCAAAGAAGATTTCAGTGTTGTGGAACCTTATGTTCAACAACACGGGATCGAGTATCCGATTTTGCTCGACGCAGATGGCGCTGTCGCCAGCGTTTATGCTGTCCAGGGCTACCCGACGACCTATTTCTTGGACGGAAATAATCGCATCGTCGCCCGTCATGTCGGCGCGCTGACAAAAGAACAATTACAAAATTACCTGCTTGCGCTGCGGCCCGCCGAATAAACGCCGCAGGAGAAAAGCCATGAACACAAATTATGTTCAGCCAATGGGGTTTGGGCGCGGCGCATATCTAGTCGGCGCCTGGCAGAATCCAGTTGAGCAGATTCGCAAAATGGTGAATCTGCTCATGGCGCTTTCCATGTTGCTGTCAACGATGACGCCAATCCATCAGCCGAGAGTTGGAACGACGCCCAGTTTTGCATTTCCCGAAGAGCTGCGCAGCTACACCAATTCGCTGGTGAAACCGGAGACCGACCACGCCCTCGCAATCGACGGCTCTTCACAGGCGCTAGGTTCGATATTGGCGCCGACATGGTACGGCGATCTTACGCGCCCAGAAGCGGCGGCTGCACCTGTTGAGCCATCAAATTTAGCTCTTGCTCCGACATGGCGCGGCGATTTTGCGCATCTGGAAACAGCCATTCCATCCGCCGATGTACTCGGCGATGCGTTGGCGCCAGCATGGTACAGCGTTCTTGCGCGACCGGAAGCCGCCGCACCTTCTTTCATGTTTAGCGACGCGCTGGCGGCGCCCTCTGCTCCAATCGCCATGGAAGATCGCTTCGGCGCAGATGTCTTGTTCCCAGAAGGCTGGAGTTTCATCGATCCATCTTCTATACAACTTGGCGCTCCTTCCACGGTGCAAGCATCAGCATGGGTGGATACATCGCTGGCGCCTGCATGGTATGCGCCGGCAGAGAACGTGGAAGCTACCCTCAATGATCGCAATGGTGCAGGAGGCTCTGACCTTGAGTCAATTTTCTTCCGTCCTTTACAGCAAGAATCCGACGATCAGTGCGCGCCCTCTGGCAATGTGATGAAGCTGGTGGTTCCGCCTTATGCAATCAGCCGCGGCAACATCTACGGCGATGTCTACACCGTCACTATTCAGAACAACAGCAGCGTACTGACAACCACCAACGTCACCCTGCGCATCAATCCCAACGTAGGCTTCTATTATTTGGGGGAATCCGCCACTGCCGAAAGCAACATCAGCGGTGCGCTAACCTACACCGACACCGGCACGGGACTGCCTGGAGCAGACGCCTTCATCGCCGTCACGGGTGACATCACGGCGACGACGCTCGATCCAGGCGAGGTGATAACCTTTACCTTCATGTTGGCAACCAACGGCGATGCAATCTCCGCCCAACCGCTCGAAGTGATGCTCTACAGCGGCGCTCAGTATTGCGCTGTTGGACAGATCGTCAATGTCCAGACCGTGCGCGGCAATCTCACCGTGCAAAAGTCGCCCAATATCCGTTCCGCCTGGCTGGGTGATGTGCTGGACTGGACGATCACCTTGCGCAACACGGGATTGGGCACGGTCTATCACGCTCAGGTGACCGACACCTTTGGCGCCGGTTATATCAACAATGACCTAAGTGGACTCCCCACCGAACCGATCACATTGGAAGCGGGCGCAGCGGCGACCTATTACGTCACCGGCACGGTGAATGCCTGCAACCAGTTGACAAACACGGCGCGGGCATGGTGGTCGATCGGCAACCAGGATGGAACCGCTACAATCACCAATCCTGCCAGCAGTCAGGTCGATGTGCGCTTCAACCTAGTGAATCCAAGCGTGTCGCTGCAAGCGGCGCCCAGTACGATCAACATTCCTTTCTGCACGCCAATGACGGAAACGGTTGTCATCACCGCAACGGCAAGTGAGGCGGCGAAGAACGTGCAGATCGTTGCAAACACCCAAGGGTTCAACGTCGCCAATGTCAGTGCGGGCTGGAGTTACACCAACGGCGTGTTCACTTATGTCGGGGGGACGCCCGTCGGTGTGATGTATAAAGATTCGCCGGTTACGTTGACCTTCGATCTCAGCGGCCCGACCGCGTGTACGACCAACAACTACGCGCTGAACTTCAGGCCTACTTATCAAAACGCATGTGATGTGCCGTTCAACGGAACGGCTGTCTCAGCTCCCTCTATCAATTATGCGTCCGATCAACCAACCCTGAATGTGAGCCAATCTGCGCCCTACGCTGTGCGCTCGCGCGGCGCCTTCACGTACGTTGTTTATTTAAATGCCGCCAATATTCAGAATATCACCGATACAATCTTGATTACCGACATCGTGCCGTCCGTGTTTCGCATTGACGGCTATAGTTCGCCCTCCGGCACGATCACCAGCACCGGACAGGCGATTTACTGGAGCATTGATACGCCGGGCAGCGGAAATTTGAGCGCCAGCATGGTGATTTCTGTGACCGTGCGCGAAGACGAAGCATGTCAGGCATACAGTCAGCAAGCCAACACTGTCACTGCGACGGCGCCGACCTGTCCGCAGTGTGGACTGCTGTATGATGGATCGATTGGCTACACTTATATCGAAGATGTGGATGCACCGTTGATCGGCGCGAAGACGGTCTCCGGCGACAGAGAAATCTGCGGTGAGACCGGTTTTCTCTATGACAACGATTTCTATGTCAACCTGCCGGTCGGCATGAACTCGCTGATTTTCACGGAAACGCTCGGCACGGCGGCGGGCTTCGATGGCCTGGCCGCACCACTCATCTATCAGACCGGCACCCTGAGCGTCACCCTCAACGGTATCAACGCCACCGGGCTGGTGACGATTGTCCAGGAAACGCCGGATCTGGTCATCGACATGAGCCGTTTGATCGAGTTGGTGGCGGATGTCGAGATCACAAAGACAAGCACACCGGCAGCGGTGAATCCGGGCGACAGCGTGACCTATACATTGATTGTTACCAACAACGGCGGCGCCGATGCCAGCAACGTCGTGGTAAGCGATGCGCTCCCGGCTGGATTGACCGATGTGACCGTCACCTTCAGTCAGGGGAGTTGTACGTTGGACATTGTCTGCGCACTGGGGAGCCTCGCTGTGGGCGCCAGCGCTATCATCACGGTTGAGGCCACTGTCACTACTGCGCAGTCTGCAGATATTGTCAATGTGGCGTATGTCACCCACGATGGGCTGGACAACGCGATGGATCGCAACCAGGCTCTTGTCCGCACACAGGTGACGGCGACCAGCCCCTTGCCAGCAACCGATCTGAGCATCGGCAAAGTGGGCGACCCGTCCGAGGTGAATGCCGGTGACAACGTCACCTACACAGTGCTCGTGACCAATGCCGGACCATACACCGCCAGCAATGTCGTGGTCGTAGACACGCTGCCATTTAGCTTTACATTGGTCAGCGCCACGCCGAGTCAGGGGACATGCAGCGGCGCGCATCCGCTGACCTGTGCATTGGGTGAGCTGGCAGTCGGCGCCACGGCGACGATCACGGTCGTGGCCGAGGTGGATGCATCTGTCACCAGCCATGCTATCAACATGACGCAGGTCGTCGCCGACAATCCTGACGACAACCTGGCGAACAACACTGCCACTGCGCAGGTCTACGTGACAAAACGGCTGCCACTTGAGATTCAGTATCGCGTGGTGGCGCCAGGTGAAGCGTTGGGAGGATCTGTTAGCCGTACCTGGCACGATTGGTCGCTGCTCTACGTCGATGAGATCGGTGAAGGGTCATGTCGAGGCAACAACACCCTTTACTTGGGGACATCGACTAGGATTTATCGCAGCGATCTTGGCATCAACATTAGCGCTGGCGCCCCCAACTCTTGTGAGCCAGAGCTGGTGACGCTGAACGTAACCGGCGGTTCCACCAC
>CALJMI010000105.1 GCA_937981885.1 uncultured Caldilinea sp.
GGGGGCGGAGGATGGGGAGTAGAACACGGATGGGCGGAATGGGCGGATCGGCTGGGCGCGACGGCAGGGGCCGGCGTCTGATCCGCTGCTTCGGTTGATCCGTGTTCTACGGGCTAGACTTCATCTTCAACGACGATAGCAAGCACCGGCTGGACATAGAGGATTCTGCGCATCGCCATCCTCGAAAACTTCGGCTTCACCACTCTGACTGCGATGCAGTGAAGTGTGGGTCGTGTGTAGCTTGCGAATGGTGTACAATAGCAGTGTAAGTGCTGCGAATGTGGTAAATGCAACGGGCGCTATAGGCGGACGCAATATGCATTCAACGCCCAGCGATGCAATGTAGGCGTCCGATGAGGAGAACCCATAATGATGCAGATGACGATGCAATTACCAGATCAACTGGCAGCGGAGCTGCTCCCGGCGCAGCGTTGGCTGCCGCTTCTGTTGGAACTTGGGCTGGCGCGACTGGAGACGCCAGCGCGTACAACTGCCAATGAGATCATCACTTTTCTGCTCAGCAACCCTTCTGCGGCGGACCTATTGCGGTATCACGTCTCGGACCGTGCGCAGGCGCGGTTGCAGCGCCTGCTTGCCCTCAACGCCGCAGGGCTGACTGACGCCGCCGAGCAGCAGGAGCTCGATGAACTGCAGCGGATCGAGCACCTGCTGATCAAAACAAAAGCGCAGATCGCAGCGCAGTTGGGCTACAGTGCCTGATGACGGGCGAAATATCTGCGGAACTACGTCGGCTAATCAGCGAACGAGCACATTTTTGCTGTGAGTATTGCCTGCTGCCACAGGATTTTGCCGTACACCGCCATGAACCAGACCACATTGTGCCGGTGCAGCACGGTGGCGCCAGCGAGTCAGACAATTTGGCGCTTGCCTGCTTTCGTTGTAATCGCTACAAAGGGCCGAATGTTGGCTCGTATGATCCACTGACCGGAATATTGACACCCTTCTTCAATCCCAGAACTCAACGATGGCAAGATCATTTCCAGTTTGTAGAGGTAGCCATCGAAGGACTGACGCCCGAAGGCCGTGTGACGGTCAAAATTTTGCGGTTTAATGACGATGACCGTACTGTGGAACGGCGCTTATTACTCCGAGCAGGGGTCTTTCCGACCATCTGAGTCTCCTTATGCCGTCTGCGACGGCGCCGAGACGGAAGGCGATGAGCATAAGCCAACTCATACCCCCAGACCCCACCCCGCATCCGCCGCTACATCACCGAGTTCAAGTTCAAACCGCTCTTTGTCGACCGCGTCCTCGCCCGGCACTACGGCTGCACCGACGAAGAGCTGGACTACATCATCAACTATGACATCAAGGTTCGGCTAGGGGCGGAGGATGAGGAGTAGCACACGGATCGGCAGAATGGGCGGATCGACTGCGCACGACGGCAGGGGCTGGCATCTGGTCCGTTGCTTCGGTTGATCCGTGTTCTCGCCGGACTGAGGGCAGAGGATGGAGAGGGGTGTACTTCAAGGCATGGCACTGACTGTCGACACCATCAACAGCTTTGTACGTCGATCATTGAGTCGGCGGAGATCTCTTTGGAAGAGTACAAGGTTGTGCTATGGTGAGTCGGTCCAAGTACAGCCCTCGAAAATCAATATGACAGGAGAAGTCGGGTATCTGCGACCATGAAGTACCGAATGTACGTCGATGAGGTAGGGAATTCCGATCTCAATGCTTCAGCCGATCCAAATCATCGGTACTTGAGTCTCACGGGTGTCATCTTTGACCTGGACTATGTGAATCGCACCGTGTTTTCCACAGTGGAAGGCATCAAAGCGCGTTACTTCGCCTCTCATCCGGACGATCCGATTATTCTGCACCGCAAAGAGTTGGTCAACAAGAGGCCGCCATTCGCGGTGCTCCGCGATCCGAAGATCGAGCAATCGTTCAATCATGACTTGCTGGCGATGCTCACCCAACTCGACTACACGGTGATCACAGTCGTTATCGACAAACTCGAGCACCAGCGACGTTACACGACCTGGCGGTTTGATCCCTATCATTACTGCCTGACCGTAATCGTGGAGCGGTTTGTCCTGTGGCTCAACGCCCGCGACGGTCAGGGCGGCGTCATGGCGGAGTCGCGCGGTGGGAAGGAGGACAGGCGTTTGAAGGACTCCTTCGCACGGGTGCATGAGAAGGGGTCCGACTACATCAAGCCCGAGCAATTCGCAGCACGATTGACCAGCCGCCAACTGAAAGTGAAGAACAAGAGTAACAATATCGCTGGTCTTCAGATCGCCGACTTGCTGGCGCATCCCAGTTATCGCGCAACATTGGCGCGCCACGAACGCCAGACGCTTCCAGCCAACTTCGGTGGGCAAATTGCGCAAATTCTTGAGGACACGAAATACTATCGAAGTGAACGGGGTCAAATCGATGGTTACGGACGAAAATGGCTTCCCTAAAAAGAAAGGCCCCGAAGGGCCCGAAGGCAGATGCCTTCCACCTCCAGAAACCTGGATTGTCTATAGTATACAATCGATTAGCTTTACCGTCAAGATCTTCAAAAAAAGCGCCATGTCACGCCGGAGGCGATGACCTACGACATACCACCCCAAAGCCATGTCACGCCGGAGGCGATGACCTACGACATACCGCCCCAAAGTTGAAATACACCCACCAGCAGGGGATCGATGAGGAGTGGCGCGTTTGTGATAGAATCGATGGAGTGGATGCCCGATCAGTTCTTGCGCAAGCGCCGGTGTGTGTCGCCGGCGGCAATCCCAGACGAACTGGCGGCCGTCCAGGCGCTCACCATCGAACCGCAACCATGATCGTTGTTTCCAATACTACACCACTGATCGGGCTGGCATCGGTCGAGCGGTTCGATCTGCTGCGCCGGATGTTTGGTGAGATTACCATTGCCCAAGCCGTATACGATGAAGTCGTGGTCGCTGGCAGGGAAGAAGGCGGCGCCAAACGCGAAGTCACCGGCGCCACCTGGATCAAGACAGTAATAGATACGGTGCTGGCAGCAGCCGGCGAGTGACATGCAGATGTTCGTTAACTAGAAGGGGTGCGGCTGGTGGATTTGACGGTGGGCGGGGGCTGTCTATACTGAGGACATGGCGACGACAACTCTGATACGCAATCATCAGATCACCTTTCTCGCCGAAATTGTGCAGGCGCTTGCATTGGCGCTGGGGTCATAGAGAATGGAGCAGCCCATGTCGATGGAAATCGCACCACGTATCGTGGTTGATCAATCCGTGCGTTTTGGCAGACCCGTGATTCAAGGCACGCGCGTGCCGGTGGCGACGGTTGTTGCCAAGCTGGCGGGCGGAATGAGCGTTGACGAAATCGTCGCCGAATACGATGTCAGCGTAGAGGACGTGCAGGCTGCGCTGCACTACGCTGCGCAGCTTCTCGCCAGTGAAGAATTTCTGCTTACCGCTTGACCCATGCTTCGATTCCTGATCGATGAGGATATGCCGCACCTACGCCCTAACGACGACATCAAGGTTCGGTTGGGGGTGGAGGATGGGGAAGAGGAAGAGAACACGGATCAGCGGAATGGGCGGATTGGCTGCGCGTAGCAATGCGGGCGCCTGTCTGATCCGCTGCTTCTGTAAATCCGTGTTCTAGCCAGGCTGGATTACGTCGCCAGCTACAACCGCAGGCAGAGGAAGTAGGGAGTGTACTTCAAGTTGGGGGGGCGTGTTGTATGTCATCGATTGATCTCCTGATCCACAATTGCTTGGTGCTCGTGCGCGACGAGCACGGCGTCTACACTACGCTGCCCAATCACGACATTCACATTCAAGCCAACCGCATTGCCGCCATTGCGCCGACGCAGCCGGTCGAGAGGCTCGACGCGCGCGAAGTCGTGGCGGCGGATGGACTGCTGGCGACGCCGGGCTTGATCAACACGCACGCTCACACGCCGATGGTGCTCTTTCGTGGCATCGCCGAGGATGTGTCGGTCAACCGCTGGTTCAACGAGTTTATCTGGCCCGTCGAGAGCAACCTGACCGCCGAGGATGTGTATTGGGGAATGCTGCTTGGGCTGGTCGAGATGATCGAAGCTGGCGTGACCACCGTCGCCGACCACTACTTTTTCATGGACGAGGCGGCGCGCGCTGTAAGTGAGGCAGGCACGCGCGCGCTGCTGGGCTGGGCGGTCTTTGCCAGTCAGGGATACGATGCGCTCGATGCCACGGCAGCCTTTGTGGAACGCTGGCAGGGCGGCGCTGGCGGGCGCATTCGCACGTGGATGGCGCCGCACGCGCCCTATACCTGCGACGATGACTTTTTGCGCGCCACAGTCGCCCACGCACGGCGGCTGGGCGTCGGCATTCACATCCACGCCGCCGAAGACGCGGTGCAGACCGCTTCCAGCCTGGCGAAGCGCGGCATCACGCCGATCCAGGTGCTGGAGCAGACCGGCATTCTCGAACTGCCAACGTTGATCGCCCACGGGTGTGGGATTCTACCGGAGGATGTCGAGTTGCTGCGCCGCTCCGGCGAACATGTCGGCGTAGCGCATTGTCCCAAGACCTATCTCAAGCTGGCTTCCGGATTGACGCCGATCCGACCGTTGCAAAGTGTGGGCGTGGCGATTGGCTTGGGCAGCGACGGCGCAGCCAGCAACAACACGCTTGACATCTGGGAGAGTCTACGGCTGATGGCGCTGCTGCAAAAGTTCACTGCCAACGATCCGGAGGTGATGCCGCTGCACGCCGCGCTCGACATTGCGTTTGCAGGCAGCGCGGCGGCAATCGGGATGACGGGTGAATTAGGCAGACTGGCGCCGGGCTATTTAGCCGACATTGCCTTGATTGACCTGCGCAGCGCTCACAATCAGCCATTGCACAACGTGGCGGCTGCGCTCGTCTATAGCCTGCAAGCGGCTGACGTGCGCACAGTAATCGTTGATGGTCGGATCGTAATGCAGGATCGCAAGCTACGCACGCTTGACAGGGCAGAAGTGATTGCGCAGGTGAACAGAAGCATGGCGCGTCTGGCGCAGCGCGCACCGGAGCGGCGAATTCAAGTCTACAACCCGTGACAGACTGCTACGCTCGAAGCGCCGCACGCACACACGCTTTGTCTTGTGAACCTTCGTTACAACAATCAACCGATCAACGTGCGATCGTAGGCAGGTAGATAAGCGTAGAGGCTTCGGTCAATATGGCATAGACGCCAACGCCCCGACTCGCCGCTGAAGCCAGCACTTCACTTTCGCCGCTGCCGTGGTCTGCGGTGCTGAAGGTGGTTGGCAGCTTTTCCCAGCTCTCGCCGTTCCAGAAGTAGATCGAGCGTGCATCCTGCTGCATAACGCCGGTTCTCGACGCCTGCACCGCCAACCCTGGCGAACCTTCGCCCAGATAGATATTAATCGAACCCTGTTCGACCAGAGAGGGTGGTAATGCAATCAACCGGTAGCTCTGCCCTAAGATGCGCATGCCCCCCGGCAGCGGTGGCGCGCCAGCCATCGACTGGATGGCGACAAATTCGTCCGCCGCCAGACTTATCTGTGCGGGCAACAAGAAGAACGCCTTGCCGTCCGACGAAGTCACCGGCGCAAAGCCGATCTTTTGCTTCGGACCTGGTACAGCGCCGCCGCCGATGCCGTAGTCGACAATCGCCTCACGCCGCAGCGGCTGGTCGTCCCCTTCCACCCACACCTGCACAAAAGCTGATGGAGTCAACCCAGGCAAAGTGAAGACGCCTGACCAACCATCATCGCCGGGCGTCAGTTCCACCACGGCAGTCGGCGTGGCGGCATGTTCAGGATAGAGAACAGCGCGCAGGGCGCCACCGGCGATGGGCTGCACCACATTGATGCGGGTCTCCGTCACGGTTAGCGGCGTGATATGGATGATCGGCGCCCATGCTGGCTCCCGACGCATCGGCAACACGCTGTCGCCAGGCTGAATGACCTGGCAGCCAAATTGGTGACGCGGCGTCTCCGGTGAGTCGGCGTGGGGATCGATATCGATCACGCAGAGCCGGTCACCTGCCTGTGCACCGGTCAGCGCCACCTGTGGCGGCGCCACATTCTGCGGCGGCCGTCCCTGGTCGAGGACGCGATCAAAAACGCCGTTGTTGTCCACATCGCGTAGCAGAAAAGCGCGCGCCTCGCCTGAAGGCAACTCGTCGTTTTGATAGTCAAGAGCGAAGAGTTGGTTGACGAGCAGCGGTGGGCCGGCGGGCGCAATAAAGGTTACACTGGTCAGGCCAATTGGCAGCGTTCCGGTGAAGGGGACAGCACTCCCCGGCGTCTGCGCCCAATCGAACCAGGTGCGGATCGTCTGCCATTCGGTGCGTTTGACATTGTATGCGCCCAGCGTGTTGCTGCAGGCGTCTGCCCAGTGTTCTTCATCCCAGATGAATGCCTGGTTGGAGACATCGTAGACGTAGCCCATAGCGCTGCCTGTGCAGGCAAAGGTTTCGATCACGATGCCGTCGGGTTGCACAGCGATGTAAGCGTCGAACAGACCGAGTAGATAATGGCCGAGTTCGTGGGCAAGCGCGGCGGCCCAATCGCGGCTGACGTCAACGCCGGGCGGCAGCGGTTGCGTTGGAGGCGCGCCGTAACGGTTCCAGTGGCTGCCGATGTACATGTTGCCTGGCTCGTAGACAAAGTCGATGCCTGGCGCTGGATCGACCGTCGGTGTGATGACATCGCCCTTGATATAGGAAAGCGGACGCATTGTATTGCTGGCGTGCAGCCAGAGATCGGTGTCTGGGTCATGCCAGCGTTCATAGTTTTGGTGGACCGTTATGCGACCGAGCGCAAACTGACCGTCTGTGATGCGATAGAAATGTGCGGATGCGTCGATGATGCGCCGCGCAAGCTCGTTCTTATACGCTGGGTCGCCTTCCAGGTTCCATTGCGCCGAAACTTGTAGATCACGCACGAGCAGAGGCTTATACAAGACTAGCCGCATCTCCGGCCGATTGAGTCCAGGATATAAGACAAAGGAATTCGACGTTACTGTCTGCGGTTCGCCCGATGTCAGGAAGCGCAGCGCTCGGGGAAAACGTTCGTCGAGACGCCGCGCCCAGAGCTGGTCGCCGACAGCGATTTCGCCATCATGCACGACATACCCGGCTTCATCGGTGGAAAAGGTGTTGCCGGTTGCGCGGTTGTAGACTTCAACATCGCTTGCTGGCTTCAGGCAATCGGCGTCGTAGCAGACGCGGATCGGCGCAAAGTCGAGCTGAAGCAGCGGGGGGAGATTCTGCGCAAAATCTACGCTATAGAATTGGCGCGCATCGCCCTGCGCGCCGCCGCTGCCAAGCATGAGGCCAAAATTGCGCGCAGGATCGTTCACCCAACTCTGCACCAGCTCCACCAGAGGAGCGCCGCTGTACGCAATGTATTCGCCGCTATTCCCTGGCGCTGCCCAGGAATCGACGCTGATAAACTGCGGCTGATTTGCCCAGCTCAAGGCGGCGGCGTTCCAGTCCGCCGTCACCCGGTTGACTTGCAGCGGGTTGATGCTGCCGGTTGTTTGGAAGAGCGACAGGGTGGCTGCCTGCACTGGTGCGCCGCGCCGAATCGTTGAGAGATCAAAGCGTAGATAGCTGCGTTGCTGAATGCTTCCATTGCCAAAATTGATCCGGACGACATTCAGGATATCGGCGTCGGCGAATGAATCGTTCGGATTGGCTGAATCGACATAAGTGTCGGCAATTGGCCGGAAGATTTGCGTCGAGAAGTCTGCTGTATTGCTGCTTGCCGGTTCAACTGCGCCGTCTTCCTGTGCAAATGCGCTGGTCGTTTTCGTCATCAGCGTCGCAAAAACCAGAATCAAGGTGAGCCAGTATATGCGTTTTCGTCTATTGTCTCGCCACCCCATCTTCATGGATTGTTCTTTCATGGTTCCCCCCTCAATCGAAATCCGGCGAGGAAAGGGGGAGAATCCTCGCACTTTCTACCAATCGGCGTTGCTGCGATATGCTTCGATGCGGCTGTCGCGCTCCGCCACTGCGCGCGGCAGGTCAAAGATATGAATGACGCCGTTGTCGAACTCTAGCAAGCCGCGGCGTCGCCAATCGTTCAAAATGCGGTTGACCCACTCGCGGCGTGCGCCGATCATTGAGGCCAGGTCGGTCTGATTCAGGCTAAGATCGACGATGTACTCCTTGTTCGGCGTCACCTCACGGCCGTAGTGTGCATTGGCCTGCAAGATGATATGCAGCAGCCTGCCGGCGGCGTCATATTGAGCGATCGATTCGGCGTAAGCTGCTGTCCAACGCAGTTTGCCAGCCAACAGCCGGATGAAAGCCATCGCAAAGCGCGGCATCGTCTCCAGATGATAGAGAAAGCGCTCTTGCGGCATGCTCAACAACGACACCGCAGTGATTGCCTTAGCCGTGGCCGAGCGCGGCTCATAATCTACAGCAGCCAACTCGCCGATCACGTCGTTGGTCGAAAAGATCGCAATCGATGTTTCGGCCCCAGATGGGCTGGTCGTAAAAATCCGCACTTTGCCCTTGAGCACAAAATAGACTTCGCGGCTTTCGTCGCCTTGTCGAAAAATGATCTCATCACGCTCATACTCACGTAGACGTAGATCATAAACAATCGTTTCGATCTCTTTTTCTGGTAAAGCGCCAAACAATGGCATACTCTGCAAAAGAGCAATTCGCCGGGACAGTGCCTCTTCGCGCACATTTGCCTCCCAAAGGATACGAATTCTTCATCGACAGTACGATGGTGCAGTGAGCTACAGCATTGTGTAGAACTTCACAGCTCATCTGTGCATTTTCATGCGGCAGCCTGTCAGGTTCGTTGTCAGACTCGATTATGGTGCAATATGCGACGTTCTGCAATCCTGACGGCGCAACATTTGACACTTGAGGCGTAGGAAAGGTTGCGCTGGCGTTTGTGCGTCATCATGAGGAGCACGTCATCGGAGCGAGAAACAAAGGTGTTCATGATAATTTTCCCGTGGCTGTTGCTGGGTCACCTGATTGGGGATTGGATGCTTCAGACTGATTGGATGGCGCGCAACAAACGCGGGCGGTGGTGGAGCCTCGAATGTGTTGTGCATTGTCTTGTTTATACAGTTGCGGTGGCGTCAGTCGCCTGGTTTGCGGGCCGCAGTGCGATTTCGCCGTTGCAGCTTGGGTGCGTTTTCGTCACGATTCTCATTTCCCACTGGGTGATCGATGGGTTCAATCTTGCCGATCTGTGGGGACGATTTATTAACCAGACCCAGGCTGATTATGTGCGCATCGTCGTCGATCAGACGATGCACCTGATTGTGTTGGGAATGGTCGCTTCGTTTCTTTTGTAATTTTTTGACCAACAGGCGCTCAACGGCGCGGCAGGCGCAGGTTCACCCGCCCCAGCCGCTGCACAGCCAACAGCGCACTGGCGAGAATCAGTGCGCCGCCGACAAACTGCGCTGGCGCCAGTCGCTCATGCAAGAAAAGAATCGACCAGATCACACTAAGCAATGTTTCCAGCGGCCCAAGCAGCGAAACCTGTGCGCCGCCGATGCGTCCTATGGCGGCGAAGAAGGTCAAACGCGCAATGTAGGTGCTCACGACGGCAAGCACGATCACGACGATCCAACCGCTGGCTGACGGCGCACTCCATGGCGCACTACGCAGCAACCACCACACCGCCACACAGACCGTCATCGACAAAGTGACATAGAAGGTCACAGCGCGCGTCGGGTAGTTGACCAGCGTCCACTGAGTCAACGCCATTTGTAGCGAAAAGAGAAACGTCGCCAATAGCGCCAGCCCCGCTCCCAACCAGTTGACCTCGCCCGTCGGCCCAACCAGCAGATAGACGCCAATCAGCGCCAGCGTCAGCCGCACAAGATGGCGTTGCGTCAATCGTTCTCCGCGCAAAGCCAACAAACTTAGCACGATCGGCGGACTGAGCGCCAGAATCATCGAGGCTAACGAAGCCTCTAACAGACTGAGCGCCGTAAAGAAGATCATCATGCCGGCGGCGTTGATGGCGCCAACTAACGTGCTGGATGCCACACCGCGGCGCGACATTTGCAACTTCCGCCAATCCATCGCCGCCAGCGTGAGACCGAGCATCGTCGACGCAATGAGCATGCGCAGGAGTAGCAAGGTCGTTGGGTCGAAGCCGTCGACAATCGCAAAGCGCACGAGCGGCGGCGCCATGCTGAACGAGATTGTAGCGAAAATCGCCAACGCCCATCCGATGCGAATCTGCGACTGCGACTGTGTCCAGCCGCTGAAACGAGCCTGCAATCCCGAGCGCGTTGAGGACATAAGCATTTGCCTGTCTGTGAAACGATGTCCGGCTTTTGACCAGACATCAAAAAATGGCTTGCTCGTCAGAAAATCTGACGCCGCACACCAGAAATCTCGATTTGATCAGGAAAAGGTATTGTAACACGCTGCGCCTGATTGTAACTATGTCGGCTGCTGGATGTATTCTTACGGGGCAGATTCATCGTCGGATGACGCACGTTATTCGTGCAAACAGATGTGATCGAAAGCAAACAGCGTTTTGGCTGTTTTCAACCAAACGAGAAGGCGCGCCAATGGAAAGTTCAGTTGACTTTCGGATTGATCGATTTCACGCGTTCGGCATCGTCGATATGCATTTCGATCTACCGCTCGATCTGTATGATCGACGCCAGCAGCGCGGACTGCTGCGCAACGAATTTGTGCCGGAACTGCGCAGCGGCGGCGTCGGGCTGATCGGCGCTGCGTTGTTTATCGAGGACAAACACTTGCCCGAGATGGGGTTGCGCGTTGCGCTCGACCAGATCGCCCGCCTCTACGAGGAAGCGGCGCTGGCAGCCGATGACGTGGCGATTTGCCGCAGCTACGCCGACATCGTCCAGGCACGCGCCGCAGGCAAGATCGGCGTGCTGATCACAATGGAGGGCGTCGAGCCCTTGGGAACAGACCTGCACCTGTTGCGTGTTTTTTATGAACTCGGCGTGCGCAGCCTTGGATTGACCCACGCACGGCGCAATGCGGCTGGCGATGGCGGCGTCTTTGCGCCGTCGGGGTCTTCACCAGCCGGCTTGAGTCCTTTTGGCAAGGCCGTTGTGCAGGAGTGCCAGCGGCTTGGCATTCTGCTCGACCTGGCGCACCTCAATGCAGCAGGCACAGACGATGTGCTGGCGCTGACGGACGGTCCCCTGATCATTTCGCACACCAACCCGCGCCGCTTTCACAACATCGAACGCAACACCAGCGACGCGCATTTACGCGCTGTAGGCGAACGCGGCGGCGTGATCGGCGTCAACGCTGTGCTGCTTTCTTCACGAAAAGAGATGGCAACCATCGATCATTACGTCGATCACATCGCCTACATTGCCGATCTGGCCGGCATCGACGCCGTGGGCATCGGCTTCGACTTCATTGAGTTTCTCTTCCGTCACTGGACGCCGGAGCAGCAGGCTGCCATTGCCGCCGCCATGATCCAGACGCACCAGGCGCCTGGCTTGACCAATCACAGTCACGCCAGACACCTGACGCGACGCCTGATCGAACGTGGCTTTCACGACGATGAGATCGAGAAGGTGTTGTACCGAAACTGGCTGCGCGTGCTACAAGCTGTGATCGGCTGACGATCCCTGGCGTTTTTTCATTACGCTGGTCTGGCTCGACAGACACTTTCTTTATGTCTTCTGTTTGCGCCGATACCGGCGTACTTTTTCTACGTTTCCACACTCTGTCATGTCGCACCAACGCCGGCTGCGGTTTTTGCTGCGATCGATGAAAATCCAGCCGCAGTGCTCATGCTGGCACATACGCACGCGCGCCAGATCGCCCGTTGTGAGCAACTCGGCGGCCGACCACACGATAGGCCACAGCACACAGGCAAGATCACCAGCGTCTTGCTGCCAACCCCAATTGAATTGCGCTCCATCTGCAGACATCAGGCGTAGATTGGAATAACTCGTCGCAATGTTGGCGTTGAGCAGCGCCAGGTCATCGGCATCGACGACGGCGCCTTCCACCACAGCCACGAAAATGTGAAACAACGCCTCGCGCAGTGAGAGCGCACGCCGCAGCGTCTCCTCTGCCTCTGTTGGTCGATGCGCGGCGTCAGAGCGAAGTTGCTCGCCTTGTTCGGGGGAAAGAATTGTCACCCGCTCCGCCCAAGCCGTCAACTCCTCATAGGTGTGGAGATGCTCGGTTGGCATAGCGGTGTCGCGAGCGCCCGCTGTGTTCACAAAATCAAGGCATAGCGCGCCCCCCACAGTTTTTAGATGTTTGAAATGGTTGTGGGCATTGTTGTTTGGTTTACTGTCTATCATGGTCAGACAACACCCTCTTGGCTTTTGGTACACTGTTTTTATGTTGATTGTACAGTTGCTGCGTCTCGCGCCACATTACGGCGCAAGATTTTGAGCGACTGCTTCCCCTCTATCCGTCAGAATCGACGTAGAGATCGAACGCGAACGACTCAAACCATAAAGGCGATCTTTTTGTTAATATTCAGCATACATCAAAATGCTGTAACTATCAATATGCAATTTGACAGGTTACGGTAGGTGTGTTACAATTGTAACTGTCAAAAATTGTTTTTGACGGTGTTTGGCCGGGTCAATAGCAGATTATCATAGGGGGCGGCAGATGTGGGAGTGGGAGTATTATCTGGAACGGCGTAAGGATTTGCTGCGTGAAGCAGAGAAAGAACGACTCCTGCGCAATCTCAGACGGACAGAGGTGCGTAGAGGGAATGGCTCAGATATTGTGTTCTCGATGGTGCGGGTGACAGGGCGAGCGATGGTATATGCAGGCGTCTGGCTGGAATCTTTCGGAAAGCCAGTTGCGGATTGCGTCGAAGGGACTGGTTAGCAGGCGGAGAGGAGGGCTGCGATGACAACTTTGGCGATTTGGGTGCTTGCTGTGCTTGTGTTTGAACTTCTTGTCTGGTTCTACGCAGAGGACAGCACAGACGGTTTCGATAGCCCTGAATGGGAGCGCCGGCGCACCTGGCGTGCTGGCTGATGATAATCAAACGACAAGGACGCCGCTCCAGAGATCCCTCTGGAGCGGCGTCCTTGTTTAGAGTTGTAGAGAGACTCAAGCATGGGCCGGAGCACGCGTTCCCCTGATTAGTTCCGATGCAAGCGCAACGACGCGCGCCACTCCATCTTCATGGGAAGCTGCCTTCATCAGCGCGGAGCCGACGATCACGCCGTCGGCCATTCCCGCCACCGCCGCAGCTTGTTCACCCGTTGCAATGCCAAACCCGACAGCCAGCGGCAGAGAAGTGTGTTTGCGCACGCGCATCACAAAATCAGCGAGGTCGGGCGGCAGCTCGCTGCGTGCGCCGGTGATGCCGGTGACGCTCACCAGATAGATGAAGCCGGTGCAATGGCTGGCGACATAGCGGATGCGTTCGTCGGTGCTGGTCGGCGCCAGCAGGTAGATCGTCGCCAGCCCGGCGTTGCGACAGGCGGTCTCCAGTTCTTCAGCCTCCTCCGGTGGGAGATCGGGCACAATCAAGCCGTCGATCCCGGCGGCGACGGCGTCCTTGACAAAACGCTGCACACCGTAGGCGAAGAGCGGGTTGTAATAGGTCATCGCGCAGAAGGGTTGCGTCATGCCTGCGGCGCGTAGCTCACGCGTCATTGCCAGGCAATCCTTGACTGTCGTGCCCTGCGTCAATGCAGTGTAGGTGGCGGTCTGGATCGTGGGGCCGTCCGCCAGTGGGTCGCTGTGTGGGATGCCGATTTCGAAGAGTTCGGCGCCCACATCGCCCAATGTGCGAATCATTTCCAGCGTTCGGGCGCGGTCGGGATAGCCCATCGCCTGATAGGGCATAAAGACGGCGCGTCGCTCCGTTCTGGCTTTGGTAAAGACTGCTTCAATCCGTTCGACGCCGGTCATAGCGAACCTAACTCCTTCATGATCGTGCTCAGGTCTTTGTCGCCGCGACCACTGAGGTTGACCAGGATCACCTGGTCCTTGCTCATCTGTGGCGCCAGTTCGGCAAGATGGGCGACGGCGTGGGCGCTTTCCAGCGCGGGGATGATGCCTTCGAACCGGCTGAGCAGTTTGACGCCTTCCAGTGCAGCCTCGTCAGTGGCGTAGGTGTATTCGGTGCGCCCCTGGTCGCGCAGCCAGGCATGTTCCGGCCCGACGCTGGCGTAGTCGAGACCTGCGCTGATGCTATGCGTGAGCGCGATCTGGCCGTCTTCATCCTGCAGGACGTAACTCTTTGTGCCCTGTAGAACGCCAAGCCGCCCTAATTTTGGATCGGCAAAGCGTGCGGCGTGCTCACCGCCCTCAATGCCGCGGCCACCGGCTTCCACACCGATCAGTCGCACGCTTTCGTATTCGAGAAAGGGATGGAAGATGCCGATGGCATTGGAGCCGCCGCCGACGCACGCCACAATTGCATCGGGCAGGCGTCCCGGTCCGATCGCAGGGTCGAGCATCTGGCGCAGCGCCTCTCGCCCGATGATGCTTTGGAAGTCGCGCACCATCGTCGGGTAGGGATGTGGGCCAAGTGCACTGCCGAGCAGGTAATGGGTGCTACGCACATTGGTGACCCAGTCGCGGATGGCGTCGTTGATGGCGTCCTTGAGCGTCTTGCTGCCCGAATCGACCCTGCGCACTTCCGTGCCGAGCAACCGCATGCGGTAGACGTTCGGTTCCTGCCGCGCCATATCGACGGCGCCCATGTAGACTACGCACTCGATGCCGAGCATCGCTGCAGCAGTGGCAGTGGCGACGCCATGTTGACCGGCGCCGGTTTCGGCCACGATGCGCGTTTTGTTCATCTTACGTTTCATCAGCAGCGCCTGCCCCAACGCATTGTTGATTTTGTGTGCGCCGGTGTGCGCCAGGTCTTCGCGCTTGATGTAGATACGCGGCCCGCCAAAATATCGGGTCAGACGTTGCGCATAGGTGATCGGCGTTGGGCGACCCACAAAGGTGCGCAACAGATGGTCGAGCTCGGCTTGAAACTCTTTGTCAAGCCGCGATTTGAGGTAGACCTCCTCCAACTCGTCGAGGGCGGGCATCAATGTTTCTGGGACGAATTTGCCGCCGTAGGGGCCAAAGTGACCAGACTCATCGGGCCAGGCGGCGTAGTTCAGTTTGGGCTGCGGCGCAGGCGAAACTGCCATCAATCGTTCTCCATCTTCGTCTCTTTGGTGATTTACGCGCGTCATTTTCTGAGGTCAAAGGTAGCACAAGAGGAGAGTGCACGCAACCGCAGCTTCGCTTAAAATCGTTTGTCGTCGGGCTTGGCTATAATTGCATAATGCTGCACTTCGTTGGGGTTGTCAAGGCGGACAGTGGCATTGTCACCACCTTGCACATTCGGCGTGGCGGCCAGATAATTGCCTGTCCATGTTATCAGAGAATCTCGAAAAAGCCATCGACCGGCAGTTGACCGCCTTCATCCACGACAATCTTCAGGAGATTATTGCCGAGAGCGAGCGCTTCCTCAACAATGCGCTCAACGAGAAGGCGCTGCAAGCGGTCGCCGACGATCTGTGGACAGCCAACGCCCAGACCACGATGTCGACGATTGCCAGCTATACGGACGCTGCGCTGATCGACGACGCCGTCGCCCTGGTTCGCGATTTCTGGCTACACTTTCGGCAGACGCCGCTGTTCCTGGAGATCGTTGAGCAGCTTGTGCACAATCTTTTCCTGCGCCACGGCAAGAAATCGGTCGCTGCCCTGCTTGCAGAATTGGGTGTAACGCCGGGGATGGTTGTAGGGGAGCTATATGCGGTTACGGAGCCTGTCGCAGCATTCGCATTGCAGAGCGAGTATCTTGAAGAGCGTATCCGGAGTCGACTTCAGGCGTTCTACCTCACCTACTAAACTGGATTCGCCGATTCATACTCTGGGCACGATTGTTACTGATTTCTAGGTTGACATTTTATGAACGCAATGGTGCGTGGTGCGTGTTGCGTGAGGGATTCCGACACGCAACACGTAGCACGCAACACTGAAAACATGAAAACTTTCTAGCAATCAGTACTATGGGGCTGAGAGGATGCGGCAGCGAATGGTGATCTCGAAATGTCAATTGCACCGCAACCCACACCTGGCGACTTGAATTTGCACATCCCCTATCGTTGACGCTACGATCCACCCTCATGACAACCGAGCGATTCGAGTGGCTGGAGATTCCGGAACAGCCGACCCAACCGGTGAAGAAGAAGCAGCAGCCTGCCGAAGCTGTGGTCGGCAAGCGCTGCCCGCAGTGTGGTTGGCTGGACGAGGAGACCGCCTTGCAGTGCTTCCGCTGCGGCTATCGCTACAACGTCGATCATTCGATGGCGGAGCGCATTGCGCAGTTGGGTGTGACGCTGCCGCCGCGCCTGATCGAGACGCCCCAGAATCTGGAGAATTTTTTCCGGGCGCATGGACGCACCCGCGCGCCGGAGCCGTTGCCGGTCTACCAGCTTCGCCTGCAGGCGGAGGCGCTGCGTCTCAGCCGCGGCTTCGACCGTCTGATCTGCCTCGACGAGATCGTGGTCGAACATTATGAGCATCAATTGGAGGCGGCGTTGCGCGCACTGCGCGAGATGCGCGGGCGTGCCTTGCTTGCCGACGAAGTGGGATTGGGCAAGACCATCGAAGCTGGCATTATCATGAAGGAGCTGATCCATCGCGGTCTGGTGCGCACAGTGCTGGTGTTGACGCCCGCCTCGCTGACCGAACAGTGGCGCGAGGAGCTGCAGACCAAGTTCTACGAGGAGTTCAGCGTGATGGAGCAGCCAGCTGCGTGGCAGGCTGTGCAGCAAGCAGAGCACGGACGTTGGATCGCCAGCCTCGACCGCGCCAAGCTCGCCCATCAGCGCGCTGCGATCCTGGCGCGCGACTATGATCTGCTGATCGTCGACGAAGCGCACAAGCTCAAGAATCGCAGCACGCTGGCGTGGGAGTTCGTCAACCAGATTCGCAAGCGCTACGTGCTGATGCTGACCGCAACGCCGGTGCAGAATGACCTGATGGAACTGTACAGCCTGATCACAATTCTGGCGCCGGGGCAATTGGGCACGGTGCGCGCCTTTCGCCGTCACTTCCTCGACAGCTACGACCCGCGTCAGCCGCGCAACGCCTCTTCGCTGCGCCGCCTGCTCAACGACGTAATGATCCGCAACCGACGCAGCAAAGTGAATGTGCAGTTTCCACGGCGTCAAGCCGCCATCTATCACCTGGAACTGAGTGAAGCAGAGTGGACGCTCTATCGCGAAGTCACCGAGTATATTCGCCGGCGATTCAACGACGCCGACAGCGCCAAGCATCTGCGCCTGACGCTGCTGACGCTGCAAAAGGAGCTGAGCAGCAGCCCACAGGCGCTGGCAACGACGCTGCGCAAGATGCTGGCGGACGCCGCCCACGGCGAGAAGGTGCGCACTGAGCTGCAGCGTTTTCTGGCATTGGCGGAGGCGATCCCGCAAAGTCGCAAGCTGGCGGCTGTGTTGGAAATTCTGGAGCGCTTCCCCGGCAAGTTCCTCATCTTCACCGAGTATCGTCAGACGCAAGAGAGCATCCTGGCCGAGTTGACGCAGCGCAATGTGCCGGCGGTGGGCTTTCATGGCGGTCTGGACATTCAGCAAAAAGAAGCGGCAATCGCCCAATTCCGCAAGCCTGAAGCGGAGGGCGGCGCGCGCGTGCTTGTCAGCACGGAGAGCGGCGCCGAGGGACGAAACCTGCAATTCTGTCACCAGTTGATCAACTATGACCTGCCGTGGAACCCGATGCGCGTCGAGCAACGCATCGGTCGTCTGCACCGGCTTGGGCAACAACATGACGTGACGATCTTCAATTTGAGCTGCAATGAGACGATCGAGGCGCACGTGCTCGACCTGCTGGCGCGTAAGATTCGCATGTTCGAGCTGGTGATCGGCGAACTGGACATGATTTTGGGCAACGTCGACGGCGCAAAGTCCTTCGAGGATCTGCTGCGCGAGGCGTGGGAATCGGCGTCCAGCGAGGATGACTTGATTCAACGCATCGACGCACTCGGCGATGTGCTGATCAAAGCGCGCCGCGAATACGAACGCGTGCGCGAAGCCAATCAACTGCTGGACTGGGTGCTAAATGAGCGGTAGGAGAGGCGAGGGGCGTAGCAATTCATAACTCATAATTCACAATTCCTCCTCTCCCTCTCTCTCCCTCTCTATTTCGGCTTTGTCATCAACACCTCGCGTACGAGTGGGTGGCCGAATTTGCCAAGCGCAGCAGCCACCTGCCAGGCATCCTGGTCGGTCGTGCGCAGATGATTCGGATCGACGTAGAGGCGTGGACGATTCGGGTGCTCACCATCGCGGATTTCGTAGACTTGCTGCAGAGCATCGCCCACCTCGTGGTATTTGATTAAAGGCAACCCCTCGACCTGACGGTAGGTTTCACGACGAAAGATGTCCGCCTGTGGGTTGCGATGGATGTTGCAGCGCAACCGACCGAGGATGGCGCCCAGCGTAGTCGCCCATTCAGCCAGCACGTCGAAATCTGCGCTCTCGCCGTGCAGTGCGTTGAGCAATCGACGGCGAAAACTCTGCTGATAGCGATAGAGCCGCGTCTGGCTATCCAGCGCATCGTGTCCGATGCGCAACAATGCATCGAGCACCTCTTCGGCTGAATTGGCTTGACCGACCCAATAGCCTTCAAAACCGGTGCCTTTTTCAAAAAACGGGTTGCGCACCAGGCGCACCGACTCCCAGGCGAGATAGGGGCGGTCAAACCGATGTGAACGTTGCGAAGCGGGCACGCCCTTTTGCAGCCAAAGTTCTTCCAACCACCACGCCAATGTATCGCCGAACGGCACTTCACCTTCAATACGTTTCATAGAACAACGTCCATTCTGTTCGAGGTCTTCTTCATGACCTCACTTCCCATTATCGCGCCGTTGTGTCTGAATTAGATTAGATATGTGCAATGTTGGAAGAATTGTGGATGTGTTGGCGTAGGTGATTGCCTCCGGCGTAACGAGACGCCATGTCACGCCGGAGGCAATCACCTACCGTGCCCTAGCCCCAGTTTGTGCCCAGAGACGAATATGTGATCTCTGCAGGTTGCGATTGCGTCTGCAATTGGATAGAATGCTGCCTACATCGATTCACTGCAGCGCGCACCGGGGTGCACATCCGCCAAATCCAACCAAAGTGCACAATTGAGACTGCTTCTGCATGTTTGCCTGGTTCACCGAAGCGTTCGACGTTACGTTGCTTGCCACAATTGGCCTGATTTTCCTCGCCACCTTGATCGGCGCATATCTGCGCGCCCGGCGTCGCGATCCGTGCCTCAAAGCATTCATCAACTATGTTGTCACCATCGAGTGCATCGACGGCAAGGTGATATGGGGCAAGCTCGAGCTGGCGTCGAGCGGGTTGGAACTGCGTTACACTGATGCGGTTCACGATGACAACCATATCGAATCGAGCTATATTCTGTACGCCGAAGAGTTTGGCCGCATCGAAGCCATTTACCGCTATATCGACGAACTTGACAAAAAGACGCTCGAACGTCGGCGAAATGACTTGAAGTGGGCGTTGCATCCTGGTCTACTGCGACGTGCTTTTCGCCATGTTCGCAACTTCATCTCGCTCGCTTCCGAATCCTTGAGCGAGGTGATCGGGGTGATTATCGGTGGTCTGCGCAAGCCGGCCGGTCGTTACATCACCGAAACTGGTGAAGCGCATCTGCGCGAGTTGGGCAGCACATTCATTGGCAGCGTGGGTGGCGGCTATGATCCGCTGCTCGAGCGCTTTGTTGGTCAGAAAATGGTTTTCGAGATCATGGAGGACGATGAGGTGCATGAGCACGTTGGCGTCTTCGCCGCTTACTCGCCCGACTTTTTTGAGATTCTTGACGTGCAGTTTCCACAAAAGCAGGTAATGTCAGTCGAACGGGAGCGCGCCGTCGTCGCCGAGCAGATCGAGGCGACGCTCGATGGCCGCAGACTGGGTGTTGTCAACCGCAGCGACCAAATGGTGCTCTTGCAAAGCATTACAGCTGGCGACGAGGAGGAATTGGTGAATGTTGTAATTGGCGCTAGCGAACGCATTCAGGTCGATATCGAACAGGAGTGTCCTTGCGCCCTGCTCAACTTTCGCATAGTGCGTGAACTAGACATGATCGTCCCGCGCACGCGCTGCGTTGTGCGCCATCGCGCCGAGTTGTATCGTCCTGAACTGCTGCCGTCGATTATCTTTGATCTCGGCGTCAAGCTGCGCGGTGAATCCAAACTTGATGTGGAAGAGGAACGCCTGCGTCTGCGTCTGGAGAGGGACCCGATGGCGGTGAGCGTCATGGCGAATCTGGGCGTGGTTCTGATTCAACAGGGCAACTACGCCGAGGCTGAGCCGCTGCTGCAAAAAGCGTGGTCGATGCGCAATTCGCTGCCCGACAATGGTCGTCGCGTCTATCAACTGCTGCAGGAGATTCGACGCAAAGGTTCGGATAGCCCGAAAATAAGTTGATCAACTTCATGGCTGCATGGTAATCTTGGTGACTGCCCGAATTCTGCAAAACTTTTACGATAATCAGAGTTGTTCTTTGGCTTCGTATCACTGTCAGGAGAAGACGCAATGCGAACCTATTACGATATCGATCTTACCGAACAACGAGTCTCCTCACGCGAACTGCACGGCAAGGAGATCGTCTGGGCGGGACGATACCTGATCGCCAGAACGCTGGTCGAGCGTGGACTGGCAAACGTCGATCCGCTGGCGCCGGAGAATCCACTGATCTTTTCGGCAGGGCCGTTGGCTGGCTCCACCTTCTCCAACGCCAACCGCACCAGCGTCGGCTGCAAAAGTCCGCTCACCGGCGGCGTCAAAGAAGCCAATGGCGGGGGCACGTTCAGCTATGGGCTGGGGCAGCTTCGCATCGCTGGTTTCACGCTTTGGGGCGCCTCGTCGGATTGGGTGATGATTCACTTCCGCAAAGATGGCGGGATCGACTTTGACGATGCAGCACCCTATCTCGGCAAGGGCAACTTTGCCGCCGCCGAGATGCTCTACGAACGCTATGGGCGCAAGGTGGCGATTGCCTTGTGCGGGCCTGTCGGCGAATATCAAGGGCTGCTCGCTGGCATTGCCTTCAGCGACAAGGATCTGCGACCTTCGCGGTTGGCGGCGCGCGGCGGCGTCGGCGCAGTAATGGGCAGCAAGCGCGTCAAAGCGATTGTCGTCGATCTCGACAAGACGCCCCCCTTCGGCGACCCCAAAAAGGTCGCCGCCAGCATCAGGGAGTACACCAGAATGCTGCGCGAGGACTCGGTTGTGATGAACTTTTACAACAAGGTCGGCACGATGGGCATGGCGGACTATCAGAATTATGTCGGCGGTCTGCCCGTGCGCAACTTCACCGCCGGTCAGCTTGCCGATGTTTCCGCTGGCGAGGTCTTCAAGATGGGCGGCGACTACATCGGCGAACTCAACACTAGCCGCGGCGGCGAGCAAACTCACCCCTGTATGCCGGGCTGCGCCATTCAATGCAGCAACGTCTACTTCGACGCCAACGGCAAGGAGGTCGTTTCGCCGGTCGAGTACGAGACGCTCGGCTTGCTGGGCACAAACTGCGGCGTCAACGACCCGGATGACCTGGCGCAGCTCAACTATATTGCCAACGACCTCGGCGTTGACACTATCGAGACCGGCGCCACATTGGCTGTGTTGATGGAAGCCGGCTTTGCCGAATTTGGCAACGTGCAGTGGATGGTTGACGCATTGGCGGAGATCGGGCGCGGCACAGAACAGGGGCGGTTGTGGGCGCAGGGCACGGCGCGCGTCGGCGCGCATTACAACGTGGCGCGCGTGCCGGTGATCAAGAAACAGGCGATCAGCGCCTACGACCCGCGCGTGATCGAGGCTACGGGCATCACCATGATGGCGACTGCACAGGGCGCTGATCACACTGCTGGCAACCTGCCTCGCCTCAAGACGCGCGAGATGGATCTTGAAACGTTGCTCGATCTGAGCCTCAAGCAGCAGATCAAGGTTGCCGCCAATGACTCGCTCGGTCTGTGCATCTTTGGGCAGACTGTCACCAACACCAACCTCGAGTTTTTGACCGACGCTCTCAACGCTGCCCACAACGCCAACCTGACGACCGATTTCTTTGAGGAGTTGGGACGTCAGACGCTCTATTACGAGCGCGAGTTCAACCGTCAGGCTGGCTTTACTGCCGCCGACGACGAGCTGCCGCGTTTCTTCTATGAGGAGAGCCTGCCTCCCACCAACCAAACGGCGCGCTTCCATGGTGAGGAAGTGCACCACATCTACGACACGCTGGAGCCGGTGACCGCATGAGCAACGCATCGCTGCTCGAACAATTCAAAGCCGAAGCAACGGCGCTGCAGCCACAGCTTGTAGCTTGGCGTCGCGATTTTCATATGCACCCGGAGCTTGGCTTTCAGGAGGTGCGTACAGCAGGCGTTGTTGCTGACCATCTGCGCTCGTTAGGGTTGGAGATCGCAACCGGCATTGGCAAGACCGGCGTTGTAGCGCTGGTCGAGCCGGACAGCCTGCCCGCCGAAGCGCCGACGGTGATGTTGCGCTTCGACATGGACGCGCTGCCTATCGAGGAGGAGAATGACGCCCTCTATCGCTCGCAGACGCCTGGCGTAATGCACGCATGTGGGCATGACGGTCACACCGCAATCGGCATGGGTGTGGCGCAGGTGCTGGCGCAGCATCGCAACGAACTGGCGGGGCGCGTCAAACTCCTCTTCCAGCCAGCGGAGGAAGGGCTGGGCGGCGCACTGGCGATGATCGCCGACGGCGCACTCGACTCACCCAAACCGGCTGCGTCTTTTGGCTTGCATCTGTGGAGCCGCCTGCCGCTCGATCAAATCGTCGTACAGCCGGGGCCGTTGATGGCTGGCGCCGACAAGGTGACTCTGGTCGTCGAAGGCGTGGGTGGACACGGCGCCATGCCACACGAAACCATCGACGCCATTGCGGTTGCCAGCCAGATCGTGGTCGCCTGGCAGACAATTGTGGCGCGCAATATCGATCCGATGACGCCTGCAGTTATCACGGTGGGTAGTTTTCACGCCGGGTCAGCGGCGAACGTGATTGCTGAACGCGCCGAACTGGCTTGCTCGATCCGTTCCTTTGATCTGGAGACGCGTGATTTTTTAGTGCGGCGTATGCGCGAGGTGGCGGAAGGCGTTTGCACCGCACATGGCGCCCGTTGTCAACTTACCTTCACCGCTGGCGTGCTACCGACAGTGAACTCGGAAGCAGGCGCTGGGTTGATGCGCAGCGTCGCCGCCGATCTCTTTGGACCCGAGAAGCTTGCCGCCATGAAACCGATGATGGTGGGAGAAGATATGTCAGAGTTTCTGGCGCGTGCACCTGGCTGTTTCGTGCTCGTGGGCGCCGCCGATCCCGATGGTCCGCTCAACAGCCCTCACCACAGTCCCACCTTTGACTTCGATGAGCGAATGCTTTCAACTGGCGTGGCGCTATTAGCGGGCGCTGCGGCGATGTATTTGGAGCGTGCTACGCGTTGAGTGTTGCGTGTTGCGTGTTGCGTAGATGCTTTGCATTCATCAAATGTGAGACGCACAGCACGCAACACGAACCAGCTTGTGCCACTGCTCACTGCTCGCTACGCGGCGTGCGTTCGCGTTCATTGAGCGCATCCATCTCGTCAGTTTCATCCTCATAGCGCACCTGGCTGCCCGCAGCGGGCGCGGCAGGCAGATCAGGCGCCGTCCACATCACGGTCTCCTCGATGGGCGGCGTATCGACATCTGACGTGCTGTGCAGGGGCCAGCGGCTGGTGACAGAGGCGATCACGGGCAGGTCATCGAGCGACAGCACTTCCGTTGTATGGGTATTGGCGTCAGTGATTCTTCCTCTCCTTTGTTTTGCGTCGTTGCGTGTTTCGAGCTGCGGCATCGCCTGCAACTGACGGTAGATTGCGGTCAGGAGCTGGCTCGCCTGTGATGCATTCAACTGGTCGCGAGTGTGCAGCTCGCTTTTCTCCCATAGGGCGCGCAGCTCGGCAAAATCCCATTCTGCAGTGAGGACGCCTTCGCTGTTGGTCGTGCCCATTTCGACCAGCACGCCGTTGAAGCGCGGTGTTAGCTCTTGCGGTGCGAAGATGGCGGATCTGCCGATGAGTGGTTCATGCCGTTTTGCGCCGAATAGATTGGCGCCGACCAGAAAGGAGCATGCCGCAAAGAGCTGGTTGTCCTGCATCCGCGCCAGCGCACCAGCGCGTAGCTTGTTGTATTGCGCCTGGTTGCTGCTGGTTGCAACCAAGATCAACGCCTCGGCGCCTTGAAACGAGAGAAGCCGTCCCACTTCAGGGAAAAGAACATCGGCGCCGACCATTACGCCTAGCGCGCCGATTTCGCTGTGAATCACGCTCCAGCTTGAACCAGCCTGGCAGAATTGCTCATCCTCCGGCGAGAGCATGATCTTTGCCTGCGCGCCCAACAGCGTCCCATCCGGTCCAAAGACGGTGGTCAGATTGCGGATCACGCCATCGAGCGGGTCGGGCAGATACGCGCCTGGCGCCACAAGCGTAAGGTTGAATTCGCGCGCCAGGCCGCCAAAGATCTCGGCATACCGTTCCCACAGCGAGGCGGAGGCTACGTCGAGCAAACCAGCCATGCCGGTGCGAAAATCCGCCTTCATCACTCCTGCCGCACTGTTTGCCAGCGAGCCGACCAGTTTCTGCCAGAGCGAGGCGCTACGCCGCCGCCCCAGGTCTGCGCGCTTAAGCAGCGACGAGCGAAAATCGCCCAGCAGTGGCGGGATCAACATCAGCCCGCCTAATTCGGGAAAGATCACCAGCCGCGCCTGTTTATTCTGGGCGGCGCGCAGAAAGCGGCGCACGCTCTCCTCATATTCGTCGAGCGTCAGAAAAAGCCGGAGTCGTTGTTGTACACAGGCAACTGTATAGCGTTCCAATGGCTGGTTCCCTTTTGTTAATTCAGCTCCGCCGTGTCGCTCAGTGGACGGCTGGGCTGACTGATGAGCAATGCTCGATTGACAACCACTCACAGTCTACCATAACGGTCCGACGCACAACAATGTCAAAAGGATTCCCCAATTCTCTCTGATTTGACGGCATAGACAAGAGCGGCTACAATGCTTTCTGTTCTCGATGGCTTGGCCCCATCGTCTAGTGGACTAGGACTCAGCCCTTTCAAGGCTGCGACAGGGGTTCGAATCCCCTTGGGGCTACTAGAAAAACTCATAGCTTGCTGCGAAGCAGAAGTCATTCAAAGACCTGCGACATCAGTCGCAGGTCTTTATTATTTTGCGTAGATGGTAGGATGTGATTGGGACAACGACGAAACACTTCCGCGTTGGCATGTGCAACGTCATCAACGTGCAATCAGTGGCGCGTATACGCGACCGCCGTTCAGCACCTCAACGAATTTAGGCAACGAGACCAGCTTGTCCTCGTCTTCGGCATAGATGGCGATCCGATACAGTCCAATCTCATCGAAACCGGTGTATGTTGCCGAGTATGCGTCGTTTCCCTGCCCAGGCAGAGTGAGCGTCGGGAGCGTTTCCGGCACAAGTTCTGCGCTGGTTTCCGGCGGCTGGTAGGAAGGCGGCGTAATCACGGCCCACACGCGCTGCACCTTTTTGTCATCAAGGACAATCGCCTGCAATGCACCGCTCTGGCTCACAATCGTTTTCGGCCCTTCAACGCTGACGATGTAGGGCGCCCAGCCCTGACTGCCGCTGGAAACATTGCGACTGGCCAGAACGACATCGGCGTTCTCGTTGGCGACGCCGTTGCCGTTGGCGTCCAATTGTGGGTCCTGGCGTAGATTCGACATTTCGCGCACAACCGCATACGTAGCCTTGAAGCTGTTGTGTAGGCTGTATCCCTGCCCCAGGCTTGCCAGCATGAAATCGGAGAAGTAAGCGCCGTTGGAAGAGGCGTAAGCGAGCAATCGATGGCTGGTGGAGGTAATTACCAAGCGCCCTGACTCATCCTTGCTGATACTCTGTGCACCCTCGATGAAACTGCCAGAGTAGCACGCCTCGATGAGCACGGTAATCTTGATCTCAGGAACGGCCTCCTCCAACTCGTCGAGCCAACCGTCGAGTTGCGTTGGGGACAACCGATGTCCATTGGCATTATCCAGGTAGAAGATATCGTCATCTCCATGATCCATCAAATAAAGCGTGAGCGTTCCGCCGACGGTCAGCCGCTGCTTCGCCCAGCCTGTAATTGCATCTTGCAAAGCCTCCACTGTTGCAGGGCCGGTGCGCCCGGCAAGCCCGGCGGCGTTCGTCAAATAGACGATGTTCTCTGCATCAAGGCTGTCGTTGCGGAAGTGTGTGTAGACTGCCTGCGTGACGTTGTCGATATTGTTCTGCAGACGATCGGGCGTGGTCAGGCTGCCGCCAACCAGGATCAACACCCGGTTGGAGCGCCCCATCTCCGCCTGCAAGCTGCGGACAGAGACCCGGTATGCAACATTGGCGCCTGCTGTCTGTGCATCTTTGTTGCTCAGTTGGACGTAGATTGGGCCTGTGGCGGCAGGCGTGAAGTCAAGGCGCGCGCCCGCTGTGAAGGCTGCATCAAACTGGTCGACCGGCGCCCCCGCGCATTGATCGTAGAGCATCAGGCTCACATCCGCAGGCGAGCCGCTCGGAATGCTGACTTCGATGCGATAGGGCGTACTCTCCGTCGCAGTAAAGCGGACCCAGTCAATGTCGCCAGCCTCATGAAACGTGTGTTCCTGTCCGACGCCATCTGCGTTGATCGTGCGCGCCTGGGTGCACTGGTTGTCTTCCTCGTAGGCGTCACCCATAACCGCGGTTGGCGTCTGTTCATAGAAGACGCTCACCGCATGGTCGTTGGCGGGCATCACGAGCGAATTGTCGGTCGATGTGCTGGCTGTTTCTGTCACACCGCTCCAACGTGCAACTCGCCAACCTGGCGCGGGCATGGCATGCAGCGAGATCGGCTCGCCGGCAATATAGCGACCAAGTGTGCAGGCGGCAGAGTGGGCTGGCGTCGTCGCCGGTTCGTCGCCTGCGCCGTCATGAGAGACCGTCAGTTGGTGACAGGTTGTCACATACTTGACGATCACCCGATGATCGGCGCCCGGCATGGTGAGCGTATTCATGGGCGCTGTAGATGCGTCGTTGTTCGCACCGATCCAGCCGCTAATCCACCATCCGGGCGCAGATGCAGCGCTCAAGCTGATCGACTCGCCTTCCCGGTATTGACCCGTAGGACAGCCGTTTGAGTTTGCCGGCGTTGCAACCGGGTTGCTGCCGGAGCCAGTGTGCGCCAACGTGAGCGTGTAGCAGATGGGCGCATAGTCTACGCGCACCGTGTGGTTTCGGGCGGGCATCACCAGGCTGTTGCTGGTTGAGACGCTGGCGTCGTTGGCGGCGCCGCTCCAACCGCCAACTCTCCATCCGACGGCTGGGTCTGCGCTTAAGTTGATGAAGTCGCCAGCCAGATATTGACTATCGCTGATGCAGTAGTTGGATTTCGTCGGCATTGCAACCGGGTCAGCGCCAGAGCCGGTGTGTGTGCGCGTCAATACGTAACAGCCATTGGAAAACCGATAGTTGACCGGAACAAACAGTTCCAGGAGTAGCTGGCTTTCGTCGGGCGTCCACATCTGAAACCGGATGCTATCAACGATTGCGTTGCCAGTGCTGATTGTAAAGTATCCGGAGCCGCTGCCGCTGCCGGCTGGATAGAGCGGCGAGCCATGCGCTGCATAATTGGGTGTGGGCGCGCCGCCGCTCATGGGGCGCGCCCAGATGCGCACGCCAGCAGCCCAGGAGGTCGAATAGTCGAACGTGATGTTCACATTTTGATTGAAGAGAAGATTAGCGGGTGAAGCCGGAGAAAGATTGATGTTGCTGATCGTGTGCGTTCCCGAACTTGTGAAGCGAAAATCGTCGATGACAAAGACGCGGCTTTCCGTCGCCGCCTCCATGTCGATCACTGCGTAAGCAACCGGCTGTGCAGAGATCGCTGTCACCGCTGTTCGTGCGCGTGGATCGCCCGGCAGGCCGCACGTTCCATTGGCAGGCCACGAGGTCTCGATATTGGCGGCCACCTGATTCCCGGTCGGTCCAAACAGACGAATCCGCAGAGGTTGTCCGGCGCCGGTCTGAAAGATGGCGGAGACAACCACGGGTGGGTTCAGCGTTGTTGGAAAAGTAGCTCTGACTGCGGTGGAAGAGAAGCCTACCGCGCCATTATCGATGCCGACCCCCAGTTTCTGATTCGAGTCAGCAGGATCTACGCAGGCGCTGGTGCCGCTGTTCTTGACCAGCCCAACCACGTAATTCACGCCTGACGCGCCGTCGCGCTGGAATGTGACGCCGGTGGCCGAGTCTACGTAGGGGTTGATTACGCGGCTTGAATCAGCGCCCAATGACGGCGACTCAAAGGCGATCAACTTCGTATCGCCTGGCGTGGTGGCAGCCTCTATTGTGTTGCCATAAGCGCCCATGTTGATGCGATTTCCATGAGGGCCAGGCTCACGGTTGTAGGCTGAACCAGGGTCGCCTGCATCGATGGCTGGCGACGCAGGCGCACTGTTGCGAAGATGGAAATTTTGCATAGCCGCGTTGACAAAAGCCGGGTCCGCCGAGATGTTGCCATTCACGCCAGTCTGGCTTGGGAAGTTGCGATAGTTCTCCGTGTTGTTCCAGAGATCGTTGTAAAGAATGACCGGCGTCGGCGCAGTCGCACCCGCTACGACGTGGATGCCATAATAGAAGCCGGTGATGATGTTGTTGCGGATCAAGGGCGAGGTGGCGCTGTTGCCAATGTAAATGCCTTGTTCGTCCGGCTCGCCCACCAACGTGTTATTTTCAATCGTCGGTGAGGAGGGAGACCATACAAAGACGCCGTACTGCACATACTGGATGATATTGTTGCGCAGTAGCGCTGTTCTGTCCGTGCTTCCGCTGAAGACGACGCCGCGGTCCACCCCTGGTGCTGGCGCACTGACGCTAATGCGAAAGCCTTGTAGTGATGCATTGGTCACGTTGGCGAACGACACCACGCCTGACACGGAGGCGACGCCGACAATGCTCGTGTTGGTCGGCCCTGCACCGATTACGCTCACCCCACCCTTCATCTGGATATTTTCAGCGTACGCGCCGGGGCCGACGTGGACCACGCCGCCGGTCGCGCTCTTGTCGATCGCTGCCTGAATGGTTCTACATGGAGTTTGAGGAGTGGCGCAGGTATTGGCATCATTGCCGCCAATCGCCACATAGGCGTCGCTCAGGCTTTGCGCTTGCGCTGGCGCTGCGCCAGCGGCCGCCAGCGCAAGTGTAGCCAGCAGTATGAGCATGAACATGAGGAGAAGACGGCATCCTTCTTGTCTGTTTCTGCTGTCAATGGCAGACATATTCACCTCCTGTGTGCTGCATCGTCGAGCCGCGCCGATTCTGTCTGCTTCCTACCGTGCAATCACGGGCAGGTATGCACAATGGCCCGTGCAACCTCCACCCGCCGCCGCCTCCACCTGCCCTGGCTTATAATATTGCCCTTTGTTCGTCGCTGTGGTCACATTCCCGGCCCTGTCGACGACTTGCACCAGATAGCGCGAGTTGGTGTTGCCGGGAAAGGAGCCGTACCATTTCTGCGCTGCGGCGTCGAAGCGAAGATCGATAGAGCGCAGCTCATTTGTGCTTTGCGTAATGTCGGTGATATAGGAAACGACAGCGCGCTCGATGCCCGACATATCAACGGCGCCGACCTTAACGTCGACCCGGTTGCTGCCGATCGGTGTGACGCCATCGATCACGGTTGCCTGCGGCGCAAGCATATCGGCGTCGGTGCTATAGTAGATTTCCACCGCTATATCCTGGAACAGGCGCAGGTCGCGTTGCGCAGCGTCGTACTGACCAAGCTGTGTCACCAGGCTCGAACGATTCTGGCTGTGTTGGATAGAAACGGGCATGGGCGGATACAAGGCGAGCGGATTCGGCAATGTAGGCTCGCTGACAATGTCGTCATATTCGTTGTAGGGCGCTGCAATCACTGGATCAAACGCCGATCTGCTGTCAAAGGAGGCGCTGCGCAGTACAACGCCGCGCGCAGGCAGTTGGGAGGCGCTTACATCGCCAAAGTGCAATGGCTGAATCGGCTGATCCGGCACCGTGTGAATCGAGCCGTTGAGGTTGAAATAGCTGCCCTCGTCGGTTTCCAGCAGCGCCAGATTCTGAGCTCGCCGAAAATCAATCGTGACAGCGCCGGTCACGACATCGCTTCCGCTCAACGGTTTATCTGGAATCGTTGGGACGAAGGCGACGCCCGGGAAGGGGTTTTCGTCGGAGAGTGCGCCGCCGCTCTCCAACTCATACATCGGCAACCCATAGAAAACGACCTGCTGCATCACCTTCTCGTCATACGCGGAGAAGTCCGTGTCTTGTTCGTAGTAAAGCGTCTTGGCGGTGACCAGCGCCTTGCCCATGCTGGATTTTGTTCCTTGTAGCAACGCCCGACTGTAGAGACGCATCACTTTCTCCGTAAGTCCGATAGCGCTTCGCATTCCCCAGCCGTAGCCGGTGTTGCCGACATAATTCATTCCTTTGCCGACAAACGCCTGCGGCAGATCGGCGGGATTGACTGTATTCTCTGGCGGAACGTTCAGCCCGGCGTGACAGCCAGGAGTGTAGAGCACGCCCCCGCTGAGGGTGAGCGTGGCGTTGATGACCTCCTGCGCCTGTATTGCATTGCCGACAGGCGCGCCTTCGGCGTAGTGGGAAGCATGGCCGTTGATCGATTGCACCGTGAAAGGTGCATTCGTACGCAACTGCAGCGTACGGAAGGATTGCCCGGTCCATGAATCGCCCATCAGCGTGCAATCGACTTTCGACGCGCCGAAGTCATTCGACCAGTCGGCGCAATCTTCAGCCGCCAAATCCTGCACGAAGTCGTAACCGGTGATCAAAATGTTGTCGACGACGGTGACCGGTTTCGCCAGGAAAGCATCGATCTGCACGATCATCTCAGCAGGCGTTTCGATCAGGCGTCCCGTCGCCAGGTCGGGAATATAAAGTTCGCGTCCTTGAAGAAGCGTTGGCTCTCGGTCGCTGAAATAATCATCGGAAAGAAAGTGATTTGCCTTCAGCGCTGCGCCGGTTGGGTTGCCGACATCTGTGTGCTTGTAGCTTGCCTCTGAAACACGTGGCGTCTGATCGAGGATGCGGCGCATCGGCAAGGCGCGATCATCGCCAACCAGGATCAGATACTCAACGCCGCTGCGCTCCGTTAAATAGTTCACCACCACATTGCGAATTGCGCTCGTCAGTTGATTGGCTTTTTCAGCGTTGCCTAGATCGCTCTGCCAGACAGCATAGGCCGCGCTCACTTCCGTATTGTTATCCAGCCTGATGATCTCGCCGCGCACATGTTCATGCTGCGCCAGCTCCGCCAGCTTGCTCATCAGTGGCGCCACCTCAGCCTCGCCGTGCAACTGCACAAGCCGGGCGCGATTGACCAGGATCAGCGTGCGCACCGTCGATGGATTGGGTGTGGGCGTCGGCGTGGGTGTGGGCGTGACAACCGGCGTGGGCGTTGGCGTGGGAACGCCCTGAGCAATGCGCAGCGAATATTCGGCGCCAGCGCCAAAGTAACTGGGGTTGTATTGCCGCACCTTGACAAAAACATTGAGCGCGCTGGCCGGGACATACACGACGCGCGAGACGGTTCCCGGCGTATGGTCGTCGTTCTGCGCCAGGAGCGAACCTCCGGCGTTATAGAGCTCGATCACTGTATCTGCATCAGGGCCAGGGTCGATCGTCTCGATGATGTAGGAAACGCCGGGCGCTGCAGCGAATACGACCCAATCCTGGTCATCACCAGGACAGAAGTTGTGAGCGGTCGCCGGGCTATTGGGAAGGATCACCTTCGCCTGATCGCGAGAGTTGTCATCTTCCTGCTCGTCTTTCTGACAAAGCCCGCGGGAAATGCGTAGATCGTATCTTGTCTCTTCGCCCGCCACACTGGGAGAGAGATCTTTGATGTAGAGCAAATAGTCGGCGGCGACAGGCGGCGTCCAGATAAGACGGGAGCCTTTCCCTGCACCGCTGTCGTCGTCACAGACAAGTTGATTGCCATTGGTCGAATGTAGACATAAAACGGTGTCGGCTGCCGCAGCCAGGTTGAGCGTCTCGATGTTGTAGGTGACGCCCGTTACTGCGGCAAACCTCACCCAGTCTCCATCTCCGGCAGGGCAAAAATTTCGGCTCTGAATCGAACCCATCGTGCCGATCGGTTTGGCATCGACGGCGTTGTCGTCCGTCTCGAAACCATCCTGCGTGCAGCCAGCCTGACCCACCAATTCCGCTTTCACTGCGTAGTTTGTGTCTGGACCGTGCGCTGCGCTATTTTGATGCGTCGCCTTGATATAGGCATAGCCGGCCTGTGCAGCGGTGAACTGGAGGGCGTCGCCTGCGGCGGCCGGGGCGGCGTCGGCGCAGGTCATATATAGTCCCAGGCGCGCGCCAGCTTGCTGACCGACATTCGTCGCCGTCACGGTGTAGTGTGATCCGGCGCTGACGGCGATGCGCATCCAATCGACATCCCCAGCCTCACAAAAGGTGTGCGTCTGCGATATGTCGAGCGGCAGGTCGCTGGCAAGTTCGCAGGTATTGTTGGGCTCAAAGGCATTTGTGCAGTCGGCGTCGCTGGTGACTCGAAATTGATAGGCATTGTCCGGGCCGTAGGTCGGGCTGACATGCGACACTTTAACATAGTATGTGCTGTCCGCCGGTGCAGTGAATTCCAGTTTGGCGCCGCTCCCAAAACTTGGCGGCCCGTCGCACCGATCCATCAACTCGATCACCAGTGAGGCGTCTGCACCGATCGCAATTGCTTCGGCCACGTAGGTTACGCCACCCGTCCCGTTGAACTTGATCCAATCCACGTCGCTGTCCGGATCTCGGTACAGATTGCGATCTTGCACGGCGCCGTCTGGCGTGATCGACTTTGCATTGGCGCAGATATCGTCGTCCTCGTAGGCGTCACCGTGACTTGCAGTTGGCGGGTATAGATTGTTCTCTTCGTTCGACTCGACAACCCGATTCTCCCATGGGGGATCAACCCAGGCATAGACTTTGGGCGGGGTTTGAGTAAAAACCTGACCTGTGCGCGTATATTTGAAGCTGCCGCCCGGCGGCAGCGGCAGTGCGTAACCGGCGAAGATCGTGTAGGCTGTACTCTGCGTTGGCGGCTCATCAGCAGGTTCGACGTACAGATATAGATTGAAACCTGTTGTAGTTCCCGCATCTCCCTGATTCTTCACCACCACTTCGATATCCGCAGTCCCGCCTGCACCAGGATTGGCCGGCGTGAGCGTAATGCCGGTGACCACCAGATCTGGCGCTGATGTTGGTGAAAGAACATGTTCCTGCTGTGGACTCGACAGCGCGTCAGTTCGATCAACCGACAGCGCAGCTCCGTTCATTGCCAGACTTGCAAAGAGCAAGATGGTGAACGAGATGACTTGCACCCCGTTCACCCTGCGTCGACGCAGCATTGGCGTCGATGCAATCGCCAGACCACTGCCCGGCCTCTGAAACACCCGCTGTGTATAACACCCGATATACGACCATCGTGTTGATAGGTTGCAAGACATTGATTCGTCTCCCCTTCCAGACACAGGAGACATGACAATCCCACGCCTTTGCGAGGGAGCCGGTCTCCTCGCTTCTCAGCTTTCTGAAACTAGTACACTTGGGCGCAAGTGAGGCGATGATTTCGTGTCACGCGCTACGTGGCGAGACGCAACACGCAGCACGAGAACCATTGGGCTATTGGGCCCGCCTGTACTAGCGTATCTCAGAGCCGGGTCCGCAAAAACTCAAGATAGGCGTCTCGGGTTCCAACAAAAAGGCGTATCTGCTCATGAAGCAATTTGTCGTCTTCCGTGACAACGCCCCACACTCCCCGGCCCTCGTTCTCCGCATCGGCGATATCTCGATAGGGCAGCGCGCCGCTCTCATCGACTACCTGCAGTTGGTGCGTCTGAATATCGAAGAGAAGGGGCGTCACCGTCAGATCGACCTGACCTTCTAGTGACGCCGTCACGGTGAAGATGCGCTCCCCTGACATATTCTGGACAAAGCTTGCCTCCGCTCCCACTGGCGCGAACACTTTGCTGATCTCACCGACCGTCTGGTATGCAAAACCTGGTGCAGGGTGCAGATTGATTGTCAGCGGTCCTGCGTAGGCGTCGCCGATGAACACGGTCAACTTCGGCTCCGGCAGGCGATATAAAGGGATGACTCCGTCATACTTCTCATTCGCCAGTGCAGCATAGCGCGCCGGGACGCCGCCTTTGGTCGATGACATACGCTGTTCGATGTAGCCTGGAGCCTGCACCTGCCAGAGTACAGGTCCCTCGTTATGCTTGGGCGCTACAACTTCTCCTTGATCGTTCCCTTTCACACGAACTGCGTTCGGGTTGGGCGCGTCAGGAGAACCTGGAAAGACGTGCAATGTCACAACGACGCCGGGAAGCGGCTGTCCGCTCTCGGCATCCACAACGAGCATTTGATATTGACTCGGCGCGGTCGTAATGGGTGCGCATCCTGCCCCAGCAAAAAGCAGCAGAAGGAACAACGCACCCACCACGACCATACAGCCAACACCAATCCATTGCTTCATTATGGATTCCTGTACACTGCGCCAAAATGGACATCATCCCAGTTGATCCAGTCGTTGCCAGATCCTCCCCAGCCCTGGTTGACGTAGAACCAGCGTGACCAATCTGTCGAGCACCAGAACAGGAAGCAACTTGTCTTGCTGCGATGGGCATAGCCGTACGCCATGGCATAGTGGTTGTTATACCCAACGATGGCTGGCGTACGGCGCACCACGATTGAATCTTTAGCAAGGTTGCGGGCATCGTTGCATGCGCCAAACCAGCAGAGCTTGGTTGGGTCGTAGCGCGTGGTCATGACAGCGGCTGCCGTTGCGCGTGGCCGCACGTATTCAATCGCATCGATCATGCGCGAAAATTTGGTTGCGCCTCCACTTCCGCTGCAATAGGTTCCCATGCGATTGCGAATTTCCCAAGTCATGTTCCGAACGCCAGTGTCCATCGGCAGCGGCGCCACGGCATTGGCGCCCAGGCCGCCATTGACCCGGTAGATGCCCCAGTGATTGACCCAGCGCCAGTGACTTTCTGCTGCACGGCGGTCAACCCACCCAAAGACCATGGCCCAGGCGGTTGCGCCGCAGCCGCTCCAGCACGCCGATGTGTTGGGCGCCGATCCTGAAGGGAACTGGTTGTACAGGATTGCGCCCGCATCGCCGTCCGCCCACCAGTAACTCCAGGGACCCCACGAAGCGACTGCCTCGGGCGCCTGAACAGATGCGACGTCAGCAAAGCCTTCACCACTCGTGGAGATCAGAGGCAGGTAGACATTGCCGCTCCGCAGCGCAGCGGCTGCGACGATCGCAAATTTGATGCTCTCCGTCATGCCGCTGGTGTACTTCAGAGACACCTCGAAGGGCAGGAGGAGGTCCTTGTCGGCTGGCTCGTCAAGGACGGTCAGCTTGACGCCCGCCAACACACCTTCGTTGCGCACTTCTTCTTGTTGCAGATATTGCGTCGACGCTCCCTCACCGGTTACGCTCAGCGCATCGATCGTCTGGCCTGCCAGCCCGTACACGGTGCGGACATCATCTTTGACCAACGACTCGCCATATTTGCGAAGATTGTTGTCAAGCTCCCAGGCGCTGCTTGCGCGCTGTTTCAGCGATCGGTTCATTGGCGCAAAGACATCTTTGTATTCGGTCTTCAGGTCAGCCCACGTATCGAAAGGACTCTCTTCGAGCAGCGGCAGTTCGGTCGGCCCCTCATATTCCTTGTTGCCCTCGGTGTCGGCGCTCTCTGTCACAAGGTCAAAAGGCTCCTCAGGAACTGCGTCAAGTCCCTCGATGCGGTCGGGCATCGAGCCGAGCGTGACCACATCGTCTGACAATGTCGCCACGCCGACCGTGCTCAGTTCTTCATATTCAGCGGCGTAGGATTGCATATCGAGTCGATAGAACTCGGTCAGCCTTACATTGAGCGGCGCCAGCTCGACAAGCTCACTGGCCGGGGAGATGCCGGTGACTCCCCAACTTGTCACCGGATAGTCATGTTCGCCCGAAGACAGCTCGATGTATCCGGCCGGCTCAAAGCCCTGCGCCGCAGGCTTTTCGACGGTGAACTCGTAGTAGGCAGCCGCCTGGATGTCGGGGCGATAGAAAATGTGCGCCTCAGGATTGATGCGAGCATCTCTCCACTCAGGCGCCAGGTCGCTGCCGCGCAGTTCTTCCAGGAACTCTGTTGCACGGCGCAGGACAGCTTCGGGCACTTCAGCCAACGTCACCGCATTCGGGCGGAAGGGCGCTGCGGGTTCAAGTGTGACCTCGTAGCTAAAGGCGCCAGCCACCTCGCTGGCGTCGACCAGAAGATAGAGGTCGCCGTCGCGCAGCGCAGTAAATTCCAACTGACCATTGCGCAGAGGAACGGCAGGTTCATTCCGCGCGCATCTTGCCCGTAGCGACAACTGGAGCGCTGCTTCGCTCGTCACTTGCAGCCGATAACGGGCGTTCACTTGCGCTGAAAACTTGATCCACTCTGGCCCAGCCGATTGCTGAACCATGCTCCTTGTCAATGTTTGGTGCATGGCGACCGTGCGTACATTGTTGCACCCAGTTTCCTGGTCGGCAATGGACGGCTCCTGCTGCGAAACAGGGGAAGCGGCAGGAGCAGGCGTTGCAGTCAACGCGGCTGCTGGCAGCGCCATGTTGCAGAACATAGCAATTGTCAGCAATAGCGATAGCAGTCGCGCCCACGCGCTTGTTGATCGCCAGCCTTTTGCTTGGGTCCACATAATCTGTTCTCCTTTCTATTTCGATTGTCACAGTAAAGACAAGATCAGATTATTTCCATCATAGCGAACGAGCGCGCGGAGACCGCGCGTAAACTGTCAGGCACAGGTGACCCTAGATCGTGCTATACTGGAAATAGTTTGGGGGGAGCGCTCTTGCTGAACAGCGTTATAAGTTGGAGACATCTATGAACCGACTCACGCTCAACCTCCTGGGATCGTTTCAGTTGCTCCTTGATTGCAAGGTGGACGCCCGCTTCGAGTCGAACAAGGCGCGCGCTCTGTTGGCGTATCTGGCAGTCGAGCATGACGCTGCTCATCCACGCGAAAGATTGGCGGAGATGCTTTGGTCGGCGCAGCCGCTCGACGTTGTGCGCAGCAACTTCCGACGCATATTGGCTAACCTGCGTGCAGTGATTGACGACAGGAACAGACGGCCGCCATGTCTGCTTATCACCCGCGAGACGGTGCAATTCAATACAGCGAGCGACGTATTCGTCGACTTGATCTATTTTCTGTCCCTCGCCAAAACGCCAAAGACCGAACCTGGTTGGATCGAACATCTCACCCAGGCGGCGACGTTGTATCGAGGGCCGTTTCTTGATGGTTTCGAGTTGGATGACTGCCCGGAGTTCGAGCAGTGGACAACAATCATTCGTAGCGAGGTGGCATTGTCCGCTGCTGCGCTATTTTGCGCGCTGGCTGAGCATCGCTATCTTCACGCCGATGACGATGCGGCGCTGGCGCTTTATCGTCGTTGTCTTCTCATCGACCCTTACCATGAGGCGGCGCATCGCGGGCTGATGCGGTTGTTGGTCGAGCACGGCGAGCGATCCGCCGCCCTTCTCCACTACTCAGCGTTTCGCCAGCACATGTTGGACGAGCTTGACGCTGAACCGGAGCCGCAGACTGCCGAACTGGCTGACGCCATTCGAATCGGGCGTCTGATTGCCGTCGGCGGCCCCCAAAGATTCGTAGGCGCCAACCCTCCAGACGTTGATTGGCCAGGATATGGACACAACGTCGAATTTGTTGCCCGCACTCGTGCAAAACAGATCGCCTTACTGTCTGAATACGCACACCAGACGGAGCGAAATCACGGCTGCGTCGTGTTCATAGCAGGTGAATCTGGCAGCGGCAAAAGCGCTCTGCTTCAAGCCTTTGTACACCAGATCAGGCGCAGCGATCAGCCATGGCTGATTGGCGTCGCCGCCTGTGCGGGGTTGATTGGAACCGGGATTCCCTACCAGCCGGTGATCGACAGTCTGTCGGCGTTCTCTAGCAGCAGGGTCGAAATCCAACGTTGGATCGATGAAGCGTCTTCGCTGGCCGCAGCCTCCTTCCCGCCGAATCAAGCTCCTAGTTCGGCAGGATCGGCGCCAATCTCCGGCAATGTTTCTGCGCGCCAGCTCACGTTTCCACTCTCATCACTCCACACCCAACTTGTTCATGACCTGAAACGCATCTCGTTGTATCAACCAATTCTGCTGGCGTTGGACGACCTGCAGTGGGCTGACGCCGCTACGCTTGCACTGCTGTTCGATTTGGTGCAGCGATTAAATGACAGCCGCGTCCTTTTGATCGGCGCATACCGCCCCTATTCTGCGGATCGAGATGAATCCGCCCACTGGTTGAACGAGCTCGTCCAGGAGTCGCTCCAACACGCCGACGCGTATTTGATCGATCTTGACCAGGCAGATGGTCGTGAGTTTGTTGATGCATTGCTCGACTGTGAGCCAAATCTGTTCGACGACCGGTTTCGCAGAGAGCTTTTCCTGCACACCGAGGGCCACGCCCTGTTCACTGTAGAGATGCTGCGAACGCTGAGTGAATCCGGTCAGTGTAGACGCGATCCGGCTGGATTGTGGCGAGTGAACAATGGCATCGATTGGGAGTTCCTGCCGCCACGCGTCGAGGCGCTCATCCGTCGTCGAGTCGATCGTTTGTCGGAGATCGACCGTGCGCTGTTAAACGCCGCTTGTATCGAAGGCGATGAATTTACTGCCGAAATCGCTGCTGCTGTCTGCAACGTTGCTGCCAAAACAGCGATCGAGCATCTGAGCGGAGCGCTCACGTATCATTATCAGATGGTTACCGCCATAGGCATGATGCACCTGGGCGCCAGGGAAGTTGCACGCTATCGCTTTCGTCATCATCTTTATCGAACATACCTGTGCGCTGCACTCGATAAAGTGCAGCGCAGCTATCTGCAGCAGAAAGTCGCTGCACAAAAGCGATCCCTGTTCGCCAATCCGCCGGCTTTTGTCTTGAACGTTGAAACAACCACACAAAGCGAAGCGCCGCTCATTTGAGCGGCGCCCTTTTGCATATTAAATTTTATTCGGCGCAGATGCATCATTGTATCTGCGTTGGCGGTTATCGCTTAGCTGGCGCGACCACGATAGCTTTGATGCACAGGCGCAGGTTGGAAGCGCTGGTCGGGTTGGTGCTGCGCCTTCAGATATGCGCCAAAGCGTTCAAGCTGTTGTCCTATCGCAAAGAGCATCTGACTCCAGCCGCTGGGCTGTTGCGGTCGTGATTGCTGCGCCAATATCTCTTGCTCTGCTTTGCGAATCCGCTCTTCGTATTCGTGTCGTGTCATCATCAAAAAGTTATAGTCAAACATACACTATCATCCTTTCATATTGGAGAACGCTTTTCCTTACTTCGCGGTTCCATCGTTGCAATTCTCCATTTTCATATACAGGTTTGTACAACTTTGCCAAACAAACCTACAAAAGTATTGTACAAAATATAGACAGTCATGTATGTTAGAAAATTCACAATGAACAACAACGAGAAGTGCATCGCCTTTGCCCTGTCTTGGCTGATGGTTGATATCAAACATAGCGATCTTCGCCGGGTAAAATGTCTGCAAATGCTGTCGGAAATAGACTGATTGGTTGCTCTTTGGTACACTTTGCACTGCTTACTTCGGAAGAAACCAGATTTATATCCGTCCTCATCAGCACGGCGTGGCTTCTAGTGGAATCAGTCGGCTGTATCACAAACTGCATCACAAACTGCATCACAAAAAGGAGTAGAACTTATGGCTTTTCAGAAAATTACAGTTCCCAGCCATGGCGAAAAGATTACGCTGACTAACGGCAAGCTGTATGTGCCGGACAACCCGATTGTCGCCTTTATCGAGGGTGACGGCACGGGCGTCGACATCTGGGCGGCCAGCCAGCCGGTGCTCGACGCTGCGGTGGAGAAGGCGTATGGCGGCAGGCGCAAGATTGCATGGATGGAAGTGTACGCTGGCGAGAAGGCGAACGAGGTTTATGGCGAGCCGATCTGGCTGCCGCAGGAGACGCTCGACGCCATTGACGAGTACATCGTTGCCATCAAGGGGCCGCTGACCACGCCCGTCGGCGGCGGCATCCGTAGCATCAACGTGGCGTTGCGCCAGCGACTCGATCTCTATGCGTGCGTGCGTCCGGTGCAATACTTCAACGGTGTGCCTAGCCCGGTCAAGCAGCCGGAATTGATCGACATGATCATCTTCCGCGAGAACACCGAGGACATTTACGCTGGCATTGAGTGGGAAGCCTACTCGGCAGGAGCGAAAAAGATTATCGAGTTCCTACAGAACGAGATGGGCGTCAGCAAAATCCGCTTCCCAGAGAGCAGTGGCATCGGTATCAAGCCGGTCAGCGAGGAAGGCACTAGCCGTCTGGTGCGTGCAGCGATCCAATATGCCATCGACAACAACCGCAAGAGCGTGACGCTGGTGCACAAAGGCAATATCATGAAGTTCACCGAGGGCGCGTTCATGCAGTGGGGCTACAAAGTCGCCCGTGAGGAGTTTGACGCCGAGCCGTGGGATGGCGGCCCCTGGCACAAGCTGCCCAACGGCATTGTGATCAAAGATGTAATCGCCGACGCTTTCTTGCAGCAGATTCTGACTCGCCCAGCCGAATACGACGTGATCGCCACGATGAATCTCAACGGCGACTACATCAGCGACGCACTGGCGGCGCAGGTGGGCGGCATCGGCATTGCGCCGGGCGCCAACATCAACTATGTGACGGGCCGCGCCATCTTCGAGGCGACGCACGGCACCGCGCCCAAGTATGCGGGTCAGGACAAGGTGAATCCTTCATCGGTCATCCTTAGCGGTGAGATGATGCTACGTCATATGGGCTGGACCGAAGCCGCCGACCTGGTGATCAAGGCGATGGAAAAGACGGTTAGCTCGAAGATTGTCACCTACGACTTCGCCCGCCTGATGACCGGCGCCACCGAGGTCAAGTGCAGTGAATTTGGTCAGGCGTTGATCGCCAACATGGGATGAGGCGTAACATCGGGCGGGCAGCATCCCGGCTGCTCGCCCCATTCTGCACATTTTTCCGCGCAATGGAATCCAAATTTGCCAGCCTATTTGAACGCGCGGTGACGAGCGAACGGTTGCCAGGCGATATTCGCGGCGGCGCGCATCGCGACCTGGTTGAGCGCGGTCTGGTCACCTTTGTGATGCGTGCGCCCTATAAACCGTTTGTGAGCCTGGTTGGTGACTTCAACGGTTGGGACACACTGAGCCATCCGATGCAGACGGACGGCGAAGGCACCTGGTGGATCAGCGTGCCCGATCCAGGGCGCACGCGTTACGGCTATTATGTCGTTGTCGACGATGACGCCCATGCTTGGGTGGGCGATCCCTATGCGCGCGAGGTGCAGTGGAGTCATGAAACGCCGTGGGCGCTGCTGCACGGTCGTGAATCGGCGTTTGTATGGCGAGACAAAAAGTGGCGGACGCCGCCGCTGCGCGATCTGGTGATCTACGAACTGTGCGTGCGCGACTTTGCCGGCGTCTGGCATGCCGGCCATCCACATTACGGCGCCTTTGAGCGATTGACGCGGCAGTTATCCCATTTGACTGCATTAGGCGTCAACTGCGTCGAGCTGATGCCGATCAACGCTTTCCCTGGCGAGTCGAGCTGGGGCTACAACCCGGTCTTCTATCATGCCATCGCCAACACCTACGGCGGCCCCACCGATTTCAAACGCTTTGTTGACGCCTGTCATCGTGCTGGCATTGCTGTGATCCTCGATGTAGCCTTCAACCACGCCTGGGGTCAACATCCGTACTACAATATCTACCCGCCGATGTATGGCCCCAAAGGGGAATGGTGGACGGACTGGAACCCCTTTTTTCACCACACGCCGCCGAGCATCAATATGTGGGGCGGTGTGGACTGGGATCATTTCAACCCAGAGACGACGCGCTACTTCCAGGACATCGTGCGCTATTGGTTGACTGAGTACCACATTGACGGCTTTCGTTTCGATTGGGTAGGCGGCGTCGATTACGACAGCAACAACCCGATGCGCCCAGACTTCAACCCCTATCATGGCATTGCAGCGATCTGTTGGGCGGCGCGGCAAGCCAAGCCTGACTGCATCCTGATCGGTGAATTCTGGCAATTGGAGGGAACAAGCCCCGAAAAGACAGCGGCGCGGCTTGTCCACGAAACGGAGATGGATGCGGTCTGGAACGGCTACTTTCACCACACCCTCGACGATGTGCTCAACCGCCGTTGGGAATGGGAAAAACGAGATATACATCGCGCCATCGGCGGCTTCCGTGATATTGGCTTCAGCACAGCGACGCAAGTGATCAACTATTCGTGTAGCCATGATGAGGTGCGCCCGGAACATGAGATTAAATTCTATTCCGGCAAACACATTCCGCGCCCGGCTGGCATGAGTCTGCAAGATGTGGCGCTGGCGCAGGCAAAGCTGGGGCTGGTGGCGGTCTTCGCCGCGCCGGGCGTGCCGATGATCTACTCCGGGCAGGAGTACGGCGATGACAGCCCACGCACGATTGATTTTTCGCCGTTGCAGTGGGGCAAACTGGGGCAGCCCAAATTCCGCCGTCATATGGAGATGGTCAAACGGCTGATTCGAGCGCGGCGGCGTCACGCAGCGCTGCGCAGCGACCACATCCGCTTTTTCGACAATCACTTTCCCAGCGAGCACATCATTCGCTTCTGCCGTTGGGACGATGCTGGCGACTATGCGGTGTGCGCCATCAACTTCGCCGCCGAGCCGCGCTGGGTCGAGCTGCCGGTTCCACGGGATGGCCTCTGGCGTGATGTGGTCGGCAACCGCACGCGTACGGCGGAGGGGCGTCGGCTGCTCGTGCAGTTGCCAGCGTATGACGCGGCTTTGTTTGTGTGTCCCCACGATGCGTGAAAGCGTTCGCTTCACGCCTGGCACAACGTAGGTCATCGCCTCCGACGTGACGGAGCGCTGCCCTGGCACAACGTAGGTCATCGCCTCTGGCGTGACGGAGCACTGCCCTGGCACAACGTAGGTCATCGCCTCCGGCGTGACGGAGCACTGCGCCGCAGGCTATCGCAACACTACAGGCAAATAGAGCGTCGCAGCAATCGTCAGCGTTGGTGACAGCTTCGCCACTGCCGGATCAACTGTAACCGGTGCGCCGACAAATTCGGCGAAGGTGTGGACCACATCGAAAGCTGGCTGTTTCCCCTCCAGCGCAGTGCTGACGAACATGTCTCCGGCCACGCGGCTAATTCCCTCGTTCACTTCGCTGTAGGCTGCGTCTGCACCGAGCAAATCCATCAATGCCGTCAAATTTGATCCTTTCAGCGCTACCACCGCAGGCGAGAAAGGATCGTCATTTGGCGCGCCGGCGACGACGATGGCGGCTTCGGGTTCGCACGCCAGAATTTGTTGTACAAAGCCTTGCACGCTCTGCGCCTGTTCAAGTCGCCGCGCCGCCGAGTGCTGTACAGGCGGTTGGACGGCGCCCTGCCGTGGGCTGTCCGCCTCCCGATTGTCGAGATGGATCGCAATCACAAACAGGTCTTGCCCATCGAAGGTGAACTGGGCGGCCAGTGGCTTACGCGCGTCCAGAAACTGACTGGCGGTTGCGCCGATGCGCCCTGGGTTGAGCGCCAGCATTGCCTGTTGGTTGCTGCAAAGCACGCTGTTGTCGGTCTGCGCGTCGCCGGGCCGTGACGCAAATTGAACACGCGCCGGGTTGTAGAAGATGCCGAGCCGGGGATTGCGCCCGATTGCGCCTCCATCTTCGGCGTCAAAAGGATCGATTTGAGTGAACTCATACAGCGGTCCCCCAGCGTTTTGCACTGCGCTGCGCAGACGACCAAAGGTGACCGCTGCGGTTGTCACGCCGTCATCGATGGCGCCGTCGTCGTCGCCCACCTCTTCGAGCACGAGAATGTCGGGGCTGGCGAGCGCCGATACAATGACAGAGGCTGATGCCGTAAAGCGGGCGTCGTCATCATTGCCGCTGAGAGCGCCTGCATTCAACTGACCGATTGTCAGCCGATGGGCGTCGCCCGTCAACGCCGTTGTCTCCGGCTGCACTTCGCCCGAACGGTCAGCATGTAGCGGCGCGGTCACGCGCACCTGATAGGCGGCGTCGAGATAATCCATGACGCCCAGAACTGAACCAGCCTGCTGCGCAGCGGTGAACACTGCGCCTACATGCACCAGGGGCCAGGATTGCTCCAATGGATAAAGAGAGCGATTGAGGCGAATAATCTCCGGGTTTGCATCGTCGGGCGCCGCAAGTACACCGCCGCGCGCCGTGCGCGGGGTTGCGTCGAGACCACCGTCAGCCACGATCCAGATGGCGCCCTCGGAGCTGGTTGCGCCGACGACGAGCGCATTGTCAATCCGAACGCGCATCCCTTCCAGACTTTCGTAGAAATCGAGGCCGTCGGTAGTCGGGTCGAAGTTTGTCATATTGGCGTCGCTCATGATGCGGTCAGGCGGAATGCGCCCGCCGCGCCCGATGATGACCGGCGCTGGCAACGGGTTGTTGTTCGAGAGCGTCATGATTGTAGGGTTGACTAGCCGCGTCACGGTTAGCTCGTCAACACCGCCGCCTGGTTTGATTTCGGCGACCGTGGCAAGCACAATCACGTCGTCGCCAACAGCCACTGTCGGCGCAGCGTTGGTTGTAACAAAAATGCCTTCCGAGGTGGCAGGGCTGGCGTCAGGCGTTGCATCCTCCATGAAGAACCCATTGTCGGCGACAACCGAGACCAGCCCGCGCGTGGTGACGGTTGCGCCAGCCAGCGCGGAAGCGTGCCCGGCGCCCTGGATCGTGTGAATCGGTGTAATGTCGCCCAACCAGCTTGTCGCCTCGTAGGCGCCGACGTCGCAGGCGCCCGCCATTGGACGGGACACGCCGCGCTGATCGCGGTTGATCAGGCCGCCGCAATTGAGCACGCCAGACGGGACGCGGTTGATCGCCGGGCTGTCGATGCGCAGGGCATGGGTGAGCGTTGGCCCGCTATTGTCCTGCAACGCCCCAAGCAGTGGATTAGCGTTTGTCAGATCGCCAGCGCTGGCAAAGCCGCACGTGTTGGCGTCTTCGACGTTGTAACCAACCGAATTGATGAACCCGGCGCTGTTGACGCAGTTCCCGCCAGATAGAGCGTTCGCAACAATCGTGGCGCCGACGCCGAGCGAGCCTTCGTCATTGAAAATGTGTCCCCCGGCGCCGCCCGCGCGGTTGTCAGACAATGTGACAAAGCGCAGGGTGGCGCTGGTGCGATTGGAGACGCCGCCGCCGTTGTCGCTGGCATGATTGGCGCTGATGGTGCTATTGGCGACTGTCAGTCCACTGCCGGCGTTGTCGATGCCGCCGCCGGATCGCGCGTGGTTGTGATCGAGCAGGCTGTTGCTGATCGTCACTTGCGCGCCGCCGTTGAAGACGCCGCCGCCAGCGGCCGTTGCCACATTGAAAGCGATGCGCGTCGAGTCCACCGCAGCGGTGGCGCCGACGCCGCTGTTGCGCAGCCCGCCGCCGTTGGCGCTCGTAGTGTTGCTCATTACGTTGGATGTGTTGACCGTGAGTCGGGTCATATTGACGCCTTCATTGAACAACCCACTGCCGGTGTTGCCGATCACCTCCGCGCGGTTGAGTGTGGCTGTGGCGACAGTGTTGTGCAACCCACCGCTTTGGTTGTCGTTGAGCGCGCTGTCATTGACTGTCAGCGCCCCCTGTGCAACATTGGTGACGCCATAGCCGTTGGTGTTGGAGAGGATGCTCACGTTGTTCAGCGTCAGGATGCCGCCTTCATTGCGCACGCCGCCGCCTGCATTGTTGTGGATCGAGAGTTGGCGTAACGTTAACTCTCCGCGCGTACGCACGCCTCCGCCTGATTCGGCTGTCACTGAGTTCCCATTGCGGATAGCGACGCCCTGAATGGTGACATGCGCGGCAGGCTGAATGTCGAAGATGCGGTCGATCCCGCCGCCATCGACGATGATCGGCGTGTTGAGCGCCGACCGCGTAGAGCCTGCCAGTCCATCGATTGTCAACGTGCCGACAATATCGAGATCGCCGGTCTGCGCGGCATCTTCTGCAGCACCTGCGACCGTCAATTGGATCGTGAGTGGGCGCGGCAGCGAATTGGCGAAAAGAATCGTGTCGCCGCCATTACCGGCTGTGCAGCCGCCGACCGCCGTGTCGGTGTTTGCAGAAAGCACGGCCTCGCGCAGCGAGCAAAGCCCGTCATCGGCGATGCCATCGGCTGTGGTGTTGACAACGATTGGTGCGCCGTTTTGGGGCGCAATGCCGCTTGCAATCAGCCATTGATAGGCTGCCAGGAGATCGAGGCGACCGGCGCCAAAATCGTTGTCAGCGCCCGGTGCGCCGAGGTCGACCGCGCTGTTGCGCAGCGCCGCCTCTTGCTGGGCGACGCTGAGATTGGGAAACGCGCCGAGCAAGAGCGCCAAACCACCGGCGACATGTGGCGCCGCCAGCGAGGTTCCACTGGCATTGTCCACGTAGCCGCCGCCATTGTCGCTGGTGCGAATCCCGACGCCCGGTGCAACCAGGTCGGGGTAGTGCGCCTGTCCACCGCTGCACGCCGAGGGGCCGCGACCGCTGACAGCGGCGAGTTGGTCGTTGTCCGAGACGGCGCCGACGGCGAAGGCGGAGGGATTGTTGGCGGGGCTGCGGCTGCTGCCCGTCACCGGCCCATAGTTGCCGGCCGCAAAGATTGGCAAGATGCCGGCGGTTCGCAACGCCTGTAGATCCAGCTCAAAGGTTAGATCGCAGCCAGGGTTCGCCAGCGTCCACGAACTGTTGACCACATCGGGGGCGTCGTCGGTGCTGGGATTGCCGTCCGGGTCGAGCAACCATTGAAATGCTTGATGGATTGCCGTGGCCGTCGATTCGTTGCGGTCGTTGAAGACGCGCGCAGCGATCCAGCGTGCGTCGGGCGCAACGCCGATCGCTGCACCGCCAGCATCGCCGCCGACCATGACGCCCATTGTCCAGGTTCCATGACCGTTGGCGTCGTAGGGCGCAGGATGTTGACCGTATGGATCGAACCAGCTATTGGCGCCGCCGCGAAATCGGCTGTTGAGGTCAGGATGGGAGCGGTCGACGCCCGTGTCCAGGCTGGCGACGACTGCTCCCTGTCCACGCCAGCCCAACGACCACAGCGCTGGCGCGTTGATCGCGCTGATGTTGTCTTCGGGTGGGTTCGTCTGCGCCAGGGAAAGCTTGACCGTGTTCGGAGTGATTGAGAGCACCGATGGGTGGCTGGACAACTCGAAGATCACTTCTGGCGTGGCTGTGATGGAGAAGCCATTGAATATCCAAAACGGAATTATTTTGCTGACGGCGTTTTGCGCCATGCGTCGCTGCAGCAACGGCGTAAAGATCGCCTGTGTCGCAGCCGCGACGCGTTGACGTTCTACAATCATCCTCTGACGCGCTTCGGCGCGACCCACTCCTGCGGCGATCACGGGCGTCGCCTGTTCGCGCAGCGTGACGATCACCGTGAGCTGCGCGTCCGGCGCCGTTTGCGTCAGTGCATTCAATACCCGGTCATCAATGCTGGCGGGCTGTTGCGTCAGCGTCGGGACTACCTGCGATGAAGCCAGGTCTCCATGCAAGACCTGGCTTCTGGATGAATCGAGGGCGCCTACGCCAGCGGCGTGCACATCGCGCACCATCGTCGCTGCCAGGCTGAAGATCAGCAAACAGACTAAAGCTTGTCTCATGTTGGGTTGCTTTCGATTATAGGTCACCCCTGTTCATTGCGCTGTCACCCACTCTACGCGGATGTCGCCCATGACGATGGCGACCTGCGCGCCGGGCCGAATGCTGTTGCCAGCGTTGGGGTAGTGCATGAAGTAGGTTCGGTCCTGCTTGAGCGCATCGTGATGCATCATTGTCTCCGGCGCGCGCAATATGACTTTGCTCGCTTTATCGACCAGCGTTGGCATCGTTTCGTGCGTTCCGAGCAGAGGAAGCGCTTTGGCGAGATCGACCACGCGATAGCGGAAGTCGACCAATCCACCGCTCGCGGTGACGCCGAGCAGCCGGATGCGCACACCGAACTCTTTCTCCAATTCCGATGGGCTGAGGATACGCGTAACGCCGGTCACCGGCACTTTGCAGAAGACGCCATCCAGCGTTGTATAGTCGCTGAGCGAGAAGGTGAGCAATTCATTGGCTGTCTCCACCGCAGTTGGTGTAGCAGGCGCTGGCGCCAACCACCACAGATAGGCGTAGACGCCGCCAATTGTCATCGCTGCGCCAAGCAGAACAATCGCGAGCAGCCGTCGGCTGACAGCCGGTGCTATGTTCACATTCGAGAAAAGTTCAGCCACGTGTACCTCTCCTCACAATGACTCTTTCATCTGAAAATGGGCGGCGCGTTATTTCGTTTTCGGGGGTGTGATGGTAATCTCCCCCATCACACCCCAGAGTCGCTGTTAGCCCCTTACTGTCCGAAGATCGAAGTTGTTGATCGCTTTGACAGGAAGGCGTCGAAGTATTGAGTCCCGTTCAACGTCCCTGCCAGGCCGGACGACGGCCCCATGCGCACACCCTCGAGTGTATAGGCGCTGGTGTTCTGGTTATTGGCGATCGCACGTTGCACGCCGTCAACGTAGAGCACAAACGGAACGCTTGCGCCGGAACGCCAGAGCACTTCGACCGCATGGGGTTCATTCGTTAGCGTGACCCAGGCCGTGTTGGTCGTGCCGCCAGCGCGCATCACCTGCGCACGAATCTGCGGCTGGCTGGTCGGGTTCGGTCGGCGATATTGCACGGTGAAGACTGCATTGTTCGCTGCGTTCACACCGGCGAAGATCGTGACGCCGCTATTAGGGGCACGCGAGCTGTTCGGATGGAAGTAGAAGCGCGCGTCGTAGCTGGTCAGCGCGTTGGGCGTGGCGTCGGTGACGTAGCCCGGCGCTCCTGCCGCCAGCGTTACGGCCATGCCCCACGTTCCACCATCGCCGCTCATTGCCGCCGCGTTGATAACGTTGACTGCCCCAGTTGCGCTGCTCCAGGCCGCCACGCCGCCGCTCTCGAAGCTGTCGGCGAAGATCAGATCGTCCACCGTGAGCGTCACGCTCACCGGTGTGCTCCAGTTGCCTGCTGTATCGCGTGCGCGCACCGAAAGGACATAATTACCGGTCAACCAGGTCGAAACATTGACGCTGGCGGATAGCGCAGCGTTCATGCCACTGGGCGTCAGCGTCATGGCGGCGCCGTTGCCTGCACCGGGGTCGGCGCCGACAAACCACTCCGCCGCACTGATGCCGGTGAGCGCGTCCGTGGCGTTGCCGGTCAGCGTCACTGTCGGCGCCGAGTTGGTCGGGTTCGGCGTCACAGCGACGCCGCTGACAGTAGGCGGCGTGCGGTCGATGGTGAGCGTGGTTGACGAGGCTGGTCCCCAGTTGCCGGCGCTGTCTTGGCCGCGCACTGAAATCTGATGCTCACCCTCAGCGAGCTGCGCCAGATTGATGAGCGGGATGAAGGCGTAGGCGTTCTCTGTTGGGGTGTCGAAGAGACCATCCGACGGGGTGAAGGGAAACCCCGTCCCGCCAGCGCCCACCAGATCGATGAAGCCTTCGACGCGCTGGATGGTCGACGTGACGGGTCCGCCGCCCGGCTCGCTGAGCGTCGCATCGACGCGTATCGCCGGTCGGCTGGGATTGATCGGCGTCGCCCCATTGTTTGGATTCGGCGCCACCGTTACGCCGCTGGCAGCGGGGCCGGTGCGGTCGAGCAGCAGATCGATGATGGCGAAGTCGCCCCATTGCCCGGAGGCATCCTGGCTGCGCACGGCGATGGTGTGGACGCCTTCCGTCAGCGTGGTGAGCACAGAGGAAGGCAAGGTAGCCGTGATCGCCGAGACAGACGCCGCCATATTCAGCCCCATCGGGGCGCCCGTGCCGGGCGTGGGCGGAGTGCTCAGGTTGGCGTCGATGAAGTACTCAGCGGCAGTGATATTGCTGTTGCCGCGCCCCACGTCGCTGGCGGTGCCGCCCAATGCCACGTCGACGTTGCCCTGGCTGGGGTTGGGAGAAAGCGTCAACGCCGAAGTGGCCGGCCCCGCATTGTCCACCGCCAGGGTGATGAGGTTGTAGGCGCCCCAGTTGCCAGCGGCATCCTGGCCGCGCACGTAGACAGCGTGATTGCCTGCGCTGAGCGTCTGCAACACGGCCGCCGGGATCGCGCCCTCCACCGCCTCCGTTGGTGCATCGAAGGCGCTATCACTGGCGCTCATGGCGACCGGCGTGCCGGCTGTACGTTCGAGCACGTACTCGGCGGCGACGATGTTGCTGCCACCGCTGGCGTTGTCGTCGATCGTGGCGCTGATGATCATATCGCCGCCACTCGGTGTGAGCGTCAGGTTGGTCGCTGTTGGGCCGGTGACGTCGTCTGGCGAGCCTGGTCCAACCGCCGGGATGGTGAGGAAGGTCATCATGCCGCCGTAGCCGCTGGCGCTGCGGTTATGCAGCAGCAGGCTGCCGGCGTATACGGCATAGCGAGCGCCCTCAGGCGCAGTAGCCGGGACGGTGACCAGCGTGTCCAACGTGGCGCCGGGCGGCACTGTCTCTGCTACAACGCGATAGGCGTTCGGACGCAAGTTGCCGTCGGTGGCGATCACTTGCTGGTTGAGGCCAAGCACGCCCATCGAATGGTGCAGCGCACCGGTATTGACATAGCGCAGCAGCACCAGGTTGCCCGCCGCTACGTCGATCGCGGCTGTGTCTGGGTAAGCAACGCCATTGATCAACTCATATTCTGGGGCAAAGTTGCTCATGTTGAAGGTCGCGGGCGACGCGCTGGTGTTGAGCGCCGGATCGAGTTCGCTCAAGACGAGTACGGCTTCCACGTCGTAGGCAGTTGCGACGCTGTTGTATGCCTGTCCCGCCGTCGCCGGCCGCACGATCAATGCCCCGTGCAGACCCATCGCCGTTTGATGCAGCGCGTTCGTCAGTGGGCCTGCCTCATAGAGGAAGACGCCCGGCTCCGTGGCTGTGAAGGTGTAGGTCACGCTGCCGCCCGGCGCCGCGCCCACGCGATCCGGCGGGAGGGGCTGCCCGTGAAAGAAAAGGGCGACCGGCTCCGCCAGCCGATTGGAGAGCGTCACCTGCACGGCGTCGCCGACATTGGCGACAATCAACGGGCCACCGGGCTGACTGACGGTGGGACTGCTGCTGCAATTGCTGGCGGCAAAACCCCACACTGGCACGACAGTGCTGTCGGGCAACGTCATACTGCCATCTGTGGCGCACAGATCGATGGCGACTGTGCTCTGCGCCAACGCTGGCTGGCTGGAAACCGCCAGCAGCAGGGTTAGAACAGCGAACCAGAAAGTATATTTGGTGAACCTGGTCATCATGATCGCTCCTTACTGCGGGCAGGTGTTAGGCAACGGCGGATCGACGCGGGTGAAGGTCGCCGGGCCAGTCATCGGCACGCCCCACGAATCCAACTGGAAGAGTGCATGGTTGTGGGCGATGATGTAGTACTCGCCACATTGTGTCATTGCCGTGTCGCCGACCGGCTTCGTCCCGCTGGTCCCCAGGTAGGGGCTGCCGCTGAAGAACATGCCAAAGGCCATGTTTTGCAGGTTCGGAATCGTGATCGGCACAGGGTTGCTCTCGCTGTAGCCTTCATTGTCGCGCCAGTCGAAGGTGGCGTCCCAGGTCTGACCGGGGCCGACATTGACGCTGAACTTGTCGAAGGAGAGGTCGGCGCCGCCGCCATCGATCAGCGGGAAGCCGTCGCGCCCGACGACGCGCCCGTGATTGCCGTGTGGGTGGAACGGAAACTCGATCGTGCCGACGTTGAGATAGCGCACCAGCGCCGGGTACGGGTTGGCGGTGGCGTCATATGGGTTGATGCGCGCCAGGGCGCCGTAGGGCTGGGTTGGCAGCCAGGCGGCGTAATTGGGCGCAATGCTGTCTGGGAAGCCGCGCCCGTTGATCAGCCAGTAACGCGGCTTGTAGAGGCTCATGTCGAACGGCTCGCCGCGCTCGACTGCCTGGTTCAGGTACGGATCGACTTCGGAGAGCAGCACCATGAATTCCTTGCCGGCGCGGTAGACCACATCGCCGGCGTCGTAGACATAGCGCGTCTCAGGGTTGCCCGTGCTGCGCGTCGGGCGCACCAGCAGCGCGCCAAAGAGTCCCATGCGCACCTGCCGATCCGGGTTGGCGCCGCTCTGATAGATGAAAGTGCCCGCACGCGACGCCACGAAGCTGTAGGTCATCGTGCCGCCGTTTGCCGCCGCCACCGGCGCCAGCGACCTCAGCGCGCCCCCACCGTCGAATTGCGGCGTTGCCGGTGCACCATTGGCAAGCACATTCTCTTGCCCGGGGAAGACGAGCGAGATGTCTTCCGCCAGCGTGTTCTGCACGATCACGGTCACCGTGTCACCCTGGTTGACGCACAGCACCGGGCTGGGGTGCTGGAAAGGTTGGCCGGCAATCGAGAAGCCCCACATGAAGACGGTGTTGTCGTCGGACATGCCGACATAGCCGCTCTCGGTGCGTAGGGTGAAGGTGGCGTTGGCGCTCGTCGTGCAGACGATGCCATCGGACGAGCCGCTTTGGGCGACGACGGGCTGCGGGCGAGATGCTGAATTTGCGCTCAGCAACGTCAGTAGCAGCCCCAGCGCCAACCCCCAACGCATCCACTTGAACTTGAACATTGTCATAGCATTCACTCCTTTTCGTTCTCCCACGTTCCGGCCAGCCTAGGTGTTCGGCTGCGTCTGCGGCGGCAACGCACCCGCCGGGTAGACGCGAATTTCGGTCATCTGCCCGCCGTTGCCGTGCGTCGAGGCGCGGTTGTAGAGCAGGTAGGTGTCGTAGGGATCGACGCCGCGATGGGCAGGCGCCGTGAAAATCACATCGGCGCTCTCACCGGCGTTGAAGGTCACGGTGCTGGTTAGATAGCTGGTGTCGGCGCCGGTGCGTCCGCGCAGGAAGGTGGCGTCGCGCCCGATGACCCGCAGCTTGATCCCGGTCGCCGTCATCGCCGCCTCGGTGAAGCCCAGGTTGGCGAAGCGCAGCAACACGCGTTCGCCGGCGTTACAGGTGATCAGCGACGATTGTGGCTGGTATTGCAGGTGCGGTGCGCCTGGCGGCGGCGCCAGATCGCCGTCCGCCGTGCGCTCGACGGCAAAGGTGAACGCATCGGGATTGGAGGCTGACGGCGCAAACGGCGCGTTCGGCGCAATCGTATCGGGCCAGGTGCGCCCATTGATCAACCCGAAGTCCACACGGTACTCCGTCCACTGCGGAAGCTGGATGTGCGAGTCGTCCCAGTGCGCTTCATTCCAGACTTCGGAAAGGAGGAGGCCAAACTCACGGTCGTAACCGGTCGAGCCGTCGCCATCGTTGTAGGCGTAGCGCCCGCTGGGATAGAGCGATGTGTTGCCGTTCTGTGTTGGACGCACGATCACCATGCCGGTCATGCCCATATGCACATGCTCGATATCTTCGACGTGGCAGTGATACATGTACGTCCCTGGATCATGCGGGCGGAAGACGTAGGTGAAATTGCGCTCGATGGGCACCGAGACCGACCCCATCGGTTCGCCGTCGAAGAAGGGGATGACGTGACGGAAACCATGCCAGTGCAGCGTGTGCGCATCGACCAGGTCCGGGCGAATCGCCAGCCCCAGGTTGGTGAGTTGCAGACGCATGGTGGTTTCCTGATTGACCCAGAACATCGGCGCCGAATGCTGCGCCCGCATTTTCTGCGCCAGCACTTGCGTTTGATTTAGCCCTGTGACATTGCGGAAGCCGAAGATATAGGTTGTAAAGGGCGCCGGCGCCATATTGTCGGGATGGTATGGCGGCATCGCTGGCGATGTCGGCAGACCGATCCAGCCGTCGGTGGCGGCGAAGAAAAGGTCAGGCGGGACATCCTGCGCGCCAGCGCTTTGCGTGGGTGAGAGCCAGCCTTTACCGATAATGCCGGGGAGGACGCTGATTCCTGCCGCCGCCAATGCCGCCCCGCCAGCAACTCTAAAGAAGTTCCGTCGAGAGATAGGTTTTTGCATCTGTGTTCTCCTCTGTAGGTGCGAATTGTCTGGTAGTGGT
>CALJMI010000106.1 GCA_937981885.1 uncultured Caldilinea sp.
TCCCAATGTGACAAAGCGATGCACGAACAAGTTAGCCGGCAGATAGTTCATGCTGGCGTTCCCGTAATGATCCGCTCCCTGTACAATCCCAGCACTCGCTCTGCATCCACGCCCGTGCAGACGCCGACCGACCGGCAGCCCGTCCACGGGTTGGGGCGATGCCATTCGCCGCGACGATCCCACAGCGTCATGCCCATCGCGATCCCTTCGGTGACGACGCGGATTGGGCCGTGCTCAACGCTGTAGAGCGTCGGATCGATTAGGTAGGCGATGGCGGATGGGTCGTGGGTGTGGCAGGCGTAGACGCCGTGCACCTGGTGATGAAATTCTAGATAGAAGCGGCTGATGTCGTAGATGAACTCGCCCGTGCGTGAGCTGCGTAGCCCGGCGAGGTAGGCGTCGTCCATCTGCACTGCCATCGTCACGTCCAGCCCCAGCATTGTGATGGGCCAGCCTGCTGTGAATACGCGATCGGCGGCGTGCGGGTCGTGCCAGATGTTGGCCTCCGCCGCCGGGTTGACGTTGCCGTTGACCGCGCCCGCGCCGCCCATCAGCACCACACTCACCACACGCTCGACGATGCGCGGCTCCAGCAGCAGCGCCAGCGCAATGTTGGTCAGTGGGCCGACCGGCACAAGTGTGATCTCACCCGGATGCGCCATCACCATATCGACGATGAACTGCGCGGCCGGGCGCGGGTCGGGCGTTGCGGTCGGTTCAGGCAGATAGACCTCGCCCAGCCCGTTTTCGCCATGCACGAAGGTGGCCGGCTCGTCGAAGTCGATCTGCAGTGGTTTTGCTGCACCGTGCGCGACAGGAATCTCCGGGCGGCCTGCGAACTCCAACAGGCGCAGCGCATTCCTGGTCGCCAGGTCGGTGTGAACATTGCCAAAAACCGTCGTCAGCCCGACAACTTCGATTTCCGGCGACGCCAGCGCAAAGAGGAGCGCCATTGCATCGTCGATGCCAGGGTCGGTGTCAAAGATAATCTTCTGCGCCATTGCGCGCTCCATCACGATTCAGATTGGGTAAAGATGAGGATAGACCGCGGATGACGCGGATTGGGCGGATTCTCACGGATGAAGAAAAATCCGCGCAAATCCGCTTGATCCGCGTCATCCGCGGTCTATTATTTACAATCCAGCCTCGATCACCAGTTCGTCGGTGACCTGGCCGCTGGGGATTTCGCTGTCGTTCTTGAGCGCGTCGATCATCTTGTTCAACGCCTGCATGTAGGCTTTGGCGCTGGCGACGATGATGTCGGTCTCGACGCCGCGACCGCTGAAAAGGCGGCGGCGCTGGCGCCCTTGCGCAGTCACGGTGTAGCCGCGGCTATCGGGCACCTCGATGCGGATCGTCACGTCGCCGTTGGCGTCCATGCCTTCCGTGATCGCCTGCACCAGGAACTCGACCAGGTTGTTGGGCTGCTGCACGATCTCGTTGATCGCCTTGTAGACGGCGTCGACAGGACCTGTGCCGATGGCGGCGCCCAGTTTGATCTCGCCGGTGCTGTTGTCCTTCAGCTTGACCACGGCCGTCGGCGTCAGCGCTGTGCCGGAATGCACCTGCACCTCGACCAGCTCCCACGCCTCGACTGGCTGGTAGAGCTCGTCGCCGACCAACGCCTCCAGATCGACCTCGGTGACGTTCTTCTTCTTGTCCGCCAGCTCCTTGAAGCGGTTGAAGACTTCCTTGAGTTCTTCCTGGCTCAGGCGGTAGCCCATGCTCTCCAGTTTGCGCGCCAGCGCGTGCTTGCCGGAATGCTTGCCCAGCACCAGCTTGCTCGTGTTCAAGCCAATCGTCGAGGCGTCCATGATCTCGTAGGTGCGCTTGTGCTTGAGCATCCCGTCCTGGTGGATGCCGGCCTCGTGTGCAAAGGCGTTGGCGCCGACGATGGCTTTGTTGGGCTGGATCACCATGCCGGTGTAGCGGCTCACCATGTCGCTGGTGCGGTGGATTTCCTGCGTGATGATGTTGGTGTCCAGGTGATAGGTCTGCGGGCGCACGTGCAGCGCCATCACCGTCTCTTCCAGGCTGGTGTTGCCGGCGCGCTCGCCGATGCCGTTGATCGTCACCTCGACCTGGCGCGCGCCGTTCTGCACGCCCGCCAGCGTGTTGGCGGTCGCCAGCCCCAGGTCGTTGTGGCAATGGCAGGAGAAGATCACATCCTTGCCGCCCGGCGTGTTTTCGCGCAGATACTTGATCAGCGCGCCGTACTCCTCCGGCGTGGTGTAGCCAACCGTGTCGGGGATGTTCAGGGTGGTGGCGCCGGCTTTGATCGCCACCTCCAACACCTTGACCAGAAACTCCGGGTCGCTGCGCCCGCCATCTTCCGGGCTGAACTCGACGTCGCTGCACAGGCTGCGCGCGTATTGCACCATGTCGCCGACGGTTTCCAACACCTCGTCGCGCGTCATGCGCAGCTTGTGCTGCATGTGGATGTCGCTTGTCGCCAGGAAGGTGTGGATGCGTGGACGGACGGCGCCCTGCACGGCTTCCCATGCCTTGTCGATGTCGTTTTTGTTGGCGCGCGCCAGCCCGGCGATGACAGGCGGCGCCATGATCTCGCCATGCTTGCCACGGCGCGGGGTGCGCCCGACTGTGTTGGCGATGCGACGCACAGCTTCCAGATCGCCGGGGCTGGCGGCAGGAAACCCGGCTTCCATGATGTCGACGCCCAGCCGCGCCAGCTGGTGAGCGATCTCCATCTTTTCCTGGATGTGAAGGGTGGCGCCGGGGCTTTGTTCGCCATCGCGCAGGGTGGTGTCGAAGACGAGAACGACGTCGCCGTTTGCGACTGAGCGTGCATAGGCTACCTGATCTTGAATGCGAAATTGCTCGATATCTACGGCAGGAATCTCATCGCTGCCGCCGTCGGTGTACGTTACTTCGTTATGTTCCACCGATGCTGCCTTACTCATGGGTCAATCTCCTTGAAGGTGTATCGAAATCGGATTGGCGTTGCGTGCGCCGCGTGTGCACACACAACAGAAAAATCAAGTCGTTGCAAAAAACTGGATTCTGGCGCAAAAGGTCAGCAAGACCATCGTCCATTTCGATCACCTCCTTTCATTTCTATTCGTCCGTTCGACAGCAGCTTGATTACGCAGGTTGTCCGGCTTCACTCAATTCGCTAACTGGGATACTTTCGAGATACAACGTATCGTTGCTCAGATCAACCTCACCGGGCCATTCGACTGCACCACTAACGACGCGTGCAAGCGAAAACAACCCCACATGTCGCAGTGGTCTGAACACAGGATAACCCAAGTAAGGTTTTGCATCGAACACACGGCGTTCGCCATTTGTGAATGTCAACTCTAGCCGGTAATCAGGCAACACAACCAACTCTTTCACTTTCGGATTCATGTTCACTCCTAATGTAACGGCTCGATTCTGAATACCTCTTCACCGGCCACAGCAAGCGACCAGTTCGCCAGCAGCTCATCACGATGAATCTCAATCCATGCATCCACGAGTCGCAGCTTGTTTGCTGGTAGTTCACCACTTAGCACGCTGCCATCCATGATCGAGATCACCGCTTCGTGACCCGAATACTCGGCATGGATATGCGGTGTACGATGCTTTTTGTCATCACGATAATACATGCGAATAATGATTCCATAAAACATCGACAATACTGGCATTGGATCGTCCTTTACCAAATTACAGCACATACCGCTCGCGCTGCGCCGCCTCTAGCGGCGATCTCTGCATGGTGCTTGCGGGCTTGACGCCGTTCGAAGCCGCCAGCAGCGGGTTGTGATCCGAGAAGGTCGGCATGACGTTCTGGCAGACCATGATCATCGTGCGCACGGCTTGCACCGGGTAGGCGCCCACGGCAGTCTCCCCAGAGAGCATCACAGCGTCGGCGCCGTCGAGCAGCGCGTTGGCGACGTCGCTGACTTCGGCGCGCGTGGGACGGTGGTTGTGGATCATGCTCTCCAGCATCTGTGTGGCGACGACGACCGGCTTGTGCGCGCGCCGGCACGCGCGCACGATCTGTTTTTGCAGCAGCGGCAGTTGCCAGGGACTGGTCTCCAGCGCCAGGTCGCCGCGCGCCACCATCACGCCGTCGCTGGCCTCGATGATGGCGCGCAGATTTTCGACGCCGTCGGGCCGCTCGATCTTCGCCATGATGCGCGGCGTTTTGTGGACGTGGCTGTGCGCCTCGGCGGCGTCCACAATTTCACGCAGTTCGTTGACATCGTCGGCGGAACCGGCGAAGCTGAGTGCGATCCAGTCCACGCCCAGGCTGACGGCAAAGCTGGCGTCGGCGCGGTCCTTGTCGGTCAGCGCCGGGATCGGCAACATTGTGTACGGCACGTTGACGCCTTTGCGCGATTTGATCTCGCCGCCGTGGACAGTGACGCAGTGCACGTGGCCGTTAACGATATCTGCGACGCGCAGTTCGATGTTGCCGTCGTCGATCAGCACCGTGGCGCCAGCTTTGAGGTGCGGCGCCAGGTTGAAGTCGACCGGGATGATGGCGGCGTTTTCCGACAGATGGCCGCTCGCCTCGCGCACGTCTACATCCATGCCCACCAGGATGACCGGCTGATCGACCGCCACCGGCGCCGCCTGCGCCAGCCAGCCGACGCGCACCTTGGCGCCCTGCAGATCGGCGAGCAGCGCCACCGGCTTGCCCGCTACGTCGGTCGCCTGGCGCACCAACCCCGCCATGCGTTCGTGAAAGGCATAGTCGCCGTGGCTGAAGTTCATGCGCGCCACACTCATGCCGGAATGGATCATTTCTGCCAGCGTCTGCACGTCAGCGCAGGCGGGGCCAATGGTTGCGATAATGTCGGTCATAGGTGAGATTGTGCGATTATGTGATTGTGCAATTATGAGATTGTGTGATTGTGCGATTATGAGAGTGGAGAGTGGAGATTAGAGATTGAAATCACGCCACCACGACAATCTCTAATCTCCAATCTCTAATCTCCCAATCTCTAATCTCCCAATCTTTTCTTCTCCTAATTCACTTCCTTAGCATTCAAGAACGTCATCATGCGCCGCAACTGCTTGCCGACGACTTCGATCTGCTGGTTCTGCTCCTGGCTGCGTGTGGCGTAGAAGGTCTTGCCGCCGCTGTGATACTCGTCCATCCACTCCTCGGCAAAGGCGCCGCTCTGGATATCCTTGAGAATCTGGCGCATCGCCTCACGCGTTGCGTCGGTGATGACCTTCGGTCCGCTCTTGTAGTCGCCCCATTCCGCCGTGTCGCTGATGCTGTAGCGCATGTAGCTGAGGCCGCCCTGGTACATCAGGTCGACGATCAGCTTGAGCTCGTGCAGACACTCGAAGTAGGCGATCTCTGGCTGGTAGCCCGCATCGACCAGCGTCTTGAAGCCCGCTTTGACCAGTTCGCTGACGCCGCCACAGAGCACCGCCTGTTCGCCAAAGAGGTCAGTCTCGGTCTCCTCGGCGAAGGTCGTCTCCAGCACGCCAGCACGCGTCGAGCCGATGCCCTTGGCGTAGGCGAGGGCGTTCTGCAGCGCCTTGCCGCTGGCATCCTGATGGACGGCGACCAGCGCGGGCACGCCCGACCCCTCCTTGAAGACTTCGCGCACGCGGTGCCCCGGCGCCTTGGGCGCGACCATCGTCACATCGATGTCGGCGGGCGGCTGGATCATGCCGAAGCGGATGTTGAAGCCGTGCGCAAACATCAGCGTGTCGCCTGCCTTGAGGTTGGGCGCAATGTCCTGTTCGTAGACCTTGCCCTGCACCGGGTCGGGCAGGGTCACCATGATCATGTCAGCTTCGGCGCAGGCGTCGGCGGTGCTGAGCACGCGCAGCCCATCGGCTTCAGCTTTTGCCCAGCTCTTGCTGCCTGGATAGAGACCGACGCGCACATCCATGCCACTGTCGCGCAGGTTGAGGGCGTGAGCGTGCCCCTGGCTGCCGTAGCCGAGGATGGCAATTTTCTTGCCACGGATGTCGTCGAGATTTGCCTGGTTTTCGTAATAGATCGTTGCCATGAGTCCGTTGTCCTGAAAAATGTGATTGAGTGATTGAAAGATTGGGCAATTCAGAGACTGGAGATTGGAGACTGGAGATTGGAGATTAGAGATTGGAAACACGCTGTACGGATTACCCAATCTCTAATCTCTAATCTCTTTTTACACGCCGCCCGTCTTGAACCGCTCCGCAGCGGTGGCGTCTCTGCCGTTGGCCTGAGCGCGCCAGACTGCGGTGCTGCGGCGATGCTTGTGCTCGACCTGGCCGCGCGACATGGCGACCGGACCTGTGCGCACCATCTCCAGAATGCCAAAGTTATCGAGCAGGTCGATCAGCGACGCCACGCGGTCTTCGGAGCCGACGATCTGCACGATCATCGAATCGAGCGCCACGTCGACGATCTCGCCGCGATAGATATTGACCATCTGCACGATCTCGGAGCGGTTCTCGGCGCTGGTCGAGACGCGGATCAGCGCCATCTCGCGTGCAACAATGGGCTGCTCGGTGATATTGTCGACGCGCGTGACGTCTACTAGCTTGCGCAACTGCTTGATGACCTGGTCAACCATGCGTTCGTTGCCATCGACGACAAAGGTCATGCGGCTGATGCCAGGCGATTCGCTGTGCCCAACCTGCAGGCTGTCGATGTTGAAGTTGCGCCGTCGCATCATCCCCGAAACCCGGCTCAACACGCCAGGCTTATCGCGCATCCAGGCTATGAGTGTGTATTTCATAAAATGCTCCAATTCTAAAGATTAGAGATTGGAGATTGGAGATTATGTGACTGGGACATCGAGAGAGCAACTGCGTCGTGGAGCGCAATCTCTAATCTCTAATCTCTAATCTCCAATCTCTAATCTCCAATCTCTTAATCTCATTTTTTCCTTTTACCAGCTCGGCTGCACGCCGCTATAGCCTTGCATGACGGCGGGTTTGGGACGGCGGATCAATTGATCGACCGCAGCGCCCGGCGCCACCATCGGGTAGACGTTCACTTCTTCTTTGACGCGGAAATCGATCAGGAAGGGACCGGGCGTGGTAATCGCCTTATCGAGCGCTGGCGCCACCTCTTCTGGTTTTGTGACCGCCAACGCCGGGATCTGATATGCCTCAGCCAGCTTCACAAAATCTGGCGACCAGACGGGCGTACCAGTGTAGCGCTTGTCGTAGAAGAACTGCTGCCACTGACGCACCATGCCCAGAAAACCGTTGTTGATGATGGCGATCTTGACCGGCAGATCATGCTCTTGCTTGATGACCGCCAGCTCCTGCAAGGTCATCTGGAAACCACCGTCGCCAGCCACCGCCCATACCAGCCGATCAGGATGCGCCATCTGTGCGCCGATGGCGGCGGGCAGTGCGTAGCCCATCGTGCCCAACCCCCCACTGGTCAGCAACTGCCCGACATGATCGTGGGTGAAATACTGGCATTCCCACATCTGGTGCTGCCCTACGTCGGTCACGATGATGGGTGGGCCATTCTTGGCGTTGTGCGTGGCGTGCCACAACTGGCGGATTACAAAGGGCGGGATCAGCTCATCGACTTCGTAGTTGATGATGTCTGACTGCTCGGTGTCGCTTTCCCACTCTTTGATCTCCTGCAACCAGACCTGATGACGCCGTTCCTCGATCAGCGGCAACAGCGCAGGCAGCGTCTCTGCCAGGTCGCCGATCACGGGCACATCAGGCACTACGTTTTTGCCCACCTCTGCTTTGTCCAGCTCAAAGTGGATAATCTTTGCTTGTTTGGCAAAGCTATCCAGTCGCCCGGTGATGCGGTCATCGAAGCGCATCCCCATGGCGATCAACACGTCGCACGCCTGCACTGCACGATTGGCATACGCCTCACCGTGCATGCCGCCCATGCCCAGACTCAGCGGGTGGCTTTCCGGGATATTGCCGGTGCCCAGCAGCGTCGTCACCACCGGAATTTCTGCCTTTTCGACCAATTCGAGCAGCTCCCTGCCCATGCCTGCCAGTTGCACGCCGTGTCCGGAGAGCACCAATGGGCGCTCGGCTCGGTTGATCAGGTCGGCAGCCTTTTGCAGCGCGCTCATGTCGACATTCGGCCACGGTTCAAAGCCCGGCAAGTCAATCTCAAAGTCGTAGCGGAAAAGCCCCTCAGCGTTCTGTACATCTTTACAGATGTCGATCAGGACAACGCCAGGGCGCCCTTCACGGGCAATGTAGAAAGCCTCTTTGAGAATCAAGGGAAGATCGTTGACATCGGTGACCAGATAGTTGTGTTTGCAGACGGGAGCACTGACGCCCACAACATCGGATTCCTGGAAGGCGTCGGTGCCGAGGAGGTTCGTGGGGACCTGACCAGTGATCGCCACCACTGGCACACTGTCCATTTGAGCGGTGGCCAGACCGGTGACCAGATTGGTGGCGCCAGGTCCGCTGGTGGCGATGCAGACTCCCACTTCGCCGGTCGCCCTTGCCCATCCGTCCGCCATGTGCGCGGCGCACTGTTCGTGACGCACCAGGACGTGGTGAATCCTGCCTTCCGCCTCATAGGGCGATAGAGCGTCGTAGGTCGGCAAAATGGCGCCGCCCGGATGGCCATACACCACACGCACCCCTTCGCGCATCAGAGCTTCCCAGACCATCTGGGCACCTTTCATAGGCACGGGCTTCTCTGGTGGAATTGAAACTGCTTCTCCATTCCTTTTTGGCATGGTCGAAATCTCCTTCGTTTGCCGGATCGGAACAATACTACTTGTGAAAACAAAAAGACCCTTCCCAGTTGGGAAGGGTCTTCGGTGACCGTGTGCGACGCCGCCTGCGCCTCAACCTTCTCCAACCAAAATCAGCTCCCGGTCTACTACTACGACCCGAAGCGCTACGATAAGAAGAAGGCTAATCAATGCAGAGATGGCTGGCATGTATTCTTTTGCTGTTATCTTGTACTGCACATTGCACAACATTGATTGAGCAATTTGCTCTGGATGTTATGCAGTATAACGGGATGCCTGGAAGTTGTCAACTGCTTTAACAACAAGAATGCAGTTTTGACCTGACTCAATCGAATAGCGCTATGGGTGCGCGTCATGGACGATGCATCCTCCGACGACTGTCATCAATACGCGAATTTCCTTGATCTGTTCGTCCGGTGCAGTGAAATAATCGCGGTCGATCACGATCAGGTCGGCGAGTCGGCCCGGCTCGAGCGTTCCTTTGAGCGATTCCTCGCGCGTCAGCCATGTCCCGGCGGTTGTGTAGGCGCGCAGCGCCTCGGCGCGCGTGATCGCCTGGTCTGGCGCGATGTAGTGATCGAGGTTATTCTTGCGCGTCACCAGCGCGTACATGCCCACGAACGAATCAGGCGAGACAGTCGAAGGAATGTCTGAGGTGGCGCAGAGCACGACGCCGTGGTCGAGGTATTTGCGCGCCGGTTTGTAGTTTGCGGCGCGATGGTCGCCCACATCGCGGAAGATGAGGTCGCCCTCCCAATAAAGAAAGGTTGGCTGGATGACAGCGGCGACGCGATGCTCCGCCATCAGCGCCAGCGCGCGGTCGCTGGGAAAATAGGCGTGGATGACGTTATGACGCGCATCGGGCCAGGGCGCGTCGCGCGCAATGTTGGCGAAGGCGTCGACCACCATGTCCATGGCGCGGTCGCCGCAGGTATGGATGCCGACATCCCAGCCCAACTCTTGTGCTGTGCGAAAGTGGCGACGCAAGGTCTGTGGGTCAAGGCGATTGAAGTCGCCGATGTGCGCCTCGCCCTCGAACGGTTCGTACATCAATGCTGTGTGCGATGATGTGCCTCCATCGATCGCCATCTTCAGTCCACCCAGCCGCAGCCACTCGTCGCCCAGCCCCGAAACAACGCCCAGACTGCGCGCCCGCGCTTCCAGCTCTGCTTCCGTCTCTTCCTCGTGAAAGCCATGCCATGACGGCATCACATTAAGCCGCACCGTGGTTGGAAGCGCTTGTCGCCCTGCGCTTTTCGCAACTCGCCCCTCTGCTACGTATGACTGATAGGCCGCCAGCTCGTAGGGATACAGCCCTGGATCGAGCACGCTGGTGACGCCGAAGCGATTCATCTCCTGGCAGCCAAGCCGGATCGCCGTGCGCAGCTCATCGAGTGTGGGACGTGGGAGGAGATTGCGCGCCAGTAACTTAGCGGAGGCGCGCAGCAGCCCATTGGGTTCGCCCGAAGCATCTCGTCCGATTTCGCCGCCCGCCGGATTGGGTGTGGCGCGTGTGACCCCCGCCAGATGGAGCGCAACGCTGTTGACGACATCGGTGTTGAAGAAGCGCATCAGGAGCACCGGATGCTGGTCGGTGGCCGGGTCAATGTCCCAACGCGTGGGCAAGCGACCGGGCGGGTCGGCGTCAACAAAATTTCCCTCATTCCAGCCTTCGCCGATAATCCAGTGTCCCGACGGCGTCTTTGCGGCGCGCTCGCGCACCAGTTCCATCATTTCGGCGGGCGAGCGGCACTCGTCGAGTCGGACGCGCGTCAGTTTGACGCCGACTTGCAGCAGATGGTTGTGGCTGTCGAATATGCCGGGCAGCACAGTGCGCCCGCTGAGGTCGATCATCTTTGTGGAGGGACCGGCCAGCGGCAAGATGGATGCGTCGGCGCCGGTCGCCAGGATGCGGCCGTCCTTAATGGCGAGCGCCTGCACAACCGGCGTGTGCGCAGCCTGCGTATAAACAACTGCATTGTGAAAAATCGAATCAGGCGCAAGATCGAAAATTTGCATGGTCGATTCCCTTTAGCTTGCCGACAGTGTGTTTTCAAAGAACAGTCTGTTTTCAAAGATGCGACGATGGACAAAATAGTCGTCGAGGATTGCAGCAACCTCCGCTGCGTTCCATGTCTGCACGAGGGCGCGCCGCAGCGCCGATGCTCCCGGAATATTGCGCGCATACCAACCGAGATGTTTGCGCATCGACAGAAAGCTGGTCGGGCGGTCGTGACTGACAGTTTCTTCGTATAGTTGAGCGTGTTCAAGGGCGATGCGCAGCAGGCAGTATCGATCTAGATTGTCCCGTACGTGCTCCGGCTGGAAAACGAACGGGTTCCCGTTGCTGCCACGCCCGATCAACACGCCGTCGACATTGTACGTTGCAATGCGTTTCAATGCATCTTCGTACGAACGCACGTCACCGTTGCCCAGGATCAAGGTGTGGCTGCCGCGCGCCAGCTCCGCTGCCTGCCCGATCTCTTCCCAGTCGGCGTTGCCGCCGTAGCGTTGGTGCAGCGTGCGCCCGTGGATGGCAATCGCCGCCGGCTCGCTTTCTAGCAGGCGGGGAATCCACTCGCTGACTTGCGGCGTTTCATAGCCGATGCGCGTCTTGACGCTCACCGGAATCGGGCGTCGCGCCTGATATGCGGGCGGCAAGGCATGGCGCTGCGCTTCAGCCTCGATCAGCAAGCGGCGCGGCATCTCGGTAAGGTCGTGCAACGATGCGCCGTTCAACCACATTTTGACGCCATCTTTGGCTGCGCGCACAACTTCCTGCGCCACGTCGGGCGTGCGGATCAACCCGGCGCCCGACCCGCGATGGACGACGCTCGCCGCCGGGCAACCCATGTTGATGTCGATGCCGTCGAAGCCCAACTCGCACAGCATCACCACCATCGGCGGAAAGAGCGCCGGGATGTGGCCGTAAATCTGCGCGATCACCGGGCGTTGGCTTTCGTCGTAACGAAAGTCCTTGAGCAACGCCCAGTCGCCAATAGCCAGCCGCTCCACAGCCACAAACTCGGTGTAGATCAGCCCCGGTCTGCCATATTTCTTCTGGATGTGGCGGCAGGGATGGTCAGTTACACCGTCCATCGGCGCCAGCCCCAACAGCGGGCGTGGCAACGTTTGCCAGAAAGTCTTCGTCATGGTTCCACTCATAGCCCGTTTCAATCCTGCCAATATCCTACCGATGTATGACGCAAACGCCAATCGAGGTGAACAGTGACACTGCAATATGCACTGCGTCATACCGGAGGCGATGATCTACGAAATTTTGCACCTGTCCTGGACGGTCGGTTTTGTCGCTGCAATTGAGTTGATCTGCGTTTGCGAGGATTTGTTGGTTCGTAAAATATCGGATATATTCAATTTACTACAGTCTATTTTGATTCAATTCATTTTGTATTTTCTTGCAATGTACGATCTACTGATTCAAGAGCCGCCCGACCTGCTGAGATTGTTGGCGCATGACCTGCGCTGGCGGCTGGTTCGACTTCTGGCGCACAGCGATCTGCGCGTGCAGGAGTTGGCTGAGCAAGTTGCGCGGCCGCTCAACCTGGTCTCATATCACCTGGCGCAACTCCGCCGCAGCGCGTTGGTGACCGAACGGCGAAGCAGCAGCGACGGCCGCGACATCTATTACAGCCTCGATTTGCCGCGTCTGCAGCAGCTCTACCGTCAGGCTGGCGTTGCACTGCATCCTGCAATAGCGAGTTGGAGCGAAGACAACGCAATTGTTCCATCCCTTGCACATCGATCTCCCCCATTCAAAATCCTCTTCCTGTGCACGCACAACAGCGCACGTAGTCAGATGGCGGAGGCGCTGCTGCGACAGCTTGGCGGGACGGCGGTCGAGGTGCACAGCGCCGGCAGCGAGGTGAGCACAGTGCATCCGCTGACAGTGGAAACGATGCGCGCGCGCGGCATCGACATTGGCGGTCAGCAATCCAAGCATGTCAACGTTTTTGCCGGACAATCGTTCGATTTCGTGATCACTGTGTGCGACCGGATGCGCGAAGTATGCCCTGTGTTTCCGGGCAGCCCCGACCAAATTCACTGGAGCATCGCCGACCCGGCTGCGGTGATCGGCGATGACGCGCAGCGGGATGCGTTTGCCGCTGTAGCCGCGGAGTTGACGATGCGTCTGCGTTTCTTTCTGTATACACTGGCTGTTCGGGAGATATATTGACCAGCTATCACGCTGGGTGGAGGAGGAGTCTGTGCAATGTCCAGGCACGATTCGCCGCACTGCCGTCGAGTTTTTTCAGTGCAAGAAGATGTGACTCAATAAGGAGAGAACCATGAGCAAAACCAAAGTGTTGTTTGTTTGTATTCACAACAGCGCCCGCAGCCAGATGGCGGAGGCGTTTCTGAACACCCTCTACGGTGACCGCTTCGAGGCGATGAGCGCCGGATTGGAGCCAGGTGTGCTCAACCCGTATGTCGTGCGCGCCATGCAGGAGGTCGGCATCGACATCTCGGGTGCGTCAACCAAAAGCGTCTTCGATCTTTACAAAGCGGGCAAGGTGTATAGTTACGTCATCACCGTGTGCGACCGCGAGGCGGCGGAGCGCTGCCCGATCTTTCCGGGTGTGACAAGGCGCCTCCACTGGAGCTTTCCTGATCCCTCGCACGCGCAGGGGAATGACGAGGAAAAGATGGCGATGGTGCGCACGGTGCGCGATGCCATCCGCCGGCAAATCGAGGAATGGGCGCCGACAGTGGGGTGACGTTGTCAACGCTCGTCCGCATCGAGCGCTTTGTGCACAGCGGCCGCCAATTGGAGTAGAGTGAACGGCTTGGGCAGAAAGTGCTCGTCACCGCTGAAGACGGCGCGTTGCGACACAATGTCAGCCGGGTAGCCAGACATAAAGATGCGCTTGATGTGAGGGCGATGCATGGTAATTCGTTCTGCCAGACGTCGACCGTTGATCTCGGGCATGACGACGTCGGTGATCAGCAGGTCGATCTCGTCTTCGTATTCAGAGGCGATGGCAAGCGCATCGGCTGACGTTGCGGCTGACAATACAGTGTAACCGAGTTTTTGCAGGCTTTCAGCCGTCATTGCCAACACGGCGGGTTCGTCCTCCACCAGCAGCACGCGCTCGCCCTTGCCTTGTGGAATTTCGTCAGGCGATGTTTCAGGCGTTGGCTCTAGTGAATCAAAGTGACGCGGCAGATAGATTTTGAAGGTTGTGCCCAGACCGACTTCGCTGTAAACGCGAATGTGGCCGTGATTCTGCTGCACAATGCCGTAGACGGTTGCCAGCCCTAAGCCAGTGCCTTTGCCGACTTCTTTGGTTGTGAAGAATGGCTCAAACAGATGTGCACGCACCTCCTTGCTCATACCTGAACCACTGTCGCTTATGGTAAGCAGCACATAGTCGCCGGGCGTTGCTTCGATGGCTTCGCCCGCGTACCGTGCATCGAAGGCGCTGTTTTCGGTCCGGATCGTAATCGAACCGACGCCGTTGATGGCGTCGCGGGCATTTACACACAGGTTGACCATGATCTGGCTGATCTGTGACGGATCCATCTTAACGGGCCATACTGCCGGACCTGGCCGCCATTTCAACTCGATATCCTCGCCGATCAGACGCTCCAACATCGACAACAGACTTTCGAGCGTTTCGTTCAGGTCAAGCACGCGCGGTGAGATCACCTGTTTGCGTGCAAAACCGAGCAATTGGCGCGTGAGCTCGGCTGAACGCAAGCCGGTCGTATGGATTTCGGTCAGGTGACGGTGAAGCGGCGAATGCGGCTCGACCTGTTGCAGCGCCATTTCGCAGCGCATCAAGATGACTGCCAGCATGTTATTGAAGTCATGTGCAATGCCGCCCGCCAATTGTCCGACGGCCTCGATTTTTTGTGACTGAATCAGCTTTTCTTGCAAGAGTTTCTGTGATTCTTCGATGCGTTTACGTTCGGCGATTTCCCACGCCACGTCAGCGATATAGCTGACAAGATGCACATCCTCGTCTGTGTAGGGGGTGGATTTGTTGCCGACGCCCAGGATGCAGACAACCTGACTCGACCGTAAGATCGGCACCACCAGCTCGCGTTCCAGGTGGGCATGGCCTTCAGGCATTTCTTTGCGGTTGGGCAACGAGGGATAATCATTGTGCACGACTGGTTTGCGCAAACGCACAGCATCCGCCCAGACGCCGGCCTGGTCGATATGGTGATGCATCCACGGTCCTTCGACATTGCAGAATTCGCGCTCGGTGCGCGTCGACCATGCCTGCAGCGACAACGTGCGCTGATCTGCTTCGACAAAGTGATAGAACCCAATCGGACTGCTGACGAGTCCGCAAATTTCGTCCAGCGTCTTGGTGAGCAGTTCTCCCAGCGTGTGATCGATGGAGAATTCGTGCAGCGTCAGGCGAACCTGTATAGCCAGTTCACTGCGTTTGCGGTCGCTGATGTCGCGGGTGATGGCGATCACCTGGTCGGCGGAGATCGGTGCGATGCGTTGTTCGAACCAGCCGCGCCCTTCCGGCGTATCGAGTGCGTACTCAAAAAACTGCATCGTGCCAGTCGCCAGGGCGCGGTCGACTGCACGCGCACCGCCGTTCGCCACATCTACCGGCAGAATGTCGAAGGTTCGCTTTCCCAGAAATTCTTCTATCGGCTTCAGCAGCCGGACAGGGTCATCGACCCAACAATCGACAAAACGATATTCGCGATCCAATTGAAAGATAAGGTCAGGAATGGCGGCGATCATCGCGCGGTTGCGCGCCTCGCTCTCTGCCAGCGAACGTTGTGCTGCGCGTTCGGCGCTCTGGTCGCGAAAGATCAACACGACGCCTTGAATTTCGCCATCTCCCTCGCGAATCAGCGCTGCGGCGTCGGCAATCGGGCGCTCAACGCCGTTGCGGTCGATAAGTAGCGTGTGGTTCGCCAACCCGACGATGCGCCCTTTTTGCAGCACGCGCGTCACCGGATTCACCACAGGTTGACGGCTTTCCTCGTTGATGATGGTGAAGATCGTTTCGAGCGGTTTGCCGCGCGCCTCCTCGTCCGACCAGCCGGTCAACATTTCCGCCACGGGATTGAGCATTGTGACATTGCCCTGTGCATCGGTGGCGATCACGCCGTCGCCGATGCTCTGCACGATGGTGCGATAGCGTAGATCTCGGGCATGTTGTTCTTTTTCTGCTGCATAGAGCTGCTCGACATGTTTCCGGCGTTGACTTTGCCAGAGCAGGAGCGCAATCAAGCTGATGAGGAGCGCAGCGCTGAGGGAAAGCATTGTCGTAATTGCAACGCGCTGGCTCCAGCCAGCCAATGCCTCACTTTGGTCGACTTTTGTCACTATATACCAGTCTGAGTCAGGAATCGTTTGCAGGTGGGCGATCACGTCGACGCCGCGATAGTCTGTGGCTTCTATGGTCCCCTGGATGCCTTGAACCACCATGGTGGAGGGCAGCGTCGCATCGGTCAATGGAATGCGTAATCGAAGCGCGGCGTCCGCCTGATGGCGCAGGTCGTTGAGAACGAGCACATCGTTGCCATCACGCCTGACCAGCATCGTCTCGGCGGTTTGGCTTTCTGTCGGCCAGGATTGGATGAGCGGAAAGAGATACTTACGGACATCGGTGACAAGCGCCAGCGCCCCAATTGGCTTCCCTTCGCTGCCGAGGATCGGAACCAGGGTGCTGATGTGCGGTTCTGAATTATATGCGCCGATGTGCAGTTCGGTCAGCACCGGCCGGCCACCGTCTATCGCTTCCTGTAGCGCGTTGCGACCATCGACCTCTCCTTCAATCTGGTTGACGCTGATCAATATCTTGCCGAAAAGGTCGACAATCAATATATCGCTGTAGTCATCATAGCGTTGCAGGCCGCGCAACTCGGCAAGCAATATTGTCTCATCAACCTGCTGCGGGTCGCTCAACCAATTCAACAGCAATGCACGAAGCAGCGGACGTTCCATGACTTCTGCGCCTTCGCCTATCCGCTCACGGCGCCAGTCAGCGATCTGATTGATCTTAAGACGTGCAATGCTCGCCAATTCACTTGCAATCTGGTCGCGTATCAGGCGTTCCTGGCTGCGCAGAACGCCTCCAGCTGCTATCATAATGATGACCATCGACAGGCTGATGAGCAATACGGACCAACGGGTGTTGGGTTGTAGGTTCATGACTTTGCCAAATTCTGATTGTTTTCCTGTAATACTGCGGCGATTGTCTCGGCCAGTTGCTCAATGCTGGGTGGCTTGGGCAGCCAGGCGCGCAAACCATACTGTCGTAAGTTCTCCAGTTCTTCGCCGCGCAGATGTCCGGTCAAGAAGATGACGGGAATGTTCACCTTTCGACGGTGCAGCGTCTTGAAGAGCGCAACCCCGCTCATTTCCGGCATCACAACATCGCTCAGGATCAAATCCGGTTGCAATCCGTCTTTATCAAGCGCGTTCAACGCTTCTATTCCGTTGGATACAACGACCACGTGATAGTTCCATTGTTCCAACACTTCTGCCAATGTGCTGCGCAGCGCCGCCTCGTCTTCGACCAACAAGATTGTTTCGCCGCGCCCTTTGCCATAGAGTATTGTGGGGGGCTTCATTGGCGATGCGTCCGGCGTCAGCATTTCCAGCAACGGCAAGTAGATCGTGAAGACAGCGCCAGCGCCAACTGTGCTTTCGACGGTGATATGGCCGCCGTGTTGCCCGACGATGCCATGCACCTGCGGCAGGCCAAGCCCGGTGCCCAGGCCGACCGGTTTGGTCGTGAAGAATGGATCGAAGAGGCGTTCCAGGTTTTCGGGTGGGATGCCAATGCCGGTGTCGCTGACCACGAGGCGAACCCAACGGCCGGGCGTCATACCTGGCAGCGGCGCGTCTTTGCTGCGCGTAAACGTAGTCGTATCAATGCTGATGCACAGCTCGCCGCCGTCCGGCATGGCGTCGCGGGCGTTGAGAGCCAGATTCATGATCACCTGCTCCAGCCGCGTTGGGTCAGCAAGGACGAAGCATTCACTCAGTGGCGTCTTCAGCGAGATTTTGATGTTTTCAGGCAGTGTGCGTTGCAGCAGTTTGATCTGCTCTTTGAACAGCGGCAGCAGATCAAACGGGTGGCGCTCAATCGCTGTGCGCCGGCTGAAGTCAAGAATCTGCCGGATCATCTGCGCCGCTCGCAGCCCCTGCTTTTCGATCACGCGCATTCGCTCGCGATCGCGCTCGTTGAGTTCCTCAGATTGCGACGCCAACTGTGCATACAGAATGATCACCGACATCAGGTTGTTAAAGTCATGGGCAATGCCAGCCGCCAGTTGGCCAATCGCCGCCAGCCTTTCCTGGCGCTGAAGCTGCTGTTGCACAAACACTTCATTCGTGATGTCGCGGATCACCAATACCCACCCTGCAGGCGCCGGTGCACGTTCGATCAACTGCGCCAGCACCTCGAAGGTGCGCTGTCCCGCATGGACCAGATGCCCCCAACGGTCGGACGGGGAGGTCAACAGCGACGGCAGCGGCCGATCGCCTAGCGATTTCACCTGTGTGCACTCGGCGTCCCCGGTCAGCAAGCCCAAGTATTGGCGAGCGTGTGGATTGGCGGCGAGCACATTGCCGGCTTCGTCCAACAACAGCAGCCCTTCGGGCATGCCGTTCATAATCTGCGTCAATTCGTCGGCTTTTTGCTGAATGTGCAGACGACTTGCCAGGTTTTCGATGGTGACGCCCAGGGCGCGGCTGACGGCGCGCAGCGCTTCAATCTCTGCTTCTGACCAGATGTATTCATCCTCGTAGTGTTCAAAACCGATGAAGCCCCACCAGCGACGTTCAACAAAGACCGGCACAACCATGATCGAATGAGTGTTTTCGTTCAAGAGCAGTCGTTTCTCCGCGTCGGGGAAATCTTTGACATTGCCGGAGATGATCTCGCCTCTTGTCAAAACATCGATCCAGCGGGCGAAGCCAAGCTTGCGATAGGAGGCTCGCTGCAAGACTGGGTTGTCGATTTGCGGTGCAACGCCGGGTGCGCACCATTCAAAGCGTTGCGTGGTCAGCAGCTCGCCATCCGGCTCCTCCTCGTTCTGGAAAAGATAGACTCGGCTGACATCGGCCGCTTCGCCGAGCTGCTTCAAGATATCTGGGAGAACATCCTCCAGGCTGTCAGCCTCCAGAAAGCTGCCTGCTGCAAACGAGAGCGCCTCCAGCAGTGCATCGCGGCGTTGCAGCTCCTCTTCGGCGCGCTTGCGCATGGTGACGTCGACGAAGATTGTTGCGAACTGCCGCGGCGCTGGCGAGAACGCCGTCACCTCAAAGTGACGGCCAAGAGAGTGTGTGAAGTGTTCACAGTGGATCGGTTCGCGTGTGAGCGCCACGCGCCCATAGAGTTCGATCCAATATCGCTCGATTTGCGGCATCACTTCAAGCACCGTGCGCCCGACAACATCGTCGGCGCGTAGACCGGTCAAGCGCTCGAAGGCTGGATTGACGGCAAGATACCGGTAGTCTTCCGGTTCACCCTGCGCGTTGCAAAGAATCTCGTGGAGTGCGAAGCCGTCGAGCATCTCGCGAAAGATGGTCTGATAGCGTTCCTCACTCTGCTGGCGCGCCGCCTCCGCCTGGCGTTCAGCCGTGATGTCTGCCTGATAGCCGAGAAAACGCGTCGGCGACAATCTGACCATCGCCACCGACCACCAACCGTGACTGCCATCTTTGCGCACAAAGGGCGTTTCGTCGTAGACGTAGCCTTCTTTTTGCACCGTTTGAAACTGGCGCAACCCTTGCTCGATTGCATCGGGAGGCAGCAAATCTGTGACGCTCATCGTCAGCAGTTCATCTGCGGAGTAGCCGGTGATACGGCAGGCGGAGGGGTTGACTTCGCAATATCTGCCCAGAGCGTCAATCACGAAGACGCCGTAAGGCGCATTGTTGACATAGCTGCGATAGCGCTCCTCACTCAGCTGCAACGCTTCGGTGGTGAGTTCGCGGCGTTTGCGCTGACTGAGCAGTCGCCCGATAAGCATAGTTACAAGTGGGTATATCACCAACACCGGAACCGTGATCGCACGCAACACCGACTCTACGAGCGTTGAAGGCAGCGTCAGCATCAAAAGAAGCATGGCAATGTGTACGATCAAGCCAAAGAGATACAGCTCGCGCCAGGAAAGTTCGGAGAGCGCTGACTTGCGTTTTGCACGCCATCCAAGCCCGATCAGTGCAGAAACAACGATCACAAACACGCCGGTCAACGCGCCGCCGCCGCCTTGATAGATGCGCAGGATCGCCGTGATTGTCATGGCAGTCGCAGTGGGGAGGAAACCGAAGAACAAACCAGAGAGGGAGAGCAGAACTGAGCGCGTGTCGAAGATGATGCCTGGAACATATTGCCAGGGGGTGAGCATCACCAGCACGCCGATCAGACCGATGCCGCCGCCTATCGAGATCTGTCGACGCCATGAAATGGTTTCGGGCACCGATGTGACCGCAATGTCGAAAATAAACACCAGCGCAAGAAGCAGCGCGCCGTTGTAAAGTATGGGCAGTAGACTTGCGGTATCCACCATCAACCACCTTTTGACCCTGTGAACAGAGCCTCGTAAAAACAAGAAAGGGGTGTCAAGAAAGTATATCACGCCCCAGATCGGATTGGAACTGTCGAATTTGTTGGGTTTTGGTGCGTCTTTATGCCTGTACGCGTTCGACGCGCACACCTTGCTGGCGCAAATAGTGTTCGATCTCGTCGGCTTCGGGCGTGTCGAGGAGCAGGACGCGATCAGCCGCCGCCGCCGCCGCCGGATCGCTGCCGATCTGTGGCTGTTGACTTGCAGCCAGGTGCAGCAGGCTGACAAAGGATTCGAGGGAAGAAGGGAGAGTGGAAATATAGAGATAGGTCGCACGTGTGGTCGCTGCCGAAGCGTCTGGCTCGTCAGCAGGCGACGGGTGTATTACTTCAATTTTATTAGGTCCGACGGGTTCTTGTTTACGGCGAAAACTGACGCGCATCGATTCCAATCCTGTCAGTTCGACTGTTGTCCAGACCCCCAGTCCATCCGGCTCCACCCGATAGACGCCAGGGCCGAGCGGTTTGAACTCAACGCCAAAGGCGCCCAATTCAGCTTTTGAACGCGTCGGGAGTGTGTACTCGTCCTCTTCGCCTTGATAGACGTGCACGGGATGATTGGGCATCCCTTCGATCTCGACGTAGATGGCGCTGAAGCCTGGCATTGAGCCTCCGCGCGTCGTTATCACGTCCCACGTGCTGATCAGTGGTGCAAAAGTGACCGACCAGCCATCGACGCCGTCCACGACCAGGTTGGGTTGCGCATAGCCGCCTTCAACGAAGAGCGAGTAGACGCCTGGCGCCAGGCCGTCGAACGCCACATGGCCTTCACTATCGAGCGGCTGGCGACGTTCGTTGCCGACCGCATCCACCAGCCGCGCCGTGCGACCTGCGCCTTCGGGGGCAATCGCCTCGATCACACTTGCGCCGGCGCTGACGCCGTTGAAGGATGGCGATCTCGCCTCTTCGGGCAGCGCCAAATCGACTATGACGCGGTTGCGTCCGTCCAGTGCGATATCGGCGACCGTGGCGCTTTCTTCATAGCCGATGACCTGCACGGTGTAGAGTCCAGCGCTCAGCGCGTCGAAGCTGTAATCGCCGGTGGGTGACGCGCTCTGTTCGCGGCGGCCGGTGTGGTCGTCGAGCAGCGCAATGCGCAGCGGCTGACCGCCGCGAACCCCGTGCACATGTCCGGCAATCGCTGATTCAGCAGGCGGCGTCGGTGCGACGACGCCGCGCACAAATTCGACCAGCGGAACAGAACGCCGGTCGATGTGCACGCGCGCTTCAAGTTGCGTGGTGCGTCCATTCTCATCAGGCGCGTTGTCGACGGTGACAATGTAGTGGCCTTCATCCAACCCATTGATTCGGCAGGCCGCCGAGCCGTATTCTGGCGCCGAGCCGGTCTCGAAGACTTCGCTGGCGCCGTCAGCGCCGTGCACCTGCACCTTTAGCCCCTTATAGCCGGGTGTGGAAACAACCATCGCCCCAATACCCGGTGTATTCTCTGCCACGCCAATCGTATAGCCCCAGCCGGCTTGCACCAGATCAACCGTCGCCTGGTTGCGTCCGTCCAGCGTCAATTGTTCGACGTGCGTGCCGTCTGGATCGACGCGCAGGCTGTAATCTCCCGGCGGTAGATCGACGAAGCGATAGCTGCCGTCGTCGCGCGCCATGGTCACCCACTCTTCGCCGCTCTGTTTGTGCACGAGCACGACCACCGCGCCGGCGCCGCCGCTGACATAGCCTCCGACGCTGCTGCGTCCGCTCAATTCCACAGGCGTAGGCAGCGTCAGCTGCACGACTACCTCACGCTGGCCGCGTTGGAGCGTGATCTCCTCGCTGTAGTTGATTTCGGGTAGGCGCAGCACATAAACACCGTCGGGCAAGTCAGGGAACTCGAAGATGCCGGTGCTGTCGAGCGTGGCGTGCTCGACCTCGACGCCATCGCGTTCGAGCAGCAAGGTGCGACGGCTGCCCAGGTTCGCTACACTGCCGCGCAGAGTGATGTGTGCGATGTCTTCGCCGCGGATGCGCGCAATTTTTGGCTCGGCTTGCAGCACACGCACGATCGGCAACACGCCGCCCGGCCAGCGATCACTGTACCAGGCGTGACTTTCCCACCAACTGCTTGTGCTGCCCAGCCGCTCGTTGGCGATCAGCCAGAATGCAGTGCAGAAGTAGTAGTCGGGCGCCTGTTTGAAGCGTTGGCTGACGCCCATCATGATGCGACACGCCTCCAGCGTCTGCGCCATGTGCAGGTCGGGCGTTGTCGCTGGGTAACGCGGGTCGCTGTCCTCGCCGACGATGTAGCCGCATTCGGTCGAAAGGATGGGAATACTGCGCCCGAGATGTTTGCGGTTGAGCGCATCGAAGTGTTCGTAGGCAAGCCAACAGGCATGGTCGTCGGCGATGGTTGCGCCGGGGTTGCGGCGATCATAGCGCAGGCGATTGACCTCCGCCAGCGTGCGCCCGCGCCAGGCGTCGGAGCGCCACGGTTCGGACGCCACCGCACGGTAGAAACGTTCGGTGAAGGCGCCGCCTTCCTGGTTGCCGATGTCATAGGGATAGTCAAGTGGCCGGTTCTGTGAATAGTTGTGGATTGCCTGCCAGACCGGGCCGTCAAAAAGATCGCGCCGACCTGCGGCGACAATGCGCCCGACCAGATCCCAGCGGCTGCCGTTGGAGAGCGCAGGGATCGCCGGCATTCCTCCGCGTTCTAGAATCACCTCCAGCGCCGCGATGGTGTTCTCGACTGTCAACTCGAGGCCGTTGACCGGCACGCGCCCGCCTTTCCATTCGGCGTCGACGTCTGGCTCGTTGTTGAACTCAAAGTAGCGCACGCCAGCGCGGATGAGCGCATCCAGATGAACCAGCTCCTTGACGCCAAGTCGGCCAGGGTTGGGCGCTGGGCGATAGAGGCGCACGACCGGCATGATGCCTTCGGCAAGCAGCAGCTCGCAGAAATCGAGCGCGCCGTCGTGGTTGAAGACCTTGACCCACTTGACGCCCATCGCCTTCAATTCTGGAATCCAGAAGTCGCGTAGCTTTGCCATGCCAATGGCGGACGCGTAGCCAACTGTCCAGTGAATGCCGATGCCAGTGTCGTTTGCCGGTCTTGGGTATTCGTTGAGTTCCATCTAGGACAATCTTGTGTGCGCTGGGAAGAAAAACAATTTGTCGTAATCAATGCTACGGCAATGATTATAGCGCATTTGTCAAAATGATAGCAACTGTATCTGCACTATTTTGTTTGCCCGCTGGCGTAAGATCGGGTAATGTAGGGTGATGTGTGCGATGCGGCGCGCAAATTACAAAAGAATGATAACGGACGAACAAAATCATTATGGAATCAGTTCAAAACGTAGTCAATCGAGTCGCCGAGAATGTGCGACAGGTGATCGTCGGCAAGGATGAGGAGGTGCGGCTGACATTGCTCGCGATGTTGTGCGAAGGGCATCTGCTGATCGAGGATGTGCCCGGCGTCGGCAAGACGATGCTAGCGCGTGCGCTGGCGTTGAGCGTCGGCTGTTCCTTTCGCCGCATCCAGTTCACACCCGATATGTTGCCGACCGATGTCACCGGCGTCAATATCTACAATCAAAAGACGCAGCAGTTCGAGTTTCGTCCCGGCCCGGTCTTTGCGCAGATCGTATTGACCGATGAGATCAACCGTGCGACGCCCAAGACTCAGTCCGCGCTGCTGGAAGCGATGGAAGAGCGACAGGTGACGGTCGATGGCGAGACCTATCCGGTTCCGCATCCTTTTCTGGTGCTCGCCACACAGAACCCGATCGAATACGAAGGCACCTTCCCGCTGCCTGAAGCGCAAGTCGACCGCTTTATGATGCGCATCCATCTTGGCTATCCGAGCAAGGCAAACGAGATTGACGTGCTGAACCGCCAGAGCGACCATCATCCGATTCAGGATATTCATCAGGTTGTCACCGCCGACGAGCTCATTGCGGCGCAGCGTGCAATTCGCACCGTCTATGTGGATGATCTGGTCAAGAGCTACATTGTCGACCTGGTGACGACCACGCGCGACCATCCTGACGTCTATCTCGGCGCTAGCCCGCGTGGCAGCTTGGCGCTCTATCATGCTTCGCGCGCATGGGCGGCGATCAACGGTCGCGACTATGTGCTCCCCGACGATGTCAAGCGTCTGGCGGAGCCGACGCTGGCGCATCGGCTGATCGTCAATCCTTCAGCGCGCATCAAGAACGTCACGGCGCGACAGGTGATCGAAGACACGCTGCAGCACACGGCTGTGCCGGGCGCGCGTGCGCGCGTGCGCTAAAATCTCCAATTTCCAGTCTCGAATCAAGAGAGGGGAGACAAGAGAGTGGAGATCGGAGATCGGAGATTGGCAATTCCATGAATTCCCGCCTGGTTTTTCTGCTGCTTGGGCTGGTCGTCGCCTGGGTGATTGCCCTCAACACCGGGCGTGAGCTGGCGTTCAGCCTGGCTTACCTGCTCACTGGCATCGTCGTTGGCAGCTATTGGTGGGCATGGAATAGCGTGCGCGGGGTCGTTGCACGACGGCGCACCAGGTCGCGGCGCAGCCAGGTTGGACAATATGTCGAGGAACAATTTGAAGTCACGAACCGCAGCTTTCTGCCCAAATTGTGGCTGGAGATCGATGACTTTTCGACGTTGCCCTGGCACAGCGCCAGCCGCGTCGTCAGTGCAGTGCGGCGCAACGGCACGCAGCGTTGGCTGGTCAAAACGCTTTGCATGCAGCGCGGGCATTTCCGCCTCGGCCCAGTGACGTTGCGCAGCGGCGACCCGCTCGGCATCTTCCGCCGCGAACGTCCACTCTCCGGCACCGGCTATGTGATCGTCTACCCGCCGACGGTCGAGATCACTTCGTTCGAGCCGTCCGTTTCCGAGCTTTCGGGCGGGGAAGCGCGCCATCGCCGCACCTACCAGGTCACGTCGAGCGTGGCCGGCATTCGCGACTATGCGACCGGCGACAGTTTCAATCGCATTCACTGGCCGACGACGGCGCGGCTGCGGCGCCTGATGGTTAAAGAGTTCGAGCTTGATCCGACTGCTGATGTCTGGATCTATCTTGACTTGTGTAGCAGCGCAGCCGCTGCACTGCCATGGACGCCGCGTCCACCCGAATCGCCGATTTTCAGCATCCGCACACGTCGCAAGAGCGGCTTGGAACTCCCACCGTCGACGACTGAATATGGGGTGACGATTGCGGCAAGCCTGGCGCGCTATTTTATCCTACGCAACCGCGCTGTGGGCATGAACAGCCGCGGGCGCACACGCGAGTTCGTGCAGTCGGATCGCGGCGAGCGCCAACTTCACAAGTTCTTCGAGGCATTGGCAGTGGTCGAGGCGGTGGGCGAGCTGCCCTTCGCCGATCTCGTAGCGACCGATGGCATTCGGCTGAACCGCAACGACACCTTGATCGCCGTCACGCCTGACGCCGACCCATCTTGGGTGGCCGCGTTGCAGATGTTGCAGCGTCGCGGCGTCAACAGCGTCGTGGTTTTGATCGATGCAACTACTTTCGGCTCGCAACGCTCCTATGACCGCGTGCAGGCTGAATTACTGGCTTCGGGCATACCGCTTTACCGTATCCGCTGCGACGACAATTTGAGCACTGTGCTGTCGGCGCCGCTTCATCAAGAAACGCGCTGACGCGATGGCAAACCGTGTAGCTTTCGATGCTTCGCCTCCGGTTTCGACCCGATTCGGCATGATCGATCTTGCTCTGCTTTCCATGACAGTGATCTGGGGCCTGAACGCCGTGATCGTCAAGGCGACATACGCGCAGATTCCACCGATGGCGTTTATGGCGCTGCGCTTTGTCATTGCCGGGGCGTTGTTGCTGGCGGTGTTATGGCGCGCAGAGCGCAGCTTGCGTTTGCCGCGCCGCGAGTGGATGGCGTTCATCGCAGCGGGCATGGTCGGCACTGGTTTCTACCAACCCCTCTTTTTGACCGGCTTGTCGATGACGACCGCCTCGACGACGTCGCTGATCATTGCCACCTCGCCAGCATTCGTGGCGCTGATCAATCGCACATTGGGACGCGAACTTCTGCCGCCGCGCGCGTGGATTGGGATAGTGTTGACCTTCATCGGCGTTGCATTGATTATCCAGGGCGGTGAGGGCGTCGCCCTCAATTCACAGGCGCTGTGGGGTGATCTCCTTGTGCTGATCGGCTCGTTCTTGTGGGCGCTTTATGCCGTGTTGGCCGCGCCGCTGATGGCAAGCTATACGCCGCTGCGCGTGACCGCCATGACCACGTCGCTTGGCGCTGCGCCGTTGATCGTGGTCGGTGCACCGGCAGCAGTTGCATTGGATTGGAGTCAGGTCAACGGGTGGGGATGGAGTGGAATATTCTATTCCGCTGTCTTTGCGATCGTCGTCGGCTATATTATCTGGAATAACGGCGTCAAGAAAATCGGTGGGGCGCGCACGGCGCTTTACAACAACTTGATTCCGGTGGTCGGCGCCATCGGGGCAGCGATCTTTCTGGGTGAGGCGTTGACGCCGCTCAAGATCGCCGGTGCGGTCGTGATCTTTGCAGGGCTGCATCTGGCGCGAACAGCACGGGTGAGATGAGAAGAGAGAGTGTGACATATTCTCATCCCTCGCAACTCCTCAAATCTTCGCCTGCGCCAACACCTCGGCCTGAATCGCAAATAGCTGGCGGATGCCGTGCTCTGCCAGCAGCAACATGGCGTTGAGCGCGCCGCGGCTGAAGGGTTCGCCTTCGGCTGTGCCCTGCACTTCGACAAAACGTCCGTCCGAGGTCATCACGACATTCATGTCGACGTCGGCTTTTTGATCCATCGAATAGTTGAGGTCGAGCACTGCCTTGCCGTTGACGATGCCGACGCTGACTGCGGCGACTGCTTGCGTCAGCGCGCCCGGCCCGATCGCCTTGCGCTTCTCCAGCCGCTTGATCGCCAGCGCCAGCGCTACATAGCCGCCCGTGATCGACGCCGTGCGCGTGCCGCCGTCCGCCTGGATCACGTCGCAATCCACCACGATCTGACGTTCGCCCAATCGCGAGAGATCGACCGCAGCGCGCAGGCTGCGCGCGATCAGTCGCTGGATTTCCTGCGTGCGTCCCTTTGGATATTGGATTTCACGCTGGTTGCGCTGTTCGGTGGCGCGTGGCAGCATTGCATATTCCGCCGTCACCCATCCTTGTTTTTGGCGCGAGTTCATCAGCCAGCGCGGCAGATTCTCTTCGACCGTGGCGTTGCAGAGCACACGCGTGTTGCCCATGCTGATCAACACCGAACCTTCTGGATAAATGACGTAATCCAGTTCCATTTTGACGGGACGTAGCTGGTCCAGTTCGCGGGTGACAGTCAAGGGAGCATCCTTTCTATAGGGCAACGTTTTGTCGCAAAAAACGACCCTTCCATATGGAAGGGTCGTCAGGTGGACCTAAAGGGACTTGAACCCTTGACCTCTACAATGCCATTGTAGCGCTCTCCCAACTGAGCTATAGGCCCTTATTTTATACAGATTATACTTTATGACCCCGATAGCGCCAAAATTTTTTCATACTATCAGGCAGCCTGTTCAGCCGTGTGGACCAGAGGGGACTTGAACCCCTGACCTCTACAGTGCGATTGTAGCGCTCTCCCAACTGAGCTACTGGCCCGGAAGGTCGTCAACAATAAGAGTATAGCAGACGGCGCACGCGCGGTCAAATCCGGGCGAGTTTGAAGGAATTGCAATTTATGGATAGCGCAAGCTTGTAACCGGCGTTGAAACAATAGCGTCTATTCCTTCGTCACCAATGCTGAGGTCACAGCGTAAAAAGGCTGTGCGGCAAGACACAGATGCTGTATTGCTTGCACTGCTGCAACAATTGTACGTCAGGAGTACAGTCCGATCCAGAGCGACAAGGACGGATGTCCGTCAGCGTAGGAATTCAGTCTGACTTGCTTGTCGAAACGGTCAAGCAAACGCTGCACAGGCTGGCTAGAATGAGATCAGGTCGCAGAAAGACTATGCACATCGGAAAGGAGCCAATCATGATCCGCAGAGTGTTTATTATCGCCACAACCGCTATCTTGATCCTGGCTGTGTTTGCCGGCGTCGTCAGCGCGCTGGACACGCGTCAGCCGACGGTCGTCAAGGCGAACCTTGCGAATGTGCGCTCCTATGCCGCCGCCAGCCAGCCGTCGGGCGTCAGCTACGCCATCGACGCTGGCGAACTCTTTGCCGGGCGTCCGGGCGAGTGGCGCAAAATCGACCTGCCTGCGGGCGTGATCGCCGGTGCGGTGGCGCTCGACAGCAGCCGCCCCGGCGTCGTCTATGTCGGCGCCGCCAACGAGCTGGCTGTCTATCGGCTGGATGCCAAAGGCAGGCTGGTGCGTGCACCGCTGAGCAATGACCATGTGGGCGGCGTCACCAGTCTGGGCATCGACAAAGCCAATCGCCTGCTCTTTGTCGGCACCGACACTGCCGGCATCTTCCGCCTGCGCGATGTCGGGTCGAGCATGATCGCCGGCGGCCACACAATGATGAATGAGCCGATTCTCCAGATCGCCGCCGACAGCGTTGGCGCCGGGCTGGTTTTTGCCCGCACGCCAGGCGCACTTTATCGCGGCGATGGGTTGGGGATGAGTTGGAGCGAAGTCGATAACCTGGGCAGCGCGCCGACCGCGCTGGCGATTGTCAACCGTTACCCGGCCACGGTCTATGTTGGCACGCTCGACCGTGGCCTGCTTACCAGCCAGGATGGGCTGACCTGGAGCATGGCGAACGACGGGTTGCGTTTCACGCCTGGCTCGCGGCTGGCTGTGGATGCTATCGCCGCCGACCCGGCGCAGTTGGATGTGCTCTACGTGGCGACCAGCTATCTGCTGGGCAACACGACAGTGCATCATTCGTCGGTCGGTGTGAGTATAACGACCGACGGCGGCGCAACCTGGCAGCCGCTCGCGGCGGTCACTACAGCGCCTGTCGCCGAGTTATTGCCGCTGACTGGACAAACCGGCGCCGTCTATGCGTTGACGATGAGCAGTCGCCAGCCGTTGGCGTTGGGCGTCGCTCCGGTCATCGCCGAAGAAGCGCCTGCAGTAAGCGCCGCACCGGTCGTCGCCGTCGCCTGGACAACAATCGCCGCCTGGATCGTGGCAGGGCTGGCTGCGCTGGCGTTGCTCTATGCCCTGGCGACCAACCGCCTTGCCAGCAACGCGCCGACGACTGTCTCGCTGACGATGCGTCGCCACTCGATCAGCCATCGCTGATCCAGCCAGCTTGCCGGCGAACTGCACATTACATCACCGCTTGCAACGCCGCCTCTGCTGCACAGCAGAGGCGGCGTTTTTGTAGAGATAGCTCGATTCATTTATCCGGGCGTCGTTTGCCTGGAGGATGACTCTGCCAAAGTGTGCAAAGGCTTCGGCGACGATCTCTTCCAGCATCGGCGGAATCGCCGGCAAGCTGCTCTCCTGCAAAGCGCGCCAGCATCGGATGCATGTCGTAGCGGTCGCCCTCGCGTCGCAACAGCGACTTCTCGAACAGTGAGCTGCCAGTCGTTGGCGTGCGCGCTGCCTCAGCCCTTGACGCCGCTGTAGCTGATGCCTTCGATAAAATAGCGCTGGAAGAAGAGGAAGATCAGCGCCATCGGCAGCGTCGTCAACATCGAACCGGCGAGCAGGGCGTTCCATTGCAGGTTCTGTCCCAAGCCGCCGCGCAGGAAGGCGAGACCGAGCGGCAGCGTGTACAAATCCTGGTTGGTGGTGATCACGATCAGCGGGTGCATGAATTCGTTCCAACTGCCCTGGAAGCTGAAGATCACCAGCGCCACAATTGCCGGTCGCGCCAGCGGCAACACCACCTGGAAGAAGGTGCGGAAGCGGCTGGCGCCGTCGATGCGCGCCGCTTCTTCGATCTCGCGCGGGATCGCCTCGAAGAATTGCGCCATCAGAAAGATGCCAAAAGCCGTCACCATCTTGGGCACGATTAGGCCGCTGTAGCTGTCGATCATGTTGAGCGACTTGAGCACAATGAACATCGGGATCAACTGCACGATGCCTGGGATCATCATCGTGCCGATGATTGCCAGAAAGACGATGCGGCTGCCCGGAAAAGCAATGCGCGTCAACGCATAGCCCGCCAGTCCTGAAAAGAGCACGTTGGAGACGGTCACAATCGTCGCGATCATGAAACTATTGAACGCCCAGCGCCCCACGTTGAGCGCAAACATGCGCTGATAGCCTTCGAGCGTGAAGGTCTGCGGGATGAGCGCAACCGGTCGCTCGTTGATCTCCGGCAGCGTCTTGAAACTGGTCGTGATCGCCAGCACAAAGGGGTAAAGAAAGATCAGCGCAATCAGGAAGAGCAGGGCGTAGGAAAACACCAGACGCAGATTCTCGCGCCACGGGCTGACCTGTCGCACCGATGTGTAGGTGGATGACGCCGTCATAAGCTTACTCCTTTTTCCCTTCGGTGATGCGCCGCTGCACCAGCGTCAACGTGAAGATGATGATGAAGAGCAAGAGCGCAATCGCCGCCGCCAGCCCCATCTGCGAGTTGGTGAAGCCGTTGCGATAGACCAAATAGGCGACAGTCAGCGTGGTCTTGGCAGGACCGCCCGAACTCATCACATAGACCTGGTCGAAGACCTGGAAGGTGCCGATCAAGCCCAGCGTCACCACAAAGAAGAGCGTGGGGCGCACGAGCGGCAGCGTGATCTTGAAGAAAATTTGCCGCGCATTGGCGCCGTCCATCTCCGACGCCTCGTAGACCTCGCGCGGCACATCCTGCAGCGCCGCCAGAAAGATCACCATCATTGTGCCGATTGTCGTCCACGTGTTGAGGATCATGATGCCCATCAACGCTACGCTGGGGCCGCTCAGCCAATCCCACACCGAAAGACTGAGCACATTTGCCTGCATCCACGCCGGCGCCGTTTCCAGCGTCAGTCCGAACCAGCTGAAGATGATGTGAAAGAGACCGCGCGGATCCGCCATCCATGCGATCGGCTCCCAGGCGCCAAAGGTGATCGTCTGCAACACCTGGTTGACCAGCCCGTTCCTCTGGTAGAGAAAGAGGAACAGCATGCTGATCGCAATCGACGAGGTGATCGACGGAAAGTAGTACGCTGTGCGAAAGAAGCTCTTGAAGCGCAGCCGTCGTTGGTTGACGATGACTGCCAGCAGCAGCGCCAACGCCGTCTGCGCGGGCACAACGCCGAGCGAGAAGTAGGCTGTGTTCTTCAGCGCTTTGAAGAAGTCGGCGCGGCGGATGCCGTCCTCGAACAGCAGCACGCGAAAGTTATCAAAGCCGACAAAGTTTGCCTCGATGGGTGGGCTGATGCCGTTCCAGTCGGTGAAGCTGAAGTAGATGGCGAAGAAGATGGGAATGAAGACGAAGACGGCGAAGAGAATCAGCGCTGGCGTCATGAATCCCCAGCCTGCAATCGCATCCTGTCGATCTTGTTGTTTGATGCCGGTTGCCATCGATCACCTCGTATGAAGAAGGGGGGGTATTGGGATACCTTCCCGGAAGCTCTGAGCTTCCGGGAAGGTTGGCGACAGAAAGATTGGTGTAGCTTCCTATCGCGCCAGCACCTGCTCGCCGACGGACTGCGTTTCGCTCAACACAGCCTGCGGCGTCTTTGTGCCGGTGAAGGCTTCCTGCAAGCCTGCGTTGATCGTGTCGAGCACGTCGCCAAAGCCAGGGCGGAACTGCCATTTGCGTGCATAGTCGGCGCCGTTGAGCATCGGCTCCAGATTCGGATATTGCGCCAGCCAGCCATCGCGCAGGCTCTGGCGCGTCGGCATTGCCAGACCCAGGTCGGTCCATGCCTTCATGCCTTCGGGACCGGTCAGATAATCCACCACCTTCGTGGCGGCGTCGGTGTTCCTGCCGTTGGCGGCGACGCCGTAGCAGACAGTGAACGCCATCGTCGCCTTGCCAGCAGGTCCGGCGGGCAGCTCGGTGATACCGTACTTCAGATCGGGGAATTGATCCTTCAGATAGGGCACGATCCAGTTGCCTTCCATCGTCATCGCCGCGCGTCCCTTGCCGAACGCCTCGCCGGGCCAGCCGCTGTCCAGGTCGGAAGCCGGCGCAGCAAAGCCATCGCGCACCAGACCGACATAGAACTCCATCGCCTGCAACGCCTCCGGGCTATCCAGCGTCATGGCGCTGAAGTCAGCGTTGGCGACCTCGCCGCCCGCCTGATAGAGGAAGGCGATCCAGCGCGCAAAGTCAGGGTTGATCGAGAAGCCAGCCACGCCTGCATCCTTGTTTGTCAGCGCTTCCGCAGCGGCGCGCAGATCATCCCAAGTCCAGTCGGCGGTCGGGTATTCCAGCCCGGCGGCGTCGAAGAGATCGGTGTTGTATTCCAGCGCCAGGGTGCTGAAGTCCTTCGGTGGGCAGTAAAAGACGCCATCCACCGTGAACGAATCACGCAGCGACGGATAGAAATCATCGACATCGGTCATCTTGTCGCCGATCGGCAGCAGCGCGCCCGCCGCCGCCAGATCGGGCAGGCGGAAGCTATCGACATAGAAGATGTCGGGCGGCGCGCCGCCGGCCAGCGAGGTCTGCAGTTTGGTGTCGTAGTCGGGCACCAGATTCAGCGAAACCTGAATGTCGGGGTTGGCGGCGTTCCAGCCATCAACCACTTCCTGCAAACGCACATTCTCGGCGTCGGAGCTGGCCCAGCCCATCAGTTGCAGATTGACCGCACCTGCCGGCGCTGCAGCCTGTTCGCCGCCCGCAGCAGGTTGCGCGGCTGGCGCTGCACATGCAGACAAGATCATCGCCGTCAGCAGCAGCGCTGACAGCAGCATACTCAGCTTGGTTTTCATAGCATGTCTCCTCTTTGTTGAACTGTAAACGATTGATGTACACACATCACGAACATTGAACCAGGGAGCGAATTGGTTTTGTCTGAATTTGTTCTCCTTTCGCTGCCTCTGTGCAGCTAAGAACCGATCCTGTGGTTAAATACAGCAGGCCCTCAGGACATTCGGTTGACCACCGCGTCCTGTCGGTCGCTATCCATTCAGGAATGACACGAATTCCGGCGTCGCAAGCAGAGAGTTCGTGTCATTCGTGTTTTTGGTGCGTGTTGCGTGTTGCGTGTTACGTGGTGCGTGGTGTGCAGTACACGCAACACGCAACACGCATCACGCATCACGCTCCACTACGTTCCTCTCTCGCAGGTCAAAGGCATGGCGCTCGCCGCGCACCTGAACGCTGAACGCCAGCCGGCGCCAATGCGACGGCAACTGCGGCGCAACGGCGACCTCTCCTGTTTCCGTCCAGCGCAGCCCGGCAAAACCAAAGACCAGCGCCTGCCAGACGCCGCCCGCCGACGCCGCGTGAATTCCTTCCGCCGCGTTGCCGCGCACATCTTCGATATCGACCAGCGCAGCGCGCATGAAGTGTGTGTACGCCTCCTCCGGCATGCCGAGCCGACATGCCAGCCATGCGTGCACGGCTGGACCGAGCGACGAACCGTAGGTGTGGTCGGTGCGCGGGCTGTAATAGTCCCAGTTCACCCGCAGGTCGTCGTCGGTGAAATGCTGCGGCAGAAGCGCAAAGAGCAGCAGCACGTCCGGCTGTTTGAGCACCTGATGTTCGTTGGCGCCTTCGATGCCGAGCAGCGCCTGCATCGACTTCGTGCGATTGGCGAACGCCGCCCAATCCACCTCTTTGCGCTGGAAGAAGCCCTCGAACTGCTCGATCAGCCCGGTGTTTGGATCGCGCAAAAACACCAAGTTGTCGGCAATCGTTTGCCAGTGCGCCAGCCGCGTTGCCGACAGGTCGAGCATCTTCTCCAGGTGCACCGCCCGTGTGGGTGCGTGGGCGTGCAGCCATGCCAGCACCTCACCCGCCGTGCGCAGATGCCAGGCGACCATGGCGTTGGTGAAGGCGTTGTTGTCGACATGTTCGTGATATTCGTCTGGTCCGATCACGTCGGAGATCGAGTATTGACCGGGCGTCGGTCTGTCCGGCTCGACGCGACTTTCCCAGAAGCGCGCTGTCTCCAGGATGATCTGGGCGCCGGCGCCGGTCATGAACTCGTCGTCGCCGGTCATGCGCCAGTATTGCATAATGGCGTAGGCGATGTCGGCAGTGATGTGCAGCTCAATGTCGCCGCACCAGATGCGGATGAGTTCTTCGCCATTGGGGTCAGGAACCCAGCGCGGCGTCACTTCCTCGCCGGTCTCGGCGCTCTCCCATGGATACTGTGCGCCTGCGTAGCCGTTTTCACGCGCCTTCTTGCGCGCGCCTTCGATGGTGTGCCAGCGATACATCAGCAAGTTGCGCGCTAGATCGGGCTGCGTAAAGGTGAAGAAGGGCAGGATGAAGGTTTCCGTGTCCCAGAAGGCGTGGCCGCGATAGCCAAAGCCGCTCAACGACTTGGCGGCAATGCTGACGCGCTCATCCTGCGCGGCGGCGATGCGCAACTGGAAGAGGCCGTGGCGCACCCCACGCTGTGCAGCGTCGTCGCCTTCGATGATTACATCGCTTTCCGCCCAGAGGTCAGCCAAGGCCGCCTTGGCGCCGGTCAAAAGCGCAGCATAGCCGCCCTTGCCCAGTTCCGCCGCCTTTGCCCGCGCCGCCGCCAGCGGATCGTCCACGTTGCGGTTGGTGTAGATGGCGACCAGCTTCTCCACCGCCCACGACTGGTGTACAGCGAGCGTCTGTGTCATCTCGAAGGCAGGGTTGTAGGGCGCGTCTTGATAGTGCACAGGGGCGGCTGCACCTTCCTGGCGCACGGCCATTGCCTCAACCAATGTCTTGTGCGTGCGTCGCGTCTCCCCGCGCAGAAAGGCGATGGCGCCGTCGCAACCTTGTTGCAGGTTGCGCCAGTGCAACAGCCCCTCGTTTTCGACCACGCCGTCGATGCGCGCGCGCACGCGCATCTGCACCGGGCGGTCGAGCGGCGTCACTTCGAGGCGCACGCCGACGCCGTGAGGCTCCGCCAGGCTGGCGACGCGACGGAAGCTGATCTGCACCGTTGCGCCGGCGGGCGTCGTCCAGTAGAAATGGCGCCGTAGTTCGCCGCTGTGCAGGTCGAGCCGCCGGCTGTAGAGCGCGATTGCCCCCCGATCCATGCGGAAGGCTTCGCCGTCGATCCACAGGTCAAAGGCTGTCCAATCGAAGGCGTTCGCCAGTTCGGTGTAGACAATCGGCGCGTCGTCCCACAAGCCATGGATCAGCGTCGAAGGCTGGTCGCCGGGAAAGCGCTCCTCCAGGCTGCCGCGCGCGCCCAACATGCCGTTGCCGATGGTGAACGCGCTTTCCCAGCGCCGTTGCTGTGCAGGGTCAAAGCCCGGCTCCGCCACCGACCACGTCGCCGCATAGAGCAACTGCGCCAGCGAGACGCCCTCCAGGTTGGGTAGCACCAGATCGGCGGCGCCGACGCGCTCCGCCGGCCCTATTCCCACCGTCACCATGCCCGCCTGCTGCGCCCCTTCCACGCCCGACTCGGCATCCTCCACCACCAGGCACGCCCCCGGCGCCACATCCAGACGCTCCGCCGCCAGCAGGAAGAGGTCGGGCGCCGGCTTGGGTCGATTGCGCCCAGGTCCGGCGCTGGCTTCAGGCCCGGCGATCACCACGTCGAAACGGTCGGCGATCTGCAGGCGGTTGAGCACGGTCGGTGTGTTGTAGCTGGCGGAGACGATCGCCGTCTTCAGCCCTGCCTGACGAATCTCGTCGAGCAACGCCGCCACACCCGGCAGCAGATCGGCGGGCGTGAGCTGTTGCAACAGCTCCTGATAGCGCCGATTTTTGCGCGTCAGCCAGGCGTCTTCCTGCTCCGGCGTGATCGTGCGACCGTTGAGCAGCAGACGCAGCGACTCGCGGCGCGACACCCCGCGTAGCTTCTCGTTGGCAGCGCGGTCGAAGGGGATGCCCTCGGCGTCCGCCAACTCCTGCCACGCCTGATAATGATATTCAGCGGTGTCAGTGATCACACCGTCAAGGTCAAACAAAATTGCACGAATTGCCTGTGACACAACTTTTCTCCCTGCGCGTGATAGAGGTTAGAGATTGGAGATTGGAGATTGGAGATTGGGAGAACCAGCGCAATCAATCTCCAATCTCCAATCTCCAATCTCTAATCTCCCATTCCCACCCTGACGCTTGACGACCGCACAATCAGCCGCGGCGGCAGAATCACCTGCTTGGGCGACGGTGTGCGTCCGTGAATACAATCCACCAACATTTCCGTCAATCGTTCCGCCACCTGCTGAATTGGTTGGCGCAAGGTGGTGAGCGACGGCGATAGATATTGCGCGCCAGGTGCATCATCGAAACCGGTGACGCCAAAGTCGGCGCCGACGCGCACGCCAGCGTCCAACGCCGCGCGGATGGCGCCGATCGCCAGCGTGTCATCCAGCGCCACGACTGCGGTTGGACGACGATCAGGCGGCAGGCTGAGCAACTGCTGCACGGCTGTGTATCCCGCTTGGAACGCGCTCTCGCTGTGGTGTATCCAGGCCGGATCGACCGGCAGCCCGGCGGCGGCCATTGCGTCACGATAGCCCTCGGCGCGGTCGGCGCCCACGCGGGAGTGGCCGGGCCACGCCAGCAATGCAATGGCACGATGTTCCTGCTCGATCAGGTGCTCTGTCGCCATGCGGATGCCGGCGCGACCATCGACATCGACGAACGGAAAGTCCCACTCCGGATTCGAGCGCCCAAACGCAACAAACGGGAATGCCTCCTCGATCAGCAGCCGGATGCGCGGGTCGTCGTAGTTGGTGCTCGCCACGATGAAGCCATCGACGCGACCGGAACGCATCAACTGGCGATAGACATCCACCTCCTCGATGGCGGGCGGATGGGGAAAGAGCATCAGATGATAGCCGTATCCCTCCGCCGCTGCCACCACGCTGGTCAGGAACTGATCCAGAATCGGGTTGCCGCGGTCGGGCGGGCTGGGCGCCCAGGTGTAGCCGATCAGCCCGCTAGACCTGGTGCGCAGGGTGCGCGCCGCCACGTTGACGCGATAGCCCAGCTCTTCGACGGCGCGCCAGATCTGGGCTTCGGTCTCTGCCGTGACGCTGCCGTTGCCGTTGATGACTTTTGAGACGGTCTGATAGCTGACGCCAGCGCGCGCCGCTACATCCTTCAAGGTTATACGTCCTGCCATAACGCTATATCGATTGGATGCTTAGGCGAACGTTCGCCCGAACGTTCGCCTAAATTATAGATGAGAATTCGTCGAATGTCAATAGCGAATTTCAACATGTGTGAACGCGCTTGTTAATAATTCATTTATATTTCGATAACGATGCATCTGTACTATCATGTAGTGGGACCGCATCTTGCCGGTCATTATCTTTGCGCGCTGCAAAAGCCAGCCCTAACTGAGGAATTATGATGAAACCACGTGAACATTTTGACCGTGAACTACAGAAGCTGAGCGATTCGATCATGTTGATGACGAGTCGCGTCGAGGAAGAGCTGTCGATCGTGCTCGCCGCCTACGAACGACTTGACCCGACGCTGGCTTCAGTGGTGACAGACCTCGATCGCCAGGTCAATAAGTTGCGCTTCGAGATCGAGGAGCAATGCATCCTCCTGATCGCCAAGCAGCAGCCCACCGCGCGTGACCTGCGCTTAATTATTGCCTCGCTCAACATGATCGTCGATCTTGAGCGCATGGGCGACCAGGCTAAGGGTGTTGCCAAGGCGCTCAAGCGGCTGCACGGACGCCCGGTCGAGAAGCTTCCGCCCGAGATCAGCGAAATGGGACACATGGTGTTGAGTATGCTGCGGCAGATCAAGGAGGCGTATGCCAACCGCGACATCCACCTTGCGCAGCAGATCGCCAAACTGGACGACGAGGTCGACAAACTCTACGCCCGCGCCTTCACCCAGATCATGTTCCGCCTTTCCAGCGCCGCCTCGCTCGAACAGACTGAGGACAACTATGAAGTGCTGCGCGTCGCCCGCGAATTTGAGCGCTTCGGCGATCTGATCACGAATGTCGCCGAACGCCTGATCTTCCTCGTCACCGGCAGCATGGAAGAAGTCAACATCGAGCCGGACGAGGCGCAGAATTAGACTGCGTTGCGCCCGTCGAGACGCACTGCGCCTGCCGGCGAACCCGTTCGCCGGCAGGCGCAGTGCGTAGCCTGCGATTGGCGTTGGCGCCACTCAAGTCGATAGAATGCGGCGCTCCCGATTGCCGACTTCTCCCGGGTGCAGCGTGCGGATGCGCAGAAATAGCGATTGACCAACCACGGGTCATGGGGGCGCACTCAGACACTGGCGGCATCCTCCTCGACGTTGAACAGCGGCAACGCAGCGACATCGACAAAGAACGCGGGGCTATCCGCCGTGCTTTGCAACAGTTCGATGCGCTGGCGGGCGGTAAGCCGGTCGACGCGCAGAAAGTGTGCAAACTGGCCCTCGGTGATCAGTTCGTTCTCCAGCGCCTGCAACGCAAGCATCTGGTAGCGACGCGGCAGCAGGTCGTCGTTGCCGGGGATAGGTGACAGCCCCAGTTCGCGCTGGCGATCACGGATTCTGTTCCTGCCAGCTTTGAGCTTGTCGGCTGTGCCGCTCTGGAGCAGGCGCAGTTCCTCCAGACGCAGCGCCATTGCCTCCACCGAGACGCCGTAATCGTGCGCCAGGATGAGGAGATCGGCAAAGGTAAAGGGCTTACCTGCCGTGCGCAGATGCTGAAAACGACGCACAACCCCGCTCTTGGGCAGCAGGAAGGCGCGCGCAAAGGCGTCGGCAAAACGCTCGTCGTCGGCGCGGCGGCGCCCGGCTTCGGGCAGTGCATCGGCGCGCTGGCGGTCGGCCAGAAAGTGGCCGTACTCGTGCGCCAGCGTCCAGCGCCGCCGTTCTTCAGGGTGCAGCCGGTTGATGGCGATGCAACCGCCCAGTTCGGGCGAATAGGCATAGAGACCGGCAAGCGCTCCCGACGGCTGCAATTCCATGTAGAAGATGCGCAGCCCGACTTCGTTCTCCAGCAAGGTGCGCAGCAGCGGGATCGGCGCATCGCCCAAACCGAGCCGGCTGCGTTCGCTCTGCGCCACGCTCTCCGCCAGGGCGTCGGCGTCGATGCCCTCCAGTTGCACCTCCGCCGGTTCGTGCCGCACCAGCGGTGCACCGACCAACTGCTCCAACTCCAGATAATTCTGACAGAGCGCCTCGAACTCGGCGATGCTGGCGTCAAAGACAGTGGTCGCTTCAGTCCACTGGAAACGCTGGCTGCGGAATTGCGGAGCAAAAGGCGCCAACTGCGGACGGTCGCGCAGCAAGTCGTTGACCGACTGGCCGTAGACCTGCGCCAGTTGCAGCAGTTCGTTGGCGCGAATGCGTCGCTCGCCCTTCTCGATTGCCACCATGGTAGTGCGGGCGATGCCAATGGCGATGGCGGCCTCTTCTTGGGTCAGCCCACGCCGTTTACGCGCCTTCTGCAAGCGCTGGCCGAGTTCATGTGGAGAAATGGCGGTGAGTTGGGTGACGTCCATAGCTTGCTCCCTTTCCAGGCTGAGAACATATCCCGATCTGGAAGCAAGTATAGTGCAAAAGTCAGTAGTGTCAACAATTCGCTCAAACAAAAACCAAAATTACGTCAGATTGTCAGATTGCTGCTACAAAAGCAATGTACAATCAGTGGAGACAGTCAGTTTTATTCCACGGTCGATTTGTCAGGGAGAGACTCTTGCTTGAGCAGTTCTTCTGGAATCGCGGCAAAGTGTGGGTCGCGATGAAGCAAGGTAGAGCTGAAGAGTCAAGCAGATAACTCATGATGCGGCTCGATACGCGTCATCATCGTCGAGTCGTTCAGCGATCAGATCGCGCACCGGGTCAACGCCAGGGCGCAGATACTTGCGTCCGGCGCCGTACAATGCCGCCGCCCGCTGTGCCCGGCTCGCCTTGGGCTTGCCAATCAAGGCGCCATCCAAATCTATCCCCGCCACTGCTGCCACACACGATCAGCACTGCCCAAGCCCAATGCGCCAGCCGCGCATGAATCGTAGCAAGGCAAGGATCGGGCAGCAGACGCGCGGACGTCGGTTACGCCGCGTCTTTAGGCGGGCAGGGATCGCCGCCGTGACTGTCGGCGCTTTGTCGACCTACATCTCCCACCGAAACACCCGATCCAACGCCGCCGGCAATGACGCCTCCAACTCTGCCTGGACGCTTGCCGATAACCGTAGGACGTTGCTCACGGCAATTGCGTTATGGTCGTCACAATCTCACTCACGATGCGCTGTACATCGGTTGGGGCGACGAAGCGTCCTAAACTCAACCGCACAGTCGCAGAAGCCAGATCTCGGTTCAGCCCAATCGCAGTCAACACATGCGACGGCTCAACGGCGCCTGACGTACAGGCCGATCCGGTTCCCAACATCAAATCAGGCAGATTCAACAACAATGCATCGGCATCAATGCCAGGAAAGGTGAGGCTGGAGGTGTTTGGCAATCGTGCTGTGCCGCGACCGTTGATGTGAAGCGTTGGAATTTTCGCCTGCAGCGCTAACTCGATTGCATCACGCAGAGACTGCAAACGCGCCATTTCTTGCGATAGCTCTGTCTGTGCGATTGCGCATGCCTCGCCAAACCCAACTGCGCCTGGAACGTTGGTTGTTCCCGACCGCAAACCATGTTCCTGACCACCGCCATAGAGGAGTGGTTCAAGCGCAATCGACCGAGTTCCGCCGCGCACGTAAAGACACCCAATGCCCTTTGGCCCATAGAGCTTATGTGCACTGGCAGACAGCAAGTCAACGCCGAGACGATCGACATCGACCGGTATCTTACCCAAGGCTTGAGCCGCATCGCAGTGTACAAGTGCTCCGTGTGCGTGAGCGATCTCAGCAATTTCAGCGACGGGCTGAATTGTGCCGATCTCATTGTTGGCTGCCTGCACCGAAACCAGCAACGTTTCATCATTGATCGCAGCCTGAGCGGCATCGAGGCGAACACAGCCATGTTCGTCAACGGGCAGAATAATCAGGTCAAATCCTTCTTCTACCAACCGCTTGCATGGAAGCAGTACGGCCTTGTGTTCGACTGCCGTCGTCACGATTCGCCGCCGTTCACGATTACGCGCCCTGCGCGCCAGCCCCAGGATCGCCAGATTGTTGCTTTCAGTGGCGCCAGCGGTAAAGACGATTTCCTTTGGCGCTGCGTTGATCAACGCCCCAATCTGCTCTCGTGCATCCTCAACGGCGCGGGCAGTCAGGCGCCCCCACCGATGATAGCCATTGGCAGGGTTCGCAAATAGCTCATCAAAGTAGGGGCGCATTTTTGCTACAACGCGTGGGTCGCAGGGGGTTGTAGCATTATAGTCGAGGTAGATGACATCATCAGGCTTCATCGGAAACTCGATTCAGTCCGGCGTGATTTCGCAACGAATCTCAGCCTCGTATTGACGATACTCACCGTCCAGGTTCTGAAGCTGACTCCAAATCCCCTGTCGCAGTAATCTGGCAGGTCGAACACAGTAAAACTCAAACTCTGTCTCGCTGACCTCACTATGTGGAAACATGATTTTCATTAAGCCACTGGCAATTGATTGGACAGCATCCTCGTTGCGCTTGTACACTTTGGCTCCTGTCAGGTGGATACGTCGTGCGCACCACTGATCCAACTCAAGATCATTGCGCATTTCGAGCAGTGCATCTCCAAAGAAATCGGATTTCAGCCCGACGCCATGCGCGAAACATTCTCCACTGAGTTTTCGGAGACGCCAGCCTGGAATCAAAGCACGAATACGGTCGAGGAATGCTGTTTCTTGAAGAAATTCCGGCAGTTCCCTGACCAATGGCTCCATGATTGGGCGCTGCTGGTTATCCAGGGTAATGTTTGCCAACAAGACTAAGCCACAGTCACTGGCGGTCTCGTGTAGCCCACCGCGTGTAAGGCGACCATTCGCCAGGAAACCCTTCAGTCCACCAACAATTTCCTGTGGCTTTTCAAACTTGAGTGTCTGCACCTCGTCAAGCACAACAACCGCAAAGCGCGCCAGCAAGCCCCACTGCCCGGTCATGTTGTTGACAAAGAGCACCGCAGGCGAAACATTGCCGCCGCTCAGCAGGCGCACACGCGGACTAATGTTTTCGTAAATGTAGCTTTTGCCTGTCCCTTTGGGCGCCAGCTCCATCATGTGCATATTCTTTTGCACGAGGGGCAGCAGGCGACATAGAAGAAGGGTCTGTTCTTCCTCTGTGAATGCGGCGGGACTATACCCCATCGATGTGAGCAGCAGCGCCCGCCATTCGGCTAAGGTAAACTGACGCCGGGCATCTTTATACATCGACAGATTGACGGTTGCCTGCATGGGCTTGAAACTGTTGATAGCTACGCCTTCTTGCGTGTTGGCAATCTCAACCACACCCCACATGCCCTGGTTGAGCAAGTCAGGATAGCGTTGAACCAATCCATCGCTAATAAAAGCGTCGCTCAGTCCGAGCAGACTCATCTTGGCGACGCGTTCTTGACGACGACGCGTCAACTCGACATCGACCTGAATGGGCGTCAACACCTTGACCAGCTCACCATCTAGCAGCCGGTTCTTGATCAGGTTGGCGTCGCCAGGACCCGGGATATAACGATTAGCCCACTTTTGTACTTTCTCGGCATCCGCCTGTGACAGCGGTCCATCACCGGGAACAATTGTGTCCAACACCCATTCGCCGACATAAGCCGGTACGCCACGCTTTTGTAGCTGGCTCATGGGCAAGCGCCGTTTGTCGATTGCTAGGTCGCCAAATACCTGGCGAACTTTCTCATCCAAAGGCACGGACGGCTGATCCACAGTGTCAAAATCGTCAACCAGGAAGTCTGAGTTCATCAGTCAAGCCCTTCCAGAATGTTGTCACGCTGATACATTTCCTGGCTTTGGACATCCGTTTGCGCGCCGATCTCAAAAGTCCGTCCATTTTGTGATTGAAGAGATACAGATGCGCGTAATATGCGTGCCGCAGCGGCTGTGGGCCAGGGTTCAAGCGGGAATGTCTGCGTTTGATCCGAACTTGGCGCCACCTGCCAATCGAGCGCCACAGTAACAGTATAGGTGGTTTGAGGGGATTGAATTGTTAGGCGTCCAAGTGTAAATGGACTTCTGTCCAGATTGATGACCCGCACCGCGATTTCGCCGCGCTTGCCTGCCTGTCCGCGACCGCGCACTTCGATTTCGACTTGCGGCTGTGTTGCGTCACGCGCATAGACCAGCCAGGGGATGATCACTTCTTCGGGATACAAGCCGCCGTGCGGAAATAACTCAGAGCCTGCCTTCCCATCAACAGTGCGAAAAGCCGCCTCACTGAGAATGATCGCTGTGTTGTCAGGCAGACCAAAGCGCTCACCGTGTAGGAAGACGATTTCGTCTTCAACGATATAACCTGATGCCGGGTACGCACGGCTGGCGTCACCCCACGCCGTGCGGCCATGAGCCTGCATTCC